>NZ_JBZUJV010000005.1:0-389083 GCF_058559815.1 Nocardioides sp. WJ219
GGGCTGTTCGCCCATTAAAGCGGCACGCGAGCTGGGTTTAGAACGTCGTGAGACAGTTCGGTCCCTATCCGCCGCGCGCGTTGGAAACTTGAGAAAGGCTGTCCCTAGTACGAGAGGACCGGGATGGACGAACCTCTGGTGTGCCAGTTGTCCCGCCAGGGGCACGGCTGGTTGGCTACGTTCGGAAGTGATAACCGCTGAATGCATCTAAGCGGGAAGCACGTTTCAAGATGAGGTTTCCCACCCCCTTTGAGGGGTTAAGGCCCCCTACAGACCATGGGGTTGATAGGCCGGAGGTGTACAGCAGCAATGCCCAGCCGACCGGTACTAATAGGCCGAGGGCTTGCCACACAAACCCTCAACCAACACCACACCGCAGAACACCTGCAGACATCTTGCAGATCTCCTGCACACCACGCGTCCACTATCGAAACACCACGACTTCGCCACCCCATGCACCAACCGGGGAGGCGGCTAGAGTTACGGCGGCCATAGCGACAGGGAAACACCCGGTCCCATACCGAACCCGGAAGTTAAGCCTGCCAGCGCCGATGGTACTGCAACCGAGAGGCTGTGGGAGAGTAGGACGCCGCCGGACAACATTTCCAGAAAGGCGACCCGATTCGTTCGGGTCGCCTTTCTGCTTTTTGTTGTCTCACCGCTCGTCCGCGGCTGTGGAAACGTCCCGGAGTCGTCCACAGGCGGCGCCTCGACCCGCTTGTCCACAACCGGGACGCCGGGGCCGCCGACCCTGTCCGTCGCCGCGGTCAGGCTGCGGGGCAGGAGGTGATGTGCATGTCCGCACAGACGAAGAAGAAGGAAGCGGTTACGGTCGAGCTCAACGAGGTGCGCCTGGTGGGACGGGTCTCCGAGCCGGAGGCCCGGGAGCTGCCCAGCGGTGACACCCTCGTGGCGTTCCGGGTGGTGGTCGCCCGCCCGCCGGGGCGCGAGGACCGCAGCAAGGTCACCGTCGACGCGCTCGAGTGTGTTGCCTGGACGCCGCGGGCCCAGCGCTCGGTGGCCGGCTGGCGGCCCGGTGACGTGGTGGAGGTGACCGGCGCGCTGCGCCGGCGGTTCTTCACGACGGGGGCGGGACGGGTCTCGCGGACGGAGGTGGAGATGACGAGGGGCCGCATTCTTCGTCGTGCCAGGACCGGATGAAGACCCCGAACGCCGGCTTGGGCTGAAACGACGTCGCCTTCTCCGGGAAGAGCCGGCCGGCCTCCACCACCTGCTGCACCTGCGCCAGCGCCGGAGCCGGCAGCAGCACCGCAGCACCGTGGTCGGGTCCGGCCTGGCGCAGGGCGTCCTGGGCGAAGTGGTGGTAGCTGATCCGGGTCGGTCCGTGGCCCAGCGAGGGGACGAGGCTGTCGTGGAGCACCTCGACCTCGACCCGGCCGTCGCCGAGGTCGGGTTCGACGACCAGCCAGGTCTCATTGTCCGTGGCCACCAGGCTCGACGGGCCGAGGGCGGCGACGGCCCGCTCCTGCGTGGTCTCGTGCGTCGCGATGCCGAGGGACGCCGCCGCGTCGGCGATGTCGCGCACCGACGACCCCACCAGGACCCGGTGGATGGCCCCGAGGAACAGCGGGGTGTCGTCGTGGTCGACCAGCATCGCCAGCCCCCGGTCGGTGGCGGCGCCAGGATCGCGCTGCTGCAGCTTGAGGTAGGCGGCGTAGCGGTGGTGGCCGTCGGCGATCAGGGCGTTCGTCGGTGCCAGGTGTGCGTCGATGGCGGCCAACATGGCCGGGTCGCGCAGCGACCAGATGCGGTGCAGCTGGCCGGGACGGTCCACGACCTGCTCGGCCGGCGCGGCCCGGACGGTGCGCAGCAGGTCGCGCAGCGCCTCGGGCGAGCGTTGGACCAGGAGGATCGGCGCGGGGTTGATGCCCATCTCCGCCATCCGGTCGGCGAGGTCGTCGGCCTGGGCGGGGTAGAACCCCTCGTGCGGGAGGATCGCGCGCTGCTCCAGGCGGGTGGCCCGGCGGGAGACCTCGACGGCGCCGACCAGTCCGCGCACGGTGATCCCGCTGACGGTGTACTCGTGCAGGTACAGCGCCGGTTCGGCGTCGTGGATCAGGAACCCACGCTGCTCCCAGGCACGCAGCCGCTTCGGGACGTCCTGGTAGGGCCGCGCCAGGGTGCGGGCCGAGGCGGGATCGCCGATGCGGGACGCCGTCAGCCGGATGCCGCGGAAGGGCGCGAGGCGGAGCGGACCGGCGACGAACGGTGGGATCACCGGTGCCTGGTCCATCGGGGAAGCCTACGAGAGCCGGCCTGAGGCCGAGGCGCCGCCACCGGCTGCGACAGTGGGTCCATGCTCACGCCCTCACGGCCGCTCTGGCGCGACTACGACCTCGCGATGCTCGACCTCGACGGGGTCGTCTACGTGGGGCCCGACGCGGTCCCCGGCGCGGCCGAGCACCTGGCACAGACCCGGCGCTCCGGCATGCGGTTGGCGTTCATCACCAACAACGCCTCGCGCCCGCCTCAGGCGGTCGCCGACCACCTCCAGGAGCTGGGGGTCGAGGCCTCGACGGCCGACGTGGTGACCTCGGCGCAGGCGGCCGCGGGGGTGCTGCTCGACCGTCTCGGGTCCGGCGCCCGCGTCGTGCTGCTCGGCGGCGAGGGTCTCGACGTCGCGCTCCGCGAGCGCGACCTGGTCCCGGTCGGGGTCGACGACGACGCCGACGCGGTCGTGTCCGGCTACGGCCCGCGGGTCCTGTGGGGCGACATCATGCGCGCCACGGTCCGGATCCGCGACGGTCTGTGGTGGGTGGCGAGCAACACCGACGGCTCGATCCCGACGCCGTACGGCGTGGCACCGGGTCACGGGGTGCTCGTCGACACGATCCGCCGGTTCTCCGGCGTCGACCCGGTCGTCGCCGGCAAGCCGGCGCGCCCGCTGCTCGACGAGACGATCCGCCGCGTGGGCGGTGACCGGCCGCTGATGGTGGGCGACCGGCTCGACACCGACATCGAGGGCGCCCGCGCGGTCGGCATCGACTCGCTGCTGGTGCTCACCGGGGTGACCGGCCTGGCCGAGCTGGCCGCGGCCCGTCCGCAGGAGCGGCCGACGTACGTCGGTCTCGACCTGCGGGCGCTCGGCGAGGCGCAGCCCGAGCCGGTCGGCGACGGCGACGGGTGGACGCTCGGCGGGTGGCGCGCCACGGTCGAGGACGGACGGCTGCAGGTCACGGGTGACGGCGCGGCCGCCGACTGGTGGCGGGTCGTGGCGCCGGCGTGCTGGTCGTGGCTCGACACCCGGGGCGAGGTGGCGGACACCGGTGCGGCGAGCCCGCCGGTAGCCTCGACCCCATGACGGAGCTCGCCGACATCGACGACCTCGACGACCTGCCGCCCGACCGACCGGAGCCCACCGGCGTCGCCCGGGTCGACGCCGTCCTCGACGCCGTGGCCTCGGTGGCCGACCGGCCGCTCGACGAGCAGGTCGCGGTCTTCGAGCAGGCCCACGCCGAGCTGCGCGGCGCGCTCGACCACCCCGGCGCGGGCTGACCGTGCCGCCACGGCGGCTGCGCCTCGACGCCGAGCTGGTACGCCGGGGCCTGGCGCGCTCGCGCGAGCACGCTGCGGAGCTCGTCACCGGCGGCCGGGTCAAGGTCTCGGGAGCGGTGGCGACCAAGCCGGCCACCGGCGTGACCACCGACGTCGCGATCGTGGTCGCTGAGGACCCCGACCGCCCCGACTACGTCTCCCGCGGGGGGCACAAGCTGGCCGGCGCGCTCGACGTGTTCGAGCCGGCCGGCCTGCAGGTGGCGCGGCGCCGCTGCCTCGACGCCGGCGCCTCGACCGGCGGGTTCACCGACGTCCTCCTGCGGCGCGGCGCGCGGGAGGTGGTCGCGGTCGACGTGGGCTACGGGCAGCTGGCGTGGTCGCTGCAGAGCGACGACCGGGTCGCGGTCCACGACCGCCAGAACGTCCGCGAGCTGACCCCCGACCTGATCGGCGGCGCCGTCGACCTGGTGGTCGGCGACCTGTCGTTCATCTCCCTCACGCTGGTGCTCGACGCCCTGGTCGGGGTGACCGCGCCCGACGGCGACCTGGCGCTGATGGTCAAGCCGCAGTTCGAGGTCGGCAAGGACCGGGTCGGCAAGGGCGGCGTCGTCCGCGACCCGGCGCTGCGCGTCGAGGCGGTCGAGCACGTCGCCGACCGGGCCGCGGCCCGCGGCTGGGGTGCGCGCATGGTCGCCCGAAGCCCGCTGCCCGGTCCGTCGGGCAACGTCGAGTTCTTCCTCTGGCTGCGGCGGGGTGATCCCGAGCTCTCCGCCGACGAGGTGGCGCGCGCTGTGCACGGCGTCGACGACCTGGGGGTGCCGGGTGAGAGGCTGGAGCCATGACCCCGCGCCGAGTCCTGCTGCTGGCCCACACGGGCCGGCCCGAGGCGCGCGTCGTGGCGTCCGCGTTCGTCGAGGGCCTGACGCAGGCCGGCATCGTCGTCCGGCTCGTGGCCTCGGAGGCCAAGGACCTCGGGCTCGACCCGGTCCAGAGCGACCCGCGGCTCGAGCTCACCGAGTCCGAGAGCGACGCCAGCCGCGACTGTGAGCTGACGGTGGTGATCGGCGGCGACGGCAGCATCCTGCGGGCGGTCGAGATGACCTACGACAGCGGCACGCCGGTGCTCGGGGTCAACCTCGGGCACGTCGGGTTCCTCGCCGAGGCCGAGCGCGAGGAGGTCGAGCCGACCATCCGGGCGATCGTCGACGGCTCCTACGACGTCGAGGACCGGTTGACCCTCGACGTCGAGGTCTACGACGCCGGGCCCGACGGTGCGCTGGTCGCCCACACCTTTGCCGTCAACGAGGCCAGCGTCGAGAAGGCCGCCCGCGAGCGGATGCTCGAGGTCATCGTCGAGGTCGACGGCCGGCCGTTGTCGCGCTGGGGCTGCGACGGCGTGATCTGTGCGACCCCCACCGGCTCGACGGCCTACAACTTCAGCGCCGGCGGTCCGATCGTCTGGCCCCAGGTCGAGGCGCTGTGCCTGGTGCCGCTCAGCGCCCACGCGCTGTTCGCCCGTCCCATGGTGGTGGCGCCGTCCTCACGCATCGCGATCGAGGTGCTGGCCCGCACCGAGGGCGGGGTGCTGTGGTGCGACGGTCGGCGCACGGTCGACCTGCCCCCCGGCGCCCGCATCGAGGTACGCCGCGGCGCCCGGCCGGTCCGGCTCGCCCGGCTGCACCAGGCGCCGTTCACCGACCGGTTGGTGGCCAAGTTCGGCCTCAACGTCGAGGGCTGGCGCGGGGCGGGCGAGCGGCGGCGCCTCGGCGTCCCCGACGCCGGGGACACCCCGTGATCGAGGAGATCCGGATCAGCTCGCTCGGCGTCATCGACTCCTCCGTGCTCGAGCTCGGCCCGGGGCTGACGGTGATCACCGGTGAGACCGGCGCCGGCAAGACCATGGTCGTCACGGCACTCGGCCTGCTCCTCGGCGGCCGCGCCGACACCGGCGCCGTCCGCACCGGGTCCAAGCAGGCGCGGGTCGAGGGCGTCGTGCGCGCCGGCGGCCTCGACGAGTTCACCGCCGCGGTCGAGGAGGCCGGCGGCGAGGTCGAGGACGGCGTCGTCGTCCTGGCCCGCAACGTCTCGGGCGAGGGCCGCTCCCGCGCCTTCGTCGGCGGCGCGTCGGTGCCCGTCGCCCGCCTGGCCGAGGTCGCCGAGTCCCTCGTCGCCGTCCACGGCCAGTCCGACCAGCACCGGCTCCTGCTCCCGCGCGCCCAGCGCGACGCCCTCGACCGGTTCGGCGGCGCCCCGCTCGCCCGGCTGCTGGCGACGTACACCACGACCTACCGCGCGCTGGAGTCCACCCGCCGCGAGCTCGCCGAGGTCACCGCGACGGCCCGCGAGCGGGTCCGCGAGGCCGACCTGCTGCGCTTCGGGCTCGGCGAGGTCGAGGAGGTCGCGCCCGAACCGGGCGAGGACGAGTCCCTCGCGGCCGAGGAGTCCCGGCTCGGCTTCGCCGACACCCTGCGCACCGCCGCCGAGCAGGCGCGCGAGGCGCTGTCGAGCGAGTCCGGCGGTCCCGACGCGCTCGGCACCACGTCCGCGGCCCGCGGCTTCCTCGAGGGCGTGCGCAACCACGACCCGGAGGCCGCCGAGCTGGCCGACCGGCTCGCCGAGGTCACCTACCTCGTCTCCGACGTCGCCGCCGACGTCGCCTCCTACGCCTCCCGGCTCGACACCGACCCGGCCCGGCTGGCGGCCGTCTCCGAGCGCCGGGCATCGCTGACCGCGCTCACCCGCAAGTACGGCGACACGGTCGACGAGGTGCTGGCCTGGGCCGAGCAGGCCGGCACCCGGCTCCTCGACCTCGACTCCACCGACGAGCACATCGCCGCGCTGACCGTCGAGCGCGACCGGCTCGGCGCCGAGCTCACCGCCGCAGCCGCCGCCCTCAGCAAGGCCCGCACCAAGGCTGCGAAGAAGCTGGAGAAGCAGGTCACCGACGAGCTGACGCTGCTCGCGATGCCCCACGCGCGCCTGGCCATCAGCGTGACCCCGATCGAGCCGGCGTCCCACGGCGCCGACGACGTCCAGCTCCTCCTCGCCGCCAACACCGGCGCCGAGCCCCGCCCGCTCACCAAGGGCGCCTCCGGCGGTGAGCTCTCCCGGGTGATGCTCGCGCTCGAGGTCGCGCTCGCCGGCACCAGCCCGGTCCCGACGTTCGTCTTCGACGAGGTCGACGCCGGGGTCGGGGGAGCGGCGGCGGTCGAGGTCGGACGCCGCCTCGCCGAGCTCGCCCGGACCGCCCAGGTCCTCGTCGTCACCCACCTGCCGCAGGTCGCCGCCTACGCCGACCGGCACGTGCTGGTCCAGAAGGCCAGCGACGGCTCGGTGACCACCTCGGGGCTGACCGTCCTCGACGACGCGGCCCGCGAACGCGAGCTGTCGCGGATGCTCGCCGGCCTCGCCGACTCCGACACCGCCCTGGCGCACGCCCGTGAGCTGCTCGAGGTCGCGCAGTCGTCGCGCGCCGCGGACTGAGCACTCCCGACCTGGGATAGGATGGAGTCCCGTGAAGGTGGCCCCGGTTGACCAGTCCAAGCACGTGTTCGTCACCGGAGGCGTCGCCTCCTCCCTCGGCAAGGGGCTGACCGCCTCCAGCCTCGGTCGTCTGCTGCGCTCGCGCGGCCTGCGCGTGACGATGCAGAAGCTCGATCCCTACCTCAACGTCGACCCCGGGACGATGAACCCGTTCCAGCACGGCGAGGTGTTCGTCACCAACGACGGCGCCGAGACCGACCTCGACATCGGGCACTACGAGCGGTTCCTCGACACCGACCTCGGCCAGATCGCCAACGTCACCACCGGGCAGGTCTACTCCAGCGTCATCGCTAAGGAGCGCCGCGGCGACTACCTCGGCGACACCGTCCAGGTGATCCCGCACATCACCAACGAGATCAAGGACCGCATCCTGGCGATGGGCGGCCCCGACATCGACGTGGTGATCACCGAGATCGGCGGCACGGTGGGCGACATCGAGTCGCTGCCCTTCCTCGAGTCCGCCCGGCAGGTGCGCCACGAGATCGGCCGCGACAACTGCTTCTTCCTGCACGTCTCCCTGGTGCCCTACATCGGGCCCTCGGGCGAGCTGAAGACCAAGCCGACCCAGCACTCCGTCGCCGCGCTGCGCCAGGTCGGCATCCAGCCCGACGCGGTGGTCTGCCGCGCCGACCGCGAGCTGCCCGACTCGATCAAGCGCAAGATCTCGCTGATGTGCGACGTCGACGAGGAGGCCGTCGTCACCGCCGCCGACGCGCCGTCGATCTACGACATCCCCAAGGTCCTGCACCGCGAGGGCCTCGACGCCTACGTCGTGCGCCGGCTCGACCTGCCCTGGCGCGACGTCGACTGGACCGTGTGGGACGACCTGCTGCGCCGGGTCCACCACCCCAAGGAGGACGTCACCATCGCGCTGGTCGGCAAGTACGTCGACCTGCCCGACGCCTACCTCTCGGTGGTCGAGGCGCTGCGGGCCGGCGGCTTCGCCCACGAGGCCAAGGTGCACGTGCGCTGGGTGCCCTCCGACGAGTGCCAGACGCCGGCCGGCGCCGCCAAGCACCTGGCCGACGTCGACGCGGTCGTCGTCCCCGGCGGGTTCGGGATCCGGGGGATCGAGGGCAAGCTCGGCGCCCTGACCTTCACCCGGACCCACCGCATCCCGACGCTCGGGCTGTGCCTGGGCCTGCAGTGCATGGTCATCGAGTACGCCCGCAACGTCGCCGGGCTCACCCAGGCCGCGTCCACCGAGTTCGACCCCGACTGCGCCGAGCCGGTGATCGCCACCATGAAGGAGCAGGAGTCCTACGTCGACGGCGCCGGCGACCTCGGCGGCACCATGCGCCTGGGCCTGTACGCCGCCGACCTCGCCGCCGGCAGCCTGGCCCGCGAGGCCTACGGCGAAGCCCGGATCGAGGAGCGCCACCGGCACCGCTACGAGGTCAACAACACCTACCGCGACCAGCTCACCACCGCCGGGCTGGTCTTCTCCGGCGTCAACCCCGACCTCGACCTCGTCGAGTTCGTCGAGCTCCCGCGCGAGGTGCACCCCTACTACGTCGCCACCCAGGCCCACCCCGAGCTGCGCTCGCGGCCCACCCGGCCGCACCCGCTGTTCGCCGGGCTCGTCGGAGCGGCGATCGAGCGCCAGAAGGAGCTGCGCTTCCCGATCGAGGTCGACCCGCTCGACGTCGACGACGACGTCGACACGGATGTGGATGCTGCCGGCGGGGCCGAGTCCCCGGTCGCGGTCGGTCACGACGGGTGAGCGAGGCGCTGGAGGACGTCCCCACCGCGTGGCCCGTGCGGTCGAGCACCGACCTGCACCGTGACGGCTGGGTGGTGGCCCTGCGGGCCGACCAGGTCGAGACGCCCGACGGCGCCGTCGCGCGGCGGCTCGTGCTCGAGCACCCCGGCGCCGCGGTGATCCTCGCGGTCGACGACGACGGCCGCGTGCCGCTGCTGTGGCAGTACCGCCACCCCGCCGGCCGCCGGTTCGTCGAGATCCCGGCCGGGCTGCTCGACGGCGAGCCCGGCGAGGAGCCCGTCGACGTCGCCCGCCGCGAGCTGCGCGAGGAGGCCCAGCTGCAGGCCACCGAGTGGACCCACCTCACCACCTCCTACCCCTCGCCGGGCATCTCCGAGGAGGTCCAGCACCTGTTCCTGGCCCGCGGCCTGAGCGCTGCCGACCGCGGCGACTTCGAGCTGCACCACGAGGAGGCCGACATGACCGCGGCGTGGGTGCCGTTCGACGACCTGCACGCCGCCGTGCTGGCCGGCCGGGTCACCGACGGGCCGGTGATCCAGTGCGTCCTGCTGGCCCGGGCGCGCGGGCTCGTCTGACCCGACCCGTCCGGCCGGGCTCGTCCGACCGGGCCCGTCCCACTAGGGTCGCGAGCAGGCCACCAGCCTGCCCCGTACCCCGACACCCAGGGAGACCCCCGTGCGCATCGGCGTGCCCAAGGAAGTCAAGAACCACGAGTACCGCGTCGCCATCACGCCCATCGGCGTGCACGAGCTGGCCGCCCACGGCCACGAGGTGCTGATCCAGGAGGGCGCCGGCGTCGGCTCCTCCATCCCCGACGAGGAGTACGTCGCCGCGGGCGCGACCATCGTGCCGACCGCCGAGGACGCCTGGGGCACCGAGGGCGGCGAGGGCGCCGTCGAGATGGTGCTCAAGGTCAAGGAGCCGGTCGCCGAGGAGTACCACCGGATGCGGGAGGGGCTGACCCTGTTCACCTACCTCCACCTCGCCGCCGACAAGCCGCTGACCGAGGAGCTGATGCGGCGCCAGGTCACCGCGATCGCGTACGAGACCGTGCAGCTGCCCTCGGGCGCGCTGCCGCTGCTCTACCCGATGTCGGAGGTCGCCGGCTGCCTGGCACCCCAGGTCGGCGCCTACGCGCTGCAGAAGGCGCACGGCGGTCGCGGCGTGCTGATGGGCGGCGTCGGTGGTGTCGCCAACGCCAAGGTCGTCATCATCGGCGCGGGTGTCTCGGGCCAGAACGCCGCCAACATCGCGCTCGGCATGGGCGCCGACGTCACGCTGCTCGACACCGACCTCGACAAGCTGCGGATGTCGTTCTGGCGCTACCACAACCGCGTCCACGGCCTCGCGTCGTCGCGGCTGGCCATCGAGCAGCAGGTCACCGAGGCCGACATGGTCATCGGGGCGGTGCTCATCCCGGGCGCCGCCGCCCCCAAGCTGGTCAGCAACGAGCTGGTCTCGCGGATGAAGCCCGGCTCGGTGCTGGTCGACATCGCCGTCGACCAGGGCGGCTGCTTCGAGGACACCCACGCCACCACCCACGCCGACCCGACCTACCAGGTGCACGGCTCGACGTTCTACTGCGTGGCCAACATGCCGGGCGCGGTACCGACCACGTCGACGTACGCGCTGACCAACGCGACGCTGCCGTACGCCGTCGCGCTCGCCGACCGCGGCTGGCTCGGCGCCTGCACGGCCGACCCGTCGCTGGCGCTCGGCCTCAACACCCACGCCGGTCGGCTCACCAACGGACCGGTCGGCGAGGCGGTCGGCATCGAGTCCGTGCCGCTCGACGACGTCCTGACGGCCTGACGGCGAGGGCGGGTTGGACGACGTCGCACGCGCGGTCCGCACCTACCTCGACCACCTCACGGTCGAGAAGGGGCTGGCCGCCAACACCCTGACGTCCTACCGCCGCGACCTGCGGCGCTACCTGGGCTACCTGGCGGGGCAGGGGATCACCGACCTGGCCGCGGTGACCGAGGCGACGGTGACGTCGTTCCTGGTGAGCCTGCGCGAGGGCGACGCCGACCACCCGCCGCTCAGCTCGACCTCGGCGGCGCGGACCGTCGTGGCCGTGCGCGGCTTCCACCGGTTCGCGGTCAGCGACGGCCTCGCCGAGGTCGACCCGGCCGCCGCGGTCAAGCCGCCCAGCCCGGCCAAGCGGCTTCCCAAGGCCCTGCCGCTGTCGGACGTCGAGGCGATCCTCGACGCCGCCGGCGCGCCCGGCACGACCCTGGCGCTGCGCGACCGCGCGCTGCTGGAGGTGCTCTACGGCACCGGCGCCCGGATCTCCGAGGCCGTCGGCCTCGACGTCGACGACCTCGACCTGACCGACGGGGTCGTGCTGCTGCGCGGCAAGGGCGGCAAGGAGCGCCTGGTGCCGGTCGGGTCCTACGCGCGCGAGGCCGTCGAGGCCTACCTGGTGCGCGGGCGCACCGAGCTGGTGACGTCGCGCGCCGTCGGCGGGGCGCTGTTCCTCAACTCCCGCGGCGGACGCCTCTCGCGCCAGTCCGCCTGGGCGGTGCTGGTCAAGGCGGCCGACCGCGCGGGGGTGACCCGCGACGTCTCGCCGCACACCCTGCGCCACTCCTTCGCCACCCACCTGCTCGACGGCGGGGCCGACGTCCGCGTCGTCCAGGAGCTGCTCGGCCACGCCTCGGTCACCACCACCCAGGTCTACACGCTGGTCACCGTCGACAGCCTGCGGGAGGTGTTCGCCACCGCGCACCCCCGCGCCCGCGAGTGAAACCAGGACGCGGTGGGCAACGTCCCACCCCGTAGCACCGCCCAGCTCTGTCCAGCACCCACGCAGCACCACGCAGCACCCATCCCTCGACTCCCCATGTCTGGAGCCATCCCATGACCGTGCGCCGCACGCTCGCGCCCCTCGTCCCCCTCGCCCTGTGCGCAGCCCTCCTCGTCGGTTGCGGCGGTGACGACGAGCCCGACGACGCCGGGTCGGAGGACCCGACCTCGCAGGCCGCCGAGCCGACCGACGACCCGACCACCGAGAGCGACCCGGCGGAGCCCAGCGAGCCCGCGACCGACGGCGAGTCGGAGTCCGAGGACCCCGAGGAGCCCGGAACCGACGACCCGGCGGGGCCCGTCCCGGCCGACGCGCAGGAGCTGTGCGCGGCCTTCGAGACCGCCTTCAGCGCCATCGACGCCGTCGCGACGCAGGAGGCCCCGACCGGCGACGAGCCGCTCCCCGGCGAGTTCGTCGAGGCGATGCAGCGGTGGGGCCAGGACCTCGAGGACGCCGCGATCCCCGACGGCCTCACCGACGACCAGCGCGCCGGCATCGCGGTGATGTCGCGCCTCCTGCTCGCGCTGCCCGACGACGCCACTGGCAGCGACCTCGACGCGCTCGAGACCGACCTCACCGAGGATGAGGACGGCCAGGTCGACGCCGCGGGCGAGTACGTCCAGGGCACCTGCGGCATCGGCTCCTAGTCCCTCACCGAGGCGGGTCGGGCACCGGGTGCGAGGATGGCCCGGTGCCCGACCCCGTCAGTGCCACCGCCACCGACAGCGGCACCGACAGCGGCACCGACAGCGGCGCCGACACCGACTGGGACGCCGTCTACGACGACATCACCGCCTACGCCGCCGGGCGCGGGCTCGAGCTGTACCCGCACCAGGACGAGGCGGTCCTGGAGATCCTCGCCGGCAGCAACGTCGTGCTGGCGACCCCGACCGGCTCGGGGAAGTCGCTGGTGGCGCTCGCCGCGCACAAGGCGGCGCTCGCCGACGACCGGGTGTCCTTCTACACCGCGCCGATCAAGGCGCTGGTGAGCGAGAAGTTCTTCGACCTCTGCCTCGTCTTCGGCGCCGACAACGTCGGCATGCTCACCGGGGACGCCTCGGTCAACGCCGACGCCCCGATCATCTGCTGCACCGCGGAGGTGCTGGCCAACATCGCCCTGCGCGAGGGCGCCGACGCCGACGTCGGCCTGGTCGTGATGGACGAGTTCCACTTCTACGCCGAGCCCGACCGCGGCTGGGCCTGGCAGGTGCCGCTGCTCCAGCTCACCCGCACCCAGTTCGTGCTGATGTCGGCCACCCTTGGCGACGTCTCCGAGCTGGCGGCCGACCTGACCCGGCGCAACGGCCGCGAGACCGCGGTGGTCGACCAGGCCGAGCGTCCGGTGCCGCTGACCTTCACCTGGGCGCTCACGCCGCTGGCGGAGACGCTGGAGGAGATCGTCACCACCCACCAGGCGCCGGCGTACGTCGTGCACTTCACGCAGAAGGACGCCGTCGAGCACGCCACGTCGCTGCTCAGCGCCTCCTGGCTGCCCAAGGGCACCGTCGTCGACCTGCCCGTGGGGTTCCGCTTCGGTGCCGGCTTCGGCAAGACCCTCGCCAAGCTGCTGCGCCGGGGGATCGGCGTCCACCACGCCGGGATGCTGCCGCGCTACCGACGGCTGGTCGAGCAGCTGGCCCAGCAGGGCGTGCTCACCGTCATCTGCGGCACCGACACGCTCGGGGTCGGCATCAACGTGCCGATCCGCACCGTGCTGTTCACCGCCCTGGCCAAGTACGACGGCAACCGCTCGCGCGTGCTGCGCACCCGGGAGTTCCTGCAGATCGCCGGGCGAGCCGGACGCGCCGGGTTCGACACCGCCGGCTACGTCGTGGCCCAGGCGCCGGAGCACACGATCGAGAACGAGAAGGCCAAGGCGAAGGCCGACGCCAAGAACGCCGCCAACCCGAAGAAGAAGTCCAAGGCGCACCTGAGGAAGCCGCCCGAGGGCACGGTGGTGTGGACCGAGGCGACCTTCGACAAGCTGGTCGCCGGCGTGCCCGAGCCGCTGGTGTCGCGGATGAAGGTCGACAACGCGATGCTGGTCAACGTCCTCTCCCGCGACGAGGACGCCTTCGGGGTGCTGCGGCGGCTGCTCACCGACAACCACGAGCCCCGCAAGCAGCAGCTGCGGCTCGCCCGGCGGGCGCTGCGGCTGGCGCGCAGCCTGATCACCTCGGGCACCGTGGTGCGCCTCGACCGGCTCGACGACCTCGGTCGCCGCTACGTGCTGGCCGACGACGTACCCGACGACTTCGCGCTCAACCAGCCGCTCTCGCACTTCGCGATCGAGGCGCTCGACCTGCTCGACCCCGAGTCCGACGACTACACCGTCGAGATCGTCTCGGTCATCGAGGCCACCCTGGAGGCGCCGCGGCAGATCCTGTTCGCCCAGCAGCACGCGGCGCGCGGAGACGCGATCGGGGAGATGAAGGCCGACGGCCTGGACTACGACGAGCGGATGGCGCTGCTCGACGAGATCACCTGGCCGAAGCCGCTCGAGGAGCTGCTCGAGGCGACCTACGAGATCTACCGCGGACGGCACCCCTGGCTGCGCGAGGACGCCCTCGACCCCAAGTCGGTGGTGCGCGAGATGTACGAGCAGGGCATGTCGTTCACCGACTTCTGCTCGCGCTACCAGCTGGCGCGGTCGGAGGGGCTGGTGCTGCGCTACCTCACCGACGCCTACCGCGCGCTGCGGCAGACCGTGCCCGAGTCGCACCGCACCCCGGAGCTCGACGACCTGCTCGAGTGGCTCGGCGAGACGATCCGCCAGACCGACTCCTCGCTGCTCGACGAGTGGGAGGCGCTCAACGATCCCGACCACGCCGCCCGCAACGTGACCGAGCGCGAGCCGCCCACCTCGCCGCGCCCGATCTCCAAGCAGGACCGGGCGTTCCGGGTGATGGTGCGCAACGCCATGTGGCGCCGGGTCGACCTGATCGCCCGCGACGACCTCGACGGGCTGATGCGCCTCGAGCGCGCGGCCGCCGACCGGGTCGACCCGCCACGGTCGGTCGGGATGGGCCGCTCGGCCTGGGACGAGGCGATCGAGGCCTACTACGCCCAGCACGACTCGGTCCTCACCGACGGTGACGCCCGCGGCCCCGAGCTGCTGCGGATCGTCGGCGAGACCGGCACGCCCGCCGGCGTCGACCCCGACGACGCCGAGGCCCCCGACGACGTACGGCTGTGGCGGGTCACCCAGACCCTCGCCGACCCCGCCGGCGACCGCGACTGGGTGGTCGAGGCCGTCGCCGACCTCGACGCCTCCGACGACGTCGGCGAGCTCGTCCTGGCCGCCGTCGCGTTCCGCTGCCTCACCGACTGACGGGTCCTCCCGGTGACCCGGTGGTGAGGCCGCGACGGGGTCGGACCTAGGCTCCCGGCGAGTCGTCCCCAAGTCGCCGTGTCGACATTGTTGACTGGCAGGACCCCGGCCCCCACCTCGACGACCACCACCAGAGGAGCAGTCATGACTGACGGATCGTTCGTCGGCACCCCCGAGATGCCACCACGGACGGAGGTCCCCCGACCGGTCGAGCGCGAGCAGGTCGCCGAGACGCTGCCCTTCGAGCGGCCGGCGCCGCCCGCCCCGGCTCCGGCGCCCGTCGCCGACGTGGAGATCGGGCCGACCGGACGGCCGATGCCGGTCTTCCCGCAGCCCGGCCCGGTCGTCGAGGGACGCCCCGCGCGGGTGGTCTCGATGTGCAACCAGAAGGGCGGGGTCGGCAAGACCACGACCACCATCAACCTCGGGGCGTCGCTGGCCGAGCAGGGCCGCCGGGTGCTGCTCGTCGACTGCGACCCCCAGGGCTCGCTGTCGGTCGGGCTGGGGCTCAACCCCCACGAGATGGAGCTGACCGTCTACAACCTGCTGATGCAGCGCGACGTGACGCTCGACGACGTCGTCGTGCCCTCGGGTGTGCCCGGCATGGACCTGCTGCCGTCCAACATCGACCTGTCGGCCGCGGAGGTGCAGCTGGTCCACGAGGTCGCCCGCGAGCAGACCCTGCAGCGGGTGCTCGCGCCCGCGCTCGACCAGTACGACGTCATCCTCATCGACTGCCAGCCCTCGCTGGGCCTGCTCACGGTCAACGCGCTGACCGCCTCCGACGGCGTGATCGTGCCGCTGGAGTGCGAGTACTTCGCGCTGCGCGGGGTGGCGCTGCTCAAGACGACGATCGACAAGGTCCGCGAGCGGCTCAACCCCAAGCTCGAGATCGACGGGGTCCTCGGCACCATGTTCGACGGCCGCACGCTGCACAGCCGCGAGGTGATGGACCGGCTCGTCCAGGCGTGGGGCGACACCGTCTTCCACACGGTGATCCGGCGCACGGTGAAGTTCTCCGACTCCACCGTCGCCGGCGAGCCGATCACGACGTACGCCGCGTCGTCGGCCGGCGCCGACTCCTACCGCCAGCTCGCCCGGGAGGTGCTCGCCCGATGGCCCGACGAGTGAGCCTGCCGACCGCCGACGACCTGTTCCGGCCGACGGCGCCCGACACCGACCCCGCGGCGGGGAAGCCGCAGGGATCGGTGCGCGCGGTGCCCGACGCCCCGCAGGACACCGACGAGACGCCCGACGACTCCGCCGACCAGCCCACCGGGGCGGCCAAGAAGCGGGCCAGCGGCCGGATCAAGCACGACGAGAAGATGACCGTCTACGTCACCTCCGCCGAGCTGCTCGACCTGGAGCGCACCCGTCTCGAGCTCCGCGGGGACCACGGCCTGGCGGTCGACCGGGGCCGCCTGGTCCGCGAGGCGATCGACCTGGTGCTGGCCGACTTCCACGATCGAGGTGCCGACAGCATGCTGGTGCGTGGGCTCCTCGACGGATGAGCACCCCGTGACGGAGACGCTGGAGGCGACCTCCGCGGAGCCGTCGGTGGAGTTCTCGCTGCGGCTCGACAACTTCGAGGGTCCGTTCGACCTGCTGCTGAGCCTGATCGCCAAGCACAAGCTCGACATCACCGAGGTCTCGCTGTCCACGGTCACCGACGAGTTCATCGCCCACGTCAAGGCCGGCGGGTCGGTCTGGGACCTCGAGCAGACCACGTCGTTCCTGCTCGTCGCCTCGACCCTGCTCGACCTCAAGGCGGCGCGGCTGCTGCCGCAGGGCGACGTCGAGGACGAGGAGGACCTGGCGCTGCTCGAGGCGCGCGACCTGCTGTTCGCCCGGCTCCTTCAGTACAAGGCGTTCAAGCTGGTCGCGTCGGTGCTGGAGACGCGTCTCGAGGGCGAGTCGCGCCGCCACCCGCGGGCCGTGGGGCTGGAGGAGCGCTTCGCCGGGCTGCTGCCGGAGGTGCTGATCGGCATCGGGCTGGAGCAGTTCGCCGGCCTGGCTGCGAAGGCGCTCGAGCCCAAGGTCGAGCCCGAGGTCGGGCTGCACCACATCCACGGGTCGACCGTCTCGGTGCGCGAGCAGGCCGGCCTCGTGGTCGACCGGCTGCGACGCGGCGGCACCATGACGTTCCGGGCGCTGTGCGGCGACTCACCCGACACCCTGACGACCGTCGCCCGGTTCCTGGCCCTGCTCGAGCTGTTCCGCGAGGGCGCCGTCGCCTTCGAGCAGGCCCGGGCGCTCGGCGAGCTGACCGTGCGCTGGACCGGCGACGACGAGACCGCCGAGACCATCGACATCGACGAGTTCGACGGCACGCCGTTGCCCGTCCCCGAGGAGGACGCATGACCGAGACCGAGACCGACGCCGGGGCCGACCAGCTGCTCGCCGTCCCGGTGGCCGAGCTGCGTCCCGCGCTCGAGGCGGTGCTGATGGTCGCCGACCAGCCGCTCGACGCGACCGTCCTGGCCACCGCGGTCGGCTACCCGGCCGGGGAGGTGACCGCGGCGCTCGACGCCCTCGCCACCGAGTACGCCGAGCAGGGGCGCGGCTTCGAGCTGCGCAACGTCGCCGGCGGCTGGCGGTACTACACGCGCGAGGAGTACGCCGCGGTCATCGAGGGCTTCGTGCTCGAGGGTCAGCAGGCGCGCCTGACCAAGGCGGCGCTGGAGACGCTGGCGGTGGTCGCCTACAAGCAGCCGGTGTCCCGCGCCCGGGTCTCGGCCATCCGCGGCGTCAACGTCGACGGCGTGATGCGCACGCTGCTGACCCGCGGGCTGGTCGAGGAGGCCGGCCGCGACGGCGAGCACGGCGCCACGCTCTACCGCACCACCGGCTACTTCCTCGAGCGCATCGGCGTCGAGTCGATCGACGAGCTGCCCGAGCTGGCGCCGTACCTGCCCGACATGGACGACTTCGACGACGAGCTGTCGGAGATGCTCGGCGGACCCGCGCCCGAGCCGGCGGTCGAGCCGGCGGTCGAGCTGGCGCCCTCCGACGAGGACGGCGGCACCCCGTGAGGGACATCGAGACCGACGACGACGGCCTGGTGCGGCTGCAGAAGCTGCTGGCCCAGTCGGGCGTCGCCTCGCGCCGCAAGTGCGAGGAGCTGATGCTCGACGGTGAGGTGGTCGTCGACGGCGAGGTCGTCACCCGGCTCGGCACCAAGGTCGACCCCCGCACCGCGGTGATCCGGGTCTCGGGTCGGCGGTTGCCGCCGGTCTCCGAGCACGTCTACCTGGTCCTGCACAAGCCCCGCGGCGTGGTCTCGACGATGTCCGACCCCGAGGGTCGCCCGACGATCGAGGACTACGTCGCCGAGCGCCCCGAGCGGCTCTTCCACGTCGGTCGCCTCGACACCGACACCTCCGGCCTGCTGCTGCTCACCAACGACGGCGACTTCGCGAACAAGATGGCGCACCCGTCGTACGAGGTCGACAAGACCTACGTCGCCGAGGTCGACGGCGAGGTCGGCAAGGACACGGTGGCCCGGCTGCTCGCCGGGGTGGAGCTCGACGACGGCCCGGTGCACCCGACCGCGGTCAAGGTCGTGGCCGCGACCCGGCAGAAGTCGATCGTCGAGCTGGTCATCCACGAGGGCCGCAACCGGATCGTCCGCCGGCTCCTGGCCCACCTCGACCACCCGGTGCGCAAGCTCAGCCGCACCCAGCTCGGCCCGGTGCGGCTCGGTCCGCTGGGCTCCGGAGAGCTGCGCGAGCTGACCAACGACGAGCTGGGGGCGCTGCTCGACAGCGTGCGGCGGTGAGCGCCCCCGAGCGACTGCTCCACGAGTGGTACGTGGAGGAACGCGAGTACCGACGGCAGGAGGAGCGCCGCGGCCGGCGGCACGCCTACGAGACGCTCGACCCAGCGCGGACGGCCCTGGTGGTCGTCGACGTCGTGCCGTTCTTCGCCGAGGGGTCGGCGTACTGCCGCGGCATCGTGCCCCACGTCAACCGGTTGGCCAGCAGCACGCGCGCGGCGGGCGGCACCGTGGCCTGGGTCGTGCCGAGCAACGGCCCGCCGACGGCCTGGGCGCGCGGGTTCTACGGTGACAGCGTGGCCGCGCTGTACGCCGGTTCCGGCCGCGAGGGCAGCGTCCGCGACCGCTTGTGGCACGAGCTCGACGTCGCTCCCGACGACCTGCTGGCCGAGAAGAGCTCCTGGGGTGCGTTCTCGCCTGGCGCCTCGACGCTGCCGGCCCTGCTGGAGGAACGCAGCGTCGACACCATCGTCGTCGCCGGGACGGTGACCAACGTGTGCGTCGAGACGACGGTCCGCGAGGCGGCGTCGAGCGGCTACCGGGTCGTGCTGGCGGCCGATGCGTGCGCGGCCGGTCGCGACCAGGACCACAACGCCACCCTCCACGTCGTCTACCGCAGCTTCGGCGACGTCCGCAGCACCGAGGAGATCGTGGGTCTGCTCCGAGCCGGGTCGTCCGTCCGGCCGTGACGCCGGTGGCGGGCGGGTGGTCTCGAGACGGGCCTGGCGGCCCTCCTCGACCATCGTGTGGTCCGGGTTGACCGGGATCCGCGTTGACCGGGATCCGCGTTGACCGGGATCCGGGTTGACCTGGATCCGGGTTGACCGGGGACCTGGCGGCGGGGCGGGGGAGGTCCCGCCCTAGCCTGAGGCCCATGGCAGTGCGTGCGGTCAGGGGAGCGACCCAGCTCGACGTCGACGAGCGCGAGCAGATGCTCGAGCGGGTCTCGGAGATGGTGCTCGACGTGATGGCCTCCAACGGCCTCGACGTCGACGACTTCATCTCGGTGGTGTTCACCGCCACCAGCGACCTGCACAGCGAGTTCCCGGCGTACGCCGCGCGGCAGCTCGGCTTCGGTGACGTGCCGCTGCTGTGCGCCCGCGAGCTCGAGATCGAGGGATCGATGCCGCGGGTGGTGCGGATGATGGCGCACGTCGAGACCGACCTGCCCCGTGCCGACATCACCCACTGCTACCTGCACGGTGCCGCGGCGCTGCGCAGCGACCTGACCCGGGTGCGGTCGGTCCCCGACCAGTGACCCCCGCGTAGGATCAGGCCCCGTGGCAGGCGACCTGGGGCACATCGTGGTGGCAGTGGACGGCACGTCGGGCTCGGGGAAGTCCAGCACGTGCCGTGGCGTGGCCGAGCGACTCGGCCTGCGCTACCTCGACACGGGCGCGATGTTCCGTGCCGTGACGTGGTGGATGCTGCAGCACGACGTCGACGTCCACGACGCCGCAGCGGTCGCCGCCCGGGTCGACGGGCTCGACCTCGTCTCCGGCACCGACCCGGCCGGCCCGACCATCTCCGTCGACGGCACCGACGTCAGCGCCGAGGTGCGCACCGACGCCGTGACCCGGGCGGTCTCGCCGGTGAGCACCGTCGCCGAGGTGCGTGCGCGGCTGCTCGACCTGCAGCGCCGGATCATCGGGGACGGCGGCATCGTCGTCGAGGGCCGCGACATCGGCTCGGTCGTGTGGCCCCAGGCCGAGGTCAAGGTCTACCTGACCGCCGACCCTGCCGCCCGCGCCGCCCGCCGCGCGCTCGAGGAGGGTGGCTCCGACGTGGGCGACACCGAGGCCGTGCTCCGCGAGCGCGACCGCATCGACTCCGGTCGCGCCACCGCCCCGCTCGTGCAGGCCGACGGCGCCGTGCACCTCGACACCACGACGTACACGCTCGACGAGGTGGTGGGACTCCTCGTCGGGCTCGTCGAGGACACCGTGGAGCCGGCGCGGTGACCAGCCAGGAGCTCACCACCCGCTCGGCCTGGCCCCGCAGCGAGGACGTCGACGCACCCTCCCGTTGGCTGCTGCACGGCGGGCGGCCGCTCATGCGCTGGGCGATCCGGCGCCGGTGGGACGTCCGCATCCACGGTGCCGAGCACCTGCCGTCCTCCGGGCCGGTGATCGTGGCGGCCAACCACGTGGGTGTCGCCGATGGCCCGCTGATGGCCATCCTCGCCCCGCGGCCCGTGCACGCGCTGACCAAGCAGGAGATGTTCACCGGCTTCATGAGCCGGTTCCTGCGCTGGGCCGGACAGGTGCCGCTGGACCGGATGCACACCGACCCGCGGGCGGTGAAGACGAGCCTCAAGGTGCTGCGCGAGGGACGGGTGCTCGGCATCTTCCCCGAGGGCGCGCGCGGCGCGGGTGAGCTCGAGCTGTTCCACCGCGGCGCGGCCTACCTGGCCATGGTCACCGGTGCGCCGATCGTGCCGCTGTTCATGTTCGGCACCCGCGAGCCGGGCGGCTCGTCGTCGTCGCTACCGCCCCGCAAGCGCACGATCGACCTCGTCTTCTGCCCGCCGTACGCCGTCGATGCGGTGCCGTGGCCCCGCACGCGGGATGATGTCGCGGAGGCGTCGCGCCTGCTCCGAGCCAGGATGCTGGCCGACCTCGCGGAATCCATCCGCACCACCGGGCGTTCCCTCCCGGGGCCGATCCCGGCCGCCAAGGACGAGCAGGAACCAGACCCCGGCGGGGGTGTCACGGAGAAATCAGCATGAACAGCGAAGCGATCGACGCGGACGAGACCACCGAGCAGGACGGTCCGATCCCGGTGCTCGCTGTCGTCGGACGCCCCAACGTCGGCAAGTCCACCCTGGTCAACCGGATCATCGGACGCCGCGAGGCCGTCGTCGAGGACGTGCCCGGCGTGACCCGCGACCGGGTGCCCTACGACGCGCACTGGAACGGCCGGGCCTTCACCGTCGTCGACACCGGCGGCTGGGACCCCGACGCCCGGGGTCTGGCGCAGCGCATCGCCGCGCAGGCCGAGGTCGCCGTGACCCTCGCCGACGCCGTCCTGTTCGTCGTCGACGCCACCGTGGGCATCACCGACGCCGACGAGGAGGTCGTCAAGATCCTGCGTCGCTCCGGCAAGCCGGTGGTGCTGGCGGCCAACAAGGTCGACGACATGCGCACCGAGGCCGAGGCCTACGGCCTGTGGAACCTCGGGCTGGGGGAGCCGTGGCCGGTCTCGGCCCTGCACGGGCGTGGGTCGGGCGACATGCTCGACGCGATCCTGGAGGCGCTGCCCGAGCCGCCGCCCGACCGCGACAAGGAGGTCGGCGGCCCGCGACGGATCGCGATCGTCGGCAAGCCCAACGTCGGCAAGTCCTCGCTGCTCAACAAGCTCGCCGACGAGGACCGGGTCGTCGTCGACAACGTCGCCGGCACCACGGTCGACCCGGTCGACGAGCTGGTCGAGCTGGGCGGGCGGCTCTGGCGGTTCATCGACACCGCCGGCATCCGCAAGCGGGTCAAGGAGGCCTCGGGCCACGAGTACTACGCCTCGCTGCGCACCACCACGGCCATCGACCGAGCCGAGGTCGCCGTCCTCGTGGTCGACGGCGGGCAGTCGGTCTCGGAGCAGGACCTGCGCATCATCCAGACCATCCGCGAGGCCGGACGCGCGCTGGTGATCGCGTTCAACAAGTGGGACCTCGTCGACGACGAGCGCCGCTACTACCTCGAGCGCGAGATCGAGCGCGACCTCGTGCAGGTGCAGTGGGCGCCACGGATCAACATCACCGCCCGCACCGGCTGGCACGTCGACCGCCTGGTGCCGGCCATCGACAAGGCCCTGGAGGGCTGGGAGACCCGCGTCAGCACCGGCACCCTCAACAGCTTCCTCGGTCGCCTCGTCGCCGAGCACCCCCACCCGGTGCGCAGCGGCAAGCAGCCCAAGGTGCTCTTCGGCACCCAGGCCGGCACCGCGCCGCCGACGTTCGTGCTGTTCACCTCCGGACGTCTCGAGGCGTCGTACGAGCGCTACATCGAGCGACGGCTGCGCGAGGAGTTCGGCTTCGTCGGCACCCCGATCATCCTCAACCAGCGGGTGCGCGAGAAGCGCAAGCGCTGATCCCCCGCTTGACCCGTTCGAACATCTGTTCGATCATGGGGGGTGCCCTCCCGACCCACCCTGACGCCGCTCGACCCCGCCCGTTCGGTGGTCGACCAGCTGCGGGAGCGGGTCGCGGCCATGGAGCACAAGCCGGCCCGCCAGGGTGTCCCGACCCTGCCCGGGCTGGCCGACCTGGTCCCGCTGCACGCGGGGGCGACGTACGGCGTCGACTCCGCCTCGCTGGCCCTCGCCCTGGCCGCCGGGGCCTCCCAGGCGGGGGAGTGGGTGGGGTTCGCGGGGTGTCCCGACTTCGGTGCCGAGGCGGCCGCCGAGCTCGGCGTCGAGCTGTCGCGCACCGTGCTGGTGCCCGACCCGGGGGAGCACTGGCTGGAGGTGACCGCCGCCCTGGTCGACGTGCTGCGGGTCGTGGTGCTGCGCCCTCCGGCCTCGGTCGACGCCCGCGCGGCCGGGGTGCTCGACTCCCGGCTGCGCACCCGCTCGTCGGTGCTGGTGGTCTGGGGCGACTGGCCGCGGGTCGAGGCGCGGGTGAGCGTCGAGGAGTCGCGGTGGACCGGCCCCGACGCCGGGCGCGGGCGGCTCCACGAGCGTCGCGCGCGGGTCGTCGTACGACGGGGGGCCCGGCCGCCCGAGCGCGCTGAGCTGACCTGGCCCGGGGTCCACCGCGAGGTGGCGCTGGTCACCCGTCTGCGGGAGTCGGGATGAGCCCGCCATGAGGGTGCTGGTGGTCTGGTGCCCCGACTGGTCGGTGGTGGCCGGGCTCGTGGAGGAGGGGAAGCCTCCGCGCACCCCGGCGGCCGTGCTCTCGGCCAACGTGGTGGAGGTCTGCAACGGCCCGGCACGCTCCGAGGGGGTACGGCGCGGTCAGCGTCGGCGCGACGCGCAGTCGCGCTGCCCCGAGCTGACCCTGCTGGCGGCCAACCCCGACCGCGACGCCCGGGCGTTCGAGCCGGTGCTCGCCACCGTCGAGGAGCTGCGACCGGGGGTCGCCGCGCTGCGACCAGGGCTGCTCGCCGTCCGCGCCCCCGGCAGCTGGTTCGGCACCGAGGCCAACGCCGCGGCCACGGTGTGCCAGGCGCTGGTGGAGGCCGGGGTGTGGGACGTCCGGCTCGGCGTCGCCGACGACCTGTTCACCGCCGAGCAGGCCGCCCGCACCGCCGAGGTGCAGCAGTGGGAGGTGGTCCCGGCCGGGGGCTCCGCCGCCTTCCTCCGTTCGCTGCCGGTGCACGTGCTCGAGGGCGACGGGCCCCAGGGCCGGGAGGTCGTCAGCCTGCTCCAGCGGCTCGGCCTGACCACCCTGGGCGACCTCGCGGCCCTGCCCGGCGACGCCGTCGAGCACCGGCTCGGCCGCTACGGCGCCTCGGTTTGGCGGCGCGCCCGGGGCGAGGACCCGGCGCTCTTCGCCGCCCGTACCCCGCCGCCCGAGCTGGAGGCCGAGGTGTCCTTCGAGCCGCCGCTCGACTCGGTCGAGGCGGTGACCTTCAGCGTCCGCACCACCGCCGAGCGGTTCGTGGCCCGGCTGGCCCACCACCAGCTCGTCGCCACCGGGGTGCGCGTGGAGGCCGAGAGCGAGGGCGCCGTCTGCTCCGCTCGCACCTGGTTGCACCCGCGCCACTTCGGGGCCCGCGACCTCGTCGACCGCGTCCACTGGCAGCTGCAGTCCTCGACCGTGGGTGGGTCGTTGCGGGCCCGCAAGGACTCCGGCACCGTGCGTGCCCCCCTCGACCTGGTCCGCTTCGTGCCGGAGGTGGTCGAGCCCGCGGCCGCCCACGGCGAGGCGCTCTGGGGTGGCGGGTCCGACGACCTGGTCGAGCGGGGCGTGGCGCGGGTGCAGGGCATGGTCGGCTTCGACGCCGTACGCCGTCCGGTGCTGCAGGGTGGCCGCAGCCCGGCCGCCCGCCAGGCGCTGGTGCCGTGGGGCGAGCGGGCCGTCGACCTGCGCCCGGTCGACCGCCCCTGGCCCGGACGGGTGCCGGGTCCCGCGCCGGTGCGGGTCTTCGCCACGCCGCCCGACGCCGAGGTCGTCGACGACGCCGGTCACGCGGTCGCGGTGACCGACCGCGGGGCGGTGACGTCCGAGCCGCGGCGCTTCCGGGTCGGGGGCGGCGTCCTGCCCTGGCAGCCGGTCACCGCCTGGGCCGGGCCGTGGCCGGTCGACGAGACGTGGTGGGGAGGCGGCGCGGGGCTGAGCGCCCGCTTCCAGGTGGTCGGCGCCGACGGGCGCGCCTGGCTGCTCGTCTGCGCCCCCGGCGGCTGGACGCTCGAGGCCGGCTATGACTGAGCCGGTCCTGTGCCTGGCGCGCCGTCACGATGGTCGAGCCGCGGGGACGAAGTCTCCGCGAGTCGAGACCCCCGCAGGCTGCGCACCTCACCGGGTCTCGACTCGGGCTCGCTGGCGCTCGCCCGGCTCGACCGGCGTGGGCTGGGGAGTCGGTTCCTGATGGCCTGGAACAACCCCACGATGACGTGGAAGGAGCTCGAGCGTCGGCTCAGCGGCCTGCCGGGTGCCGACGACGCCCCGGTCTCCCGCCGCAAGCGGGGGGCCACCGAGGCGCGCGAGATCTCCCGCCCGGCGGGCGTCACGCCGTACGCCGAGCTGCACTGCCACAGCCACTACAGCTTCCTCGACGGCGCGAGCTCGCCGGCCGAGCTGGTCGAGGAGGCCGTGCGGCTGGGCCTCCATGCCCTGGCGATCACCGACCACGACGGCTTCTACGGCGCCCCGATGCTGGCCGAGGCGGCCGCGGCGTACGACCTGCTCACCGTCTACGGCGCCGAGCTGTCGCTGGGCCTGAGCGGTCCGCAGAACGGCGTGCCCGACCCCGAGGGCACCCACCTGCTGGTGCTCGCCCGTGGCGTCGACGGCTACCACCGGCTGGCGGCCGCGATGACCGACGCCCACCTTCGCGGCGACGAGAAGGGGCGTCCCGTCTACGACCTCGACGAGCTGGGGGAGCGCGGCCGCGGCCACTGGGTGGTGCTCACCGGCTGCCGCAAGGGGGCGGTGCGCCAGGCGCTGGCCCGGGGCGGCGAGCCGGCGGCCGCCGCTGCGCTCGACCGGCTCACCGCGTTGTTCGGGCTCGACGACGTGCTGGTCGAGCTGTCGCCGCGGGCGGGCGACGACGAGACCAACGCCGCGCTGGCCCGGCTCGCCGCCACCCACGGCCTCGACGTGGTCGCCGCCGGCAACGTCCACCACGCGACGCCCCGGCAGCACCGGCTGGCCTCCGCGATGGCGGCGGTGCGGGCGCGGCGCAGCCTGGCCGAGCTCGACGGCTGGCTCGACCTGTCAGCCTCGGCCCACCTGCGCAGCGGATCCGAGACGGCGGCGGCGCTGGCGCCCTACCCGCACGCCGTCGAGCGCAGCGTGACCCTGGCCGACGAGCTGGCCTTCGACCTGCGCAAGGCCTCGCCCGGGCTGCCCAAGCGGCAGATCCCCGAGGGCCACACCGCCGACTCGTGGCTGCGGGTGATCAGCGAGCGCGGCTTCGCCGAGCGCTACGCCGGCGTCCCCCACGAGCGGGAGGCGCGGGAGCGGATGGAGCACGAGCTGCGGATCATCGGCGAGAAGGACTTCGCCGGCTACTTCGTCATCGTCCACGACATCGTCGCGTTCGCCCGCGAGAGCGGGATCCTCTGCCAGGGGCGGGGGTCGGCGGCGAGCTCGGCGGTCTGCTTCGCGCTGGGCATCACCGCCGTCGACGCGGTCTTTTACCGGCTGCCGTTCGAGCGGTTCATCTCCGCTCACCGCGACGAGGAGCCAGACATCGACGTCGACTTCGACTCCGACCGGCGCGAGGAGGTGATCCAGTGGGTCTACGACACCTACGGCCGCCACAACGCCGCCCAGGTCGCCAACGTGATCGGCTACCGACCGCGGATGGCGGTGCGCGACGCCGCCAAGGCGCTCGGCCACTCCCAGGGCCAGCAGGACGCCTGGTCCAAGCAGATCGACGGCTGGAAGGCGGTGGTCACCGGTGACGCCGGCGACCCGGCCGCCCACGACGTACCACCGGCGGTGGTGGCGCTGGCCGAGGAGCTGATGGGCGCGCCGCGCCACCTCGGCATCCACTCCGGCGGGATGGTGCTGACCGAGCGACCGATCGGCGAGGTGTGCCCGATCGAGCGGGCCCGGATGGACAAGCGCACCGTGCTGCAGTGGGACAAGGACGCCTGCGAGTCGATGGGGCTGGTGAAGTTCGACCTGCTGGGGCTCGGCATGCTCGGCGCCCTCGACCACATGATGCGCCTGGTCGGTGAGCACCTGGGGGAGCGGTGGACCCTCGCCACGATGCCCAAGGAGGAGCCGGCCGTCTACGACATGCTGTGCCGCGCCGACTCCATCGGGGTCTTCCAGGTCGAGAGCAGGGCCCAGATCGGCACCCTGCCGCGGTTGCGGCCACGCGAGTTCTACGACCTCGCGATCGAGATCGCGCTGATCCGGCCCGGCCCGATCCAGGGCGGCGCCGTGCACCCCTACGTCCGGCGCGCCACCGGCCAGGAGGCCGTCACCTACGACCACCCCGACCTGGTGCCGGTCCTCGAGCGCACCCGCGGGGTGCCGCTGTTCCAGGAGCAGCTGATGGCGATGGCCGTGGCGCTGGGCGACTGCAGCCGCGACGACGCCGACCTGCTCCGCCGGGCGATGGGTTCCAAGCGCGGGGTCGAGCGCATCGAGTCGATCAAGGAGAAGCTGTACGCCGGGATGGCCCGGCGGGGGCTCGTCGGCGACCAGGCCGACTCGATCTACGTCAAGATCCTGTCCTTTGCCAACTTCGGGTTCGCCGAGTCGCACGCGCTGTCGTTCGCGCTGCTGGTCTACGCCTCGTCGTGGTTCAAGCTGCACTACCCCGCGGCCTTCCTGGCCGGGCTGCTGCGCAACCAGCCGATGGGGTTCTACTCCCCGCAGTCGCTGGTCGGCGACGCGCGGCGCCACGGCGTCGACGTACGCCGTCCCGACGTCGTCCGCTCCGGGGCCCAGGCGGGTCTCGAGCCCGTCGCCGATGGTCCCGTCGCGGCGACCGGTCTCGAGGAGTGCTGCCGGCCGCGGTTCGAGCGCACCGAGTGGGACCCCCGCTCCACCGACCCGACCCTGACCCACCGCCGCGACGGCGCGCTGGCCGTGCGGCTCGGGCTCGACTCCGTGCGTGGCATCGGGCTCGACGTGGCCCGCCGGATCGTCGCGGCGCGGGAGGAGGCGGCGTACACGGGCGTGACCGACCTGTCCCGGCGCGCGGGACTGACCTCCGCCCAGCTCGAGGCACTGGCCACCGCGGGGGCGTTCGAGTCGTGGGGCATGGACCGGCGCCAGGCGCTCTGGGCAGCCGGGTTCGCCGAGGACGCCGCCCACCTCCCCGGCACGACGCCGGCGCCCGACGCGCCGATGCTGCCCGGCATGAGCGAGCCCGAGATCACCCTCGCCGACCTGTGGGCCACCGGGGTCTCACCCGAGCGGCACCCGGTCGAGCACCTGCGCGAGGAGCTGCGTCGGGCCGGCGTGCGGTCGGTCGCCGACCTGCAGACCACCGAGTCCGGGCGACGGGTCCACGTCGGGGGCCTGGTCACCCACCGCCAGCGACCCGGCACCGCGATGGGGGTCACCTTCCTCAACCTCGAGGACGAGACCGGGATGCTCAACGTCGTCTGCTCGGTCGGCGTGATGCGCGTCCACCGCCAGGCCGCCCGCAACCGGGTCGCGGTGGTCATCCGCGGCACGCTCGAGCGCAACGAGGGCGTGACCAACCTGATCGCCGACCGGGTCGAGGGCATCGACGTCGTCGTCCCCGGCGCCGGAGCCGTGCTGCAGGCCCGGGCGTCGTCCCGCGACTTCCGCTGAGGCGGCGCGAACGGTCGGCGCGAACCCTCGACTCCGAGCGGCCCGGTACGGAGCGCGGCCCGGGCGACTCACACGCTGGAGGCCGCTTGCGCTTCGCGCTCAGACCTCGAGGGTGCCGACCACACGATCTTGAGTCCGCCGTCGTCGCCTGGCTGCACCTGCAGGTCTGCGTGGTGTGCCGCCGTGATGCTCTTCACGATCGCCAGTCCCAAACCGTGACCGCCCCGCATCAACCGTCCTTGCGGTCGGTAGAACGGCTCGCCGAGGCGGGAGACCTCTTGGTGGTCGAGGGCATGTCCACTGTTCTCGATCCGCAGCTCGCTCCGCGCGGCTGTGACAGCCGTGCCTATCCGGACGGTTCCGCCCTCCACGTTGTGGAGAACGGCGTTCTGGAGCAGGTTGAACACCACCCGGCGCAGGAGTACTGGATCCCCCACGACCCGGGCCTCGTCGAGACGGACGTCAACGGAAAGACGCTTGAGCTCTCCCAGCGCCCGCAGCTCCTCCCATGCGTCGACCACCAGGTCGTCGAGTGCCACCGAGCTCACAGCCAGGTCCGTGTTCTCGATGTCGGAGAGATCGAGCAACGCCTCGACTATCTCGATGCTTCTCGTGTTCGTCTCGGCCAGCCGGTGGAGCAGCGCAGGAGACACCTCCGTGCCGGGGTCGCGAAGCGCCACGTCGATCATGGCCTTCGTGATCGCCAGGGGAGTCCGCAGCTCGTGAGATGCATTGGCGGCGAACCGTTGGTGAGAATGGAACGACAGCTCCAGGCGCTCCAGCATCTCGTCGAAGGTCGTGGCGAGGTCACTGAGCTCGTCGCTGGCGCGCATGTCGACAGTGCTGCCCACGCGGTGATCGAGATGGCCCTGGGACGCACGTTTCGCCGCTCGGGTGATCGTCTGCAGCGGCATGAGCGCCCTTCCGGCCACGACCCACGCGGCAAGTGCGCCGACGCAGCTCACACACGCGAGCACGAGAACCGAGATCAGCAGCAGCGTGCGCGTCAGGTCGTTGCTCGAATCGACCTGAACCCCGCGTACCGCCTCGGTCGAGGCCGGCCTGTCATCAGGGAGGACCGGGAGCTCCTCCGTCGATGCTGCCGTAGCGGCCGTCGACGGAAAGGTGTAGCTCACGCCCCACCGCATCACGACGTAGATCGCAGCGATGATCGCCAGGCCCCCCAGGACGAGCATGGCGGCCAGCGTCAGCGCTAGTCGCAGGCGCACCGGTTGGGTGTACCTACGCGGCACGAGCGCACCCCGTTCAGCCACGGTGCGTTGTCTGGTCCGTCACGATCCGGTACCCGACCCCGTGCACGGTCGCGATGATCGGCGGTTCTCCCAGCTTCTTGCGCAGCGTGCTGACCGTGACCTTGATCGCGTTGGTGAAAGGGTTGGCATTGTCGTCCCAAGCCTTCTCGAGCAGTGTCTCGGCGCTGATCACACCGCCTTTGTGACGCATCAGGACCTCGAGCACGGCGAACTCCTTGCGCGTCAGCCTGACGAAGCGATCTTGCCGGTACACGTCGCGGCGAAAGGGATCGAGCCGGACGTCGGCGACCGTCAGCACCGGGGGGTCGGCACGAGGACCTCGGCGGTTCAGCGAGCGCAACCGGGCCACCAGCTCCGGGAAGTCGAAGGGCTTGGCCAGGTAGTCGTCCGCGCCGAGGTGAAACCCGTGCAACTTCTGGTCGAGGGTTCGTGCGGCAGTGAGCATCAGGACGGCGGGCCCGCCGTCCTTCTCCACGATGCGCTGGCAGACCTCGTCGCCGCCGACGACGGGGAGGTCACGATCGAGCACCACAGCGTCGTACTCCACCTCACGCAGGGCCTCGAGTGCGGTCCCGCCGTCGTGCACCATGTCGACGGACATGGCCTCCAGGCGCAGACCGGCGGCGATGGACTCAGCCAGGTAGACCTCGTCCTCAACGACTAGTACCCGCATCTCGCTCCTCGGCTGGCACCCCGTGTCACGTCGTCGGCTGCACCGAGCGCGCGCGTGGTTGCGCAGAGCCATCTCATCAGCAACAGGGTAAGGAAAACGTCTGAGGATCTCCTGACTCCCCGACAACCCCGGCTCGGCTCTGATGACGTCCTGCGCCGGAGGAGCCGGTGCCGTACCGAAGGAGACGTACATGCACCGGATGCGCCGAATGCCAGCCCTGCTCGTCGCCAGCGCCATCTCCGTCCTCGCCCTGCTGATCAGCGGGTGCAGCGACGGGGACGGCTCAGCCGCGCCGGAGTCCACCAGCCAGGATCAGTCCAGGAACGACGAGCCGGTGTCGTCGCCGGACGAAGGCACCGAGCAGGACAGCATGGACTGGCAGATCGCGTTTGCCTCGTGCATGCGCGAGAACGGCATCGACGTTCCCGACCCCACCGAGGGCGGCGCAGTGGCCGGCATCGACCCCGACAAGATCGACATGGCGGCGTTCGAAGCCGCCAGCGAGACCTGCATGGGCGAAGTCGGCGAGCCGCCGGTCGCCGAGGGCCAGTCCGAGGAAGAGGTGCTGGAGGGTCAGCTGGAGATGGCTGAGTGCCTGCGCGAGCAAGGCCTCGACGTGGAGGACCCCGGGCCCGGCGAGGGCATGGCCCTGCCCGACATGAGTCCCGAGATCGCAGAGGCCTGCGGCCTCGGCGCAGCGACGAGTGCCCCGTGACAGGGCGCCCTCTGAGTCGGTCAACGACGCGAAGTCGAACAGTAGGAGCCGTTTCAGCGCTCAGCGTCGTCGTCATCGTCGGGGTCGTCGCCATCACGCGCGGACCCGCGGACGGCGACGCTCCCCGCTCCGACACCCAGCAGCTGCCCCCCGGGATCAAGGTCGAAGACGTGACTCGTCAGGATCTCGTCGCGTCCCTGTCCAGTCAGGGGGAGTTGGTTCACATCGCCAGTCGGGAGCTTGCGGGGCACGAAGGGACCGTGACCTGGCTCCCAGGGGTAGGAACGGTGATCGGCCGAGGCGGGACCGTGTTCCGGATCGACGACTCTCCCGTGGTCCTGGTCCTCGGTGACTTTCCCATGTGGCGTCCCTTGAGCTCCAACGCGACGGACGGTCCCGACATCGCACAGCTGGAACGGAACCTGACCGCACTGGGCTACTCGGACGTGGAGCCGGACGACGAGTGGGGGTGGTCGACCACTGACGCGGTGCAGGAGTGGCAGGAGGACCTCGGCGTACCCGAGACGGGGACGGTCGACCCCGCCGACCTCGCGGTGTCACCTGGTGCCGTCGTCGTGAGGGAGAAGCTGGCCAGTCTGGGCGACCGGGCGGCAACACCCCTGCTGAGAGTCAGTGCGCCGGACAAGCAGGTGGTCGCGGACCTGACGACGGAGAACCGGGAGTTCGCGGTCCTCGGCGCCGAGGTCACGGTCTCGCTCCCCGACGGCACGCACACCAGGGGGAGGGTCACACGCGTCGGTACGCCCCACGAGGAGGAGACCGACACCGGGACGACGACCGTCATTCCAGTGACCATTCGCTTGGACGACCCCCAGGTGGGCGGCAAGCTCAGCATGGTCGACGTCTCGCTCGACTTCACCAAACCGATCAAGAGGGACGTCCTGTCGGTGCCCGTCGGAGCGCTCGTCGCTCTACCACGCGACGCTTACGGCGTGGAGCGGATGACTCCTGAAGGACTCGAGACGGTCGTCGTCGAGCTCGGCGCCTTCGCCGGGGGCATGGTGGAGATCGCGGGCGGCGAGCTCCTCGAGGGTGACGCCGTCGTGGTGCCCTCGTGAGCGCCGTCGTCGAGCTCGAGGCGATCGAGCGCGCTTACGGCGCGCCGGCCGTCCTGGCCCTTCGCGGTGTGGACCTGCGCATCGACGAGGGTGAGCTCGTCGCGATCGTGGGACCGAGCGGTTCCGGGAAGTCGACGCTGATGAACGTCATGGGGACGTTGGACCTCCCCTCGTCGGGACGAGTGCGGATCGCCGGCGTGGACGTCGCCACCCTCGACGACGATGCCCTGTCCGCACTGAGGGCTCATGAGATCGGCTTCGTCTTCCAGCAGTTCCACCTTGCCGACGGAGTCCCCGCCTTGGACAACGTCGCCGACGGAATGCTGTACGCGGGAGTACCCCGGCGGGAGCGACGCGAACGTGCCCGCCATGCCCTGGAGCGGGTGGGCTTGGCCACGCGGACCGATCACTTGCCGCACCAGCTCTCCGGTGGCGAACGTCAGCGCGTCGCGATCGCGAGAGCCATCGTCTCGGATCCCCGCATCGTCCTGGCCGACGAACCGACCGGCAACCTCGACTCCGCGTCGGGGGCGGGGGTTCTCGAGCTGCTCACCAGCCTCCACGCGCGCGGCTCGACGATCGTGGTCATCACCCACGACGCCGACGTGGCCGACCTGTTGCCCCGCAGGATCAGCATGCGGGACGGCCGGATCCGGGAGGACGTCACGCGGGCGGCTGTCGTGCAGGCGGCTGCCGTGCAGGAGGCAGGCGGATGAGGAGCCGATCCCGTCTCCGGTGGGCCGATGCGGTCCTGCTCGCGACCAGTGGCGTGCGGGCCCGGCCATCTCGTGCCGCGCTCTCAGCACTCGGTGTCGCCATCGGCATCGCTGCCATGGTCGCGGTGGTGGGGATCTCCACGTCCAGCCAGGCACGTGTCGACGCCGAGCTCGACGCTCTCGGGACGAACATGCTGCGAGTTTCCCCCGGGCCGGGACTGACCGGTGAGGAAGCTCCCCTGCCTCAGGATGCGCTGGCCAAGGTGAAGCGCATCGCCGGCGTCACCCACGCCAGCTCCACGGCCTTGATCCCGGAGGTCCCGACGTACCGGACCCCGTTCGCCGACGTGCGGGAGACCCGAGCCATCGGGCTCCGCGCCGCCGACCTGGGCCTGCTCGAGGTCACCTCCGCGACGCTCGCGAAGGGCGTCTGGCTCAACGAGGCGACAGCTGGGTTGCCCGCCGTGGTGCTGGGCGCCAAGTCCGCGGAGAGGCTCGGCGTCCATGGCGTCGGGCACCGCCTGTGGATCGGCGGTCAGTTCGTCACCGTGGTGGGCATCCTGGATCCGGCCCCCCTTGCCCCGGAGCTGAACGAGGACGTGCTCATCGGCGAGCAGGCGGCGGCCACCCTGTACGACTTCGACGGCCACCCGACGACCATCTACGAGCTGTCTGCGGATGACCGCCTGGATGAGGTCCGGGACCTCCTGCCGCGCACGGTCAGTCCAGACGCACCGAGCGCGGTCGAGGTCAGCCGGCCGTCCGACGCGCTGGCGGCACGGGCCGCCATCGACGAGGCGTTCACGGCACTGCTCGTGGGTCTGGGCGCCGTCGCGCTGCTCGTCGGCGGCATCGGAGTAGCGAACACCATGATCGTCTCGGTTCTGGAGCGGCATCGGGAGATCGGGCTCCGCCGTGCGTTGGGCGCGACCCGGCGACACATCCGTGTCCAGTTCCTCAGCGAGGCCGTCGTCCTGTCGTTGCTCGGCGGCGTCGCAGGGGCAGCCCTTGGTCTCGCCACCACGGTGGTGTTCGCGGTCGTGAACAGCTGGCCGGTCGCCCTGTCACCCGTCGTCGTCGTGGTGGCAGTCAGCGGAACAGCGATCGTGGGCGCGGCTGCCGGCGTCTACCCAGCCCTCCGGGCGTCGCGGACACCTCCGACAGCCGCGCTGGCCAGGTGAGCGAGGTGCGCTCGACGTGACTCCGGCCGCGGGGCACGGGGACGTGCGATCCCGGGGCAGGAGCGACGGGGCGGCTCTCGCGAGCGACGGGCTCAGAAGTCGGCTTCATGACGTCAACCGCTACCTTCGCCGCTCAGCGTCACACCGAATCGCCGGTGGATGCAGAACCGGCTTCGAGCCAGCGCTTCCGCTGGTCGGAGCCGGTTCTCTCGGTCGGGCTGACAGGATTTGAACCTGCGACCCCCTGACCCCCAGTCAGGTGCGCTACCAAGCTGCGCTACAGCCCGCCTTGCTGACGTGGCCCCCGGAGGAACCGATCAGCGAAGCCGCACACTACCCCAGCCGAGCGGCCAGCCGTGCACCGGTAGGCGCCGGACGGTCATCGGTCGAGGTCCTTCCTCAGGTGCACGTCGGCCATCGCCACACCCGCGCCGAGGAACGACCTGCGAGCGCGCTCGTCGTGCCCGTACAGGCGCAGGTGGACGCCGCGCACGTCCAGGCTGCGCACGTGGCGGGACATCGCGCCCAGGAACGACGGCGTCAGGCGCTGCCCACGGAACTCGGGATAGAGCTCCATCACGTTGCCGAGGAGCTCGGTGGCCCCGTCGCGCTCGACCAGCGTCCCCCACGCGCGGCCGACGGGGTGTCCCTCGACCGTCCCCGTCAGCAGCACCTCGCCCGCGGGGGCGGGGTCGTCACCCAACCGGCGCAGCCGCTCCTCGAGAGCGTCGCGGGAGACGTCGGGACCCTGCAGCAGCGCGGCGTCCACCATCCCGGTCCGCAGCATGCCGGCGGCATCGGCGGCGAACGCGCGACGCTCGTCGCGGTCCATGGGACGCACCGAGACCCGGCGGTCGTCCTGGAACTGCGCGTCGGCGTCGAGGCGCTTGGCGTGGGTGGTCACGGTGGTCTCGAAGCCGGCTGCCTGGAAGACCGGGGCCAGCCGCGGCGGCACGGCGGTGACCACCGAGTCGGCGCCGCCGTCGCGCGCGTGCTCCCCGATCGCGGTCAGGACCGCCGCCCACACCTCGGCCGCGTCGGCGGGGACGGTGGTCTCGAGTGCCCGGACCGAGCACCGCCGGCGGCCGTCCTCCTCGCTGCAGGCGACGAGCACTCCACCGACCGGGACGTCGTCGACGAGGACGACGAGGGCCTCCAGGGCCTCGTCGGGTCCGGGGAGCTCGCGCGGGCTGCCCCTCCGGGCCGCCCGCCACTCCTCCAGCTCGTCGCCCGGCATCGGCGTCAGTCGGGCGTGCACCACGGGAACGACCGTACGGCAGGCCCACGGGGGATGTTCGCCGAATGCCTGCGCCGGACGACACCCTCCTGCGACGGCCCGGCGAGCGGTTGACTGGGCCCATGGCGTTCACGACGCACCCGGTGACCCCGTCCCGCTTCGACGACTTCGCCGACGTGGTCAACCCGCGCCGCCGGGCCACGCACTGCTGGTGCCTGTCGCACCGGCTGACGGCCGGCGAGATCGAGGAGCTCGGCCGGGGCAGCCGCGAGGACGCCGCCCGGGCGCTGGGTCGGCGGCGCAACCCGCCCGGTGTCGTCGGGTACGACGACGCGGGCACCCCCGTCGGGTGGTGCAGCATCGGCCCGCGCGCCGAGAACACCCGGCTGACCAGGTCGCGGCTGATCACCCCGCTCGACGACGTCCCCGTGTGGAGCATCATCTGCGTCGTGGTCCGCGGCGGGCACCGCCGGCGGGGGATCACCACGCCACTGATCGAGGGAGCCGTGGCGTACGCCGCCGAGCGCGGGGCCCCCGCCGTCGAGGCCTATCCCGTCGACCCCGGTGACCGGCGGATGGACCTGACGATGGCGTTCGTCGGCACCCGGAGGATGTTCGCCCACGCCGGGTTCGAGGTGGTGGGGGAGACCGCCGCACAGGCCAGCGGGATGCCCCGGCTGGTGATGCGTCGCAGCCTGTGAGCGGAGGGCTCAGGAGGAGCGGGTCGTGCTGCTCGACCCGATCTCGACCCGGCGCCCGGCGGCGCCGGACCCGAAGCCGAGGACCAGCCCGGGGACACGCCGGCCCGCGATGTCGAGGAGGGCGGCGACCAGGAGCACCGCGCCGACCAGCTCGCAGGACTCCTCGAGCGTGACGGCGCTGAGGTAGGGCAGGGTGTAGCCGTCCTCGGCGACGTCGACGTCGACCACCAGGCCACCGGCCATCTCCAGGAGCACCGCGCCCGCCACGTAGACGCCCGCCGCCACGAGCAGGCGGGTGCGCTCGGCCGGTGCCAGCGAGCGCACCAGGGGAGCGAGGTGCAGCGCGGCGGCGCCGAGCACCACCAGCGCCGGCAGCACCCACGCGAAGTGGAAGACGCCCAGGTCGGTGTCCAGCGCGCGGCGCAGCGGACCGGTGGCCATGTCGTGCAGCTGGGCGGTCTCGTCGATCGACATCACCAGGAACAGCACCGCCAGCACCACCCAGCGGCGGCCCAGGCCGTCGGCGGCAGACCGGGTGCCCACCGCGACCGCCGCCGCGACGGTCGCGCTGAGGAGCAGCAGGAACGAGCCGAACCACGCGGTGAGGTTGGCCTCGGCGTTGAGGTCGAGCTGCCGCATCGGGCCGACCACCCGCGGCACGCCGAACAGCTGCTCGGCCGCCACCCCCGTCACGTGGAGCACGATGAGGGCCGCGGTGATGCGCCAGAGCAGCGGCAGCGGGTGGAGCGACAGCATGGCCGGACTGTAGTAGCCCTCCACCCCCGGGCCCGCGGCCCCCGGGGCGGCCAGGCCGACCGCGGGTCCAGGGCAGGTTCACGGCAGTGCCCGGACCTGCTGGAAGTTCCGGCCGCCCCGGGCGAACGTCGCCAGCACCGCCTCGGGCACGACGCCCGCCGGGGCGGTCCACGTGCAGTCGCGCACGTGCTGCAGGTCGACCGTGCGGGCCTCCGGGTCGTCGTCCCAACGCCAGGCTCCCCGCAGCGTGCCGACGTGGAACAGCCCGTCGTCGTCGCGGGTCCAGACCTCCGAGCCGTCGGGAGCCAGCGCGAAGCGTCGCAGCCGGAGCGCCTGGCGCTCGCCGTGCTCGGCGTACGTCGCGGCCACCGCGTCGTCGAGCGAACCCGGCGGCCGTGCCAGCCGGCCGCCCACACCGCACAACCCGAGCCGCAGGGCCCGGTCGAGGGTCGCGCCGACGTCGACGGCGTCGTCGCGGGACCTCATCGGGGCACGGTAGACCGGCACGTGAACCACCCTCGCGCGCTGGTCGGCACCCGAGCGACCTCCCTTCGGGTGCGGTGGCCACGGGCACCGTCACAGCACAGTGGGGGCATGAGTGGACGGATCGTCATCGGTGGCCTGGTCGTGGGACTGATCCTGCTGGTCCTGGTGATCATGCTCGTCGTCGGCAGCAACGCTGGTGGCGACAGTGACCGCGGTGACCGCGACACGGCCCCTGCCCGTACGACCGGGATCCAGACGGAGGCGGTCCGCGTCCCAGTGACGTGAGCCCCGACCTCGACCTCCTCGCCGCACTCCTGGCCGGCGTCCTCGCCTTCCTGTCGCCCACCGAGCCCGTGGACGCCGACCTGGTGGCCGGTTTCTCCGAGGCCGACCACCCCCGGCTCGCCGAGGCGGTCGGCCCGAGCGAGGTCGTCGACGACGAGGCCGGGCTGGCCGACCTCCTGGCCCGGCTCCCCGGCCCGGCCGGCGAGGTGGTCGAGGTCGCGGCCGTCGACCTCTCCACGCACGTCGTCGTCGCCGGCGGCTACCACCGGTGCACCGAGTCGAGCCGGGTCGTCGAGGACGACGAGGGGCTGCGCCTCGACGTGGTGACCGGGGACGACGACGTGGCGTGCGACTGGTCGCCGTACACGGTCGACGTGTACGTCGTGCCGCGCTAGACCCGCTCGGCCGGTGCGGCGGGTGCGGCGGGCGCCGGGGTGGGGGAGAACCCGAGGCGGGCCAGCTCGAGCGCGGCCAGGCGCCGTACGACGTCGTGGTCGCCGCGCCGGATCGCGCCGACGGGGTCGTCACTGACCCGGACGACCCGGCTGAGCGGCATCGTGGTCACCGCGCGCCAGGCGAACAGCTCGAGGTCGGCGTCGCCCCGGCGCACGCGGTCGGCCGCGGTGGCGTCGAGGAGGAAGCGCAGCCGCCACAGCAGGTAGCGGCGGGCGGCGAAGGCGATCGGCAGCGCCGCCGTCAGGAGACCGGCCCAGAACGCCAGCCGGCGCGCGGCCTCGGCCTCGGACTCCCCGGCGTCCCCGAGCGCGGTCGAGGCCTCGGACGCCTCGTCGAACGGCGCGGCGACCTCGTCACCGACCACCGGGGTGTCGTCGAGCACGCCGCCGGCGTCGGAGAGCGAGCCCGCCAGGTCGTCGGCGGCCGCCGCGACCCGGTCGCCGGGGTCGGCGAGCACCTCGACGCCGTCGTGGACGACCGTGCCGAGCCAGATCCACAGCACCACCCAGCACGCCACCGCGAAGTCGGCCGCGAGCTGGGCGGCGAAGCGGGGCGTGGACTCGGCGTAGAGCTTCATCCCCGTATGCAAGCGCCGCCGCGGGAGCAGCCGCCCCACCCTGCCGGGTTGGGCGGGGACGCGATGATGGCCCCATGTCGACGTACGCCGGTGGCGAGCCGGAGGCCGATGCCTCACCGCTGCTGCCGGGCCGGCGGCTCCTGGTGGCCGAGCTGATCATCGTGCTGGCCCTCTCGCTCGGGCGCAGCGCGGTCTACTCGGTGGTGCGCATCCTGGAGTCGGCCACCGCGCCGGGCGGGCTGTCCGCGCAGACCGCGACGCTCAACAGCTCCGTGCGGCCCGACCGCCCGGGCTTCGACCTGACCTACCAGCTGCTCGGCATCGGCTTCGCGCTCGTCCCCGTGGCGCTGGCCGGCTACCTGCTGGTGCGGTCGGGCACCGCGCTGCGCGACGTGTGGTTCCGCGGCGCCGGCTGGGGCGACCTGCCCCGCGGAGCGGCGATCGCGGCCGTCGTCGGGACGACGGGCCTGGCCTTCTACCTCCTCATGCACGCCCTCGGGCTGAGCTCCACCGTCGCGGCCTCGGGTCTCGACACGTCGCAGTGGTGGACGGTCCCCGTGCTGGTGCTGGCGGCGCTGGAGAACGCCGTGCTGGAGGAGCTCGTCGTCCTCGGCTACGTGCTGGTGCGGCTGCGGCAGCTGGGGTTCTCGGACCTCAAGGCGATCGTGGTCGCCGCCGTGCTGCGCGGCAGCTACCACCTCTACCAGGGTCTCGGCGGGTTCTTCGGCAACCTGGTCATGGGCCTGCTGTTCGGCTGGCTCTACCGCCGCTGGGGCCGGGTCACGCCGCTCGTCGTCGCCCACACCCTGCTCGACGTCGGCGCCTTCGTCGGCTACGCCCTCCTCGTCGACCGCGTCGGTTGGCTCCCCTCCTGACGCCCCGGTTCTCCACAGCCCCACGCTGACCCGTCGTACATGTACGACGGGTCAGCGTTCTCCACAGGCCGACGGTGACCCGTCGCCACGATGCGACGGGTCAGCGGGGGGCGGCGTCGGTGGGCGGGTCGCCGCCGACGTCGACGCGGGGCTCGACCACGACGGTGCCGTCGGTGTCGAAGCGGTAGCGCTGGTAGCCGGTGACCAGACGGGACTCCTCGTCGAGGAACAGCACCGGGAACGACGCCTCCTGCTGCGGGCTCGCCCACGGCGTGGAGAAGTTGTTGATGGTGGGGCTGTCGACGGCGCCGCCGCTGGTGTCGAGCTCCATCAGCAGCGTCCAGGTGCCGTCGGAGTTCCAGAGCACCCGCGGCTCGACCTGGCGGTGCCAGTGGCCGTAGACGACCGCCCCGGCCGGGACGTCGCCGACACCGTCGTCGTCGGCGTCGTCCGGGGCGAGGGTCAGCGAGGGGGCCGCCGTCTCGAGCAGGCCGGCGACGGAGTCGAGGTCGAGGAAGGCCTGCGCGGCGTAGGCCTCGTGGACCATCAGCAGGTCGGGCCGGTCGTCGGCGTCGTCGGCCACCTCGCGCAGCCGTCGGCCCTGGTCGTCCTGGGTCTCCTCGCCGCGCTGCCGGCTGCCCCCGAACAGCTCGGTGCGGTTGGGGTCGGAGTCGCCGAGGAGGCGGACGCCGCCGACCTCCTCGACCTCGCCGTCGAGCACCGTCATCCCGGCGTCGGCCATCTGCTCCTCGCTCACGCCGGTCTCGTGGTTGCCGCCGATCGCCGCGATCGGGGCCGACCCCGCGATCTCGGCCTCGTCGGTGATGCAGGTGCCCTCCGCGGCGGTGCCGTTGGTGGTCAGGTCACCGGCGATCGCGAGCAGCGAGGGCGCCTTGTCGGCGTCCTCCAGCATCGAGAACACCCTGCCCTGCAGGCGGATCATCGAGGTGCTGCAGTGCATGTCGGACTGCATCATCACCGCGACCTCGCCGTCCTCGGGGCCCTCCAACAGGTCGGCCTGGTCGTCGAGGGAGGCGGTCGCGGTCTCGCGGTAGGCGACCTCGCGGGCCCCCTGCCGCTCGACCAGCACCTGGGCCCGCGAGATCGCGCCGCCGAGGAGGGCACGGACGACGGGACTGTCGGTCGTCGCCCCGGCGGCCAGGGTGCCGTCGAGCGTGGTCAGGTCGTAGGTGCCGCGGGTGGGTCCGCGACCGCCGTCCGACCCCCGCAGCTGCACCCACGCCAGCCCGCTGGTCATCCCCAGCACCAGCACCGCCGCGAGGGCCAGTCGGCCGCGGTCGCGCCAGCGGCGGTGCCGCACCGCGAGCGGGACCAGCTCGGAGAGGGCGTACAGCGCGAGGCCGCCGAGGACCGCGACCACCGCGACCGAGACGAGCAGCTGGCGCTTCAGTTCGGCCTCGACGAGGTCGACGTACTCGGCGACCGCCGCCTCGGGCTCGTGGAACAGTCCGGTGTAGAGCTGAAGCATCTCGGGCCGCACGTAGTTGGCCAGGTCGCCGTCGCCGGCCCCCGGGTCGCCGGGCCCGTCGAGGGTGGCGACCACGCCGAGCGGCCCGCGCGACTCCGGCACGTAGACGGTGCCCGCGATGCCGAGCCGCACCTCGCTGTGACCCTGCGTCGAGAGGGTGAACGTGGTCGGCGAGGTCCCGATCTTCTGGCTGACCTCGGTGTGGGTCACCGCCCAGGAGAACGCCAGCGGCAGGCCGAGCACGCCGGCGACCACCACGCACAGGAGCAGTCGCCGGGCGATCGCGAGCGCCCGGTTCATGTCGTCCACGGTATCGACGGCACGGTCACCGGCTGGTGGGGCGTGGGCCGCGCATCACGTCGAGGTCGACCGGACCGTCGACGCCGTCGACCCGGGCGTCGTCGGCGCGTTGCCAGAGCCACCAGTCACCGGGCGGGGGCACGTCGCCGGGACGGCGTACCCACCGGCGGCGGTCGAGGTCGTCGGTGAAGTCGTAGCGGTCGTCGAGGTCGGGGTGGGTGTAGACGACGACCCGGCGGCCGGTGGCCCGCTCGACGCGGTCGAGGAACGTCTCGACCGACGCGCGCACGACGTCCTCGGCCGGTGGCGGGTCGCAGTTGCCGATCAGCTCGAGGTCGACCACGGGTGGCAGCGGACGCCGTGCAGGCGGTACGGCGCCGATCGTGGCGAGGAAGTGCTCGGCCTGGGGCAGCGGGTCGGCGCACAGCGTGAAGTAGTGGTAGGCCCCCACCCGGAGGCCGGCGCGGTCGGCGTCCCGGTGGTGGTCGGCGAACCGCGGGTCGGTGAAGGTGCTGCCCTCGGTGGCCTTGAGGTAGGCGAAGGCGATGCCGTCGCCGGCGACCCGCCCCCAGTCGATCGGGCCCTGGTGGTGCGACACGTCGACGCCGCGCGTGCGACGGGGACGCCGCGGCTCGGGATCCGGCTGCGGCACCGCCTGGGGGCTCGTGGGAGGCGTCGTCGGCGGGGGAGTCGTGGTCGTGCCCGACGACGAGGGTGACGGTGAGGGTGACGACGACGGCTCGGCCGACGGCGTACCGGTGCACGCGGCCACGCCCGCGGCGAGGAGCAGCACGGCCGCGGCGCGCACGGTCAGCGCCCAGTGAAGACGGGCGACCGCTTCTCGGCGCGCGCCGCCGCGGCCTCGCGGACGTCGCTGCTGGCCCAGCAGGCCGCGAACGTCACGGCCGCGGTCTCGTCGTCGGCCCCGTTGAGCACCGCCTTGTTGTGGGCGAGCGACAGCGGCGCGAGCGCGGCGATCTCGTGGGCCCAGGCGAGGGCGTCGTCGAGGGTGCCCGACCGGTCGGCCAGCCCGCAGGCCAGCGCCTCGGTGCGGTCGACGGTCTCGGCGGCGATCATCAGCCGGCGCGCGACGCCGCCACCGGCCACGTCGGCCAGGCGCCGGATCGTCCACGCGTCGACGGCCATCCCGTTGCGCGGCGTGGGGATGGCGAACCTCGCGGTCTCGTCGGCGACGCGCAGGTCGCAGGCCAGCGCCAGCTGGGTGCCGGCCCCGATGGCGGGCCCGTTGACCGCCGCGACCACGGGCACCGGCAGCGACGTGAGCCCGTCGGGACCGTGCAGCATGCCGTAGAGCGCCGCGAGGAACTCCTCGCCGTAGACACCCGTGAGGTCGGCGCCCGAGCAGAACGACGTACCGCTCCCGGTCACCACCAGCACCCGCGCACCCGCGGCCACCTCGGCGCCGGCCGCGGCGGTGATCGCCCGGCACAGCTCGAGGTCGAGGGCGTTGCGACGTCCGGGACGACGCAGCTCCAGCACCGAGACCGACCCGTCGCGGCGGGTCTCGAGCACCGTCACGGGCGGTCGACGGGTGTGGCCGGCTCGATGCCCTCGACGATGCGCAGGTCGCGGACGGCGCCGTCGCCGAGCGCGGCGAGGGCCTCCTGGTAGGCCGGGCTCTCGTGCGCGGCGACGGCCGCCTCGACGGTCGGGAACTCGATCAGCACCGAGCGCATCTCGCGTCCGGCCTCGTAGACCGCCGACGGCAGTGACCGCGCGAGGAAGGTGCCACCGGCGCCGGTGAGCGCCGGGAGCGCCAGCTCGGCGTACGCCCGCAGCGCGTCGTCGTCGGTGACCTCGAGGTAGGAGCTGATCCAGTACGCCGTCATGGCGTCATCGTGCCAGCAGGCTCCGGAACGTCGGGCGGAACCACCCAGTCATGGTGCTGGTCAGCTCGGCACCGAGGTGGATGTCGTCGTAGAACGTGTTGGCGCCGCGGACGTGGGCGCGGCAGGTGGTGCGGGTGCAGTAGGTGGGGGTGGCGTCGATCAGCCGCGGGCTACCGGGGAGGCGGGCCATCAGCTGGGTGCGGATCCAGCGCCGGTTGCCGGCCTCATCGTGCAGCGCGCGGTGCCGGGGCAGGTCGCACTGGTAGGGCTCGCGCCCCTGGGTGCAGCGCCGCGGGTCGAGCGGAACGGTGGCGGCCTGGCCGATCATGTCGACGGGCACGCCGAGCCGGCCGATCGCCCTGAACATCGGGGCCGACCGCTCGACGGCGAGGCGGGCCATCTGCTTGCGGTAGTCGGTGAGCCCCGAGGGGACGCCGGTGCGCTCCTCCCGCTTGACCAGGGCGTAGGCCTGCCGGTAGCCGGACCAGAAGCCGTTGAGCAGCAGTCGCACCTTGCGGCGGCGCTCGGTCAGGTCGCGCACCCACGCGAGGGCGTCGACGTTGTGCTGGTCGCAGCCGGTGCGCGGGTGGCCCGAGCTGCGGGGGTACGGCGTGCTGAGCGGGCAGCCGCCGAACAGGACGGCGACCAGGTTGACCCGCTGGTGGCGCGCCACCCGGCGCAGCGCGGGGAGGTACATCTGGGCGTGGGAGTCGCCCCACACGACGAGCACCGGTCGGCCGGCGTAGCGGGTGATCCGGCACGGGCTCTTGATCACGCCGCGGGCGTCGTAGCACGCCGACGGGAGGCGCGGGAAGTCGTCACCGGCGCCGGGCTGGCCGCCCGCGACGGCCGCGGTGGTCGTGGTGGTCGCCGTCGCGCTCGGTACGGCCGCGAGGGGGAGCAGCGAGGCCAGCAGGGCGACGAGGACGAGTCGGAACGTGCGAGGAACACCCATGATGGCGGGAATCCTCCCACGGTTCAGTCGATGACGAGGTCGCTCTCGGACCAGAAGGCGCGCATCCCGGTGATCAGGCCGTCGTCGTCGAAGGTCATCACCTCGAGCGGCTCCATCCTCGACGTCGCCCCGCCCCCGAGGTCGACGACGATCCGGAAGTGGAACGCCGCCTGCCCCCCGCACGTGCGCAGCGTGACCAGCTCGGTGGTCTTGCTCATCGCCTCGAACGAGGCGTAGAACGCCCGGATCGCCTCGTGCCCGGACAGCACGTCGGACCCGACGGGGTCCTCGACGGTGGCGTCCGCGGCGTACAGGGCGGTGACGTCGGCGGCGGTGCCGGCGGCGACGGTGTCGAGGTAGCGCCGGACGCCCGCTGCGACGTCGTCGTTGCTGAGGGTCATGGGGGTTGTTCTATAACAGGTTCTAGTTTCGTGCCAGCGCGGCGCACAGCGCGACGTTTACCCGGTGGACCGGGGAGGTCTGAACTTCCCAGGCAACGCGTTGCCCGGGAAGTTCAGGTTCTGCCTGGGTGCTGGTGCCGCTGTGCGTCGTGTGACTGGCGGGGCTGAGGCGCTGCGGGTTTTCCCGGTGCACCGGGGAATCCTGCGCCTCGGGGCCGAAACGTCACCCGCGGAGCGACCCGAGCACCCGAGCACCCAGCACACAAGAGCTAGCGACGCACCATGTCCTGCACCGAGAACCGGAAGTACCGCGCCAGGTTGCGGGTGCGGGTGGCGCTGAGGTGGAGGTCGTCGAAGTAGGTCTCGACGGCGCCGATCTTGCCGTGGCACACGGTGGCGGTGCAGTAGCCCGGGGTGGCGTCGATGATGCGGGAGCGGGCGCGGGCCTGGATCTTGGCCTGCTGGCGCTTGACGTAGCCGAGGGTGCTGCGCTCCTCCGGGATGGCGCGCCAGCGCGGGAGGTCGCAGGTGTAGGGCTCCTCGCCGGCGGCGCAGTCGGGACGACGGGCGGGCACGGTGGCGGCCTGGCCGATCAGGTCGACGTCGACGCCCATCGCACCCAGCCGGTCGAAGAGCCGGGGCGTGCCCTCGTGGGCGAGGCGGACCATGTCCTTGGTGTAGTCGTCGTAGCCGGACGGCATCCCGGTCGCTCCCTCCAGGAAGATCGACCGGTAGGCGCGACGGAAGCCGGACCAGTTGGACCCGATGACGACCTTGAAGTCGGCCTTGCGCCGCTTGAGCGTCTTGACCGTCTCGAGCGCCACGTAGTTGCTGCGGCGGCAGGCGCCGCCGCCGTGGGCTCGGGTGATCAGGACGGGCGGGCAGCTGCCGGCGACGAACGAGACGAGGTTGATCCGCTTCTCGCGCACGGCCTCCTTGAGCGCCGGGATGTACATGTAGGCGTGCGAGTCGCCCCACAGCAGGATCGTGGGCCGCTTCGGCCGGTAGGTGTTCAGCGGGCACGGGAACGGGTCGATGCCGCTGCGCGCCGGCCCGAAGCACCCCTTCGGCATGACGGGGGCGTCGACACCCTCGAGGTCGCCGCGGGCGGCGGCCGGCGACGGAGCGGCGAGCAGCGTGGCGGCGAGCAGCACGGCCAGCGCGACCAGCAGCAGGCGCAGCGGACCACGGGCGGGACGGGGAGCACTCATGGTGCGCCTATGGTGACACAGCCCGCAGCCGCTGGAGAGGGATCCGATGCGCGAGGTCCTGCCCACCGAGCACCCCGCGGCGTACGTCGTCCGCGTCGACGGTCACGACCAGTCGCACGTCGACCTCGACGACCCGATGCGGCTCGTCTTCGACTACGTGCGCCGGATGGGCGACGTCGTCGACGCCCTGGCGACCCCGGGGGAGCGGCTCCGGGTCGTCCACGTCGGCGGCGCCGGCCTGACGCTGCCCCGGTACGTCGCCGCGACCCGCCCGGGCTCGGCCCAGGTCGTCCTGGAGCCCGACGAGGAGCTCACCGCGCTGGTCCGCGAGCGGTTGCCGCTGCCCCGGCGCAGCGGCATCAAGGTGCGGCCCCTCGACGGCGTCGCGGGCGTGGCGGGGGTGCGTGACGACCACGCCGACCTCATCGTCGTCGACGCCTACCGCGACGGGGAGGTGCCCGACGAGCTGCTCGGCGACGCGTTCCTGCGCGACGTCGCACGGGTGCTGGCCCCGGACGGGCTGGTGCTGGTCAACCTCGCCGACCGCGCCCCGTTCCGGCGTACCCGCGACGCCGTGGCCCGGCTGCGCGAGGCGGTCGGACGCGTCGTGGTCAGCGCAGAGCCGGCGACGCTGCGCGGCCGACGTCCGGGCAACCTGCTGCTCCTCGGCGGGGCCACGCCCCCCGAGGAGGCGTTGCGGCGCAGCGCGACGACGTCGGCGGCGCCCTATCGGGTGCTCGGCGAGCGCCAGGTCAGCGACACCCTCGGCGGGGGCGCCTGAGCCCGGTCAGGACCGGACGCCGTCGAGCCGGAACAGCAGCCAGATCGAGGCGTCGGCGAGGCGCTGGACGGCGCTCTCGGCGTGGGAGGCGACCGACGAGCGGGGGCCAGGGGCGGTCGGAGCGGGGGTGCTGTCCATCGCGGGCCTCCTCGGCTGGGTCGGGTGCCGCTGATGCTGCCCGGACCCCGCGCCCGCAAACACCGCGTGCAGCCGGGGTTGCCCTAGGCTGGCCCTTCCACATCAGCGACCCGGAGGTCCAGAACCGCCCGATGGACGGCTCTCAAAGTACGACGCCCCGTTCCACCCCGCTCGACCCGCCGCCCGCCCGTCCGGGGTGTGCCGGATGACGGCCTGGTTGCTGCTGGCCCTGGCGCTGGTCCTGATCGTCACGTGCGGCGTCTTCGTCGCGGCCGAGTTCTCGTTCGTCACCGTCGACCGCAGCCAGGTCGACCGGGCCGCCGAGAGCGGTGACGTCGCCGCCGCCGGCGTCCAGGCCGGCCTCAGGTCGCTCTCCACCCAGCTCTCCGGCGCGCAGGTCGGCATCACCGTGACCAACCTCGGCATCGGCTACCTCGCCGAGCCCGCGATCGCCCAGCTGATCCGCAGCCCGCTCGGCGCCGTGGGCGTGCCCGACGGCGCGGTCAGCCCGACGGCGGTCGGGCTCGGCTTCGCCGTGAGCACCCTGCTGACCATGCTCTTCGGCGAGCTGATCCCCAAGAACCTCGCGATCGCCCTGCCGATGGCGACGGCCCGCGCGACCCAGCTGCCGATGCGGATCTTCACCGCCGTGATGCGCGGCCCGATCCGGGTGCTCAACGGGTCGGCCAACGCGATCGTGCGACGGCTCGGGATCGAGCCGCAGGAGGAGCTGCGCTCGGCCCGCAGCTCCACCGAGCTGGCCTCCCTGATCCAGCGGTCGGCCACCGAGGGCACCCTCGACGCCGACACCGCCGAGCTGATGGAGCGCTCGGTCGAGTTCGGCACCCGGACCGCCGGCGAGATCATGACCCCCCGCGTGCGCACCCACGGGCTCGACGCCAACGTGCGGGCGAGCGCGGTCATCGACCTGACCCGGGCCACCGGGCACTCCCGGTTCCCCGTGCTCGGCGACGACGACGTCGTGGTCGGCACCGTCCACGTCAAGAACGCCGTCGCGCTGCCGATGCACGAGCGCGCCACCACCAAGGTCAAGCACCTGATGGCCAAGCCGATCGTGGTGCCCGACTCGCTGCGCCTCGACCCGCTGATGGCGCTGCTGCGCGCCGACGGGTTCCAGATGGCCGTCGTCCTCGACGAGTACGGCGGCCACGCCGGCATCGTCACGCTCGAGGACGTCATCGAGGAGATCGTCGGCGACATCTCCGACGAGCACGACCGCCTCGGCGCCCGCGCCCGGCAGCTGCGTGACGGCAGCTGGTCGGTCTCGGGGCTGCTGCGTCCCGACGAGGTCGAGGACCTCACCGGCGTCGAGCTGCCCGAGAGCGAGGACTACGACACCGTCGCCGGCCTCGTGCTGCAGGTGCTCGGCAAGATCCCGGCCACCGGCGACATCGCCGAGGTCGAGGTGCCCGACCGCACCGACCCCGAGCAGCCCCGCCGGCGCCTCGCCGTCCTCACCGTCGAGCACATGGACGGGCTCCGGGTCGACCGGTTAGCGGTGCGGCTGCACGACGACGAGCCGAGCACCGGCGCGACCGCCGTGGACACCGCCACGACCGAGGGGAAGACGCTGTGAGCGACTACGCCGCCCTCGTCGTGGCCGTCTTCCTGCTCGCGTTCAACGCGTTCTTCGTCGGTGCCGAGTTCGCGCTGATCTCGGCCCGCCGCAGCCAGATCGAGCCGCGTGCCCAGGACGGGTCCCGGATGGCGCGCACCACGCTGCACGCCATGGAGCACGTCTCGGAGATGATGGCCGCCGCCCAGCTCGGCATCACCATCTGCTCGGTCGGCCTCGGCGCCGTGGGCGAGCCGGCGCTGGCCCACCTGATCGAGCCGCTGTTCGAGGACCTCGGCGTCCCGGAGGCCTTCGTGCACCCGGTGGCGTTCGTGCTCGCGCTGACGGTCGTGGTCTTCCTGCACGTCGTCCTCGGCGAGATGGTGCCCAAGAACATCGCGCTCGCCGGGCCCGAGCGGTCCGCGTTGTTCCTGGGTCCGCTCCTGGTCGCCATCGCGACGCCGCTGGGGCCGGTGATCCGGGTCCTCAACGCCACGGCCAACGCCACCCTGCGCCTGCTGCACGTCGAGCCCAAGGACGAGGTGAGCTCGACGTACACCCGCGAGGAGGTCGCCGCGCTCGTGGAGGAGTCGCGCGGCGAGGGCCTCATCGACCCCGGCGAGTACGACCGGCTCGCCGGCGCCCTGGGGTTCACCGAGAAGCTCGTCGACGTCGTCTGCCTGCCCTCGGAGGGACTGACCACCGTGGCGCCGGGATCCACCCCGGCCGACGTGGAGGCCCTGTGCGCCGCCACCGGCTACAGCCGCTTCCCGGTCTCGGCTGCCGACGGCGACCTGCGCGGCTACCTGCACATCAAGGACGTCCTCGAGTCCGACGACGCCCGCCGCGCCCGCCCGATCGAGGACAAGTGGGTCCGGCCGTTCGCGACGGTCTCGCGGCAGACCCCGCTGCACGAGGCGCTCGAGGTGCTCCAGCGCCGCGGGTCGCACATGGCGCGCGTCGTCGACGAGGCCGGCGCGACGCTCGGCGTCGCCACGCTCGAGGACGTCATCGAGGAGCTGGTCGGCGAGATCCGCGACGCCGCCCACCTGGAGGACAGCCCGTCCTGAACGCCGTCCGCCGCTCCCGCTCGTCGGCCCCGACGCCGCCTCGGGCCGGACCGACCGGTCCTGGGGCTAGGGTGCCCACCGTGGCAGGTGAGACGCAGCGACCGGTGGTGGGCGAGCAGCCCCCGCGGGCGCTGGTGTGGACCTGGCCCAACGCCCTGAGCGCGCTGCGGCTGCTCGGCGTACCGCTGTTCCTGTGGCTGGTGCTCGTCCCCGAGGCCGACGCCTGGGCGCTGGCCGTGCTGGTCGTCTCGGGGATCACCGACTTCCTCGACGGCTGGCTGGCCCGCCGGCTCGACCAGCAGTCGGTGGTCGGGCAGATCCTCGACCCGGTCGCCGACCGGCTCTACATCCTGGCCGTGGTCGTCGGCCTCGCGCTGCGCGACATCATCCCGTGGTGGATGGCGGTCTCGCTGCCGCTGCGCGACCTGCTGATGTGGGGCCTGGTGCCGCTGCTGCGCACCCGCGGCTACAGCGCCCTACCGGTGCACTTCCTCGGCAAGGCCGCCACCTTCAACCTGCTCTACGCCTTCCCGCTGCTGCTGCTCGGCGACGGGGACGGCACGGTCGCGACCCTCGCGCAGGTCTTCGGCTGGGCCTTCGCGTTCTGGGGGATCGGGCTGTACTGGTGGGCCGGGGTGCTCTACGCCTGGCAGGTCCGCAAGCTGCTGGCCACCACCGAGCGTCGTCCCAGGCCCGACCGCACCGAGCGGCGCGCTGCCGAGCGTCCGGCCCGTGATGGCTGAGCGACCGCGGCGTCCGGCGCCGCCGCCCGCCAACGACCGGGTCGGCATGCCGCTGCTGGCCCTGATCACCCAGCAGTCGCTCGACGAGGACTACCAGCACGCCGCCGAGCGCCGCGTCGCCGGGAGCAGGCCACCGCCGGCGGGCCGGCCGCTGCTGGTCGCCGCGGTCGTGGTCGCGGTCTTCGGGGTGCTGGTCACCACGGCGTTCCTGCAGACGTCGCGCAACGCCGAGGTCGACTCGGCCAGCCGGGCGACCCTGGTCGACCGCATCGACGCCGCCACCGAGCGCCGGGCGCGGCAGGAGGAGCGCGCGGCAGCGCTCCGGGGTCGCGTGACGGGCCTCGAGCGGTCGGTCACCGACCTTGTCGACGTCGAGCAGACCGCCGCGAACGACGTACGCCGCCTGCAGGTGCGCACCGGGTTCATCGCGGTCCAGGGGGAGGGCGTCCGGGTCACCGTCACCCAGCTGCCCGACGCCGACGACAACCAGCAGGTCAAGGACCGTGACCTCCGGCTGGTCACCAACGGCCTGTGGCGGGCCGGCGCCGAGGCGATCGCCGTCAACGGGCAGCGGATGGCGGCCACCTCGGCGATCCGCACCAGCGGGCTCGCGATCGAGGTCAACTACGTCGGCATCGAGCCGCCGTACGTCATCGAGGCGATCGGCGACAAGCGCACGCTCCCGGCCCGGTTCGCCGAGTCCACCACCGGTCAGGACCTCGCGGCGACGGCGGAGTTCTACGACTTCACCTTCGAGGTGGACACTGTCGACGAGCTGCGCCTGCCCGCGTCGCCGCCCGCACGCAAGGTGCTCCGCTCGGCGCGCGTGCTCGCCGAGGGTGCCGCCACGAACGAGAGGGGGACGTCGTGATCGCCGTGCTGGGACTGCTCGTCGGGGTGACCCTCGGGCTGCTGTTCCGTCCCGACGTGCCGCTGAGCGTCGAGCCCTACCTGCCCATCGCGGTGGTGGCGGCGCTGGACGCCGTCTTCGGTGGGCTGCGTGCCTTCCTCGACGGGATCTTCGACGACAAGGTGTTCGTCGTCTCCTTCCTGAGCAACGTCTTCATCGCCGCCGGCATCGTCTACCTCGGTGACCGGCTCGGCGTGGGCGGTCAGCTCTCCACCGGCGTGATCGTGGTGCTCGGGATCCGGATCTTCTCCAACGTCGCGGCGATCCGCCGCCACCTGTTCCATGCCTGAGCGCGAGCCCGAGCCCGAGCGCGAGCCCGAGCCGGCGCCCGAGCCCGATCCCGTGCCGGACGGCGAGGTCGAGCGCGGGTCCGGGCGCTCCCGGCTGGCCCGGGCGATGGGGCGCCCCTCGCGCAGCCAGGCCATCGTCGCCGTGCTGCTGGCGCTGGTGGGCTTCGCCGGGGTGACCCAGATCCGCTCCACCGAGGAGAGCGCCTACGCCGGCCTGCGCGAGCAGGACCTGATCGACGTCCTCGACGGCCTCGCCGGCACCACCCAGCGCACCCAGGCCGAGATCGACCGTCTCACCCGGCTGCGGGAGGAGCTGAGCTCGGAGTCGACGCGCCGTCGGGCCGCGCTCGAGCGCAGTCGCGACGAGGCCGACAGCCTGAGCGTGCTGGCCGGGCTGGTCCCGGTCACCGGACCCGGGGTGCGGGTGACCATCGAGGAGCTCACCGGAGCGGTCAAGGTCTCGACGTTCCTCGACGTGATCCAGGAGCTCCGCTCGGTCGGGGCCGAGGCGATCCAGGTCAACGGCGAGGTCCGGCTGGTCGCCCAGAGCTCGTTCGAGCAGGGCGACGGCGGCATCCTGGTCGACGACGTGCTGGTGGAGCCGCCGTACGTCATCGACGCGATCGGCGACCCGCCCAACCTGGTCGGCGCCATGGTCTTCGGCTACGGGCCCAAGCGCACCGTGCGCACCGACGGCGGCGAGCTCACGGTCGAGGAGCTGCCCTCGCTGGACATCACCACGGTGCGCGATCCGGTGCAGCCGGAGTTCGCCCAGCCGGACTCCTGACGGCGACCGGTGACGCGCTAGCCTGCGGGAGCCGGACCGGCCACCGTCGACAAGGAGCCCCGTGTACCCCGAGGACCTGAAGTACACCGCCGAGCACGAGTGGGTGCGCACCCCCGGCGAGCACGAGGGCTCGGTGCGCATCGGCATCACCGACTACGCCCAGGACGCCCTGGGCGACATCGTCTACGTCTCCCTGCCCGAGATCGGCGACACCGTCGAGTCCGGCAGCACCTGCGGCGAGCTCGAGTCGACCAAGTCCGTCAGCGACGTCTACGCCCCGGTGGGTGGCGAGGTCGTGGCCCGCAACGAGGCGCTCGACGCCACGCCCGAGCTGGTCAACAACGACCCCTACGGCGGCGGCTGGTTGTTCGAGGTCGTGCCGACCTCGCCGGCCGAGGTCGACGCGCTGCTCACCGCCGCGGCGTACGTCGCGTCCCTCGAGGGCTGACCCGGCCGGGCCTGGAGGCCCGGCACGGCGCCACCGCGCTGCTGGTAGGTTCGGTGAACCGTCAACCTCTACGACGACGTGAGGGTTTGGCTGCTCGAAGGTCGGGTCGATCCGGAGGGACCACGCAATGCCGTTCTGCACCAGCTGTGGCAGGCAGAATCCCGACGACGCCCGGTACTGCGCCCAGTGCGGCACCCGGCTCCTCAGCGCGACGCCCCCGCCGTCCCCGGCCGGCGAACCCTCGGGTGAGTCGACGGCGACGATCCAGATCGGCGTCGGCGGCGTCGACAAGGCCGAGACCTCCGACCGGGCGCTCAACCCGGTCGACGCGGCCGCGGTCGACGCCCTCCCGATCGGGCACGCCCTGCTGGTGGTGCAGAAGGGCCCCGGGTCCGGCAGCCGCTTCCTCCTCGACGCCGACGAGGTGCAGGCCGGTCGCCACCCCGACAGCGAGATCTTCCTCGACGACGTGACCGTCTCGCGCCAGCACGCCGTCTTCCACCGCGAGGGCGACACCTTCACGGTCAGCGACGCCGGCAGCCTCAACGGCACCTACGTCAACCGCGACCGGATCGAGAAGGTCCTGCTCAAGGACAGCGACGAGGTACAGATCGGCAAGTACCGCCTGGTGTTCTTCTCCGGGCACGAGTCCCGCTGAGGGTCGCGGGATGCCGAGCACGGTCCCGCAGGACGAGCCCGTCGACGGCTCGTCCGACGCCACCTCCGACGCCGCCTCCGTCGTCGCGTCGTCGTCCGCCCGGATGAACATCGGGCAGGTGCTCGACCTGCTGCGCCCCGACTTCCCGACGATCTCGATCCCCAAGATCCGGTTCTGGGAGGAGGAGGGCCTGATCCGGCCCGACCGGACGCCGTCGGGCTACCGCAAGTTCTCCGCCGCCGACGTCGACCGGCTGCGCTACGCGCTGACGATGCAGCGCGACCACTACCTGCCGCTCAAGGTGATCGCCGAGCACCTCGACGCCATCGACCGGGGGCTGGAGCCGCCGCCGATCGAGCCGATCGTGCCCGTGGTGCCCCAGGTCGCGCTGTCCGGGGACGGCACGCCGTCGCCCGCGTCCTTCGGCCGCCGCGACCAGCTCCGGCTGTCGCGGCGCGAGCTGGTCAAGATCGCGGGGATCACCGAGGAGCTGCTCGACCAGCTCGAGCAGTTCGGCCTGGTCACCCCCCGCACCGGCACCGGGCTCTACGACACCGACGCCCTCGTGATCGCCCGCACCGCCCGCGAGCTCGGCGAGTTCGGCCTCGAGCCGCGGCACCTGCGCGCCTTCCGCGCCTCCGCCGACCGCGAGGTCGGCCTGGTAGAGCAGGTCGTGGCCCCGCTGCGCGGCGGCCGCGACGCCGGCGCCCGGGCCCGTGCCGACGAGGCCGTCAACGAGATCGCGGCCCTCTCGGTCCGCCTGCACGCGACGCTGGTCAAGGCCGGGCTCAAGCGCGGCTGACGCCGTACGACGGTCCCGCCACCGGGGTGGGCGTGGTCCTCGTGGAACGCGAGTAGGGTTGAGACATGCGCGAGGTGGACGTGATGGGTGTACGGGTGGAGATGCCGTCGAACCAGCCGATCGTGCTGTTGCGAGAGGTGACGGGGGAGCGGTACCTGCCGATCTGGATCGGTGCCGTGGAGGCGACCGCGATCGCCTTCGCCCAGCAGGGCGTGGTGCCGCCGCGGCCGCTGACGCACGACCTTTTCAAGGACGTGCTCGACGCGACCGGCACCTCGCTGACCGAGGTGCAGATCACCGACGTCAAGGACGGCGTGTTCTTCGCCAACCTCGTCTTCGGCTCCGGGGTCGAGGTCAGCGCCCGGCCCTCGGACTCGATCGCGCTGGCGCTACGCACCGGCACCCGGATCGTGTGCGCCGAGGGCGTGCTCGACGAGGCCGGCCTGGCGGTGCCGGCCGAGCAGGAGGACGAGGTCGAGAAGTTCCGCGAGTTCCTCGACCACGTCACGCCCGAGGACTTCGAGGCGGGTCACTGAGACGCCTCCGCGTCGCACCCGGCGTCTCACCCTCAACCTCAGGTTGAGGGTTGCGACACGCCGCCGGGTTCTTTGACCGACCCCCTCCGGCGTCGTACCTTGAAGATCTTCGTTGTAACTCCACCGGTGTCACCACGGCACCTACCCCGGAGTGCACAGGCCCAGGCCGCGAAGTAGACCCCCGGAGGGCCTTGTGAACGAGCAGAAGCCGCACCAGGACGCCGTCGACGGCGTCGCGGTCGCCTCAGCGGAGGAGCAGGGACTGCTCTTCACCGATGACGTCTCCCCGCTGCCCAGCGACCTCGGCTACCGCGGCCCCACGGCGTGCAACGCCGCCGGCATCACCTACCGCCAGCTCGACTACTGGGCCCGCACCGGGCTGATCGAGCCCACGGTGCGCGGCGCCAAGGGGTCCGGCAGCCAGCGGTTGTATTCCTTCCGCGACATCCTCATCCTCAAGGTGATCAAGCGGCTGCTCGACGCTGGCATCTCGCTGCAGCAGATCCGCACCGCCGTCGACCACCTGCGCGAGCGCGGCACCGACGACCTCACCCGGGTGACCCTGATGAGCGACGGGGCCTCGGTCTACGAGTGCACCTCCAACGACGAGGTCATCGACCTCCTCCAGGGCGGCCAGGGCGTCTTCGGCATCGCCATCGGCGGCGTCTGGCGCGAGATCGAGGGCACCCTCGCCGCGCTGCCCAGCGAGCGCGCCTCCGACACCGCCGCCGAGGCCACCGAGCCGTCCGCCAGCGACGAGCTCGCCGCCCGCCGCCAGGCCCGCCAGACCGGCTGACCTCCCGCACCTCCGCCGACCCGTCGTACATGTGCGACGGGTCGGTCTCATTTTTGCGCTGACCCGTCGTACATGTACGACGGGTCAGCGTCGATCTCGCGGTGACCCGTCGCCACGATGCGACGGGTCGGCGTGGTCGGTCTCACCCGCGGGGGTACCGGCGGTGGTCGGTGGGGTCGGCTAGCCTGGACGGGCTGTCGATCCTGCGCGGGAGAGTCTTCACCCGCACCACCGAAGCGCCGAAGGGGCAATTCCTCCCCGGAACCTCTCAGGCACCCGGACCGCGCGGAGCAGGCACCTGTGGAGCCCCACCGTCGGGGTGACAGAGGGGGAGGGCGACCGGCCGACCCCGGAGGAGCCTCCCTTGTCCGACCACCCCAGCCTCAGCGAGCTCGACGCGATCTTGCCCTTCGTCGACCGGCACGTCGGGCTCGGTCCCGACGACGTCGCGACGATGCTGGAGGTGCTCGGCTACGACTCGCTCGACGAGCTGATGGCAGCGGCGGTGCCCGGAGGCATCCGCAGCGCCGAGGCGCTCGACCTGCCGATGCCGCTGACCGAGGAGTCCGCGGCCCGCGAGCTGCGCAAGATCGCGGCGTCCAACCGGCCGGGCGAGCCGATGATCGGGCTCGGCTACCACGGCACCATCACGCCGCCGGTCGTCCGACGCAACGTGCTCGAGGACCCGAGCTGGTACACCGCCTACACGCCGTACCAGCCCGAGATCAGCCAGGGCCGCCTCGAGGCGCTGCTCAACTTCCAGACCGTGGTCGGTGACCTGACCGGGCTGCCCACCGCCAACGCCAGCCTCCTCGACGAGGGCACCGCCGCCGCCGAGGCGATGACGCTGGTACGACGGGCACAGCGCGGGGCCACCGGGCCGTTCGTGGTCGACGCCGACGCCCTGCCGCAGACCATCGAGGTGGTCCGCACCCGCGCCGAGGCGATGGGCATCGCGGTCGTCGTCGCCGACCTCGCCGCGGGTCTGCCGGCCACCGACGAGCCGCCGTGCGGGGTGCTGGTGCAGCACCTCGGTGCGTCCGGCCGGCTGCTCGACCCCCGCCCGGTCATCGACGCCGTCCACGAGGCCGGTGGGCTGGCGGTCGTCGCCGCCGACCTGCTCGCGCTGACCCTGCTGGAGTCGCCGGGCGAGATGGGTGCCGACGTCGTCGTCGGCTCCAGCCAGCGCTTCGGCGTCCCGCTCTTCTACGGCGGCCCGCACGCCGGCTACATGGCGGTCGCGAGCGGTCTCGAGCGCCACCTGCCCGGCCGCCTGGTCGGCGTCAGCGTCGACGCCGAGGGCCGCCCCGCCTACCGCCTCGCCCTGCAGACCCGCGAGCAGCACATCCGCCGCGACAAGGCGACGTCCAACATCTGCACCGCCCAGGTGCTGCTCGCCGTCGTCGCCTCGATGTACGCCGTCTACCACGGTCCCGAGGGCCTGCGGCAGATCGCGACCCGCGCCCACCGCTACGCCGCCGTGCTGGCCCGCGCGCTCGCCGACGGCGGCCTCGCCGTCGCCCACGAGCACTTCTTCGACACCCTCGAGGTCTCCGTGCCGGGCCGCGCCGACCAGGTCGTGGCCTCGGCCCGCGCGCTCGGCATCCAGCTGCGGCTCATCGACACCGACACCGTCGGCCTGTCGACCTCGGAGACCACCACCCGCTCCACCGTCGACGGCGTGCTCAAGGCGTTCGGTCTCAGCGCCGACGTCGACGGCTTCGACCAGGCGGTCGGCGACGCGCTGCCCGACGGCCTGCGCCGGCAGACGCCGTACCTGACCCACGAGGTGTTCTCGAGCCACCACAGCGAGACGGCGATGCTGCGCTACCTGCGCCGGCTCTCGGGCCGTGACTACGCGCTCGACCGCGGCATGATCCCGCTGGGCTCCTGCACGATGAAGCTCAACGCCACCACCGAGATGGAGCCGGTCTCGCTGCCGGGCTTTGCCGACCTCCACCCGTTCGCACCCGCCGAGGACGCCGCCGGCTACCGCCGCCTGGTCGACGAGCTCGAGGGCTGGCTGGCCGAGGTCACCGGCTACGACCGGGTCTCCATCCAGCCCAACGCCGGTTCGCAGGGCGAGCTCGCCGGGCTGCTCGCCATCCGCGGCTACCACCACGCCAACGGCGACCGGCAGCGCGACGTCTGCCTGATCCCCAGCAGCGCCCACGGCACCAACGCCGCCTCCGCGGTGATGGCCGGCATGAAGGTCGTCGTGGTCAAGGCCGCCGACGACGGCGCCGTCGACCTGGCCGACCTGCGCGCGCAGTGCGAGAAGCACGCCGACGACCTGGCCGCGATCATGGTCACCTACCCCTCGACGCACGGCGCCTACGAGGACACCATCACCGAGCTGTGCGAGGTCGTGCACGCCCACGGCGGACAGGTGTACGTCGACGGCGCCAACCTCAACGCGCTGCTCGGCTTCGCCAAGCCCGGTGAGTTCGGCGGCGACGTCAGCCACCTCAACCTGCACAAGACCTTCTGCATCCCGCACGGCGGCGGCGGCCCCGGCGTCGGCCCGGTCGCGGTGCGCGCCCACCTGGCGCCCTACCTGCCCACCCACGGCATGCACCCCGACCCCGAGAAGCGGGTGGGCATCGGCCCGCTGAGCGCGGCGCCGTACGGGTCGGCCGGCATCCTGCCGATCTCGTGGGCCTACATCCGGCTGATGGGCGCTGCGGGCCTTACCCGCGCGACCGCCAGCGCGGTGCTGGCCGCCAACTACGTCGCCAAACGGCTCGGCGAGCACTACCCGGTGCTCTACACCGGGCACGGTGGGTTGGTCGCCCACGAGTGCATCCTCGACGTCCGCGGGCTCACCAAGGCCTCCGGCGTGACCATCGACGACGTCGCCAAGCGGCTGGTCGACTACGGCTTCCACGCCCCGACGATGTCGTTCCCGGTGGCCGGCACGCTGATGGTCGAGCCCACCGAGTCGGAGGACCTGCGCGAGATCGACCGGTTCTGCGACGCGATGATCGCGATCAAGGGCGAGATCGACCGGGTCGCCGCGGGGGAGTGGACGCCGGAGTCGTCGCCGCTTCGCGGCGCGCCGCACACCTCGCGGGCCCTGGTCGGTGAGTGGGACCGCGCCTACTCGCGCGAGCTCGCCGTGTTCCCGACCGGGATCGACCCCGACAAGTACTGGCCGCCGGTGGCCCGCATCGACCAGGCCTACGGCGACCGCAACCTGGTCTGCGCCTGCCCGCCGCCGGAGGCGTTCGCCGAGTGACCCTGGCGGCGCGCCTCACCGTCCTGCAGCGCCGCGGGCGGATCCCGTCGCTGGTCGGCGGGGTGCTGCGCGACGGCGTGCTGGTGGAGTCCGCCGGGGTGCGCGCCGACGCCGGCACGGCGTACCGGATCGGCTCGATCACCAAGACGTTGACGGCCGCGCTGGTGGTGCAGTGCCACGACGACGGGCTGCTGGGGCTCGACGACCCGGTCGGCCGGCACCTGCCGGGCGTCGGCTACGCCGACCTCACCCTGGCCGACCTGCTCGGTCACACCGGCGGCATGCAGAGCGAGCCCGCCGGGCCGTGGTGGGAGCGTTCGACCGGACCGGCCTTCCCTGCGCTCGCCGCGGCCAACGACGGCAGCGGCGCGGTGGCGGGCCCCGGTGAGTGGTTCCACTACTCCAACCTGGGCTACGCGCTGCTCGGCGAGGTGGTCGCCCGCGTGCGTGACGCCTCCTGGTGGGACGTCGCGCAGGAACGGCTGGTGAGGCCGCTCGGCATGACGCGGACGACCTGGGGCCCGGTCGCCCCGCACGCCCAGGGCCACAGCGTGGGGCACTTCTCGGGTCTGCTGACCGAGGAGCCGCACACCGACACCGGCGCGATGGCGCCGGCCGGCCAGCTGTGGAGCACCGCCGGCGACCTGGCGGTGTGGGCGGCGTGCCTCGCCGGCCGCCGGCCCGACGTGCTCACGCCGACGACGCTGGGGGCGATGGCGGCGCCGCGCCTGGACCCGACGTACGGGCTCGGCCTGCAGCTGCTCGACGTCAGCGGACGCCGCCTGGTGGGCCACAGCGGGTCGATGCCGGGATTCCAGGCGTCGCTGTTCGTCGAGCCGGCCACCGGCGACGGCACCGTCGTGCTCGCCGGCAGCACCACCGGGCTGGTGCCCGACCGCGTGCCGACCGCGCTGCTCGACGGTCCCGAGCCCGACGACGTGGAGCCCTGGGTGCCGTCGGCGTCGGTGCCGGCCGCGGTGGAGCCGCTGCTCGGCCTGTGGTTCTGGGGCAACACCGCCACCGAGTGGCGCTGGCAGGACGAGCGGCTGGAGGTCCGCGGGCTGCAGACCGGGTCGCTCGGCTACGCCTTCGAGCCCCGCCCGGACGGCACGCTGGTCGGCGTCAGCGGCTACCACCGCGGCGAGACGCTGCACGTGCACGACACCCACCTCGAGTGTGCGACGTTCGTCTACACCCGGCTGCCCTACGACCCGCGCGCGCCCATCCCGGGCCCGTGAGGCGTCGTTCACCCTGATCGGCTACTACTGGGGGATGCACCACCACGAGATCGAACGCGCCTACGCCCTCGGACCCGACGACGAGCTGCCCGACCTGGCCGGCCTGCCGGGCGTGGCCTCGGTGACCGAGCCGGAGACCGCGACGCTGGTCGCGACCTACCTCGACACCGACGACCTCAGCCTGGTCCGGGCCGGGGTGACCCTGCGGCGGCGTACCGGCGGGCTCGACGCCGGCTGGCACCTCAAGATCCCCGCCGGTCTCGGCCGCGACGAGGTGCACCGCCCGCTGGGCCGCACCGAGCGGCCCCCGGCGGCGCTGGCCCGGCAGGTGCTCGGCTGGACCCGCGGCCGCGCACTGCACCCGGTCGCCGACATCGAGACCCAGCGCACCACCCGGCACCTGCGCGACGAGGCCGGGGAGGTCCTGGCCGAGGTGTGCGACGACCGCGTCACCGGCCGGGGCGTCGATGGCGCCGAGGCGGTGTCGTGGCGGGAGGTCGAGGTCGAGCTCGTGACCGGGGGGCTCGAGCTGCTCGACGACGCCGACGAGCTGCTCGCCGCCGTCGGCATCGTCCCCCGGGCCGAGCAGCGCAAGATCGGGTCGGTGCTGGGCCACCGGCTGCCGGCGCCGCGCCCGGTGCCCGGCCCCGACGACCGAGCCGGCGACGTCCTGCACGCCCGGTTGGCCGAGCAGGTCGCGGCGCTGCTGGCCGCCGACTGCGACGTACGCCGCGGTGTGCCCGACGGCGTCCACCAGCTGCGGGTGGCGTGCCGCCGGCTGCGGGCCGCGCTGGCGACGTACCGCCCGCTCGTCGAGACCACCGTGACCGAGCCGGTGCGCGCCGAGCTGCGCTGGCTGGCGCGGACCCTGGGCGACGGGCGCGACGCCGAGGTCATGCAGGAGCGGCTGCGCGAGCACCTCGCCTCGCTGCCGCGCGAGCAGGTCGTCGGGCCCGTGCGCCGCCGCGTCGACCGCACCTACGCCGACCGCCGCCGCCGGGCCGGCACCCACGCCGCCGACGTGCTGGTCTCGCGCCGCTACCTGCGGCTGCTCGGCCGGCTCGACCGGCTGGTCACGACGCCGCCCTGGACGGCCGAGGCCGACCGCCTCGCCGACGACGTGCTGCGGCGCCGGGTCCGCAAGGACCTGCGCCGGCTGCGCGACCGGGTCGGCACCGCGCGGGAGGTCCGCGCCGCCGAGGGGCCCGGCGCGACGCACGACGAGGCCCTGCACGACGTCCGCAAGTCCGCCAAGCGGCTGCGCTACGCCTGCGAGGCCCTGGAGCCGACCTGGGGCAAGGAGGCCAAGAGCCTGCGCAAGGCCGCCCAGGAGGTCACCCGCGTGCTGGGCGACCGCCAGGACAGCGCGGTGGCCCGCACCGACCTGCGCCGCCTGGCCCGCGCGGCCACCGCGGAGGGCGAGAGCGCCTTCAGCTACGGCGTCCTCCACGCCCGCGACGAGGCGCTCGGCGAGCAGGCCGAGCGGGAGTTCGACGACGTCTGGCGCCGGGTGGACCACAAGAAGCTCCGCGCCTGGCTGCGCTGACCGCCCCCGCCAGGTGCGCACCTCGCCGGGTCTCGACTCGGGCTCGCTGGCGCTCGCCCGGCTCGACCAGCGTGGGTCTCCGACGGTGGTCGAGGAGGCCAGTCAGGTCCGGGACTGGAGCCCGGTGAGGACGCCGTCGCCGGCGGTGACGCGGGTGCCGTCGTGGTCGAAGTGGGCGAGCCAGTAGATCGACCGGCGGGTCGTGGAGATCCTGATGGTCGAGCGGGGGCCGATCGACCGGGTGGCGTCGGGGCGTCCGCTGCTGGCGCTGCCGAAGCTCACCCGGAGCGTCGCGGGGTTGGGGTTGGTGAAGGCCACCCGGCCCCTGGTGCCGCGCACCTTGACCGCCCGGACGTCGCCGAGCCGGCCGACGGTGAGGGTGATCGTGGCGGTCGACGGCTCCTGGTCGCCCTGGCACAGCGCGTAGGTGACCGCGGTGGTGCCCCGGAACCCCGGGGCCACGTCGACGACGACCCGAGACTCCGAGACGTGGGCGTGGACCCGCTGCCGGTCGAAGGACCGGACGCCGCACAGCGACTCGTCGCCGTGGACCGCGTCGAGGGTCGAGCCGTCGTTGTCGAGCGGCGAGAGCGTGTAGGTGCCGCCGGCCAGCACGTCGTAGGCGTCGTCGTTGGCCACCGGGGCCGCGTACGCCGGCGCCGCGGGCACGGCGACCAGGGCAGCGAGGACCCCACCGGCCAGGGCGAGCGTCGAGCGTCGGGACACGCCCGTGAGCCTACGGGCGGCGCACCCTCCGCGCGGCCGAACGCCCCGGCCGGGACCGTCACATCGCCTGCGACACGCTCGACATGTTGAAGTCGGGCACCCGCAGGGCCGGGGTCGCGGTGCGGGAGAAGTAGTCGTCGCCCCACTCGCGGCTGAAGCTCGGGACCGTGGCCGAGGCGTGGGTGAAGCGGCGCAGCAGGTCGATCGGGCTCTCGTTCCAGCGGAAGTTGTTGACCGAGCCCGTGATTTCGCCGTTCTCGACGAGGTAGACCCCGTCGCGGGTCAGCCCGGTGAGCAGCAGCGACTGGGGGTCGACCTCACGGATGTACCACAGGCAGGTCAGCAGCAGCCCGCGCTCGGTGCCGGCGACCAGGTCGTCGATCGACCCGCCACCGCCGTCGACCTCGAGGACCAGGTTGTCGATCGCGGGCGTCACCGGCTGCTGGGTCATCGCGGCGGTGTGGCGGGTCTGCAGGAGCGCGGTGAGCTCGCCGTCGCGGATCCAGTCCGTACGCCGCAGCGGCAGGCCGTTGTCGTAGACCGAGCTGTCGTCGCCCGAGGCGGAGGCGACGTTGAACGGGGCGCACTGGAGGCGGTCGTGGGCCGGGTCGCTGAAGAGGTGGACCCCCGGCGCGGTGATGGTCTCGCCGATCCGGGTGCCCGTGGGCCGCCGGCTGTAGACCGACTGGCCCTCCCAGGCCGTGCGGGCGCCGGCGTACCAGTAGGCGTCGATCATCACGTCGGCCACCGCCGACGGCGGCAGGATCGTGTCGTAGCGGCCGGCCGGGAGGTCGACCCGGCGGCTGCCCCACCCCAGGCGCTGGGCGACCTCGGCCTCGATGGCCAGCGCGTCGACGTCGGTGAAGTCGCGGGTCGCGCCGCCGACCCACGCGCTCTCGGTGAGCGCGGCGTTCTTGCCGGTGCAGCCGTAGTGGCCGGTGGGCTGGACGTGCCGCAGCCGCAGGCCGGTGCTGGAGCCGAGGTAGGTGGTGGTCACCTCGTGGTTGACGAAGCCGTAGAGGATCCGCTCGCCGGCGGTGGCGCGGCCGAACGCCTCGCCGAGCGCCGGCGCGAAGGCGTCGTAGACGTGGATGTCGGTGGGCTCGGGGGCGTCGTCCCAGTCGGCGCTGGCGGGCGCGGCGTCGGAGCCGACCAGCGGGTGGCGGTCCTCGGCGGGCGAGGCGGCGCGAGCGGCGGCGTCGGCGGCGTTGACGAGGTCGGTGACCTGCGCCTGGGTGGTCGCGCTGCCCGTGACCGAGCCGGTGCCCTCGCCGACGAACGAGATCACCGTGACGCTGACGCCGTGCATCACGCCGTTGGTGGTGAGGGTGTTGTTGGCCCAGCGCAGGTTGGCGCTGGTGTGGTCGCGCACGATGACGACGCAGTCGTCGGCGGTCGAGGTGGCGAGCGCCTGCTCGACCAGGGACTGCGGGGTGGCGGGCGACCCGGCTGCCGGCTGGGTGTTGGGGGAGAAGTTCACTGTCCGCCCTCCTCGAGGGTGTTGAGGATCCGGACGCCGCGGAACAGCGACGTCGGGCAGCCGTGGCTGACCGCCGCGACCTGCCCGGGCTGGGCCTTGCCGCAGTTGAAGGCGCCGCCGAGCACCCAGGTGTCGCGTCCGCCGACGGCGTCGAGCGAGTTCCAGAACTCGGTGGTCGTCGCCTGGTACGCCGCGTCGCGGACCTGGCCGACGAGCTCGCCGTCGGCGATCTTGTAGAAGCGCTGGCCGGTGAACTGGAAGTTGAAGCGCTGCATGTCGATCGACCAGGACTTGTCACCGACGACGTACAGGCCCCGCTCGACGCGGCTGATCAGGTCCTCGGTGGACGGGCCGTCGGACGACGGGTCGGGCTGGAGCGAGACGTTGGCCATCCGCTGGATCGGGATGTGGCCGGGGGAGTCGGCGTAGGCGCAGCCGTTGGAGCGCCCGCCGTTGAGCTCGGGCAGCAGCACGCCCATCGGCCGGTCGAGCTGGTAGCCGACCAGCACCCCGTCCCGGATGATGTCCCACGCCTGGGTCTGCACGCCCTCGTCGTCGTAGCCGACGGTGGCCAGGCCGTGCTCGACGGTGCGGTCGCCGGTGACGTTCATGAGGCCGCTGCCGTACTGCAGGGTGCCGAGCATGTCGGTGGTGGCGAACGACGTGCCGGCGTAGTTGGCCTCGTAGCCCAGGGCCCGGTCGAGCTCGGTGGCGTGGCCGATCGACTCGTGGATGGTGAGCCACAGGTTGCTGGGGTGGATGACCAGGTCGTAGGTGCCGGCCTCGACGCTCGGCGCCTTGAGCTTCTCGGCGAGCAGCTCGGGCACCTCGTCGATCTCGGCGTCCCAGTCCCAGGCGCCCTGCGCGGCGGTGCCGGTGACGTACTCCCAGCCGCGCCCGACGGGCGGCGCGATGCTGGCCATCGAGTCGAACGTGTCGGCGCCCGCGCCCATCGCCTCGAAGCCGGGCTGCATCCGCACCCGCTGCTGGGTGGTGCGGGTGCCGGCGAGGTCGGCGTAGTACTTGTTCTCCTGCACCTGCTGGACGTACGCCGTCGCGTGGTCGACCGCCGCGCCCGTGCGCAGCCGCTCGGTCCAGTCGACGAGCACCGCGACCTTCTCCGCCGTCGGCACGTCGAGCGGGTTGGTCTCGTAGGCGCTGACCCAGGTGACGTCGTCGTAGACCGGCTCGTCGGCGATCTCGACGGGCCGGCTGGTCATGCCGGCGGCGACCGTGGCGACCGCGACCGCGGTCTCGGCCACCCGCACCGCCTCGTCGGCGGTCAGGACCACGCCGGAGGCGAACCCCCAGGAGCCGCGGTGGATCACCCGGACCGCGAAGCCGAGGTCCTCGGCGTCGCTGGCGCCCTGGAGCGCGCCGTCCTTGACCCGCAGGCTCTGGTAGCGGACCCGCTCGAACCGGAACTCGGCGTGGGTGACGCCGAGCTCGCGGGCGCGGGTGAGGGCGGCGTCGCCGAGGGACCGGTGCGGCAGGTCGGCGAACGTGGGGTCGAGACCACTCATGGTCGTGAACCTATCGGTCCCCCGTAGGGTGCGCGCCATGGGAAATCCGGGGCCGGCGTGGCTGGGGATCGGGGCGCAGCGCAGCGGCACCACGTGGTTGACCGACCTGCTGACCCAGCACCCGCAGGTCGGGCTCGGCACCAACGGCAAGAAGGAGCAGCACCTGCTGCACAAGGTCGGCGACGGTCGCGCGCCGGCGTCGGCGTACCTCGAGCTGTTCCCCGACGACGACGGCGTGCGCCGCGGCGACTGGACGCCGCAGTACCTGCGCCACTCCTCGACCCCCGGCGTGGTGGCGCGGCTGCTGCCCGAGGTACCGGTGCTGGTCGTGCTGCGCGACCCGGTCGAGCGCTTCCGCTCGGCGATGCGGCTCGCCGCGACCCGGGAGCAGGCGGGTCAGCAGCCCCCGTGGCCCTACCCCGTGCCGATCACCGTGCAGACCTGGACCGGCATGTACGCCGACCAGCTCGCGATGTGGGCCGCGGCGGTCGGCCGCGACCGGATGCACGTCCTGGTCTTCGAGCAGGCCCGCACCGACCCGCAGGGCACCCTCGACCGGCTCTGGCGCCTCCTCGACCTCGACCCGGTGCCGCTGTCCGGCGTCGACGAGGCCTCCGGCTCCTCCTCCCGCGCCGACTGGGACTGGACCCCCGGCCTGCGCGAGTCCCTCCAGGCCCTCTACCGCCCCCAGCTCACCCGCCTCACCGACGACTGGGGCCTCGACCTCTCATCCTGGACCTCCCTGCTCTGAGGTTCGCTGACCCGTCGCATCGTGGCGACGGGTCACGCCCGATCTCGCGGTGACCCGTCGCATCGTTGCGACGGGTCACCCTCGTGGGCGTGGGGTGGGGTGCTCGGGCCTGCCTAGCGTCGGAGGCATGGCTACCAAGAAGGTTGCGTTCCTGACCGCCAACGAGGGCATCGAGAAGGCTGAGCTGGTCGACCCGTGGGCGGCGCTCGCGGATGCCGGGTACGAGCCGGTGCTGCTGGCGCCGGAGGACGGCGAGGCGCAGCTGTTCGAGCACCTCGACCACGCCGGGTCGCAGCAGGTGGACGGCGTCGTGTCGGGTGCCGACGTCGCCGACTACGCCGCCCTGGTGCTGCCGGGCGGGGTCGCCAACCCCGACGCGCTGCGGATGGACGAGGACGCCGTGTCGTTCGTCAGGCAGTTCGTCGAGTCCGGGAAGCCCGTCGCGGCGATCTGCCACGCTGCGTGGACGCTCGTCGAGGCCGACGTGGTGCGGGGGCGGACCGTGGCGTCGTGGCCGAGCCTGCAGACCGACATCCGCAACGCCGGCGGGGAGTGGAAGGACGAGGAGGTCGTCGTCGACGGCAACCTGATCTCGAGCCGCAACCCCGACGACCTCCCGGCGTTCAACGAGGCGCTGCTCTCGGCGTTGGGCTCAGCCTCGTAGGGAGACCGTCGACCCGCGACGCGACTTCGCGACCACCAGCTGGGTCGGGATGCGGTCGCGCATCTCGGCCACATGGCTGACGACACCGACCACGCGGCCGCCGTCGCGCAGCTCGTCGAGAGTGTCCATGACGTCGTCGAGGGTGTCGGCGTCGAGCGAGCCGAAGCCCTCGTCGACGAACAGGGTGTCGAGCGTCGCGCCGCCGGCCTCGTGGGCGATGACGTCGGCGAGGCCGAGGGCCAGGGCCAGGGAGACCACGAAGGTCTCGCCGCCGGAGAGGGTGGCGGGGTCGCGGGTCTCGCCGGACCAGTCGTCGCGCACCAGCAGGCTCAGCCCGCCGCGGGTCTCGCCGGCGCCGCGGCGTCCGGTGTGCTCGAGGGAGTAGCGCTGGTCGCTCATCCGGGCCAGCCGCTCGTTGGCGGCCGCGACCACCTGGCTGAGCCGGTAGGCCAGCACGTAGGCCGAGAGCCGCATCCGCAGCGCGTTGTCGGGCGACCGGCCGTCGACGAAGGACGACAGCCGGGTCGCCAGGTCGAGGTCGGCGCGCACCGGCGCCCACGCGGCCAGCACGTCGTCGAGCTCGGCCAGGAGGCCCGTGAGCCGGTCGGCGCGACCGCGGTGGAGCGCGGCGTCGGCCGAGGCGGTGCGCAACCGGTCGAGCGCCTCGGCGTGCGCGGCGGACAGGGCCGCGACGTCGGGCACGTGGGTCGCGGCGTCGGGACCGGGATCGAGGGTGCTCACCAGGTCGTCGAGCGCGGCCAGGCGCCGCTCGTGCCGGGCGACGCTGTCGACGAGGGCGCTCAGCGTCGCGGGGTCGAGCGCCGCGGCCAGCGCCGCCTCGACGTCGCCGAAACCGGCCTCGACCGCGGCGGCGTGGGCAGCCCTGGCGGCCTCGTCGCTGCGGATCGCGGCCTCCTGGGCCTCCGCGGCCGCTGCCTCGGCCGCGCGGCAGCGGGTGGCGGTGTGCTGGTGGTGGTCGTGGACGCGCTCGAGGTCGCCGACGTCGGCGCCGTCGAGGGCCGCGGCCAGCTCGGCAGTCAGGTCGCCGGCCTCGGCGGCGAGGGCGGCGCGGGCGCTGTCGGCCCGGGCCTCCTCGGCCAGCAGCGACTCGGCCCGGGCGCCGAGGTCGTCGAGCGCGCGCCGGTCGGCGTCGTGGCGGGTCTGCAGGTCGGGCAGCCGACCGACGGCACGCATCGACGCGGCCAGCGACTCCTGGTGGACGGCGAGCCGGGCGGCCAGGTCGGCGCTGGCGCCCTCCCCGGCGCGGGCGGTGGCGGCGGCGAGCGACTGCTCGAGCTCGCGCACCCGCTGGTCGTGCGCGTGCTCGACGACGGCGGCGTCGTCGACGGCGGCGCGCACCCGTCGCTCGGCCGCCGCGTCGGGTGCGCCCGGGGCCGGGCTCGCCTTGCCGGGGTGGTCGCAGGACCCGCACACCGGGCAGCAACCGCCGACCGCGAGGGCCCCGGCCAGCTCGGCGGCCATGCCCTCGATGCGGGCGAGCTGCACCTCGACGAGCTGGTCCTTGAGCTGGAGCGTCAGCTCGCGGGTCTGCAGCCACTCCTGTCGGGCCGCCAGCAGGACGGGTCGCAGCGCGTCGGCCTGCCGGCAGGCGTCGAGACGGTGTCGCGCGTCCTGCGCCGCGGCGGTGAGCGCCTCGACCTGCGCCGCCTGCTCCTGGACGGCGAGCAGCTCGGCGTGGAGCTCGGCGAGCCGTCCGGGGCGGACCGCGCGCTCGTGCTGGACGTGCGCGAGGTCGGCGGCGAGGCGGTCACGCTGACGGTCGAGGTGGTGCAGCCGGTCGTCGAGCTCGGCCAGCCGCCGGGCCCGCGGCCGGAGTGCGGTGACGGCGGCGGCCGCCGCGAGGGCCTCCTCGGCCCGGCGCGGCAGCTCGGCGGGGGTGACCTCGTGACCGAGGTGGGTGGCCGCCGTGCGGAGCGCGACCGTGGCCCGGTCGGTCGCCGCCGCGGCACGGCTCGCGGCCGCGACCGCCTGGCGCTGCCAGGGCACCACCTCGGCGGCACGCCGGGCGGCGTCGACGCGGCCCAGGTCGTCGGCGTGCTCGGTCGCCCGGGCGTGCAGGGCGGCCTGCTCGTCGCGGGCGGCCGCCAGGCGCTGCAGCCGCTCGGCGCTCGCCCTGGCCGACTCGAGCGCCAGCCGTCGGTCGACCTCGTCGCCGGTGGCCACGGCGGCCTGCCGGTGCGCCGTGGCGGCCTCGTCGGCGGCGGTGGAGCGGGACGCGTCGAGCCAGGCGCGCAGCGAGCCGTCGTCGGCGGTGGCTGCGAGGTCGTGGAGGTCGAGGGTGTCGGGCAGCGCGGTGGCCGCGGCCTCGACGGCGCGGCTGACCACGGCCGCCACCCGCTCGTGGTGGCGGGCGTCGTCGCGCGCGCGGTCGCGCCGGTGGTCGGCGAGCCACCGCTCGGCGGCCTCGAACCGGCCGGTGCGGAACAGCTGCTGCAGGAGCCGGTGCCGCTCGTCGGACCGGGCGCGCAGGAACGCCTGGAACCGGCCCTGGGGGAGCATCGCGACCTGGGTGAACTGGGTGAGGGTGAGCCCGGTGACCCGGGCGACGAGGTCGCCGGCCTCGTCGAGCCGACTCGACAGCGGCTGCCAGGCGCCGTCGACCTGCTCGGAGACGGTCACCTTGGCCGGCTCGGTGGTGGTGCCGCTGCCGCGCTTCTTGGGCCGCTCCCACGCGGGCGAGCGGACCAGGCGGAACCGGCGGCCGCCGAGGGTCGCCTCGAGCTCGACCCGGGGCGCCAGACCGGGCGCGGCCTGGTCGCACCGCAGCCGCTTGGCCGCGCTGCGGTCGCCCGGGACGTCGCCGTAGAGGGCGAAGCAGACGGCGTCGAGCACGCTGGTCTTGCCGGCGCCGGTGGCCCCGGAGAGCAGGAACAGGCCGGCGTCGGAGAGCTGGTCGAAGTCGACGCTCACCGTGGCGGCGAACGGGCCGAACGCCTGGGCCTCGAGCCGGTGCAGCCTCACGCGTCGACCTCGCGCAGGAGGGTGTCGGCCTCGGGGTCGTCGCAGCAGGCGTCGATGGCGCGGTCGAGCAGCGCGACCTCGGCCGCCGTCGGCGGCGCCCCGCGCAGCTGGACCATGAACTCGCGGGCGACGTCGTGGTCGCGCCGGGCGTGGGACGACGCCGCCGGCGCCGCGCCGACCGTCGGGCGGGCGCCGGCGAAGGCCAGCACCAGGGTGTGCGGGAACCGGCGGCGCAGCCGCTCCATCGCCTGCAGCGGACGGCCGGCATCGGTGAGGGTGGCCTCGACCCAGCAGCCCTCGGCCCAGTCGTGCGCGGGGTCGGCGAGCAGCTCGTCGACGGTGCCGGTGAGGCGCGCCAGCGGCCGCGGCACCGGGGCCTCGACCCACTCGGCGCGGACGCCGCCGACCGCGTCGAGGTCGACCAGCCAGGACCCCTTGCGGTGACCGGCCTCGGAGAAGGAGTAGGCCAGCGGCGAGCCGCTGTAGCGGACGTGGTCGGCGAGCACGTGCGGGCCGTGGAGGTGGCCGAGCGCGACGTAGTCGACGCCGTCGAAGACCGAGGTCGGCACCCGGGCGACCCCGCCGACGCTGATGTCGCGCTCGGAGTCGGACGGCGCCGCGCCGGCCACGAACGCGTGGGCGAGCACCACCGACCGGGTGCCCGGACGGGCGGCGACGTCGCGGCGGACGCGGGTCATCGCCTCGCTGAGCGCCGCCTGGTGGGAGCGCTGGGGGAGCGACCACGGCTCGGCGACCGCGTGCGGGTCGAGGTAGGGGATGCCGTGCACCGCCACCGCACCGTGCTCGTCGCCGAGGAGCACCGGCGTGCCGACCGCGCCCACGTCGGTGCGGAGGTGGACGCCGGCGGCGTCGATGAGGCGGGAGGAGAACCCCAGCCGCTGGGCGGAGTCGTGGTTGCCGCTGGTGAGGACCACCGACGCCCGGGACCGTGCCAGGCGCACCAGCGTCTCGTCGGCGAGGCGGACGGCGTCGACCGGCGGCAGCGCGCGGTCGTAGACGTCGCCGGCCACCACGACGAGGTCGACCCGCTCGGACTCGACCACCGACAGCAGGTGGTCGACGTAGGCCGCCTGGTGGGTGAGCATCCCCTCACGGTGGAACGACCGGCCCAGGTGCCAGTCGGAGGTGTGCAGGATGCGCATGTCGAGAACGCTAGGGGCGACCACCGACACGGCGGCGCACCCACGCCGGGCCACCGGCTCGCAAGGTCGTGGATGGCCCGAACGGGCCATGGTGCCGGGCCACGCCCCGGTGGAGCATCGAGCCACCCGACGCCCCCAGGAGCCCCCATGCCCGGCACCGCACAGCGTTCCCGTCGTTCCCCGGCCCGGTCCGCCGCGGTGGTCGGCGCCGTCCTCGCCCTCGCTGCCGGGCTGCTCGTCGCGGGTCCGGCGCCGGCGGTCGCCGGAGGGGCGACGGTCGTCGGTCCCGCCGACGTGTTCTCCGCGGCGTACCCGACGCTCGCCCGCGAGGACTTCGAGGGCTCCCGGGTCGCTGCCGGCACTGTCGGCGACTGCGGCATCGCGCCGCTCTCGTCGAGCCCCGAGGGCCCGTGCTACGACGACGGCGCCCTGACCCGCGGCATCACCTACACCTCCGACCCGACCCACCTCGGCGACTTCAACATGGCCGTGGGCACCGCGGGTTGGTTCGGGGCCGCCTCGACCGTCGCAGCGTCGAACCACACCCCGGCCACGCTGGTGCTCGACTTCACCGTTCCCGTGGACACGTTCGGCCTCGCCCTCGGGATGGTGTCGCCCGGCCCCTGCACCGTGCAGGTCGTCTACGTCGACGGCAGCCGGCCCACCACGTTGCCGGCCACGTGCACGGCCGTGGGGTCCCTGACCTTCATGGGGGTGCGGGCCGACCGACTCGTCGACGCGGTGCGGATCACCGGGGCGAGCGCCGAGGTCGTCGACGACGTGCGCTTCGGCCTCCGGGCTCCCAGCAGCGTCCGCCTCGGCGCCGTGCGGGGCAACCGCGCCGCCGGGACTGCCGTCCTCCCCGCCACCGTGCCGGGGATCGGGACCACCACCCTCGGCGGCAACGGCGTCGTGCCGGTGTCCCAGGACTCGGCGCGACCGCGGACCCTGGCGCTCCCCGTCGCGGCCCGCGGCACGGCCCGCCGCACGCTCCTGCGCACCGGCCGGGTCACCGTGACCGTCCGCGTGACCTACCGGCCCAACGGCGGGACGCCGACGACGGCGACCAAGCGGATCACGCTGCGCCGGCGCTGAGGCTCAGGCGTAGCGGACCGCCCGCGCGGCGGAGGTGAACCCGTAGAGCACCAGCCCGGCGCGCTCGGCCAGGTCGACGGCGAGGCTGGTGGGTGCCCCGACGGCGACGAGCGACCCGGTGCCGACCGCGACCGCCTTCTGGACCAGCTCGAACCCGGCGCGCCCGCTGACGACCAGGCACGCGCCCGCGACCGGCTCGCCGGCGAGCAGGCGCGCCCCGGTGACCTTGTCGACGGCGTTGTGGCGGCCGACGTCCTCGCGCACGACGAGCACCTCGCCGTCGGCGGTAGCGAGCCCGGCCGCGTGGACCCCGCCGGTGCGCTCGAAGAGGCGTTGGTGCGCGCGCAGCCCGTCGGGCAATCGGCGTACGGCGTCGTACGACGGCAGCGGGCCGTCCCACCGCGGGCCGGTGGTCGTCAGGGCGCTGCTCACGCTGTCGCGGCCGCACACCCCGCAGGCCGACGACCCGGCCGAGAGCGCGTCGTGCTGGTGGGGGAGCTCGGCGGGCGGGCCGTCGAGGGTGACGGTGACGACGTTGAACTCCTGGTCGGGGGCCAGGGTCGCCTCGGTGCAGTAGGCGACGCCGTGCACCCGCGGTGCGAGGCCCTCGTGGAGCACCCAGCCCGCGGCGAGCTCGAAGTCGTGCCCGGGCGTCCGCATCGTCACCCAGACCCGCCGGGCCGCGGCGCCGGGCCACTGCAGGCGGATCTCGAGCGGTTCCTCGGTGACGAGCCGGTCCTCGCGCTCCTGGCCGTCCTCGGTGACCCGCACCCGGACCGACGGGCCCGGTCGGCGCGTCTTCACGCGACGGGGAAGGCGGCGCGCACGGCGAGCCGCCGGGTCAGGGCGTCGACCTCGTCGGCGACGCGTCGCTGCACGGCGGGCTCGAGGGTGCCGCCGTCGAGGAGTCCCTGCACGAGCGCGAGCGTCGTCGGGTCGACGGCGGTGCGCGGGAAGAACGCCTCGGCGGCCAGCGCGAGCACCCAGCCCGACCGGACCCGCGAGGTGCCGGGCAGGTCGGCGACGTACCGCTCGACGTAGGGGGTGGTGAGCTCGGTCTGCCGGCCGTGCCACAGGCCGAGGCCGGCCGCCTCGAGCTCGTAGTTGGGGGCGTCGACCACTCCGGTGAACAGCTCCCAGGCCAGCGCCTTGGCCTCCGGGGTGGGCAGCGAGGTCGTCGCCCGGGTGTGGGCGACCTGCGTGGTCGCGGTCTTGTCGGCGGACAGGGCCTCGTCGAGCTCGCTGGTGTCGGTGCCACCGAGCCCGGCCAGCTGGACGAGGATCCGCCACCGGACGTCGGAGTCGACCTCGATCCCCGGGGGCGCCGTGGTCAGCCAGCGCCGCAGGACGTCGACGTCGTCGGCGGTGCGCACGGCCGCCCGGAACGCCGAGAGCTGCAGCTCCGAGCCCGGCTCGGTGGTGCCGACCAGCTCGACGACGGCCCGGTGCACCCGCTGCTGCGAGCCCGGGGCCGCGGCCGGCAGTACCTCGCGGAGCATCCACGGCACCAGGTGCCGCGCGGTGTCCTCGACGTCGTCGGCCGGGAACGCCGCGACCAGCAGGTCGACGACGTCGTCAGGAGCGACGCGGGCCACGCTGAAGCCGCTCCGCAGGTTGTTCCACACCGCGGCCCGCAGGCGCCCGTCGGAGACCAGCGGCAGCTCGGTGCGCAGCGCGGCGACGGTCGCGGCGTCGGGCACGTGGACGCCCCAGCTCTGCTCGAGGGGGTCGAGAACGACCGCGCCGTCGAGGCGGGGCACCGCCGTCACGTCGCCGGTCACGTCGACCACGGAGGTGGTGACCTGACCACCGGACAGGGCCGCGACCTCGAACCGGTGGTGCCGGTCGGCCGGGTGCTCGGCCGGCGGCGTACGACGCAGCGTGGCGGCGTCGCGGTCGAGCGTGAAGACGTCGGCACCGGCGGTGCGCAGCCACTGGTCGACCACGGGGGAGAGGTCGTCGGCACCGGCGCGCTCCCACGAGCCGAACAGGTCGTGCATGGTGGCGTTGCCGAACCGGTGACGCTCGAGGTGGTCGACGACACCGCCCAGGAACACCTCGTCGCCGAGCGTGGTGCACAGCTGCTTGAGGATGCTCGACCCCTTGGCGTAGGAGATCCCGTCGAAGTCCTGCAGCGCGGCCAGGGCGTCGGCCGCGCCGTTGCCGGCGACCGGGTGGGTGGTGGGGCGCTGGTCGGCGACCAGGCCCCACTGGCGGCGCGACCAGGCGAGGTGGGTCCAGGCGTCGTCGTACTCGGTGACGTCGGCGGTGACCCGGTTGCCCATGTACTCGGCGAACGACTCGTTGAGCCACAGGTCGTCCCACCACGCCGGGGTGACGATGTTGCCGAACCACTGGTGGGCCATCTCGTGGGCGACCGTGGTGGCCCGCAGGACCCGCTTGCCGCGGGTCACCCGGGTGTCGAAGACGAGCTGGTCGCGGAAGGTGACGCACCCGGGGTTCTCCATGGCGCCGGCGTTGAACTCCGGCACGAACGCCTGGTGGTAGTCGCCGAACGGGTAGCGGACCCCGAAGAGCCGGTGGAACTCGTCGAAGCACTGCCCGGTCGTCCTCAGCAGCTCCTCGGCGTCCTTGTCGAGGTGCCGGGCGAGGCTCTGCCGCGCGCTCAGGCCGAGCGGGATGCCGTCGTGCTCGGAGCGCACGACGTGGTACGGACCGGCCACCACCGTGACGAAGTACGTCGACAGCGGCTGCGTCGGGCCGATCTCCCAGGCGCCCGGCTCGGGGTTGGTCGCCGGCGCGTTGCCGACCACGACCCAGTCGTGGGGGGCGCGCACGTGCAGCGTGTACGGCGCCTTGAGGTCGGGCTGGTCGAAGCAGGCGAACACCGTGGGCGCGGCGTCCATGAACGACATGCCGTAGACGTAGCGGCGCCCGTCGGCAGGGTCGACGTGCTGGTGCAGCCCCTCGCCGTCGTTGCGGAACGGCATCACCGCGTCGACCACCAGCACGTTGGTGCCGGCGACGGTGTCCAGGGGCAGCCGGCCCTCGGAGAGCGTGTCCACGTCGAGCGGCCTGTCGTTGAGGCGCAGGCCGTGGACCCGGACCGGCTTGAGGTCGACGAACGTCGATCCGCCACGGCTCTCGAACGTCACCGTGGTGACCGAGCCGAACGTGGCGTCGTCGCAGGCGAGGTCGAGCGCGACGTCGTACGACGTCACGTCGAGCAGCGCGCGACGCTCGAGTGCCTCGGTGTGCAGCAGGCTCCGGGACGACGCGACGCTCATGCTCGTCACAGTAGTAGCGGCCCGTGCGCCGCCGGCCCGGGTGAGACCTCAGAGCGGGGCGGCGAAGTCCTGCACCCAGTAGTGGACGTACGGCGACCCCGGCCGGCGCACGTGTCCGATGCCGATGTCGGTGAAGTCGGCGGCCATGATGTTGCTGCAGTGACCGGGGCTGTCGAGCCAGGCGCGGACGACGGCGGCCGGTGTCGTCTGGCCGGCGGCGATGTTTTCGCCCACGGTCCGCCAGCGGTAGCCCTGGGCCTCGATCCGGTCCGCCGGCGTCGTGCCGTCGGGGGAGACGTGCGAGAAGTAGCGACGCGCCGCCATGTCTGCGGCGTGACCACCGGCCGCGCGGGCCAGCCGCGCCACCCCCCGCAACGGGCGCACGGGGCCGTGGCGGACGTCGCCGCACGTCCGGCCCGCGGCCCGGGCGTCGTTGACCAGCTCGAGCACCCGCAGCTCGGCGGCGTCGTGCGCGGGTGGGGCCATCACGCCGCGGGTGCGGACGACGCGTGCCCGAGTGGTGGCCGCTCGCCGGGTCGCGGTGGCGGGCACCCGCACGCGCAGCGCGTGGTCACCGGGTCGTGCGGGCGTCCGCCAGCCGAGGCTGACGTCGCCCCGGCGGGTCGAGCGGGCGACGTCGACGGTGCGCCAGGTGGAGCCGGACCGGCGCTGCAGCAGCACCCGACGCTGCCCGCCGCTGACCCGGACCCGGTCGGCGAAGCGGGCGCCGGTCGCGATGGTCGTCGGTGCCGTCGACCACCCGCTCACCGACGTGGGGGCCCTGGTGGCAGGCGCTGCCGACCCTGGGGACGACGAGACCGCCAGCAGCGCGGCCAGCAGGGAGACGACGGACACGATCGACACGATGGACAGGACGGCCAGCCCGCGGGCCGAGCGGGGGGAACGGCTCATGCCCCCATCAAGCGCCGAGCGGCCACGACGTGCCTCACCTGTGCGGGTGCCAGTGGCCGGGAGGTCGGCGGTGGTGCGCAGGACGGTCATCGGGTCGCGAAGTCCTGGACCCAGTACTGGTCGTACTGCGAGCCCTCGACGTAGACGTAGCCGAGGCCGACCTCGGTGAAGCGGCCCATGATGTTGCGGCAGTGGCGGGGACTCTCCAGCCAGCTGCGCACCACCGACGCGGCGTCCTCGTAGCCGGCGGCGATGTTCTCGCCGTAGGTGGCCCAGTCGTAGCCCTCGGCGGTGATCCGGTCGCCCGGGTCACGGCCGTCGGGGGAGACGTGGTCGAAGAACGAGCGGGTGCCCATCAGCCGCGCGAACTTCGTGGCGGCCCGGTTGAGGCGGGCGTTGGCCTGGACCGGGGGGACCGCCGGGTAGCGGACCGTGCCACAGGTGGCGCCGCGGTTGCGCGCCCGGTTGACCAGCGTCAGCATCTCGCGCTGCTCGGCCGAGAGCGCGGGGGCGGCGCCGCGGCGGCGGCGCTTCTCCTGTGCGGCGTACGTCGTGCCCCGCGCCGCGGGTGCGTCGGTCCCGCCCTCGACCTTCGCGGCCTTCGAGGCCTCCGATGAAGGTCCTGGGGCGGCGGTCGCCCGGGCGGGGGCGGCGACGAGGGCCAGGGACAGGAGCAGGGGGATCAGCACGATTGCCGTGGGGGGGCGGCGCATGAGGACAGCGTGCCCTGCCCGGGCGGTGGAAGATCAAGATTTGCCCAAGATTTGCCGTACTGGCGCGCAAGTGGTCCGGAGTGACTAGGCCCCGTTGTCCAAACGGATGAGCATCTTGCCGATGTTGGCCCCGGACGCCAGACCGAGGAACCCCTCGACGGTGCGGTCGAGGCCGTCGAGCACGGTCTCGCGGTAGGTGACCTCGCCGCTGGCCAGCCACGGGCCGACGGTGCGGTAGAACTCGCCGGCGAGGTCGGCGTGGTCGGTGACGATGAAGCCGCGCATGGTCAGCCGCTTGGCGATCATCATCATCAGGTTGCGCGGTCCCGGCACGGGGGTGTCGTAGCCGGCGATCGCGCCGCACAGCGCGAGCCGCCCGAAGTCGGCCATGTGCAGGATCGCCGCCTCGAGGTGGTCACCGCCGACGTTGTCGAAGTAGACGTCGACCGGGGCGTGGGCGGCGAGCTGCTTGGCCACGGGCGCCCCGGTGTAGTCGAACGCGGCGTCGTAGCCCAGCTCGTGCAGCCAGGCCACCTTCTCGGCGGAGCCGGCCGACCCGACCACCCGGGCCGCACCGAGACGCTTGGCGATCTGGCCGGCCATCGAGCCGACCGCCCCGGCGGCACCGGAGACGAAGACGGTGTCGCCCTCGCGCAGCCCGGCGATCGCGGTCAGGCCGGCCCAGGCCGTGAGGCCCGGCATCCCCAGGGCACCGAGGTAGGCCGAGGACGGTGCGGCGTCGGTGTCGACGACGCGGACCTCCCGCTCCCCGAGCACGGCGTGCTCGCGCCAGCCGGCCTGGTGCAGCACCGTGGCCCCCACCGGCACCCGCTCCGAGCCCGACGCCTCGATCACGCCGACCGCGCCGCCCTCCAGCGGCGCGTCGAGGGCGTACGGCGGCACGTAGGACCGCACGTCGTTCATCCGGCCGCGCATGTAGGGGTCGACCGACAAGAAGGTGTTGCGCACCAGCACCTGGGCCTCGCCCGGGTCGGGCAGGTCGACCTCGACGGTGCTGAAGTCGGCGGGGGTCGGCACCCCCTGCGGGCGGGCGGTGAGCTGGATCTGCCGGGTCGTGGTGGTCACGCGTCCAGCGTGACAGGTGGTCCCGAGACACGCGCGGGACGATTCTGGGAACCTGGCGCCATGAGCGACAGCCTGCGCACCGTCAACCTCACCCGCGTCGGGTCCGGGGCCTTCCGGATCACCAACGCCGCCGGCGGCACCCTCGACGTCGGCGTCACCGACACCGACTTCACACCGGTCGAGCTGCTCCTCGCAGCGCTGGCCGGCTGTGCCGCGATCAACGTCGAGGAGCTCACCGGGCGTCGGGCCGAGCCGGAGTCCTTCGACGTGCGCGCCGAGGGCCACAGGGTCCGCGACGAGACCGGCGGCCGGATGGACGACCTGCGCCTCGTCTTCGACGCCGTCTTCCCCGAGGGCGAGGCCGGCGACGCCGCCCGGGCCAGCCTGCCCAGGTTCATGAAGCAGACCCACGACCGGATCTGCACGGTCTCGCGCACCGTCGGGCTCGGCTCGGACGTCGCCTACGTGCTCGGCGAGGCAGGTTCCGAGGTCGGGACCGACCCCGAGGACGGCTGATGGTCGGCGCGCCCCGGGTCGGCCCCTGGCACGAGGTGCCGCGCCAGGACGGTCGCCGGTTCGTGGTCACCGGCGCCAACAGCGGCGTCGGCCTGGAGACGGCGCGGGTGCTCACCGACCGGGGCGCGCACGTCGTCCTCGCCTGCCGTGACGCGGCCAGGGGCGAGGCGGCGAGGGCCGACATCGCGAGTGGTCACCCCGACGGCAGCGTGGAGGTGCGTGCGCTCGACGTGTCCGACCTGTCGTCGGTGCGGACGTTCGCCGAGCAGGTGGCGGCCGAGGGCGGAGTCGACGTCGTGGTCAACAACGCCGGCATCCTCGGCGTGCCGTTCGGCCGCAGCGCCGACGGGTTCGAGCTGCAGCTGGCCACCAACCACCTCGGGCACTTCGCGCTGGCCGGGCTGCTGGTGCCGCACCTGCGCGACCGGGTCGTCGTCGTGTCCTCCCAGAGCCACCGCGCCGGCGACCTGCGCCTCGACGACCTCGACTGGGAGCGGCGCGGCTACTCGGCCTACGGCGCCTACGCGGCGTCCAAGCTCGCCAACATGCTGTTCCTCGCCGAGCTGCAGCGCCGCCTCACCGCGGCCGGGTCGACGCTGCGCGCGACCGGCGCCCACCCCGGCAGCACCGCGACCGGCATCACCTCGGGGCGCGGGGGCGTGGTCAGCTGGGTCGGGTCGTGGGGGCACGGGCTGGTCGGCATGAAGCCGGCCCAGGGCGCCCTGCCGACGCTGTACGCCGCCACCATGGACGTGCCGGGCAACTCCTACATCGGCCCGCACCGCCTGCGCGAGATGAACGGCTGGCCCGTCGGCGTCGGCCGCAGCCGCGCCGCCGTCGACCCCGACCTGGCCAAGGCCGCCTGGCTGCGGTGGGAGGAGCTCACCGGGGTCGGCTGGCCGCTCTGAGGCCGACGACGAGCCTCGGAGCCGTCAGCCCAGGGTGGCGGTCTGGATCTCGACCGGCACCTTGGGGGTGCCGTCCGGGGTGCCCTGCGTGGTGCCCTGCTCGGCCGCGGCGGCGACCAGGTCGATCCCCTCGGTCACGGTGCCGAAGATCGTGTACTGCGGCGGCAGCTGGGTCTCCGGGCCGTCGTAGACGATGAAGAACTGCGAGCCGCCGCTGTCGGGCGCCGGGGTCTTGGCCATCGCGAGCGTGCCGGGACCGTACGCCGGCGTGTCGGGGAACTCGTCGGGGACGCCGTAGCCGGGACCGCCCGTGCCGCTCGCCGTCGGGTCGCCGCACTGCAGCACGAAGATGCCCTGGGTGGTCAGGCGGTGGCAGCTGGTGCCGTCGAAGTAGCCCTGCTCGGTCAGCGACACGAACGAGTTGACCGTGCACGGCGCCTGCGCGGCGTCGAGCTCGAGGACGAGCTCGCCGAGCGAGGTGGTGAGGTCGACGGTCTCGGTGCCCTCGGCCGGGGCGTTGGCCGGAGGCAGCGCGGCGGTCGCCTCGGTCCCGTCGGGCGCGTAGGCGCAGGCGACCTCGCCGGCCGCGGGCGCCGCACCCTCCGACTCCGTGGTCTCCCCACCCGCGGGCTCCGACGGTGAGGGGGAGTCGCTCGAGGTGGTGTCGTCGGTGGCGGCGTCCTCGGGGTCGTCGGAGCCACCGCAGGCGCCGAGCGCCAGGGTGAGGGCTAGGACGGCCAGGACACCGGCAGGTCGCGATCGCATGGTCGGTGATCGTAGGCGGTCAGGGTGTCGGTTCGTGTCCCGGCTGGCCGTGCGTGCGCCGCAGCTCCTTCATCTCGGCCTCGAACAGGTGGCGCCGGCCCTCGACGAGCTGGTCGAGCGCGCGCTGCTCGAGACCCTTGACCACGGCGTAGTACTCGTCGTCGAAGGCCTCGACCATCTGGAAGGTCCACATGCCCGGCAGCGCGTTGCGGCCGAGCACGTCGCGGTGCAGCTCGTCGACGAGGTCGTCGTGACCGGCCTCGGCCAGCAGCTCGGTCGCCTCCTCCAGGGTGCGCTCGACGCTGCCCATGCGCCGGTGGAAGGCGTACATGTGGCCGCGCGCCTCCTCGACGTGGTCGAGGGCGGCCGAGAGGCGCCCCAGGGCCTCGACCGTGGCGTCGGTGACGCCCTCGGGGCGTCGGTGCTGGGCGTCTCGCTCGTCGTCGGACATGAGCGGAGCGTCGCAGCCGTCACCGACCCGTCTCTACGCTCGAAGGCATGAAGTCGGCTGGGTTGGTCGCCGTCCTGCTGCTGTCGGCGTGCTCGACGTCGGCGGGACCCGACGCGACGCCCGCCGCGTCCTCCGCGCGGTCGAGCACGGGACCGGCCTCGTCCCCGCCTCCGTCCTCCTCCCCGACCCCGACCGCCGAGCCCGCGCCGGAGCCGCCACCGCCGTACGTCGTCAGCGACGGGCGGCCGCGCGATGCCCGGCTGAGCATCCCGCGCCTGGGGATCACCGGCCTCGAGGTCCGCACCTACCGGGGGTTCACCGACGACGCCCCCGGCCACGCGATCCAGAACACCGGCATCGCCGCCAGCCCGCACGGCCCGCTCGGCGGCACCGGCCCGGGCGGGGTCGGCAACTACCAGGTCACCGGTCACCGGACGTCGTCCACGCGGATCCTCGAGTACCTCCCCGACCTCCGCCGCGGCGACCGGGTCCTGGTGACCGCGGCCCGCACCGTCTACGTCTACCGGGTCACCACCACCCGGATCACCTCGTTCCGCTCCGACCGCTCGCTGCGCGAGCAGCGCGCCGCCGTCCCGGGACGCCCCGGTGCCGAGCCGACCCGCGCGATGATCACCCTGTCGACCTGCCGCACCGCCGAGGACCACGCCGAGGGCAACTACTGGTCCGATGAGTTCGACAACCCCGAGCACCGCATCGACAAGATCGGCGTCCTGGTCCGCACCCGCCCCGCGTGACGAGGGGCCCACTGGACGGTGGTCGAGCCGGGCGAGCGCCAGCGAGCCCGAGTCGAGACCCGGCGAGGTGGACGCGGAGGGTGAGCGCGGACCTTGCGGGGGTCTCGACTCGCGGAGACTTCGTCCCCGCGGCTCGACCACCGTCAGGTCGCGCCGTCAGCCGACGACGGGAAGCAGGAGGGTGGTGGCGGAGGGGTCGAGGGTGAGGCGGGTGCCGGCGGGTGGGCGCAGGGTGAAGTCGTGGTCGCTGGCCATCACCAGCAGCGAGACGCGGGCGCCGTCGGGCAGGCGCCGGTCGACGGGCTGCAGCCGCACCCGGACGTCGTACGACGTGCCGGGCTCGAGCGCGACGCCCTCGGTGAGCGAGGCGACGTTCTGCGGGTCGGCGAACCCCTGGGTGAGCAGCCGGGTGCGGCCACCGGCGGTCACGCACAGCGCCGCGGTGACGTTGGAGGCGGGCCGGTCGAAGGCGAGGCGGAGCCGGGCGACCGGGCTGCCGCTGAGGTCGAGGCCGCGGGGGAGGCGGGCGGTCGTGAACCGCAGGCCGTGGGCCGGGCGCATCGTGCGGCACAGGCCGGCGGCGCTGAAGCGAGCGTCGTCGGTGAGCGAGCGCGGCTCGCCCGCGGCCGAGGTGCCCGGCCGCAGGGTCGACCCGGCCAGGCCGTAGGCGCGCAGCCGTGCCCCGGGTCGCGGCCAGGTGCGGTACCACCGGGTGCGGCCGGCGGTGGTCACCGCCGCCCGCGGGCCGGCGTCGACGCCGTTGCGGACGCCGTAGAGGAACCGGTCCATCCAGCGCACGACCAGCCGGTCGGGCAGCGGCGTGCCGTGACCACCCTGGTCCCACCAGATCTTGGCCGGCACGCCGGCCCGCCGGAGCGCGGCGTACCACCGCGCGGCCTGGTCGGGCTTGACGTTGGTGTCGCCGAACCCGTGCGCCAGGAGCACGGCCGCGCGCACCCGGTCGGCGTCGCCGAGCAGGTCGCGGTCGGCCCAGAAGGCGGAGTAGTCGCCGGTCCGCCGGTCCTGCTGCCGGGTGAGGTCGGCGATCACGGGGCGGCAGATCCGGCGGTCACGCCGGGTGTAGTTGTAGCGGGCGAGCTGGTCGGTGTCCTCGCCCTGGTACCCGCCCGGCGCGACGACGAGGCCGTCCTGGCGGTAGTAGTCGTACCAGCTGGAGATCGCCGAGACCGGGACGATCGCGCGCAGTCCCTCGACGCCGGAGGCCGCGGCCATGTTCGGCAGGGTCCCGTCGTAGGAGACACCGACCATCCCGGTCACACCCGTCGCCCACCTGGCACGCACGCGGCGACCGGACGACGTCCGGGCCACCGTGCGGCCGTTGAGCCAGTCGACGAACGCCACCACGCCGGCGGCCTCGAGGTCGTCGCCGATCGTGGGGCACCCGGTCGACCGGCTGGAGCCGAGGGAGGCGACCGTGGCGTAGGCGTAGCCGCGCCGGGCCCACGCGAGGGCGTCGGCACGGATGCCGTTGAGCGGGCCGTTCGCGGCGCGGGGTCCGCCGAGCGGCACGTCGACGTCGTGGGACCGCTCCTCCCCGCAGCACCCTGAGTACGGCGTGACGGACGCGACCGTCGCCAACCGCCGGCCATCGACCACCCTCGGCCTCGGCCGGGCCACGACGACGTGGACGACGTCGCGCCGCCCGTCGCGGTCGGTGTCGACGCGCGTCGTGACGGCGACCCGGGTGACCACCAGGTCGCGCGCACCCGCGGTGTTGCGGGGCGGCCGGGCCGGGCGTGGGGACCTGGTGACACCCGCGGTGCCCGAGCCCGACGCCGACGACGTGAGGTCGGTGGCTGCGGGCCTGTCGTGGACCGTGCGGGAGGTCGCCGCGGCCCCCCCGGTCAGCCCGGTCACGACGAGCGCGAGGGCGAGGACGCAGGCGGGTCGGGCACGGCGCATGCCTCATCAGAACACGTGGCCGGCCCTCACCCGTACAGGTTGCGCGACGCGGAAACCCCACGGTCGTCGACGGGCGCGGTTACCTTGGACAAGACGCGGCTGGTTGCCCGGCCCCGTCATCCCCCCACTGAAGGACCCCCGTGCCGCTCCCCGCGCGCCTGACCACCCTGCTCACCCTCTCCACGTCGGCCTCCGTCGTGCTGGCCCTGGTCGCCGTCGTGCCGGCCGGCGGCGCGCCAGCCGCCGTCGTGCCCGTGGCCTCGACCGCGGCGGTCGATGACCCGAGCGACGTCTGGACCGAGGTCGACCGGCGTCCCGCCGCCCGTGGCGGCCGGCAACCGCGGGTCACCCCCGCGGCCTACGGCGCCTTCCACCTCGACCTCGACGTGCTGAGCCGGCGGCTCGACCGTGCCCCGCTCGAGACCGCCGACGTCCGGCCGCTCCTCGTCGAGGTGCCGGCGCCCGACGGCGAGCTGGTCGAGTTCGCGGTCGTCGAGTCGCCCGTGATGGAGCCCGGGCTCGCGGCACTGCACCCCGACATCACGACGTACGCCGGGCGCGCCACCGGCGACGTGCCGGCCAGCATCCGCCTCGACGTCACCCCCATGGGCTTCCACGCCTCGGTGCGCGGCCCCGGCGCGAGCTGGTACGTCGACCCCGCCCTCAACGGCACCGGCCAGGGCGAGGACGCCCTCTACCTGTCCTACGACGGCGCCGACCTGTCCGAGCCCGACCAGGAGCTGATCGAGCCCGAGAAGGCCGGGATGGCCGCGTCCGCGCGCCGGGCCGCGGCTCGCGTGGCGGGGGAGCCGCGTGTCGGCGAGGGCGCCGGGGCGGTCGCGATCCAGCGCACCTACCGCCTGGCGCTGGTCACCGACCCGTCGTACGCCGCGTACTTCGGCACCACCTCCGACGCGGTCGTGACCGCCGAGAAGGTGACCCTGGTCAACCGCGTCAACCAGGTCTACGGCGACGACCTGTCCATCCGGATGCTGCTCGTCGCGGGCAACGACGCGCTGAACTTCAACACCTCGGCCGAGTTCCTCGGCGCCGACGGCCGCTGCGGCACCGCGCCCTGCTACACGACCGACGACATCGGCTGCGGCAACGTGATCGACACCAACCGCTTCGTCGTGGGCCAGGTCGTCGGCGCCGACAAGTACGACATCGGCCACATCATGTTCGGCCCCGACGGCGACGGTGGGGGCGTGGCCTACCTCGGCGCCGTCGGCACCACCTTCAAGGCCGGTGGCTGCACGGGCCTGGACCCGCCGACCGGTGACGGCTTCGCCATCGACTACGTCGCCCACGAGATCGGTCACCAGTTCGCGGGCAACCACACCTTCAACGGCACCTCGGGCAGCTGCGCGGGGGAGAACCGCAACGCCGGCACGTCGGTCGAGCCCGGCTCGGGCGTGACCGTGATGGCCTACGCCGGCATCTGCGGCGGCGACAACCTGCAGGTCCACAGCGACCCGTACTTCTCCCAGCGCTCCCAGGCCGAGATCGCGGCGTTCACGCGCTCGACACCGTTCCGTGTCCAGGAGGTCCAGAACGTCGCCCTGAGCGGCTTCACCACGCCCGGTGAGTCGTTCACCGTCTCCTACGGCGGCGCGACCACCTCCAGCGTCACCGTCGGCACCAGCTACACGGTCGCCGGGCTCAAGGCGGCCCTCGAGGCGGCCGAGCCCAGCGCCGCCACCGCCACCGTGGTCGGCTCCAGGGGCGCCGTCTTCGACCCCGGCGCCGACGGCTTCCAGGTCACCTGGTCGACCACGGCCGACATCCCCACGCCCACGGTCACCGTCACCTCCGGCGCCTTCACCTCGATCGTCGGCACGTTCGACAACGGCGGCCCCGAGACCCTGGGTGGCTTCCAGAACCCGACGCCGACGGGCAACCACAACCCCACGGTGACCGCCCCTCCGGCCCGGACGATCCCGGTCCGCACCCCCTTCCAGCTGACCGGTGCGGCCACCGACTCCGACGGCGACGCGCTCGTCTACTCCTGGGAGCAGAACAACCCCGGCGCGGTCCTCGGCACCGCCCTCAACAGCAACGTCAAGCCCAGCGGCCCGCTGTTCCGGGTCTTCGGCACCTACGCCGCCGTGAGCTCGGCCGCGACCCAGCAGTACGGCTCACCCGGGGTCAACCGCGCGGCCACGACGCCGACCCGGTCGTTCCCGGACGCCGCCCAGGTCGCCGCCGGGGAGACCAACGCCGCCGCCGGCTCGTGCCCGGTCCACGGCGGTTCCGGTGGCGCCGACAGCGCCGCGCTGCGCTGCTTCTCGGAGTTCCTGCCCACGACCCCCCGCACGATGGGCTTCCGGCTCACCGCCCGCGACCTCGGTAGCGCCGACGGCGGCTCCGACGGCGGCACGGCGTTCGCCGACACCACCGTCACCGTCGGCACGGCCGGCCCCTTCCTGGTGACCTCGCAGCCGGCCGCCGCGTCGGTCTCCGGCGGCACGCGCGGCACGGTCGCGTGGAACGTCGCCAGCACCAACACCGCGACCTACGCCACGGCCGTCAGGATCTCGTTCTCCACCGACGGCGGTCTCACGTTCCCCACGGTCCTGGCCGAGAGCACCCCCAACGACGGGTCCGAGACGATCGCGTGGCCCAACACCGCCACCACCAGGGGCCGGTTCAAGGTCGAGGCCGTCGGCAACTACTTCTACGACGTCAACGACGGCCCGATCTCCGTCACGCCGAGCGAGCCCACCCTGACCACCGGGGGCAACGCCGCCGGGGCGACGTTCACCGCGCCGTCCTCCGACCCGCTGCCCTCCGTGCCCGAGGTCACCGCCGAGTCCAACCGGGTCGCCGGGTCGGCCCTCACCGCGTCGCTCGGGCTGCCGCCCGGCCTCACCGGGCTCACCATCGACCCCGCCGGCACGACGACCACCGCCGCCGGCGCGACCTTCCGGGTCACCGGCACCGCCGACGCCGACCCCGGCAGCTACCCGGTGACCGTCACCGTGAGCGACGGTGCCGGCAACGCCGCCGACTCGACCGTGTCCTTCACCGTCGTCGTCACGCAGGACGCCGCCACCGTGACCTACACCGGTGACACCACGGGCCAGGCCGGTGCGCGCACCGCCTCGGCCACCGTGGCCGACACCGACGCCACGCCGGGCGAGGTGGTCGGCGACGTCGTGTTCACCGACCAGACGACCGGCGAGACCCTCTGCACGGCCACGATCGTCTCGGGCGCCGCGTCGTGCACGTTCCCCGCCGGACAGGTCCGGACCTACCAGGTGGTCGGGACGCTGGTGAGCACCCGCTACACCGGTGCCTCGGCCCCCAGCGCCGTCGTGGTCTCCGCGCCGCCCACGCTCACGACCGGGGGCAACGCCGCCGGGGCGAGGTTCACCACGCCGTCCTCCGACGCGCTCTCCTCCGTGCCCGAGGTCACCGCCGAGTCCAACCGGGTGGCCGGGTCGGCCCTCACCGCGTCGCTCGGGCTGCCGCCCGGCCTCACCGGGCTCACCATCGACCCCGCCGACACGACGACCACCGCCACCGGCGCGACCTTCCGGGTCACCGGCACAGCCGACGCCGACCCCGGCAGCTACCCGGTGACCGTCACCGTGAGCGACGGTGCCGGCAACGCCGCCGACGAGACCGTGTCCTTCACCGTCGTGGTCACCCAGGACGTCGCGACGCTGACGTACACCGGCGACACCGCCGAACCCGCCGGCACCGTGACCGTGTCGGTGACCGTGGCCGACACGGACAGCACGCGGGGCACCGTGGCCGGCAGCGTCCGGTTCACCGACGACACCACCGCCGACGAGCTCTGCACCGCCACGGTCGCCGCCGGGGCCGCGTCCTGCACCTTCACCGCGACCGAGTCCCGGACCTACCGGGTCGTCGCCACCCTCGCCAGCACCCGCTACACCGGTGCGTCGTCACCCGCTTCCCTCGTCGTCCGCGCCGCCGGACCCAGCGACACCACGCCGCCCGAGACCCGGATCACGGCCGGCCCCGCGCAGGGCAGCATCCAGCTCGCCCGCACCCTGGTCTTCCGGTTCGCCTCCGAGGCGGGGGCGACGTACGCCTGCACGCTCAGGGGGCGCACGGTGCCCTGTGACGCCGGCACCGCCACCCTGCGCAGCCCGGCCGCCGGCACCTACGACTTCCGGGTCGCGGCCGCCGACGCCGCCGGAAACGCCGACCCGACCCCGGCCACCCGCCGGTTCTCGGTGCCGGTCGACGACCGTGCGCTCGCGGCCGCCCGGGGGCGGTGGCAGCGCCGCTCCTCGTCCGCCCACTACCGCGGCACCTTCTCCACCACCGGTGCCCGGGGTGCCACGCTGACCTACCGCGTCACCCGCGCGACGTCGCTGGCGCTCGTGCTGAGCAACGGTCGCGGGTTCGGGTCCGTCGACGTGTTCCTCGGCAACCGCCGGCTGGCGACGGTCGCCTCCGCCGGGGCGCCGCGCAACCAGCGGGTCGCAGGCGTCGCCAGCTTCGCCGGCCCCGTCTCGGGCACGGTGCGCGTCGTCACCAGGAGCGCGAAGCCGGTCCGCATCGACGGCCTCGCCGTCCGCACGGCCACCGCGACCGCACGACCGGCACGGCTGCCCGCCGCGCCAGTCACCTGAGCCGCGCCGGGCCGCTCTGGGGGTCCCCCTACGGGGGCGGGGCGACGAGCAGGCAGAACGGGTGACCGGCCGGGTCGGCGAGCACGTACAGCGCCTCCTCGGCGTCGGTGCGGTCGAGCAGCACCTGCGCGCCGAGCTGCTCGGCCCGGCGCCGGTGGCGCTCCAGCTCGGCGCGGTCGGCCACCTGGTAGTCCACGTGCAGCTGCATCGGTACGTCGTGCGCCGGCCACGTCGACCGCGCGAGCCGGGGAACCCGCTGGAAGGCCAGCCGGCGCCGGCCCTCGTCGTCGACCAGGACCAGCCAGTCGGCGTCGTCCCCGGGAGCGCCGGGGCCGGCCGGCCACTCGTCGCCCGGCCGGTACTGCAGGCCGAGGAGCACCCGGTAGAACTCCGCGAGCCCGCGGGGGTCGGTGGCGTCGAGCGCAGTGTGCATGAGGAGGGGGTAGGGGCCGTCGGTCTCGGTCACCGAGCCCACGATGCCGCACCGGGCGCGGCCGGGGGAGGAGCGGAAAACCTCGTGGCGCGGCCGCGGCGGCACGCATAGCGTCGCCGGGTGACCGTGCACCTGGACGCGCTCTGCATCAACGCCCTCGACCCCGACCGCCTGGCCCGCTTCTGGGCCGGGGTGCTGGGCCGGGAGGTCACCCCCGACCCGCAGGACGGCGTCACGCTCCGGTCCGACGAGGACCCCGGGTTCCGGATCCGGTTCCTGCCGACCAACGAGCCGAAGACCGGCCCCAACCAGGCCCACCTCGAGCTGGCGAGCGCGACGCTGGAGGAGCAGGCCGCGACCGTGGCCCGGGCGCTCGAGCTGGGCGGCCGCCACATCGACGTCGGCCAGCTGCCCGAGGAGGAGCACGTCGTGCTCGCCGACCCCGAGGGCAACGAGTTCTGCGTCATCGAGCCGGGCAACGGCTTCCTCGCCGGCTGTGGGTTCATCGGCGCCCTGTCGTGCGACGGCTCGCCTGCGGTAGGTCACTTCTGGAGCGAGGCCCTGGGCTGGCCGCTGGTCTGGGACCAGGACGAGGAGACCGCGGTCCAGTCGCCCCGGGGCGGCACGAAGATCGCCTGGGGTGGCCCGCCGTACGAGCCCAGGCACGGCTCGACCTACCGCCTGCACCTCGACGTCGCGCCGCCCGCCGGGGGCGACCAGCAGGCCGAGGTGGACCGGTTGGTCGCGCTGGGCGCCACCCGCGTCGACATCGGCCAGGGAGACGTGGACTGGGTGGTGCTGGCCGACCCCGACGGCCACGAGCTGTGCGTGCTGCCGCCGCGGTGACGGAGGTGTCCCGGCAGGCTTGACCCTGACGCAGCGTCAGGGTTGCACGCTCCCTCCCATGACCACTGAGATGACCACCCGCGCGATCGAGGTGCGGGGCCTGGAGAAGTCGTTCGGAGACCTGCACGTGCTGCGGGGCGTCGACCTCGACGTCGCCCGGGGCAGCATCGTCGCGCTGCTCGGGTCCAACGGAGCCGGCAAGACCACGCTGGTGCGGATCCTGGCGACGCTGCTCAGCGCCGACGCCGGCACAGCCCACGTGCACGGTCTCGACGTCGCTACGCAGGCTGCGCAGGTGCGCGAGTCCTTCACCCTGACCGGGCAGTTCGCGGCCGTCGACGGGATCCTGACCGGACGCGAGAACCTGGTGCTGATCGCGCAGCTGCGGCACCTCGCCGACCCCGCCGCGGTCGCCGACGACCTGCTCGCCCGGTTCGCGCTGACCGAGGCCGGGGACCGGCGGGCGGCGACGTACTCCGGCGGCATGCGGCGCCGCCTCGACATCGCGATGAGCCTGGTCGGCGACCCGCCGATCATCCTGCTCGACGAGCCGACGACAGGGCTCGACCCGGAGGCGCGCCTGGAGGTGTGGCAGACGGTCCGGGAGCTCGCGGCCGGCGGCACGACGGTGCTGCTCACCACGCAGTACCTCGAGGAGGCCGAGCACCTCGCCGACCGGATCGCGATCCTGCACCAGGGCCGGATCATCGTCGACGGCACGCTGGCCGAGCTGCGGGCGCTGCTCCCGCCCACCGTCGTGGAGTACGTCGAGAAGCAACCCAGCCTCGAGGAGGTCTTCCTCGCGGTGGTCGGGCACGGCCACGTCGGCGAGACGGGGGAGACCGGGGAGGAGGTCCGGTGAACCAGCACTTCCTCGGCGACACCGTCGCCCTGACCAAGCGGTCGCTGCGGCACGTCACGCGCAGCCCGGACACGATCGTCACCACCGCGGTGATGCCGATCGCCTTCCTGCTGCTGTTCGTCTACGTGTTCGGCGGCGCGATCGAGGCCGACACCGGGACCGACTCCTACGTGACCTACCTGCTGCCGGGGATCTTGTTGATGACGGTGGCCACGGGCATCTCCTACACCGCCTTCCGGCTGTTCCTGGACCTCAAGGAGGGGATGTTCGAGCGCTTCCAGTCGATGCCGGTCGCGCGGTCCTCGGCGCTGTGGGCGCACGTGCTGACGTCGCTGGTCGCCAACCTGGTCGCACTGCTCGTCGTCGTTGCGGTCGCCCTGCTCATCGGGTTCCGCTCGGGAGCAGGTGTCCTGGCGTGGCTCGCGGTCGCTGGCATCCTGGTCCTGTTCACCCTGGCGCTGACGTGGCTCGCGGTCATCGTGGGTCTCGCCGCGAGCACCCCGGACGGCGCGAGCGCCTTCTCCTACCCGCTGGTGTTCCTGCCGTTCCTGAGCTCGGCGTTCGTGCCCACCGAGACGATGCCCGCACCGGTGCGCGCCTTCGCGGAGCACCAGCCGGTCACGTCGATCGTCGACACGATCCGGGCCCTGTTCGCGGAGCAGCCGGTCGGCAACGACGTCTGGGTCGCCCTCGCGTGGTGCGTCGGGCTCCTGGCCGTCGCCCACGCGGCCGCGATGGCGAGCTATCGGCGCAGGACCGCCTGAGGCAGGGTGGCACCGTGCTGACGATCGGACAGCTGGCCGCCTACACCGGCACCACGGTGCGGGCGGTGCGGTTCTACCACCACAAGGGGCTGCTGCCCGAGCCGGAGCGCGACCACTCCGGCTACCGCCGCTACTCCGCGGCGTCGGTCGTGGAGCTGATCCGGATCCGCACGCTGGCCGAGGCCGGCGTACCGCTCCAGCGAGTGCGTGAGCTGCTCGCCGCGGGTCCCGAGGAGTTCGCGGTCGCGGTCGAGGACATCGACCGTCGACTGCGGGAGGAGATCCGGGACAAGGCGCAGCAGCGGAGGCGGATCGCCCGGCTCGCCGGCGGCGAGAGCCTGGCCCTGCCCCCGGAGGCGGTCGCCTACCTCGACGACCTCCGCGCGCACGGCTTCCCCGACCGGATGATCGACCTGGAGCGCGACGCCTGGATCCTGATCGCCGCCCAGCTGCCGGAGCAGATGACGACGCTGATGGCGTCCAAGCGGGCGCAGCTCGACAGCCCGGTGGTCATCGACATCTACACCAGCCTCCTGGAGGCGGCCGACTGGCAACCCGACGACCCACGCCTCCCGGCGCTCGCCGACCGGCTCGCGGCGTCGATCGAGGCCTCCTGGAAGTCCTGGGAGGAGTGGGAGGGCGACGAGGACACCTTCGTCCTCGACGACGGTCTGGTCGACCTGCTCGACTCGGTGTTCCTCGACTCGTTGCCGATCGCCCGCCGGCTGCTCGTGCTGCTGGAGGAGCGTGGCTGGAGGGGGTGGACGCGGCTCGAGCGGGTGGAGCCCTCGGCCGCTCTGGCGTCGGCCCGTGGCGGGGCGGTCGGCACGGGTCCGGCCCGAACCTCGTCCTGTCCCTGAGTCGGCGAGGGTCGGGCGCGGTGACCTCGACACCGGGTGCCTGGACCCACCTCACCCGCCGAGGCCGTACCTGGCCGACTCGGGCGGGCGCGCCCGTCGCAGCAGCCAGGCGTCGAAGAACCGGTCGAGGTCGCGGCCGCTGAGGCGTTCCGAGAGCCGTCGGAAGTCCGCGGTGGAGGCATCGCCCCCGCTGTGCAGCGCGGTCCAGCGGCGCAGGATCCGCCAGAAGACGTCCTCGCCGACCACGTTGCGCAGCGCCTGGACGGTCATCGCCCCCCGGTCGTAGACCTGCCTGGCGAAGATGTCGTCCGGCCCGGGGCGTCCGATGCTGAACCTCCAGTCCGCCCTCGTGTAGTCGCGGTAGGTCCGACGCAGCCACTCCTCGGCGGACCGGCCGCCGTGGGTCTCTCCGTGGCGGACCTCCATGAAGGTGGCGAGCCCCTCGTTGAGCCAGATGTCGCGCCAGCTCCGGACCGACACGGAGTCCCCGAACCACTGGTGGGCGAGCTCGTGGACGACGAGCTCGGAAGATCCGCTGCGCGAGTACGTCGGGCGGGTCTGGTTCTCGAGTGCCATGCCGGTCCGCAGGCCGCTGACCACCCCGCCGGTCGAACCGAACGGGTACCGACCCAGCTGGGTCTGCAGCCACGCCGTCGAGGCGGACGTCGTCCGCATCAGGTCCAGGGCGTAGGACCGCGCCCGGGGGCCGAGCTCGTGGGAGACGGCGGTGATCCACGGGATCCCGTCACGGCTGCCGCGACGGACGGTGAAGCGGCCGGCCGCGAAGAAGGCGAGGTAGGGGGCCATGGGCTCGCGGGCGCGCCACCGGTGGGTGACGAGGCCACCCCGGGACGACCTCCCGACCGGCCAGCCGTTGGCCAGCACCTGCTTGCCCCGGGGCACGGTGACGGAGATGGCCATCGCGGCCTTGTCCCGCGGGTGGTCGTTCGACGGGAACCACCACGCAGCCATGTGCGGCTGGCCCTGGGTGAGGACCTCCCGGTCGTTGGCGACCCACCCGCGCCTGCCGTCGTAGGTGTGCTCGCCCGGTCGCCCGGCGTAGGTCACCGCCACGTCGACGCGGCGTCCGGGACGCAGCACGTGGGGTGGATCGATCACCAGCTCGTGACCTTCGTGGTCGAAGGGCACGCGGCGTCCGCCGATCCGGACCCGGGTGACCGGGAGCAGGAAGTCGAGGTTGAAGGAGTCCAGGTCGCGGTCGGGGACGAGCGAGACCACCGTGGTCCCGCTCAGACGACGACGCCCGAACTGGTAGCGGACGTCGATGTCGTACTTCCTGACGTCGTAGCCACCGTTCCCGTCCTGTGGCCAGTACGGGTCCCCGATCCCGGGGGCGCCTCGCTCGCCGGGTCCCCCGTCCGGGGCGACGCCGGCCGCGACGCCGATCGCGGCCGCTGGGGTCGGTTGAGGGGTGGGGACGAGCAGCGCGGCCAGGAGCGCTGCCCCCAGGAGGAGCGTTCGTGCCGTGACGGAACGGTGGGTCTGCTCTCGGGTGCGCACGGCTCTCAGACGTTCGGGCCGGGCCGTCCATTTAGCCGGCGTCCGACCGGACGCCGGAGGGGCCGGTCGGCTGCGACCGGCCCCTCCTGCGAGCGGGGTGCGGCTCAGCGCGACGCGACGACCCGGAAGGTCAGGCGGTCGGTGAACGTGCGGCCGTGGAGGTCGGTCGCCCACACCTTGAGCGTGTGCCGGCCGGGGGAGAGACGCGCCGGCAGGTCGTAGCGCCACAGGTGCATGCTCCGGTCGGCGACGCTGCCGCCGTGCACGAGCTGCTCGGCGACGGCGTAGGGGTCGGCGTACTCCGGACCGATCAGCTGGTCCTCGCCCCGGGCCGGCTGCGTGCGCCGCGCGGTGGCCGGGCGGCCCCCGTCGAGCGAGGCCCGCACCGTCGAGCCGGTGGAGCCCATCCAGAAGTTGGTCGTGAGCCAGGTGCCGCGGGCCAGGTCGTCGGTGGTCACGACCGACTGGTCGGCGAGCTCCGGTGCCGCACCGGACGGCGTCTGGTTCCACCGCTGCCGGGCCACCATCCACTCGCGGAACGTGGGTGTGTTGAGCGCCAGCTGGGTCTGGACGCGGTCGCTCTCGCCGGTCACGGTGAACCGCTCCCGGAACGAGCTGCCCCACAGGTCGAGCGTGGTCACGCCCGGTCGCCCTCCGTCGCGGCCCAGCGCGGTGGGGTAGCCCTCCTCGGTGAGCCGCCCGGAGTACCAGTCGCCGGCGATGGCGCCCGCCACCAGGTGCGGGAAGGGGAGTCCGTCGATGCCGAAGATGTCCTTCCAGCCCTGGAACAGGTCGCCGGTCCGCATGTTCTCGATCGAGTGGGTGTGTCCGGCGATCGCCACGGCCGGACGGCCCTCGAGGAGCTCGTGGACCTCGCGCACCTGGTCGACCTGGTGGATCCGGCTGCCCTCGTCGGCGTAGGTCAGCAGCGGGATGTGGCTGGCGACGACGACCAGCTTGTTCCTCGGCGTGGCGGCGAGGTCGGCGGCCAGCCACTCGAGCTGGGCCTCCGAGAGCCGGCCGTTGTAGCGCGGGTTCGTCGTCGGGTTGGCGCACTCCGGGTGCTGGCCGTCGGCGTTGTCGACGTCGGGCGTGCAGGGGTAGCGCACGGTGTTGAGGGCCACGACGTGGGCCCGGCCGACGTCGTAGGAGTAGTACTCCGGCGCCAGCTGGGCCTTGTAGGTGTCGAACGAGTGCTCCGCGGTCCGGGCGTCGAAGTCCAGGTCGTGGTTGCCCGGCAGGAAGCGGACCGGGCCGTTGAGCTCGCTGACCAGGTCGCGCGTGTGGGAGTAGAGGGACAGGTCGTCCCCGACGATGTCGCCGATGAACAGCGCCCCGCAGCTCGCGTAGTCGCGACGCTCCGAGAGGTCCTCGATCCCGCCGTTGCGGGCGTAGCCCACCTCGTCGAGGTCGTAGGTCTGCAGGTCACCGGCGATCACGCAGGACTGCTTCGGCGACGCGGTCCCGATCGACCGGACGACGCCGAAGTTGATCTCCTCGGGGAGGGGACCGGTCGGCTCCAGGCCGCCGTACCGCAGCGCGGGGGAGCCCTCGGGCAGGTGGTGGTAGTGGAACTGCGCGACGTTGTCGTCGTCGACCGGGACCTGGTAGCCGGCCGGCTGGGTGACGAAGACGGTCATGTTGTCGTGGGCGGGCAGCTCGTAGCGGCCGGCACGGTCGGTGCGGGTGACCTCGCGGCCGTTGGAGACCACGACGCCGGCGAGGCCGCGCTCGCGGCGGTCGCTGGTCGAGTCGCGGTCGGAGTCGACGTACACGACGCCGCGCACGGTGTCGGACGGCTCGTCGTCGGTGGCCGGGACGACCTCGACCTGACCGCGGTAGGCGGAACGGTCCCAGCCGGAGTGGCCGGGGCGCGACGAGTCAGCGGATCCCGCGGCCTCAGCGGGCGGCTGGCCGGTGGCTGGGGCGAGGACGGAGCCGGTAGCAGCGAAGGTCATTCCCGAGAGCAGCACGAGGGCTGCAGCGCCGGTGGGCGCAATGCGAAGCATGCTTCCTCCTGTCGACGTGCGCCGCCGCGGTGGCGGCTCCACGATCCTCGGGAGCGCGGGTGACCTGCCGACGACGACGCAGTGACGCGCCGTCGTCCGGATGCCGACGCTCCGCCCGGCAGCGGCGTCCGTGGTGCTGGGGCGTGGACGCCATCGGGTGGCAGACTCCGGACGTGGACCTGTCCGCGTTCGACGACCTGGCGCAGTCCCTCGACGGCGTCCGGCGCGTGTCGAGTCCCGGCGCCGCGCGCTGGCAGCGGGGGAGCAGGCTGGTCGCGCGCGAGCTCGACGAGACGCACGTGGTGGTGCGGGTCCCCTTCGACGTGCGCGACCTCCTGCTCCGGACTCACCCCCAGGTCTTCTCGGTGCCCACCCGCTTCGCCAAGCACATGATGGTGGTCGCCGACCTGGCGGCGGGCGACGACGACGCGGTCGAGGACGCCGTGGTCTCGGCGTGGCGCCACCAGGTCGAGGGCGGCTGAGTCGGTCAGCGTCCCGGCGCCGGGGGAGCGGCGGTGATCTCCAGGTGCGCCAGGTGGGCGGGGTCACTGACCACCTCGACGCCGACGATCCCGTGCTCGCCGAGGCGGACGAAGTACGCCGCGCGCGGCTGTCCGCCGGGCGCGTAGACAGCGCCTGGCCAGCCGTCGATGAGCACCGGGCGCGCGGCTGCCGCGCGACCGGCGAAGACGCGGGCGACCGCGTCGGCGCCGCGCACCGACGGCTGCAGCAGCGGTGCTCCGGCATCCGCGTGGGCCGAGGTGGCCGCGACGACCGCGGCGTCCGCGCGGAGCTCGACCTCGGGGTCGAGCAGCTGCAGCAGGTCGCCGAACTCGCCGTCGCGCGACGCCTTGAGGAAGGCGGCGACGGCCTCGGCGCGCCGCGCGCGCTCTGCCGGGAGGTCGACGCCCCGCACGCGGCGCCGAGCCCGGGAGGCCAGCTGACGGGCGGCCGCTGGGCTCCGCTCGACGACCGGGGCGATGTCGTCGAAGGAGAGCCCGAAGATGTCGTGCAGCACGAACGACAGGCGTTCGAGCGGCGTCAGCTGCTCGAGGACGACGAGCAGCGCCGTCCCCATCTCCTCGGCGTGGACCGCGGCGGACTCCGGCCCGTCGACGTCCGCCTCCGTCTCGGTCTCGGGCACCAGGTCGCGGGGCTCCTCCCGGCGGGCACCGCGGCTGCGCAGGATGTCGATGCTGGCCCGCGAGACCACGGTGGTCAGCCAGGCCTCGACGTTGTCGATCGCGTCGACATCCGTGCGGCTCAGGCGGATCCAGGTCTCCTGGACCGCGTCGTCGGCATCCCAGTGGGAGCCCAGCACCCGGTAGGCGATGGCGCGCAGGCGCTGTCGTTGCGCGTCGAACGCGCTCACGAGGGCGGCATCGGCGAGGGCGGCGTCGGTCATGGGCCCATCCTCGCCGACCGGGTCGGCCGGGTCTCGTCACATTTCGCACGGGCGGTCCGACGTGATGGGTGAGGCAGGATCCCGCGCACCCCGCGACGGCTGCCTCGCTCCCCAGCACCCCACGACGGAAGGCACCTCATGAGCACCGACTCCACCACCACCTCGCCCGCCGCCCTCCTCGGCCTGCGCGACGCCGTCCGAGGAACGGTGTCACTGCCGGGCGACGCCGACTTCGACGACGTCAGGCTGCCCTGGAACCGCGCCGTCGAGCAGCCGGTGGACGCCGTCGTCACAGCGGCCGACGCCGACGACGTCGCGTCCCTGGTCCGGTACGCCGCCGCCCACGGGCTCGTGATCGCCACCCAGCCCAACGGACACGGTGCGTCGGGCCGCACGGCCGGCGCGATCCTGCTCCGCACGGGCCTGCTCGACGACATCCAGGTGGACGCCGGCGCACGCCGCGCCAGGATCGGGGCCGGCGTCCGGTCGGGGCAGCTGCAGCACGCCGCCGCCGAGCACGGCCTCACCGGCCTGCCGGGCAGCTCGCCGGTGGTGAGCGTCGCCGGGGTCGCCCTCGGCGGCGGACTCAGCTGGTTCGGACGCGCCCACGGGTGGGTCGCCGACAGCGTCCGTGCGTTCGACGTGGTCGACGCCGGGGGAGAGCAGCGCACGGTCACCGCCACGAGCGACCCGGACCTCTTCTGGGCGCTCCGCGGGGGCGGCGGTGACTACGCCGTCGTGACCGGTCTCGAGCTGGACCTCCACGACGCACCCGAGGTGTACGGCGGGCGGCTCCTGTGGTCCGGTGAGCACACCGCGGCCGTGGTCGAGGCGTTCACCACCCTCACCCGGTCGGCGCCCGAGGAGCTGACGCTGTGGCTGGAGCTGCTGCACTTCCCCGGGGGAGACCCGTTGGTCGCGGTCGACCTCACCTTCCTCGGGTCGCCGCAGGACGCGACGACCCACCTGGCCGCCCTGGGCGCCCTGCCCGCGCCGCTCTCGGACAGCCGCCGGCCGATGTCCGTGGCCGAGCTGGGGACCATCACGGCCGAACCGACCGACCCGGCAGCGGGTGTGACCCGCGGAGAGATCCTCACCCGTCTCGACGCCGCTGCCGTCGAGGCGCTCCTCGCCGAGCCCATCGCGCCGATGATGAGCGTCCAGGTCCGGCACCTGGGCGGTGCCCTGGCGCAGCCGTCCGACACTCCGCACGGCCCGCTGGAGGAACCGTTCGCCGTGTACATGTTCGGCGCACCCCTCCCGCAGGCACCGGCCGACGCCATCGCGGCCCGCCAGCGCCGCCTGGCCGACGTACTGCCGACGAGCGGGCGCAAGCCGGTCACGTTCCTCAACCGGGACGAGCAGCTGTCCGACGCCTTGCCGCCGGCGGCGATCGAGCGGCTGCGACGGATCAAGGCCGAGCGCGACCCGGACCGGCGCCTCCGCAGCAACTTCCAGGCGTGAGGGGTACCGCGGACGCATCCGGTTGACCTCAACGAGACTTGAGGTTCTACCGTCGGGTCGTGACCGTGACCTCCACCGACCGTGGCGAGCGCATCCTGGCTCCGCCCTACGCGGCCACCACCGTCGGGATGTTCGGCCTGATCGCCTTCGTGGCGTTCGAGGCGATGGCGGTCGCGACGGTGATGCCGACGGTCGCGCGCGACCTCGACGGGCTGGGCCTGTACGCCCTGGCGTTCGCTGCGCCGCTGGCCAGCGGGGTGGTGGGCATGGTGGCGGCGGGGATGTGGAGCGACCGGACCGGGCCGGTGGTGCCGCTGCTCGCCTCGATGGCCCTGTTCGCCCTGGGGCTGGTGGTCGCCGGCACCGCGCCCTCGATGGAGGTGCTGCTCGCTGGTCGTGTCCTGCAGGGGCTCGGCGGCGGTGCCCTGACGGTCGGCCTCTACGTCGTGGTCGGGCTCGTCTACCCGGCTGCGCTGCGGCCGGCGATCTTCGCGTCGTTCGCCGCTGCGTGGGTCCTGCCGTCGCTGTTCGGGCCGGCCCTCGCGGCGCTCGTCGCCGACCTGTGGAGCTGGCGCTGGGTCTTCCTCGGCACGGTCGGTTTCGTCGTACTCGCGCTGGTGCTGCTGGCGCCGGCGTTGCGTGGTCTCGAGCCCCGTGCCGAGGCGGGGGAGAGCGGGACCTCCATGCGGTTGTGGTGGGCGGTCGTGGGAGCCGTCGCGGTCCTGGTGCTCGAGCTGGCCGGGTCGACGCGCGGCGCCACGGCCCTGGGCGGCGTCGTCGCGCTCGGGGTGGCGTGGGTGTCCCTCGGTCGGCTCCTGCCTCGCGGCAGCCGCCTCGCCGCCCGCGGGCTGCCGGCCGTCGTGGCGACCCGAGGACTGCTGTCCGCGATGTTCTTCTGCGCCGAGGCCTACATCGTCTACGTGCTCCAGGAGCGCTGGGACCTCTCGGCCGGTCGCGCCGGTATCGCCCTGACCTGCGTCGGCGTGATGTGGGCGGCGGCCAGCCAGGCCCAGGCGCGGCTCGGTGCGCGCCTGTCGCACACCCGCGTCATGGTCACGGGCACGACGATGGTGCTCGTCGGCCTCGCGGCTCTCGCCGCGTCGGTGCTGGCGTCGGACTCCGGGGCTCGCCCCTCGGCGGTCGTCCCGGTGGCGGCGTACGTCGTCGCGGGGGCCGGCATGGGCTTCGCCTACCCGCGGACCGGCGTCGCGATGCTGGAGGTCTCCACCGACCGGGACCGCGGCTTCAACTCCTCGGCCCTCACCATCGCGGACTCGCTGGGTGCCGCGCTGGCCCTGGCCGTCGCCGGCGCCGCCTTCGCCGCAGCGGAACGTGGCGATCGCGACCCGTTCCTCGTCGTCTTCTCCCTCGCGGCCATCGGTGCCGTCCTCGGCGTCGTCGCCGCGTCGCGGACCGCCGGGGGAGCCGCTCGTGGCGACGTCGTGGCCTGAGGGCGCTCCCGTGCTGGAGGGGGGCGTCAACGTGGGCCGTGGCTGAGGTGAGTGGCCCGCCGCCGGACGATCGGGCAACATCCGTACATGGCGGACGACAGACGACGGCAGCGGATGAGTTCCGACCGCATCTGGGTGCAGACCGACGGTTGGCCGCTGGCGGCTCTCCTCGTCGGGGTAGTCGGTGCAGGGGTCGTGGCGCTCGCGCGCTTGCAGTTCTAGTGGTCGGTGGTGGTGCCGGCTGAGTCCTCAGCGCGGCATGGTCGGGCGGGGCCCGCAGCGCGGCACTGTCGGGCGGTCGGCCGTAGCAAACGATCGAGTCGGCTGAGGCGTCAGAATGCACTGGTGCAGACGATCGACGACACCATCGACGAACTCATTGCGGGCATACAGAACGCGGGGCTGGAGCCACCGGCTCCGCCAGCCGGGCGTGCTGAGCTTGACGCCCTCATCGCGAGCATCGCGCCACTGCGTCTCCCGTATTCGGTCCGACGCTGGTGGGAGCGAGTAGACCCAAGCACGGTCCGCGTTCGTCCTCACCCTCGGTTCCGAAGCTGCGAGCTCGCGCATGAGTTCTGGCTCAGCAGGCAGCAGGATGTCCCGCCCTCAGCACCGCGGGTGTTCCTCGATGTTGGTTATGAGTCGCACTGGACCATGTCGGTCGAACTCGACGACGAGGACGAGCTCGGCGGGGCACTGTTCGACTGGTCCGTTTCCGATCCAGGTCCGTATTCACGAGCTTTCAATGACCTCCAGGACTGGCTGCTGTTCCAGTGCGAGCTATTGGCCGCTGGGGCCTATGACCGACTCGAGTACGACAGTTCATGGGCCTCCTTCCGAGAGGAGGACGGAGTCGGGATGAGGCGCAGACCGCCTGTCCCGCCCCACCCGGTTTACGGTGACGTTTTGACCATCAGCGCGGATTTCTCGGAGTGGCCCGAGCACTGGCGACGTGCGTCGCTCAAGGCTTAGGGTCACCGACGCGATCCCAGGCCGTCAACCGACCCCACCACCAACTGTGATGGCAACACCTGCGCTCTGCACCGAGCCCTCAGCGCGGCATGGTCGGGCGGAGCCCGCAGCGCGGCAAGTGAGTGCGCTCGTTCTGAGACGATCGCAGTATGAAGAATCGGACGAGCCGATTGGCTAAGCGCAAGCCAGAGTGGGCGATCGTCGTTCGACGGCCAGACGGCTCCGGCCTTTACTACTGCGAGTCAGGCGGACGCCAGGGTCAGACAGAGTGGGGCCTAGCTTCCCAGGCGCGTCGATACGACTCGGAGGCAGCCGCCGCTTCCGTCGCCGCCGCGTTCGAGACCAACAGCGTGGCGCTGGAGTACCTGATCGTCCGCTTGCCGCAGTGAAACCGGACGCCCTGTCATCGGCATGTCCGGGCGGTCCCGAGCGCAGCGCAGGGAAGGCCCCTGTGGGCGGTAGACCGTTCCTAGTTGACATAATGTCACTTATCGGCGAACCAGCAACGGAATCAGAATCACTCTCAGGACCCGACGGCCGACGTGCTCGCAGCCCGACCGTCCTCGGTGCCTACTCGTCGCGGTAGACCGTGACGCACGAGTCGTCGTCTGGCGAGCATTGAGTGAAGGGCCCGAACAGCGCCTCACCTGCGGACCACGCAGCGCATCCCTCGCCCCCACTGATCAGCCACCCGGCGGCCCGCTTGCCCACGTGGAACACGCCCGTCTCGGTGCCGAGCCGGACGTGCACGTCGGCTGACCGTCCCGACGCGCCGATCACAAGCCGCTCGATCTCGACGCCGTCGGCAGCCACCGCAAGGACGGCCGCCCTGGGCGACCCGAGGCCGGGTCCGTCCACGTAGTCCAGGCTCCGGTCGTAGATCGGGGCAGCAGGACAGGTCGTCCAGTACGAGTCAGGGTCGAACGCTGGTGGTGCAGCAGCCCTGTCGTCATGACTGCTGCACCCGGCGGAGGTCAGGATGAGCGCGGCAACCGCCAGGCCTGGGCGGCGAAAGAGGTTCGGCGTCATCGCGACCCTTCTAGCGGCTGTCTCGGGTGCGAGATCGTAGCCGCAAGCGCGACCCGCCAGCCCAGCCTTCGCAGCCTAGATAGTGAAGAGCCGGAGGCAGAACCACCCTGACCGGTACGCCGTCACAAGTACAGGAAGTTCTCGTCCTGACGAATGTACGGTTCGGTGCTACTCAGGCGGAGCTCGACGATCACATCATCGACGAGGACGACGTCGACGACCTCCTCGTCGACACATCCGCAGTTGCGACAATCCTCGAAAACACCCAAGGCGCGAACTCGATGAGCGGGCTTAGTTGATCTGGTTGAGGAAGTTGTACACCGTCGTGGCCCGGCTGCGTCCCGCCATTGTCCAGGTCCAGAGGAACTACGACCTCGCGTCGTCCCGCGTCCCGCGCCCTCAGACGAGGGTGTCTACCAGCGCGCGGTAGGCGTCCTCCACCGCGCCCTCGGTGGTCCGGACGACGACGGCGCCCGGTCGCACCTGCAGCAGGCGCTCGAGGTCGGCGTGGTAGCCGGCCACCACCTCGTCGCCGCCCTGCGCCGCCACGATGGCCCGGACCTGGTGGTGCCACGGATCGCCTCCGTCGGACGCACCGCGGCGCGCGAACCGGGCCACCGTGGCGGCGGGCGTGTCCATCAGCACCCGCTCCACGAACGACGCGCCGGCGGCCGTCGCGACCGCCTCGAACCTGGCCACCTCGGTCGGGCGGACCAGCAGCTGCGGCAGGACGACGTCCTTGCCGGTGGCGAGGTAGGCCTCGATCATGGCGAGCGCCGCGGGCCGCACGAGGCCGCCGGCGCCGACGAAGTCACGCTCCCAGCCGCCGACGAGCGTCCTGAGCACGTCGATGTCGCAGTTCAGCACCCCGGGGTGCTCGTCGACGTAGCGCCTCGCCAGGGTCGACTTGCCGATGCCGGGCGGTCCGTTGAGGTGGATGAGCCGAGGCACTCGCAGACCCTAGACGCCGGTCCCCCGACCGACGTCCGACGCGACCGATGAGTTCGACCGACTCCCCCGGTCGGTCACCGCATGAGCCAGCTGCTGAGGGTCCACAACTTCTGCGTGTCCGGCGACGGGTACGGCGCCGGGGACGGCCAGAGCCTCGAGACGCCGTTCGGCCACGCCGATCCCGGCGTGATGATGGCCTGGGCCGGCGCGACCGCCAGCTGGCCCAACCGCACCGACCCCGGCGGCAGCCGCGGCCTCGACGACCACTTCACCCGCGAGTTCCACCGCAACATCGGCGCCGAGATCATGGGCCGCAACAAGTTCGGCCCCCAGCGTGGGCCGTGGACCGACCACGAGTGGCAGGGCTGGTGGGGTGACGAGCCGCCGTTCCACACCCCGGTCTTCGTGATGACCCACCACCTGCGCCCGTCGTTCAGCCTCGGCGAGACCACGTTCCACTTCGTCGACGACGAGCCGGCCGTCGTGCTCGAGCGCGCGTTCGAGGCGGCGCAGGGCCAGGACGTCCGGCTGGGCGGCGGCGCCTCGGTCGTCCGGGCGTTCCTCGACGCCGACCTCGTCGACACCCTGCACGTCGCCGAGTCGCCGGCGTACGAGCTCGGGGCCGGCACCCGGCTGTGGACGTCGCCGGACGAGCTGGCCGACCGCTTCCACCACGAGGTCGTGCCGAGCCCCACCAGCGGCGTCAACCACCACCTGTTCTGGCGCCGCTGACGTCCTGGGGGTGAGCCCGCGCCCGACGCGGGCCGTGAGGGTGGGGCCATGCCCGAGGGCCACACCATCCACCGGCTCGCCGGGCGCCACCGCCGGCTGCTCGTCGGCCGCGAGGTCGCGGCGTCGAGCCCGCAGGGCCGGTTCGCCGACGGCGCCGCGGTGCTCGACGGGCAGGTCGTCCGGGGCGCCGACGCCTGGGGCAAGCACCTGTTCCACCAGTACGACGACGTGTGGCTGCACGTCCACCTCGGCCTCTACGGCCGGTACGCCGACGGCCCGGCGCCGGCGCTGGAGCCCCGCGGGGCGCTGCGGCTGCGGTTGACCACCGACGAGCACTGGGCCGACCTGCGGGGGCCGACGGCGTGCGAGCTGCTCACCGAGCCGGAGCGCGACGCGATCCTCGCGCGGCTGGGCCCCGACCCGCTGCGTCCCGGCGCCGACCCCTCGACCGCCGGACGTCGGATCGGCCGATCCCGGGCGCCGATCGGGACGCTGCTGATGAACCAGGAGGTCGTGGCCGGGATCGGCAACGTCTACCGGGCCGAGGTGCTGTTCCGGCACGGCGTCCACCCGCTGCTGCCCGGCCGCGACCTCGACCCGGCCGCGTGGCCCGCACTCTGGGACGACCTCGCGCGGCTGATGCGCGCCGGCGTCCGCAGCGGGCGGATCGTCACCACCGACCCGGACGACCGGGAGCGACCGAGCGGTCGCGTCCGGCGCGTCGACGCCCACTACGTCTACCGGCGCACCGGTCTCCCCTGTCGCCGCTGCGGCACCGCGGTCGCCCGGGACGAGCTCGCCGCCCGCACCGTCTACTGGTGCCCCGTGTGCCAGCCGTGAGCGGTGCGCTCAGGGGCGCGACTGCGACGTGCAGATGCACGCCTTGTTGCCGTCGGCGTCGGCCAGCACGGTGAACGACGGCGCCTCGCTGTCGTCGACCACGACTCCCCCGGCGGCCACCGCCGCCGCGATCCGCCGGTCGGCCACCTCGGGCGCCACCCACACGTCGAGGTGGAAGCGCTGTCGCGGCGTCTCGTGCTCCTCGGTGCCCTGGAACCAGATGATCGGGGTCTGACCGGACGCGTCCCGGACGTCGTCGCCGATGCCGCCGCGCCCGACGGCGTCGGTGGAGCCGGTGAGCACGGCCGCCCAGAACGGCGCGACCCGCTCCGAGTGCGCCGTGTCGAGCCCCAGCTCGTACGACGTGAGCGTGCCCGGCTCGGCGGCCAGGCCGTGGTCGGCGGCGATCGAGGTGATCCGGTGGGCGAGGTCGACGTCGCGCTGGGTCACCCACGCCACGACGTGCTCGACGCCGTCGTCGTCGCGGTGGACGGCGTCGTCGCTGACCAGCTCGAGGTCGACGTGGGTCTCCCCCACCACCGCCCGCGGGTGGTGCCCCGCCCGGTCGCCGGCCTCGGCGACCGCGGCGACGAACCGCGCGCCCCCGGCGAAGCCGGTCACGGCGTAGCGGGCGTGCAGCCCCTGCCCGAGCCGGCGCCAGTCGGCCAGGCCGGCCCCGCCGATCTGCTCCCCCGTCAGCATCTCCATGGCGCCGACCGTAGGACGGCACGCGGACGTTCGGCGTCCGCTAGGAACGGCCCCGATGCTCCCAGTGCTCCCAGTACTCATGGGCGGCATGCACGGCCGCGGCGAGCACCGCCTTCTCCGACCGGCCGGTGGCGGCCGCGAGCCGCGCCACGTCGTCGTACTCGACGCTGACGTTGACCACCTCGCCGTCGAGCCGGGCGACCTTGACCCCGACCGGCGAGCCGTCGACGTCGACCGTCGCCGTCTCCCGCGGCAGCGGCACCTTGTCGGTCGTACGCCGCCGCAACCCGATCGTGCTCGTGCGGGTGAGCAGCACCCGGCCCAGCACGTCGGCGAGGTCGGGGCGGCACAGCACCGTGACGGCGTGGGCGGGACGCCCCTTCTTCATCACGATCGGCGACAACCAGGCGTCGTCGGCGCCGGCGTCGAGCAGCGCGGTGAGCACCGACGACCAGAGCCGTGGGTCGAGGTCGTCGACGTTGGCCTCCAGCACGCAGGCCGGCTCCACGGGCAACGACGACGCGGTCGGGGCCGCCGACGGGGTGGTGCCGACGAGCAGCCGCAGGAGGTTGGCGTGGCCCTCGGGGTCGCCCGAGCCGGCACCGGACCCGGCCGCCTCGGGCACCATCGCCGGCATCGGCCCGAACGCCTCCGCCAGCACCACCGCGAGCGCGACACCGGTGGGGGTCGCCAGCTCGCGCTCGATCGGGCCGCCGTACGACGGCACGCCGGCCGCGCGCAGCAGCTCGACGACCGCGGGCGCCGGGACCGGGATCGAGCCGTGCGCGGCACGGGTGCGGCCGCCGCCGAGGGCGACCGGGCTGCACACGAGCCGGTCGAGGCCCAGCGACCGCACCGCCGCCACTCCCCCGACGACGTCGGCGATCGCGTCGAGCGCCCCGACCTCGTGGAAGTGCACCTCCTCGGCGGCGACCCGGTGCACCGTGGCCTCGGCCGCGGCGAGCACCCGGAAGACCTCCGCGGCCGTCGCGCCGACGGCGGGGTCGAGCCGCTCCAGCATCGTCAGGATGTCGCCGAGCCGGCGGTGGTGGTGGCTCTCGGGGGCCGCGACGCCGACGAGGGTGCCGCCGATGCCGGACCGGGTGACCGGCTCGGCCGACAGACCGATCCGCTCGGGCAGGCCCAGCGCGTCGACGGCCGCCTGCGGCACGGCGAGCGGCACGCCGGCGTCGACGCACGCGCCGAGCAGCATGTCGCCGCTGATGCCGCTGCTCGCGTCGAGCCATCCGACGCGGGTCACCACGACCTCATGCGCTCTCGTTCATCGACCCCGACCGGAAGCCCTGCGGGTCGACCTCGACGGCGTCGAAGCCCGACACCGCGGCGAGCAGCTCGGGCCGGGCGGAGAGCGCGGTGACGAGGTGGCGGTCGACCTCGACCCGGGCGCGGTCGCCGAGGTCGCGGACCCGCAGGTCGGCGACGGCGAGGCCGGCCTCGGTCATCGCGCGACGCAGGTCGTGCTCGGACCTCTCGACGCGTCCGAGCCGCAGCGGGGTGATCTCGAGGCCGTAGGCGACCCGGCTCGACAGGCACGCCGCCGCCGGCTTGTCGGCCGTCTCCAGTCCCCAGGCGCGGGAGGCGGCGCGCACCTCGGCCTTGGTCATCCCGACGTCGGCCAGCGGCGTGACGGCACCGGCGGCGCTGGCGGCGCGGATGCCGGGCCGGAACCGGTCGACGACGTCGTCGGCGTTGGTGCCGGTCGCGACGGCGGCGACGCCGAGGTCGACGGCGAGGGGCGTCAGCACCGACAGCAGCTCTGACTTGCAGTGGAAGCACCGGTCGCGACCGTTGGCGACGTAGCCCGGTCGCGACAGCTCGTCGGTGCGCGGCGCGTGGTGCGCGACCCCGAGGTCGACGGCGAAGGCCCGGGCGGCCGCGAGCTCGGTGGCCGGCAGCGAGGGGCTCACCGCGGTGGCCGCGACCACGGAGTCGGTGCCGAGCGCCCGGACGGCGGCGGCCAGCACGAACGCCGAGTCGGCCCCGCCCGAGAAGGCGACCAGCACCGACCCCAGCTCGTGCAGCCGCGCCTCGAGCGCGGCGATCTTGTCGAGCGTCACGCGGGCACCCGGCGCGGGTTGAGGAACCGGACGGCGGCGCACCCGGCGCCGAAGCCGTTGTCGATCCCGACGACGGTGATGCCGGGGCTGCACGAGGCGAGCATGGCGAGCAGCGCGGTGATGCCGTCGAGGCCGGCGCCGTAGCCCGTGCTCGTCGGTACGGCGATCACGGGCGCGCGGGTCAGGCCCGCGGCCACGCTCGCCAGCGCCCCCTCCATGCCGGCCACGACCACCACGACGTCGGCCTCGGCCAGGAGGTCCTGCTGCTCCAGCACGCGGTGGAGCCCGGCCACGCCGACGTCGGCGACCAGGGTGGTGGCGACGCCGTAGGCCTCGAGGACGGCGGCCGACTCGCGGGCCACCGGCAGGTCGCCGGTGCCGGCGGTGAGCACCAGCGCCCGGCCCTCGCGCGACGGCTCGGCGCGCCAGACCAGCGTCCGCAGGCCACCGCCCTCCGCCTCGTCGTACGACGCCACGACACCGCCCGGGTTGGCCGCGCCCGCCGCGGCGGCCTGGTCGGGGTCGGCGCGGGTCAGCAGCACCGGCCCCGTCCCGGGGCCGGCGAGCAGCTCGGAGACCGCGTCGGCGCACTGCCGCGGGGACTTGCCGGGACCGTAGACGGCCTCGGCGATGCCGGTGCGGGTCAGCCGGTCGTGGTCGACCCGGAGCTCGGGCAGGGGGTGCACCGATCGATCCTCGCACAGCGTCCCGGGACGGCTGGTGACCCCCGGGCGTCGACTACACCGCCCGCATGTGGAACGGTTCGTCCTCATGAGCGCTGCCCCGGACGCTTCCCACGACCACGGCGGCCGACCCCTCGTCCGGGACGTCCTCGCGGGGCAGCACGTGCTGCTCACCGGCGTCACCGGGTTCGTCGGCGAGGCGCTGCTCCAGCGCCTGCTGGTCGACGTGCCCGACGTGCGGATGAGCGTGCTGGTGCGCCCCCGCGGCTCGACCCCTGGCACCGCCCGGATCTCGACCCTGCTCGCCAAGCCGATCTTCGCCGACGTCGTGGCGGCCGCCGGCGGTGTGGAGGCCGTGATGGCGTCGCGGGTGACCGTCGTCGAGGGCGACCTCACCGACCCGCCGCCCCTGCCCACCGACCTCGACGCCGTCGTCCACTGCGCCGGCGACGTCTCCTTCGACCCGCCCGTCGACGAGGGCTTCCGTGCCAACGTCGTCGGGGTCCGGCAGCTGCTGGAGCGCATCGAGGAGGCCTCGGGCCACGGCGAGCGCGACATCCACTACCTGCACGTCTCCACGGCCTACGTCGCCGGGCGCCGGCGGGGTGCCGTGTTCGAGGAGACGCTCGACCACTCCGTCGACGTCGACGCCGAGCTCGCCTGGGGACTCGGACGGGCGGCCGAGGTCGAGGCGCGGTCGCGCAGCATCGAGGTGCTCTCCGACCTGCGCAAGAAGGCCGAGCGCGAGCACCGCCGTGCCGGGCCGCTCACCTCGGCCCAGGCCGCCGAGGAGGCCCGCCGCACGTGGGTCAAGGACGAGCTGGTCAAGCTCGGCACCGAGCGCGCGCACAGCCTCGGCTGGACCGACGCCTACACCTTCACCAAGGCGTTGGGCGAGCGGGTCGTCGAGGGCCACGCCCGCCGCGGCCGCCGGGTCACCATCTACCGCCCCACGATCATCGAGTCGGCGCTCGAGCGGCCCTACCCGGGCTGGATCGAGGGCTTCAAGATGGCCGAGCCGCTGATCCTGGCCTACGGACGCGGCGAGCTGCCGATGTTCCCCGGCGGCTCCGACACGATCGTCGACGTCGTGCCGGTCGACCACGTGGTGGCCTCGATCGTCGCCTGCCTGGCCCGGCCGCCCGAGCCGGGCGACGCGACGTACCTCCACCTGTCGTCGGGCAGCCGCAACCCGCTCACCTTCGGTGAGGTCTACGACAACGTCCGCGCGTACTTCCAGGAGCACCCGTTCGCCGCCGGCGACCGCGGCCACACGCCGCTCGCGGCGTGGAGCTGGTCGGGCACCGCCGCCGTGCAGCGGGTGATGGGCACCGGCGAGCGCGCCCACCGCGCCGCCGAGCGCCTGATCTCCCTGGCGCCGCGCACCGACCGCACCTTCGACTGGATCAAGCAGCTCGACGTGCAGGGCCGGCGCCTGGCCTTCCTGCGCCGCTACCTCGACGTCTACCAGGAGTACGCCCAGGCCGACCTCCGCTTCGTCGACAGCAACGCCGTCGCCCTCCACGCCGACCTGGCGCCGGAGGACCAGGCGACCTTCGCGTTCGACACCGCGGTCATCGACTGGCGCCACTACCTGCAGGAGGTGCACTGCCCGGCGGTCACCAAGCCGGTGCGCGACCTCGACGAGATGCGGGCGCGCCGCAAGAAGGTCGACCCGGCCGAGCTGCGCACGCTCGCGCCGGCCCCCGCGAGCAACGTCGCCGCGTTCTTCGACATGGACGGCACCCTGCTGTCCTCCAACGTCGTCGAGAGCTTCCTGTGGCTGCGGCTCGCCGACCTCTCCCCCGGCCAGAAGGTGAGCGAGGCCGCCCGGGTGGCGAGCCGGCTGCCGAAGGTCGTGCAGGCCGACCGCCACGACCGCACCGGCATGCTGCGCGCGGTCTACCGCGAGTACGCCGGCGCCCGGCTCGCCGACCTCGAGGCGATCGTCGACGAACAGCTGACCTCGCACGTCCTGGAGCGGCTCGCGCCCGGCGCCGTACGCCGCATCCGCGAGCACCGCGCCGCCGGCCACACCACGGTGCTGGTCACCGGCGCGCTGCGGCCGCTCACCCGGCCGCTGGCGCCGCTGTTCGACCACATCGAGGCCGCCGACCTGGCCGTCGACGACCGCGGGCGGTGCACGGGGCACCTGGCCGACTCCTCGATCGTGGGCGAGTCGCGCGGGGCCTTCGTGCGCGAGTTCGCCCGCCGCCACGACATCGACCTGACCGTCTCCCACGCCTACGCCGACTCCTACTCCGACCTGCCGCTGCTGGAGGCGGTCGGCCGACCGGTCGCCGTGCGGCCCGACGTGGCGCTCTACCGCCACGCCCGCAAGAAGCGCTGGAACATCGTCGACTGGGCCTCCACCGACACCTCCACCCGCAGTCTCGACCCCGCTGGGAAGGTGCGCTGATGCTCGCGCTCGAGATGGTCCGCAGCGTCCCCAAGACACTGCTCAGCAAGGCGGCCGGCGGCCGCGTGCCGGTGCTGCTGAGCGGGGTCGCCGCTCCCCTGCGCCTGGTCACCCTCGACCCGCCGCGCGTCGACCGGCCCGGGTGGGCGCGGCTCAAGGTGCGGCTGTCGGGCATCTGCGGCAGCGACCTCGGCATGCTCTCCGGCACCACGTCGCTCTACTTCAGCGCGCTCGTCTCGCTGCCGTTCGTGCCCGGCCACGAGATCGTGGCCGAGCTGGTCGACGACTGCGACGACCTGCCGGCCGGCACCCGCGTCGTCGTCGACCCGGTCCTGGCGTGCGCCCCCCGCGGCGTCGACCCGTGCCCGGCCTGCGCCGTCGGCGAGACCAACCGCTGCTCGCGCATCACCGTCGGCGACCTCTCCCCCGGCCTGCAGACCGGCTTCTGCCACGACACCGGCGGGGGCTGGGGCGAGCTCCTGGTCGCCCACCGCTCCCAGCTGCACCCGGTGCCCGAGGGGCTCTCCGACGAGCAGGCGCTGCTGGTCGAGCCGCTGGCGTGCGCGGTGCACACCGCGACCCGGGCCGGGGTACGCCCCGGTGACCGGGTGCTGGTCTCCGGCGCCGGTGCCGTGGGCCTGCTCGCCACCCTCGCGCTGCGCGAGCTGACCCCCGCCGGCGAGATCGTCGTGGTCGCCAAGCACGGCCACCAGCGCGAGCTCGCCCACGAGTTCGGCGCGTCCGACGTGGTCGCGCCGTCGGAGGTGCTGCGCCGCGTACGCCGCTCCACCGGCGCGTTCCAGCTCAAGCCCGAGCTGTCCTCGCCCTACCTGCTGGGCGGGGTCGACGTCGCGCTCGACGCCGTCGGCAGCACCACCTCGATCGAGACCTGCCTGCAGGCCACCCGCGCCGGCGGCCGCGTCGTGCTGTCGGGCATGCCGGCCAAGGCCGACCTGTCCGCCGCGTGGTTCCGCGAGCTCGAGCTGGTCGGCACCTACGCCTCGTCCCGCGGTGAGGACGCCTTCCCGCGGGCGATCGGGCTGGTCGCGCACGACGCGGTCGCCCAGATGTCCAAGACCGTCGCGCCCTACCCGCTGCACCGGTGGCGCGAAGCCCTCGACCACGCACACTCGGCGGGCCGCCTCGGCACCGTCAAGGTCGCGTTCGACCCCAGGAGGACCAGTTGACCCGCCCCGGATTCGTGCTCGAGGTCGACGACCGAACGCCGCCCCTGCTGGTGCAGGAGGGCCTCGGCTTCCGGCTCGAGGAGTTCCCGCTCGGCACCCGGGTGATCTACCCGCCGGAGTCGCTGCCGGCCGTGCCCGACGTCGACGAGGCCATCGTCGAGGCGCTGCTCAACCCCGTCGACTCCGAGCCGCTCCCCGAGCTGCTCACGGCCGGGATGCGCCTGACGATCGCGTTCGACGACCTGTCCCTGCCGCTGCCGTCGATGCGCGGACCCGACATCCGCGGCCGGATCATCGAGCACGTCCTCGAGCTCGCGGCCCAGGCCGGCGTCGACGACGTCGAGCTGGTCGCGGCCAACGCGCTGCACCGGCGGATGACGGCGTCCGAGCTGCGCCACATCGTGGGTGAGCGGGTCTTCCGCTCGTTCTACCCCCAGGGCAAGCTCTACAACTTCGACGCCGAGGACCGCGCCAACCTCGCCCACCTCGGTCACACCGAGAAGGGCGAGGACGTCGAGATCAGCAAGCGGGCCGCGGAGTCCGACCTGCTGATCTACGTCAACGTCAACCTGGTCGCCATGGACGGCGGCCACAAGTCGGTCGGCATCGGGCTGGCGTCGTACAAGTCGCTGCGCCACCACCACAACGCCAAGACGATGGTGGCGAGCCGGTCCTTCATGGACCACAAGCACTCCGAGATGCACTCCTCGGCCTGGCGGATCGGGCGGCTCATCAAGGACACCGTGAAGGTGTTCCAGATCGAGACAACGCTCGACAACAACGTCTTCCCGAAGCCGTACGAGTTCATGCAGAAGCGCGAGTGGGAGTGGAACGTCCGCGACCAGGCGACGATGCTCGGGATGCGCCGCGGGCTGGCGCTCGCGCCGCAGAAGCTGCGTCACCGCGCCTTCCACGACCTGCGCTCGGCCTACGGGCTCACCGGGATCAACGCCGGCGAGGTCGAGGGTGTGCACGAGCGCACGCTGAAGAAGGTGCACCAGCAGCAGCGCGTCGAGGTCGACGGCCAGTCCGACATCGCGGTGTTCGGCATCCCGTTCGTCGGGCCGTACAACGTCAACAGCTGGATGAACCCGATCCTGGCCACCTGCGTCGGCCTCGGCTACTTCTTCAACTCCTACCTCGGCAAGCCCGTCGTGCGCCAGGGCGGGGTCGCGATCCTCTACCACCCGCTCGACGAGGGCTTCAGCTCGCTGCACCACCCGTCGTACATCGACTTCTACGAGGAGGTGCTGGCCGAGTCGACCGACCCGGCCGTCATCGGGGAGAAGTTCGAGCAGCAGTTCGCCACCGACCCCTGGTACATCCACCTCTACCGGACCTCGCACGCCTACCACGGCGTCCACCCGTTCTACATGTGGTACTGGGCGGCGCACGCCATGGACCACCTGGGCGACGTGATCTGGGTCGGGGCCGACCGCAAGGCCGCGGCCAAGCTGGGGTTCCGGGCCGCCTCGACGCTGCGTGACGCGCTGGAGATGGCGTCGTCGACGGTCGGGTCGTCGCCGTCGATCACCTACCTTCACAACCCGCCGCACCTGCTCGCGGACGTCCGGTAGGAGCCGGCCGTGGGTTTCGTCAAGGAGACCGTCGACGACGTACGACGGGTGCGCAAGGGGTTCCGCTGGGGACGGCGGGCGCAGGTGCCGCGCTCGGCCGAGCCCTTCGTGCCGGCGCCCTCGCCCAACGTCTACCCCAACGACTGGTCGCGCACGAAGAGCGCCACCGTGGCGCGCGAGGTCGCCCAGAAGGCCGCGCTCGAGCCGCTGTTCCGCTCGGTGGTCCGCACCCGCGTCGAGGGGCTCGACGTCCTCGACCGCATCGACGGCCCGGTCATCTTCGCCGCCAACCACGCCTCCCACCTCGACACCCCGCTCATCCTGCTGTCGCTGCCCGACGCATGGCGGCGTCGTACGGCGGTCGCGGCGGCGGCCGACTACTTCTTCGACACCTGGTGGCGCGCCGTCGGCTCGTCCCTGGCCTTCAACACGATGCCGATCGACCGCCGCGGCGGGTCGATGGCGACCACCCCGCGCGAGGTGCTCGACGACGGCTGGAGCCTGGTGATCTTCCCCGAGGGCACCCGCTCCAAGGACGGCTGGCTCGGCACGTTCCGGATGGGCGCCGCCTACCTCGCCATCGAGCACGGCGTGCCGGTCGTCCCCGTCGCGCACCGCGGCACCTTCGCGGCGATGCCCAAGGGCGCCGCCTGGCCCGCCCGCGGACGCCGCCAGCTCACCGTCCGCTTCGGCGACCCGCTGGCGCCCGCCGAGGGCGAGTCGGTGCGCGAGTTCGCCCCCCGCATCCGCGACGCCATCGCCCGGCTCCTCGACGAGGACGAGACCGACTGGTACTCCGCCATGCGCCGCGCCGCCGACGGCACCACCCCCGACCCCGCCGGCCCCGCCGTCGCCCAGTGGCGCCGCGTCTGGCACACCTCCCGCTCCCCCGAGGTCGCCACCACCCGCGGCCGCGCCTGGCGTCGGAGCCGCTGACCGGCGTCCGGCGGGTGGGGTCGGTCGCCCCGGCGAGATTTCACCGGTTCACCGGCGATCCCTGAACGCCGTCCGCCGCCCCCAGCACTCGGCTACCCCACGACCGTAAACCGATGGCGCCCGCCGCGCGGGTCGGCGATCGTCCGTGTCGTGACCTCGAGCGACTACTGGGATGCCGACGACGCGGCGCGCTACGACGAGTCGTCGGCGTTCATGTCCACCCCCGAGGTCCTCGACCCGGCCGTCGACCTCCTCGCCGAGCTCGCCGGGGACGGCGGCGCCCTCGAGCTGGCCATCGGAACCGGCCGGGTGGCCATCCCGCTCGCCGACCGCGGCGTGCCGGTCACCGGCATCGAGCTCTCCCAACCGATGGCAGACGAGCTGCGCCGCAAGCGTGCCGACCTGCCGGTCGTGGTGGGCGACATGGCGACGACCATCGTCGACGGCCGGTTCTCGCTCGTCTACGTCGTGTGGAACAGCATCGCCAACCTGCGCACCCAGGACGAGCAGGTCGCCTGCTTCGCCAACGCCGCCCGCCACCTCGCGCCGGGTGGGAGGTTCGTCGTCGAGCTGTGGATCCCGGGCCTGCGGCGGATGCCGCCCGGCCAGGAGGCGGTGCCGTTCCACGTCGGTGAGCGGCACGTCGGGTTCGACACCTACGACCTGGTCACCCAGCAGGGCACCTCCCACCACTACACCCGTGAGCCGGACGGGGTGGTGCGCTACGGCGCCAGCAACTTCCGCTACCTGTGGCCCTCCGAGTGCGACCTGATGGCCCGGCTCGCCGGCCTCGAGCTCGAGCACAGGTACGCCGACTGGCGCGGGGCCGAGTTCACCGGCGACAGCGACAACCACGTCTCGGTCTGGCGCGCGCCGGCCTGACGCGAGGACCAGGCCCGCGGCGCCCAGCCACGGCTAGGCCCCGACGTACGCCGCCAGGTGCTCGCCGGTCAGCGTCTTGTCCTTTGCCCCGACCAGCTCGGCCGGCGTGCCCTCGAAGACGACCCGGCCGCCGTCGTGTCCGGCGCCGGGCCCGAGGTCGATGATCCAGTCGGCGTGGGCCATCACGGCCTGGTGGTGCTCGATGACGATGACGGACCGGCCCGCCTCGACCAGGCGGTCGAGCAGCGCGAGCAGGTTGTCGACGTCGGCGAGGTGGAGGCCGGTGGTCGGTTCGTCGAGGACGTAGACGTCGCCCTGCTCGGCCATCTGCACGGCGAGCTTGAGTCGCTGGCGCTCGCCGCCGGACAGGGTCGTCAGCGGCTGGCCGAGGCTGAGGTAGCCGAGGCCGACGTCGTCGAGGCGGGCGAGGACCTTGTGGGCGGCGGGTGTGCGGGCCTCGCCGTCGCCGAAGAACGCCGTCGCCTCGGTGACCGACATGTCGAGCACCTCGGCGATGTCGCGTCCGCCGAGGGTGTGCTCGAGGACCTCGGCCTTGAAGCGGCGGCCGCCGCACTCCTCGCAGGGCGACTCGAAGGTCGCCATCGGCCCGAGCTCGGTGAAGATCACCCCCGCGCCGTTGCACCCCTCGCAGCCGCCCTCGGAGTTGGCGCTGAACAGGGCCGGCTTGACGCCGTTGGCCTTGGCGAACGCCTTGCGGATCGGCTCCAGGAGCCCGCTGTACGTCGCCGGGTTGCTGCGCCGCGACCCCTTGATCGCGCCCTGGTCGACCACGACCACGCCGTCGCGGCCGGCCACCGAGCCGTGGATCAGCGAGCTCTTGCCCGAGCCGGCGACCCCGGTGACGACGCAGAGCACGCCGAGCGGCACGTCGACGTCGACGTCGTCGAGGTTGTGGGTCGAGGCCCCCCGCACCTCGAGCACGCCGGAGCGCTCGCGCACGGAGTCCTTGAGGGTCGCGCGGTGGTCGAGGTGCCGACCGGTGACCGAGTCGCTGGCCCGGAGCCCCTCGACCGTGCCCTCGAAGCAGATGGTGCCGCCGTGCGACCCGGCGCCGGGGCCGAGGTCGACCACGTGGTCGGCGATCGCGATCGTCTCGGGCTTGTGCTCGACGACGAGCACCGTGTTGCCCTTGTCGCGCAGCCGCAGGAGCAGCTGGTTCATCCGCTCGATGTCGTGCGGGTGCAGCCCGATCGTGGGCTCGTCGAAGACGTAGGTGACGTCGGTCAGCGACGAGCCCAGGTGGCGGATCATCTTGGTGCGCTGCGACTCACCGCCGCTGAGCGTCCCGGACGGCCGGTCGAGGGAGAGGTAGCCGAGCCCGATGGCGTCGAAGGAGTCGAGCAGGTGCTGCAGGCCGCCGAGCAGGGGCCCGACCGACGGTTCGTCGAGCTCGCGCACCCAGTCGGCGAGGTCGGTGATCTGCATCGAGCACAGGTCGGCGATGTTCTTCTCGCGGATGCGCGAGCCGAGCGCCTCCCGGGTCAGCCGGGTGCCCTCGCACTCGGGGCAGCGCTGGAAGGTCACCGCCCGCTCGACGAAGCGGCGCACGTGGGGCTGCATCGCCTCGGGGTCCTTGGACAGCATCGACTTCTGGATCTTGGGGATGATCCCCTCGAAGGTGAGGTTGACGCCCTCGACCTTGATCTTGGTCGGCTCGGCGAACAGCATCGTGTCGAGCTGCTTGGCGGTGAACGTCGAGATCGGCTTGTCCATCGGCAGCCCGACGCCCTCGAACAGCCGGCCGTACCAGCCGTCCATCGAGTAACCCGGAACCGTCAGCGCGCCGTCGGCGAGCGACTTGGAGTCGTCGTACAGCGCCGTGCGGTCGATGTCGTTGACGTTGCCCATGCCCTCGCACCGCGGGCACATCCCGCCGAGGTAGACGGCCTGCTTGACGACGTTCTTCTCGACCCGGCCGCCCTTCTCGGTCGACATCACGCCGCTCGCCCGACGCGTCGGCACGTTGAACGAGTACGCCGTGGGCGGGCCGATCTGCGGGTCGCCCAGCCTGCTGAACAGGATGCGCAGCATCGCGTTGGCGTCGGTGACGGTGCCGACCGTCGAGCGTGGGTTGGCACCCATGCGCTCCTGGTCGACGATGATCGCCGTCGTCAGCCCCTCGAGGTAGTCGACCTCGGGACGGGCCAGCGTCGGCATGAAGCCCTGCACGAAGGCGCTGTAGGTCTCGTTGATCATCCGCTGCGACTCCGCGGCGATGGTCGCGAAGACCAGCGAGCTCTTGCCCGACCCGGACACGCCAGTGAACGCCGTCAGCCGCCGCTTCGGCAGCTCGACGCTGACGTCCTTGAGGTTGTTCTCGCGGGCGCCCTGCACCCGGATCAGGTCGTGCGTGTCGGCCGTGTGGGCGGTCTCGGTGGTCGTGTCGGTCATCCTCGTCCTCTGCTCGTGCTGGTGGTCGCTACTACTACCAGGGGTCCGGGACAGCCAGGTGTCGCCGCGGGCTCAGGGCATCTCCTGGATCCGGACCATGTTGCCCGCGGGGTCGCGCACGGCGCAGTCGCGCATCCCCCAGTCCTGCTGCACCGGCTCCTGGACGACCTCGACGCCCCGGCCCTGCAGGTGCTCGAACGTGGCGTCGAGGTCCGTGGTCGCGAGCATGATGCTGGCGTAGGTGCCCTTGGCCATCATCTCGGCGATGGTGCGGCGCTCGTCGTCGGTGATACCCGGGTCGGCGCCCGGCGGGTGCAGCACGACCTGGACGTCGGGCTGCCCGGCGGGCCCGACGGTGAGCCACCGCATGCCCTCGTAGCCGACGTCGTTGCGCAGCTCGAAGCCGAGCGTGTCGCGGTAGAAGCCGAGGGCCGCGTCGGCGTCGTCGTGCGGGAGGAAGGTGGCGTGGATGCTGATGTCGATGGGGGTTGCGTTGGTGGTCATGAGGCTCACGCTAGGACGGGGTCGACCGCCGGCGCTTCTTCGTTCCTGACCGGTTCGGGTGGCCTGCGCACCGGCCGGGTGACCTTCCGGGCCTCGCACGGCGGCATCCCCGCCGTGGCGCCCGCCGCCTGGTCCCGGTAGACGCTCGGCGGGACCCCGACGAGCTGGGTGAAGCGGGTGCTGAAGCTGCCCAGGGACGAGCAGCCGACGGCGACGCAGACGTCGGTGACGCTCAGGTCGCCGCGTCGCAGCAGCGTCATCGCCCGCTCGATGCGCCGCGTCATCAGGTAGGAGTACGGCGGCTCGCCGTAGGCCCGCTTGAACTCGCGGCTCAGGTGACCGGCCGAGAGGTGCACGTCGCGCGCGAGCGCCTCGACGTCGAGCGGCTCGGCGTACTCGCGGTCGATCCGGTCGCGGACCCGCCGCAGCAGCGCCAGGTCGCGCAGCCGTTGAGCGTCGGCCGGACTGGTCGTCACGCGCTGATCGTGCCACGACTCACGCCCTCGCGACGCTCAGCTCGTAGGTGATCCCGCCATCGGTGGTGGGGGTGGCGAACGAGGCGCCCTCGCCCGTCACGGTGAAGGTGTCCTCGAGGTCGGTCAGGGCGAGACCGCCGTCGGCGGAGGCCGGCGCCATGTCCTGGCTGGTCTCGACCACGACGGCGCCGTCGTCGGTGTCGGTGATCTCGATGCGGACCTCCTCGCTCAGCCCCTCGACCCACACCTCGTTGCCCTCGGCCACGATCACCGTGGCCGTCTCGGGCGACGACACGTGGTCGGGGTCCCAGCCGTTCCAGTCGGTGGAGACGATGGTCAGCTCGCGCTCCGGCACGTTGCCGCCGGTCTGGTCCCCGTCGCCGCACCCGGACAGCGCGAGGACGGCGGCGGCCGCGAGGACCAGCGCGACGGGACGACGACGGACGGTCGATGAGGTGAGGGGCATGGCGGTGGGACGTCAGCCGGCGTCGGAGGGTTCCGGGGACACCGCGGCGCCGCCGACGCCGACCTCGTTGCCCCCGGGGCTCGGTGTCGTGGGTGCGAACGTCACGGCGTTGCCGGCGAACAGGTCGTCCATGTCAGCACCGACCAGGCTCGACGCGCCGACTCATCGGAGCCGGTCGACCGGATCCCCGTCCCCGGCCGCGAGCAGCAGCCGGCCGAGCCGCACGCACGCGTGGCGCAGCTCGGCGGGCTCCTCGACGCGGAACGGCGCCTCGACCCGCAGCAGCTGCCAGGCGTACCACCCGGTGTCGTCGGTGCTCCCGACCACGCGGGTGCGGTCGCCGTCGAGGGCCTCGAGCCGGCCCAGGGTCCGCGGCAGGCAGGCGGCCACGACGTCGACGGGAGCGTCGACCACGACCGCCACCGCCCGGCCCCAGCCCTCGGACATGTGGTCGTCGACCGTCGCGACGACGTCGAGGTCAGCCGGTGGGTCGAAGCGCTCGGCCAGCGCCTCGTGCGACTCCACGCGGTCGAGGCGCAGCACCCGCTTGGCGTCGGCCGCGTGCGACCAGCACAGGAGGTACCAGCGGTCGTGGCGCAGGTGGACGCCCCACGGGTCGACCACCATCTCGCGCGGCTCGGTGCCCCCGCGGGTCCGGTAGCGCAACCGGACCCGGGCGCCGTCCTGGGCGGCGCGTGCCAGGTCGCTGGCCAGGCGGGGGTCGGGGCCCTCGGGCGTGCGCTGGGCGGCGGCGATGCTGCGCAGGGCGGCCGCCGGACCGGCCAGGGGCTCGGGCAGCACCCGCACGATCTTGTCGAGGGCGGCGTCGACGGCGCCGTCGCCGCCGACCGCGCCCCGGCCGCGCACCGCCGCCATCACCAGCGCGAGGGCCTCGTCGGCGGAGAACATCAGCGGCGGCACCCGGAAGCCACGGCCGACGCGGTAGCCCCCGTGGCGACCCGGCGTGGACTCGACCGGGATCCCGGCCTGGCGCAGGATGCCGACGTAGCGCCGCGCGGCGCGCGAGGTGACCCCCAGCCGCTCCCCCAGCCGCTCGCCGGTGACGCCCGGCCGGTCGTGGATCATCTCGAGCGCCGCCAGCGCCCGGGCGGTCGGCGTCGCGTCGTCGGCGCGGAACTCGGTCACCGACCGCACGCTAGTACGAGGGTGACCCCGGCGGCGGCCGTCAGTCGCCGCGGCCGGTGGAGTCCTGGAGCCGCTCGATCTGCTCGGAGGCCTCGGCCTTGGTCAGGTCGGCCGACAGCGTCTCGCCGGCCTCGCGGGCCAGGGTGTCGAGGTAGCTGCGCTGCGCCCCGGTCATCGGCTCGTCGCCGGTGACCCAGTCGCTGGGGTCCTTCTCGGTCGTGGTGGGCGCCTCCGCGCCGAGGACGTCGCCGGTCGGCTCGGTGGGTTCGGAGGACTCGGTCGAATGGGTGTTCGATTCGCTCATGCTCCGACCGTACGACGTCGCGCCGACGGTGCAGGTCACCCGCAGGGACGATCCGGCGATCGGCCAGACCTCCTGGTCACTCGTGACCAGATCGGCGCGGGCGGCCACGACGGCGTGCCGGGCGTCCTACCGTCGAGGTGAGAGGAAGGACGGTGGACCCGATGTGGGACTCGATGGACGACCAGGTGCACAGCCACCTGACGCACGACCTGCCGTGCGGCCGTTGCGGGCACGCCGTGCACACCTACCTCGCCTGCAGCGACACCTGCACGTGCGCGCCGTGCGTGCCGCCGGGCGTGCCGGCCCGCGTGCTGACGCACGTCTGAGCCCCGGTCAGGGCTGCAGCAGCACCTTGATCGCGGTCCGCTCGTCCATCGCCCGGTAGCCGTCGGCCACCTGGTCCAGCGGCAGCGTGAGGTCGAAGACCCGGCCGGGGTCGATGGTGCGCGCGAGGACGAGGTCGAGCAGCTCGGGCAGGTAGCGCCGGACCGGCGCCATGCCTCCGGCGAGCCCGATGTTCTTGCTGAACATCACCCGCAGCGGGGCCTCGATCCCGTGCGGTACGCCGACGAACCCGACGGTCGCGCCCGGTCGCGCGACCCGGAAGGCCTGGTCGAACGCCGGTCCGTTGCCCACGCACTCGAGCACCGCGTCGCCGCCGACCCCGCCGAGGATGTCCTTGACCGCGGCCACGCCCTCCTTGCCGCGCTCGGCCACCACGTGGGTGGCCCCGAACGCGCACGCCAGCTCCTGGCGCGGCTCGTGCCGCGACATCGCGATCACGGTCTCGGCCCCCATCTGCGCCGCGGCCAGCACGCCGCAGAGCCCGACGGCACCGTCGCCGACGACGACCACCGACCCGCCCCGTCGTACGCCGGCCGACACCGCGGCGTGCCAGCCGGTGGCCATCACGTCCGACAGTGCGAGCAGCGAGGGCCACAGGTCCTGGTCGGGGACGCCGTCGGTCTTGACCAGCGAGCCGTCGGCCTGGGTGACGCGGGCGTACTCGGCCTGGCCGCTCCTGGTCATGCCGACGTTGTCGCACGCCGAGTGGGCCCCGTTGCGGCACGCCGCGCAGGTGTTGTCGCAGTGGTCGAAGGGCACCACGACGAAGTCACCGGCCCGGAAGTCGCGCACCTCGGAGCCGACCTCCTCGACCACCCCGAGGCACTCGTGGCCGATGGTGTGCGGCTCGGTGGTCTCGTCGTCGCCGCGGTAGGGCCACAGGTCGGAGCCGCAGATGCACGACGCCGCGACCTTGACGATCGCGTCGGTCGGCGCCTCCAGCGTGGGGTCCGCGACCTCCTCGAAGCGGATGTCGCGCGGTCCGTGGATCACAGTCGCCCTCATGTGTCGATGAAACCAGACGCCACGCCGAGGGCCGAGTTGGGCCGTTATCTCACATGTGAGTTACCGTGGATCTCATGGTCACCGACTACAAGGGCCGCATCGGCAACCTCATCCGCGACGCCCGCAAGCACCGAGGTCTCACCCAGACCCAGCTCGCCGATCTGCTGAGCACCAGCCAGAGCGCGATCAACCGCATCGAGAAGGGCCACCAGAACCTCTCCCTGGAGATGCTGGCGCGCATCGGCGAGGCCCTCGACTCCGAGATCGTCGCGCTCGGCGCCGGCCCCACCCACCTGCGGGTGCAGGGACCCACGACGCTGTCGGGCGCCATCGACGTCAAGACCTCCAAGAACGCCGGGGTCGCGCTGCTGTGCGCCTCGCTGCTCAACCGCGGCCGCACCACGCTGCGCAAGGTGGCCCGCATCGAGGAGGTCAACCGGCTGCTCGAGGTGCTCAACAGCCTCGGCGTGCAGACCCGGTGGATCGGCGACGACGGCGACCTCGAGATCGTCCCGCCCAAGGTCCTCGACCTGTCCCAGATCAACGAGATCGCCGCCCGGCGCACCCGCTCGGTGATCATGTTCCTCGGTCCGCTGCTGCACCGGGCGGAGACCTTCGAGCTGCCCTACGCCGGCGGCTGCAACCTCGGCACCCGCACCGTCGAGCCCCACATGACCGCGCTGCGGCCGTTCGGCCTGGAGGTCAAGGCGACCGACGGGATGTACCACGCGCAGGTCAACCAGGCCGTCGAGCCGCGGCGGCCGATCGTGCTCACCGAGCGCGGCGACACCGTCACCGAGAACGCCCTGATGGCCGCGGCGCTGCACCCCGGCGAGACCGTCATCCGCAACGCCTCGTCCAACTACATGGTCCAGGACCTGTGCTTCTACCTGCAGAAGCTCGGCGTCCGCATCGACGGCGTCGGCACCACCACCCTGCGCATCACCGGCCTGGAGACCATCGACGTCGACGTCGACTACGCGCCGTCGGAGGACCCGATCGAGGCCATGTCGCTGCTCGCCGCGGCGATCGTGACCCAGTCGTCGATCACCATCCAGCGCGTCCCGATCGAGTTCCTCGAGATCGAGCTGGCGGTGCTGGAGGAGATGGGCTTCCAGTACGACCGCACCGAGGAGTACGTCGCCCGCAACGGCCACACCCGCCTCGTCGACCTCCACACCAAGCCCTCGACGCTGCACGCCCCCCTCGACAAGATCCACCCGATGCCGTTCCCGGGGCTGAACATCGACAACCTGCCGTTCTTCGCGGTCATCGCCGCGGTCGCCGAGGGACAGACGTTCCTGCACGACTGGGTCTACGAGAACCGCGCGATCTACCTCACCGAGCTCACCAAGCTCGGCGGGCACGTCAAGCTCCTCGACCCCCACCGCGTGATGATCGAGGGCCCCACGTCGTTCTCCGGCGCCGAGCTCGTCTGCCCCCCGGCCCTGCGCCCGGCCGTGGTGATCCTGCTGGCGATGCTGGCCTCCAAGGGCACCTCGGTGCTCCGCTCGACCTACGTCATCCACCGCGGCTACGAGGACCTCGCCGAGCGCCTCAGCGCCCTCGGTGCCAACATCGAGACCTTCCGCGACATCTGACGTCGACCGGCCGCTCAGCCGCCGTACGCCGCCGCCAGCTCGGCGCCGATGCGCGCCAGGTGGTCGCGCACCGACGTCGGTTCGACGACCTCCACCAGCCGGCCCCACCCGGCGAGCGTGCGGGCCACGTCGAGCGGCGTCGGTGCGGCCAGCCGGACGCGGACCCGGCCGTCCTCCTCGGTGCCGACCCGCTCGCAGTGCCGGCCGAAGTGGTCGTGGAGGATCGGCACCCACCGCTCGTCGCTCAGCACGGTCGCCCAGGTGGTCGAGCGTCGTCGCTCCATCGCCTCGACGGTCTCGCTCCACGCCTCGTCGAGGACGAAGCCGGGCGGCGGCTCGAAGGCCTCCCCCGTGACCTCGGCGGCCGTGACGCGGTCGAGGCGGAAGGTGCGGCGGCCGCGTGGCGTGCCGGCCATCAGGTACCAGGCGTCGTCCTTGTCGACGAGGCCCCACGGGTCGACCAGACGCACGCTGGTGGCCCCGCGGGCGTCGGCGTAGGTGAGCCGGACCCGCTGCCGGCGGACCACCGCGGCCTGGAGCCGCTCGACGAGCGGCGGGCGCGCCCGATCGGACGCCCCCCACGGCAGCGGGTCGACGGCGGTCGCCGACGCGGCCGCCTCGGCCTCGTCGCGGAACGTCGCAGGCAGGGCCCGCAGCAGCTTGCGCAGCGCCGTGCGCGACGCCGACGAGCCCCGGGCTGAGGGCCCGAGCGCGAGGAACAGCGCCTGCGCCTCGGACCCGGACAGCCCGCTCAGGTCGGTGCGCGCCCCGCCGACCAGCTGCCACCCTCCCCCGCGTCCGGGCTGGGGGTAGACGGGTACCCCGGCGGTCGCCAGGGCCTCGAGGTCTCGGCGCGCCGTCGGCACCGACACCTCGAGCTCCGTGGCGACCTCGCGGGCGGTGACCCGTCCGCGCTGCTGCAGCAGCAGGACGGTGGCGACGAGGCGATCGGCACGCACCGCTCCAGCCTGCCAGGAAAGTGATCACTTGGTGATCACTTCACGGAGCAGAGTGGTGATCACCGGCGCACCAGCCGGGCCCACCCGCAGGAACCCCACCGAGGAGCCAGTCATGTTGCGAGGACTCACCACCATCACCTACGTCGCCGACGACCTGGAGGTCGCCCGCGCCTGGTACGCCGAGGTGCTCGGCGTCGAGGCGTACTTCGCCAAGGAGGCGGCCGGCACGCTCGCCTACGTCGAGTTCCGCGTCGGCGACCACCAGCACGAGCTCGGGCTGCTCGCCCGCCGGTTCGCACCCGCCGCCGACGGCCTCGCCGCGGCCACGACGTACTGGGCCGTCGACGACGTGCACGCCGCGCACCAGCGGCTCCTCGACCTCGGCGCCACCGCCCACGAGCCCCCGACCGAGCGCGGCCCCGGTTTCGTGACCGCCTCGGTCGTCGACCCGTTCGGCAACGTCGTCGGCGTCATGTTCAACCAGCACTACCTCGACGTCGTCGAGGCGTCGCGGGGAACAGAGCACGGGGACTCATGACGGCGCTGCGGGCAGGCGCGATACTTCCCCGGTGACCTCCCCCCGCACCGGCCGGCCCTACCTCGACGCGGTGCTGCAGCAACCGGGGTCGGTCATCGCGCTCGCCCACCGCGGCGGCGCCTACCACCCCGAGATCGAGGGGCTGGAGAACACGCTCGAGGCGTTCCGGCACGCCGCCGCCCTCGGCTACCGCTACCTCGAGACCGACGTGCACGTCACGGCCGACGGGGTGCTGATGGCCTTCCACGACGACGTCCTCGACCGGGTCAGCGACCAGCAGGGCGCGATCGCGGCGCTGACCCACGCCGACGTACGACGGGCGCGCGTCGGGGGGCGCGAGGAGGTGCCGACCCTGGCGGCGCTGGTCGAGGAGCTCCGGGGCGCCCGGTTCAACATCGACCTGAAGTCCGACGGCGCCGTCCGCCCGCTCGCCGACTTCGTCGCCGCGCGCGACCTGTGGGACGACGTCCTCGTGGGGTCCTTCTCGCTGCCGCGGATGCGGGAGTTCCGGAGGCTGACCGGGGGGCGGGTCGCCACGTCGGCGGCGCCGGCGGAGGTCGCGGCGTTCGTCGCCGGCGTACCGGCGCGCCGGGCGGCCTGGGACGCCCTGCAGGTGCCGCGGCGACGCGGTCGGGTCGTGGTCCTCACGGCGCGTCTGGTCCGCCGGGCGCACGCGGCAGGCAAGCATGTGCACGTCTGGACGATCGACACCGCCGAGGAGATCCACGAGCTCCTCGACGGCGGCGTGGACGGCCTGTTCACCGACCGGACGGACGTGCTCCACGACGTGCTCGTCGAGCGCGGGCAGTGGCTGGACCCGGGGAGGGAGACCACGTGAACGACGGACCGGCGGCGATCGCCGACCTCGCGCCGCTGCAGCGCGCGCAGGAGCAGAAGGCCTGGTACTGGTACGACTGGGCCAACAGCGCCTTCTACACCACGGTGCTCAGCGTCATGTTCGCGCCGTACATGATCGAGGTGGCCGGCAAGGCCGCCGGCTGCGCCGACCCCGACGACACCTGCGACCGCACCGTCAGCGTGCTGGGGCTCGACCTCGCCGCAGGGTCGCTGCCGTTCTACCTGACCAGCTTCGCCACCATCTTCAGTGCCCTCCTGCTGCCGATCGTCGGCGCGGTCGTCGACCGGTCGCACCACAAGAAGCGGCACATGGCCGGGTTCGCCTGGGCCGGCGCGGCCTGCGCCGCACTGCTGTTCTTCGTGCGCGGCGAGAGCTGGCAGCTCGGCGCCGCCGCGATCGTGGCGGCCAGCGTGCTGGCCGGCTGCTCGGTGATCAGCTACTCCGCGATCCTCGTCGACATCTCCACCGAGGACGAGCGCGACCGGGTCAGCTCCCGGGGCTGGGCGTTCGGCTACCTCGGCGGCGGCCTGCTGCTCGTGGTCAACCTCGGCATGTTCCTCGGCCACGACGCGATCGGCCTGTCCAGCTCGATGGCCGTGCGCCTGTCGCTGCTCTCGGCGGCCGTGTGGTGGGCGGGGTTCACGATCATCCCGTTCGTGCGGCTGCGCGACCGGCCGCCGGCGAACGCCGTGGAGGTCTCCGGCAACCTCCTCGACCGCAGCTTCGGCCAGCTCTGGCGCACCCTGAAGGAGCTGCGGCAGTACCCGATGACGCTGACCTTCCTGGCGGCGTACCTGTTCTTCAACGACGGCATCCAGACCGTCATCTACGCCGCCTCGACCTACGGCTCCAAGCAGCTCGGCTTCGGCGACACCGTGCTGATCGCCACCATCGTGCTGATCCAGTTCGTGGCGTTCGGCGGGGCGCTGCTGTTCGGGCGGATCGCCCAGCGGATCGGCAGCTACAAGCCGATCCTGTACGGCGTCTACGCGTGGATCGCGATCGTGGTCGTCGCGTTCTTCCTGCCGGAGAAGAACGTCGCGCTGTTCCTGGTCGTCGGCCTCGCGATCGGCATCGTGCTCGGTGGCACGCAGGCGCTGTCCCGCTCGTTCTTCAGCCTGCTCATCCCCCGCGGTCGCGAGGGCGAGTACTTCGCGCTCTACCACGCCTGCGAGCGCGGTACGTCGTGGCTCGGCACCGCCGTCTTCGCGCTGGTCTTCCAGCTCACCGGGTCCTACCGACCGGCGATCCTCGCGCTGATCGCGTTCTTCGTCATCGGCGGCGCGCTGCTGCTGCGGGTCGACGCCGCGCGCGGCATCCGCGAGGCCGGGAACGAGGTCCCCCGGTCGCTCCTGAGCGCCGAGGGGCGGCGCGACGCGCGCAGCACCTGACCGGCCCGGCGCCCGCGGGAGGCCCGCCTCGGGTGTATTTCAGGAGTGGAATCTTGGCACGCTGGGTACGGTTGAGGAAGATGTCGGGCGGTCTGCCCGACCAATCACCACGCACAACGTTGGGAGGTGCCCTCATGGCAGAGCGCACACTGCGTGGCGCGCGACTGGGCGGCCAGAGCTTCGAGGACGAGCGGGGGATCGAGTTCGCTGCGCGTCAGCAGGTCGGCTACCGGTGTTCTCAGGGTCACGACTTCGAGATCACCATGTCGGTCGAGGCCGAGGTCCCTGCGGTGTGGGAGTGCCCGCGCTGCGGCGCCGAGGCACTGAGCACGGCAGGCATCGAGCGGGTGGAGAAGGCCGAGAAGCCGGTCCGCACCCACTGGGACATGCTGCTCGAGCGTCGTTCGGAGAAGGAGCTCGAGGACATCCTCAAGGAGCGGCTCGACCTGCTCCGCGGGGGCGAGATCGGGCCGGCCCACCTGCACCGTCCCGGACCGAAGAAGAAGACCCGCGCCAACGCCTGAACCGGACGGGGCTCAGCCCTCGTCCTCCACCACCTCACCCCGGACCACAGGTCCGGGGTGTCGTGCGTCCGGGCCCGTGCGGTAGGTCGCCCCACCAGCCGGGCCGGTCATCCCGCCGACGACCGGGAGCCGCCGGGCGACCACCCGGGCGAGCACGCGGCGCAGCAGCGGACGGGTGAACGGCAGGATCAGCAGGATCCCGAGGATGTCGGTGACGAAACCCGGGCTGAGCATCAGGGTGCCGCCGACGAGGATGAGGGCACCGTCGGCGATCTCGGTGGCCGGCATCCGGCCGTGCTCGAGCGCCGACCTCAGCGCGGTCCAGGCGCGCCCGCCCTCGCGCCGGATCAGCCAGGTGCCGACGATGCTGTCGAGCACCAGCAGCCCGATGGTCCACCAGGCCCCGATGACCTGACCGACCTGGATGAGCACGTAGATCTCCAGGAGCGGGACGACGACGAACGCCACCAGCAGGATCCACGGGAGACGTCGACGGGCGGCCACGCTCCGAGTCTAGAAGGCGCGTCCTCGCGCGCGGACCGCGACGGCGCGGCGCACCTGGTCGCGACGCTCGCGCAGCCCCCACACGGTGATCCGGCGCAGCGACTCGGTGGCCACCGAGCCGCTCATCTTCGACTCCCCCCGCACCCGCTCGACGAACTCGATCGGGACCTCGCGCACGACGAGCCCGGCCTGCAGGGTGCGCGAGACCAGGTCGGTCTGGAACACGTAGCCGGTCGAGCGCACCTGGGCGAGGTCGATCTTCTCCAGGGTCGCCCGGTGGAAGAGCCGGTAGCCGGCGGTGGCGTCGCGGACGCCGACGCCGAGCAGCAGCCGCACGTAGAGGTTGCCACCGCGCGAGAGGGCCTCGCGGTGCAGCGGCCAGTTGACGACGCTGCCGCCGGGCACCCACCGCGACCCGATCACCAGGTCGGCGTCGGGCAGCGCCGCGAGGAGGCGGTGGAGCTGCTCGGGCTGGTGGGACCCGTCGGCGTCCATCTCGCCGATCACGTCGTAGCCGCGGTCGAGCGCCCACGCGAACCCGGCCAGGTACGCCGCGCCGAGACCCTCCTTGGCGGCCCGGTGCAGCACGTGCACCCGCGGGTCGGCGGCGGCGAGCCGGTCGGCGACCTCGCCGGTGCCGTCGGGCGAGCGGTCGTCGACGACCAGGACGTCGACCTCGGGCTGCGCGGCGTGCAGGCGGTCGACGACCCAGGCGAGGTTGGCGGCCTCGTCGTAGGTCGGCAGCACCATCACGGTCCTCATGCCGGGACCTCCTGGGCGCTCCGCCGCTCCACGTCAGCGCTCGCGCTGGTGGGCGCCGCAGCGCGGCGCGACCGGCGGTGCAGCACGATGCCCCACAGGACGCCCACGACGGTGACGAACGGCGTGGCCCGGTGCAGCGCCGTACCGATGCCGAGGCCGGGCGTCGCCCCGCTCTTGAGGTCGACGGTCTCGACGAGCAGGTCCTGGGTGCGTCGCTCGGTGCGGTCGACCACGGACCCGTCGGGGGCGATCACCCCGGCGACGCCGTTGGTCGCCGCCACGACCAGGTAGCGACCCGACTCGATGGCCCTCGCCCGCGTGATGGCGAACTGCTGCTCGATCTGGTCGGTGAAGATGAAGCTGGCGTTGCTCGTCTGCACCACCAGCAGCTCGGCCCCGTGGTCGACCTGCTCGACGAACCCGTCGTCGTAGCCGACGTCGAAGCAGATGGCGTCGGCGATCTCGACCCCCGCGATCGTCAGCGGGGTCTTGCGGTCGCCGCTGAGCATGTCGCGCGGGATCCGGGCCAGCTGACCGCTCTCCACGAGGCTGTCGGGCAGCTGGTCGCGGAACGGGATGAACTCGCCGAAGGCGACCGGGTGGCGCTTGGCGTAGCGCTCGCCGGGGCCGGTGAGGGGGTCCCAGACGATGCCCTGGTTGAGCACGTGGTCCTCCCCCGCGTCGACGATGCCGCCGACCAGGATCGGGACGCCGATGGTGTCGACGGCGGTCTGGATCCGGGCGTTGATGCTCGCGTCGGCGAACGGGTCGGTCGCGGTGGAGTTCTCGGGCCAGACCACGAAGTCGGGCTTCGGTGCCTGTCCCGCGGCGACCCGGTCGGCGAGCTCGACGGTCATGTCGACGTGGTTCTGGGTGAGCTGCTGGACGTCGACGAGCACGTCGTCGCCCCGGCCCGGCACGTCGCCCTGGACGGCGGCCACGGTGGTCTGGCCGGTGGTGGTGAGGGTCCACGGCACCAGGGCCGGCACCACCGCGGCGGCGGCCACCAGGACGACGCCCCCGGCCGCGAACAGCCGCTCGTCGCCGCGGGGGGTCAGCACCGCCTTGGCGAGCAGGAAGCCGAGCGCTGCGACCAGCAGGCTCACGCCGTTGACCCCGACCCAGGCGAGGGCGGGAGCGAGCGGCGTGTCGACCACCCCGAACCCGATGCGCCCCCACGGCATCCCGCTGAACGGCCAGGTGGAGCGGATCGTCTCCATCGCGACCCAGCCGGCCGCGAGCCACGCCGGCCACGCCCGCAGCCGCTGCAGGACCGGCGAGAGCGCGCCCAGGACGCCGTAGAAGGAGGCCTCCAGGGACGCCAGCAGCAGCCAGGCCGGGAGCCCGATCGAGGGGCTCATCCAGTAGATGTGCGGGAAGTAGAACCCGACCCCGAAGGCCAGTCCGACCACGAACCCGGCGCGCGAGCGCACCTCACGGGTCGCGAGCGCGTACGCCGCCAGGCAGAACGGCATGACGTAGGGCAGCGCGACCGGCTCGAAGGCCAGTGAGAGCACGACCCCGGCGAGCCCCGCGACGAAGATCCGGGCGAGCATGATGGGCAAACGGTACCCGGCACTCCCTGGGCACGTGCAGGGCATCGGGAGGGCCCACCCCGGCTCCGGCCGTCCCCGGCCACGACGGGCTGCCGTGACGGAGTCGTTGTCTCGGCCCGGGTGGGCCCTCCCGTGTCGCTCCCGCGGCGCGGACCGACCTCCGCGAACCAGCGTCACCACGATGTTGGCGCTACACCTGGTGATCGCCGGCCACTCGGACGTCGGTCCGCTCCCCACGTCCTGCACGAGCGAACGGCCGCAAGGTTTCCGCGCCGCCACCCGGGTGTCAACCGGGCCCTGACCTGCGACAACGCGGAAAGCCGCAGGTCAGGGACGGGCACCCGGCGACGAAATAGCCCTCGAAATAGTCCTTGCCGTCGGCGTGTCGTCCCGGACGCGCCGATGGCCACGCGGTAGTGCGCCCGCGTCACCGGACCGGTGGGTCAGGGCACGACGACGGTGCCGGTGGCGGTGGTGGCCAGGAGCGGCGGGTCGAGGACCTCGGCGCGCCCCGGCCGGTCGTCGGTGGCGGCCCCGCGGGCGACCACGTGGACGCTGAAGCGCACCTGCCGCGACCGGGTGCCGGCCCGCACCAGCTCGGCGGTGATCTCCAGCACGTCACCGGCGCGCACCGGGGCGGTGAACTGGACGTCGGAGTAGGAGGCGAACAGGCCTTCGTCGCCGTCGGTGACGATGCACAGCTCGGTGGCGACATCGCCGAACAGCCCGAGGCTGTAGGCGCCGTCGACGAGGTTGCCGGCGTAGTGGGCGTGGGCGTAGGGGACGTAGCGCCGGTGCACGACCCGCGTGCCGATCAGGGACTCGTTCACGAGGCCACCTTGGCGGAAGCTAACCGGTGGGCGATGAAGGAGGCGACCTCGCCGGGCGTCGTACCGCGGCCGAAGACGCGGTCGACCCCGAGCTCACCGGCCATCGCCTCGTCGAAGCGGGGACCGCCGACGATGAGCAGCGGGCGCCGGTCGGACGGGTAGGACTCGCGGAACGCCGCCGACATCTCGCGGGTGTTGAGCAGGTGGGCGTCGCGCTGGGTGACGACCTGGGAGACCAGGACGGCGTCGGCCCGCTCGGTGCGGGCCCGGTCGACGAGCTCGGGCACCGAGACCTGGGCGCCGAGGTTGACCACCTTGAGCTCGCGGTAGTACTCCAGCCCCTTCTCACCGGCGAAGCCCTTGATGTTGAGGATCGCGTCGATGCCGACCGTGTGGGCGTCGGTGCCGATGCAGGCCCCCACGACCGTCAGGCGGCGCCGTAGGGAGCGCTTGACGGCCGCGTTGACCTCCTTGGGCGTCAGCAGCGGGTAGTCGCGCTCGACGACCTGCACGACACTGGGGTCGACCACGTGGTTGACCCGCCCGTAGACGACGAAGAAGGTGAAGCCCGGCCCCATCGGCTTGGCGTGCACGACGAGCGCGGGGTCCATGCCCATCTTGCCGGCCAGCTGCAGGGCGGAGCCCTCGGCGATCTTGGAGTGCGGCATCGGCAGGGTGAAGCTCAGCTGCACCATGCCGTCGCCGGTGGTGTCGCCGTACGGCATCACGACGCTCACAGCGCCTCCTTGGCGTCGAGGATCTCGGTGGCCGGGTTGTAGTAGACGCCGGACTTGCGGGCGACGCCGTCGAGGCCGCGGCCGGCGTCGGCGGGGCGCTTCATCAGCCCGAACGTGCCGTCGGCGATCGCGTCGAGCAGGCCACCGCCGCTGGGGCTGTCGACGATCCGCTCGAGCAGCTCGATCGACTCCCCCAGCACCTGCTTGGCGCGGCTGTCGATGAAGCCGCCCGGCGCGGGGTGGAAGTCCTCGTGCAGCCGGCCGGCGGCCTCCATCACGTAGCGGACGTTCTGCAGGGCGATGTCGCGGTCGGAGAGCCAGGGCGTGACGACCGCCTCGGTCATCATCCCGACGAGCAGGATGCCCTGCCCGGTGAGCGCGCCGGCGAGGTTGAAGAAGCCGTCGAGGAGGTTGCCCTTGAACACGTCGCCGGTCATGTGCCGGGTCGGCGGCATCCACTTCAGCGGCGCCTTGGGGAACACCTCCCGGGCCAGCAGGGCGTGGGCCAGCTCCATCCGGAACGAGTCCGGCACCGCCGGGTCGATCTCGAAGGCGTGGCCGAGGCCGAGCTGCCAGTCCTCGAGCCCGGCCTCCTTGGCGAAGTACTCGTTGAGCAGCTGGCTGGTCGTGACCGTGTGCGCGGCCTCGATCGCGTCGGCGGTGGTGAGGTAGTTGTCCTCGCCGGTGTTGATGATGATCCCGGCCCGGGCGTGGACCTGGCGGCTGAACCGCTGGTCGACGAAGGTGCGGATCGGGTTGATGTCGCGGAAGAGGATCCCGTACATCGAGTCGTTGAGCATCATGTCGAGACGCTCCAGCCCGGCCAGCGCGGCGATCTCGGGCATGCACAGGCCGCTGGCGTAGTTGGTCAGCCGCACGTAGCGGCCCAGCTCCTTCGACGACTCGTCGAGGGCGGCCCGCATCAGGCGGAAGTTCTCCTGCGTGGCGTAGGTGCCGGCGTAGCCCTCGCGGGTGGCGCCCTCGGGCACGAAGTCGAGCAGGCTCTGCCCGGTGGAGCGGATGACGGCGATGACGTCGGCACCCTCGCGGGCGGCCTGCTGGGCCTGCGGGATGTCCTCGTAGATGTCTCCGGTGGCGACGATGAGGTAGATCCAGGGCTGGCGCGGGGCGTCGCCGTGCCGCTTGATCAGCCGGTCGCGCTCGGCGCGGCGCCGGTCGACGGTGCGGAGGCCGGCGGCCACCGCCTTGCGGCTGGCCTTGCGGGCGCGCTCGGCGTCGCGGCCCTCGGGCAGCCGGAACGTGACCGACCCGGCTGCCGCCTTCTGGGCCAGGGTGGCCAGGTCGTCGGCCTCGCCGCGCACCAGGGCGTCCCAGACCGGGAGCGCGGCGCCGTGCTCGAGGCCGACGTCGGCGCGGACGGTGTCCATCAGCCGGTTGACCCACGGCGAGCCCTCGTCGTCGGCGCCGGAGAGCCCGGCGAGCCGCAGGGTCGCGCGCTCGACGGCGACGGTGGTGTGCTGCTGGGCGATCCGCACGATCGGCCGGCCGGCCTTGCGGGCCAGGCTGCGGGCGTGCCGGACGGTGGCCGGGTCGAGGCTGAGCTTGTTGGCCGGCCTGGCCGGCCTGCGGGTGGTCGCGGCCATCAGTCGAGCCGGCTCTCGAAGAGGCGGCGTACGCCGTCGGTGCGGCGCAGCAGGTCCATCGCGTACGCCGCGTGCCCCGGGACGTAGCCGTTGCCGACCAGCATCCGCACGTCGGCGGCGAGCCCCTCGGCGCCGAGGGCGGCGGCCGGGAACGAGGTGGCCATCGAGAAGAAGACCACGGTGCCGCCGTCGGCGGTGGCCAGGACGGCGCCACCCTCGCAGCCCGGCACGTCGACGCACACGACCGTCACGTCGGCCGGACCACCGGCCTTCTCGACGGCGTCGCGCAGCGCGATCGGGTCGCGGGCGTCGGCGATGGTGACCTCGTCGGCCAGGCCGGCGGCGGTGAGCAGGTCGGCCTCGGCCTGGTGCGGCACGACGCCGATGGTGCGGCCGGCGCCGGCGTCGCGGGCGGCGGCGAGGCTGAGCGAGCCGGACTTGCCGGCCCCGCCGACCACGGCCACGACCGGCGCACGCCCGATCGCGGCGTGCTCGCGGACGACCCGGGCGGTCAGGGCGGGCGCCCCGCACACGTCCATCACCGACAGGCTCAGGGCGACGGGCAGGTCGTCGGGGATCACGGCGGCGATGGAGCGGCCGAACAGCACGGCGTAGCCGTCGCACGGCACCTGCTCCCCCAGCCCGTCCCAGCCGGCGAGGCCGTCCTCGACGACCAGCGGGGTCAGGGTCAGCGAGACCAGCGTGGTGACGCGGTCGCCGACGGCCAGGCCCAGCGGCGAGTCGGGGCCGACCTCCTCGACGGTGCCGACGAGCATCCCGCCCGACCCGGTCTCGGGGTTCTGCATCTTGCCGCGGGCGGTGACGATGTCGAGCACCTCGGCGCGGATCGCGGCGCCGTCGGGCACGCCGTCGATCGTGTGCTTGCCCTCGAGCTGGCGGTAGGACGCGGCGTCGAGGTTGAGCCGCTCGACCCGGATCCGGACCTCGTCGGGCCAGAGCTCACGGCGGGTGTCCAGGCGCTGGGCCGCCTGCGGCAGCACGGCCGGGCGGTCGAGGACCCGGTGCAGTCCGGTGGGGTCACTCTCGGGTCGGGTCACGCCGGTTGTCCTTCACGATGAGGTTGGAGCGGGATGATTTGCGGCCGACGAGTAGGCAGGCCGGACGATCTCCACGTACTGTAGGTCACACGGCGCCCCCGGCGCAGATCAGCGAGCACGGAGAGTCGATGAGCATCGAGACCAGCATCGGTCTGGAGACCGGTCAGCCCTACCCCTACCAGCAGGTCGAGCTCGTCGAGCCCGACTGGACGCGGTTCCCCGGCTGGAAGGACGTCACCGCCGCCGAGTGGGCCTCGGTGCAGTGGCAGCGGGCGCACTGCGTCAAGAACGTCAAGCAGCTGCGCGAGCTGCTCGGCGACCTGGTCGACGAGCGGTTCTACCTCGACCTCGAGCGCGACCAGGCCGAGCGGGCCACGATGTCGATGCTGGTGCCGCCGCAGATGATGAACACGATGGTCCCCCACGCGCCCGTGGGAGGCCCGGGCTCGCTGACCGAGGCGTTCTACGCCGACCCGGTCCGCCACTACATGATCCCGGTGCTCAGCGACCGGCGTACCGACTGGCCCTCCCACCCGCACGCCACCCGCGACTCGCTGCACGAGCACGACATGTGGGTCGCCGAGGGCCTCACCCACCGCTACCCCACCAAGGTCCTGGCCGAGCTGCTGCCGACCTGCCCGCAGTACTGCGGGCACTGCACCCGCATGGACCTCGTCGGCAACTCCACCCCGACCGTCGAGAAGCTCAAGTTCGTCGCCAAGCCCACCGACCGCATCGAGTCGATGCTCGACTACCTGCGGCGTACGCCGACCGTGCGCGACGTCGTGGTCTCCGGCGGCGACGTCGCCAACATGCCGTGGCCCCGCCTCGAGGCGTTCCTCAGCGCCGTGCTGGAGATCGACAACGTCCGCGACATCCGGCTGGCCACCAAGGCGCTGGTCGGCCTGCCCCAGCACTGGCTGCAGCCCGACGTCGTCGAGGGGATGACCCGGATCGGCACCACCGCCCGCGCCCGGGGGGTCTCGGTCGCGATCCACACCCACGCCAACCACGCCAACTCGATCACGCCGCTGGTGGCCCAGGCGTCCCGGGCGATGCTCGACGCCGGCGTCCGCGACGTGCGCAACCAGGGAGTGCTCCTCAACGGCGTCAACGCCGACCCGCACGCCCTGCTCGACCTGTGCTTCCGCCTGCTCGACGGGGCGCAGATCATGCCCTACTACTTCTACATGTGCGACATGATCCCGTACTCGGAGCACTGGCGGGTCTCGGTCGGTGACGCCCAGCGGCTCCAGCACCACATCATGGGCTACCTCCCCGGCTTCGCCACGCCGCGCATCGTCTGCGACGTGCCGTTCGTCGGCAAGCGGTGGGTGCACCAGCTGGCGTCGTACGACGAGGTGCGCGGCATCTCCTCGTGGACCAAGAACTACCGGACCTCCATCGAGCTCGACCAGGCCGACGCCCTCGACCGCACCTACGAGTACTACGACCCGATCCACACCCTCCCCGCCGAGGGCCAGTCGTGGTGGGCCACCCACGCCGACCTCGACACCTCCGCGCTGAAGGCGGCCGAGGTCGCCGAGGCCTCCCGTCGTACGGCGGCGCTGCAGGCCTACTGAGGACCGGTCCCACCGGGGTCGTTGCGCGCGTCCTCGGCGACGAGCACCGCTCGGGCTGCCTACGTCCTCGGCACGTGCGCCCGCGCGAACGTCTCCGACCTGTCAGGCGGCTGGGCCCCCGGCATCGTCGCGGTCATCGGCCGACCTCCGCCGGCCGGTCCAGACCGGACACGACCCGATCTCGGCTTCGGCAACCTGACGACGCAGGGCGCCCTAGGTTCGCCACGACGCCCACACTCGGTGGGTCATCTCAAGGGACCTCTCATGCGGATCACCAAGACCGGGGTCCTCGCGGCCGCCGTCGTCACCGCCCTGCTCGCCAGCAACCCGGCCACCGCGGACGCCGCCCGGCTGATCACGGGCGCCGACATCAAGAACGGCACCATCACCAGCATCGACGTCAAGGACGGGTCCCTGCTGGCCAAGGACTTCAAGGCCGGTCAGCTGCCGCGCGGCCCGCGGGGAGCGACCGGAGCGACCGGTCCGAGCGGACCGGCGGCGGTCAGCGTCTTCAGCGGGGAGATCGAGATGGTGCCGGGCACCGGCACCATCGACCTGACCAAGTCGGCCGACTTCGAGTTCACCGGTGGGACGGTCCAGGTCACCCTGGGCGAGCGCCAGGCCGTGCTGGTGACCGGGACACAGGTCGTCGGCACCACCGGTGACCCGGGGCCGGTCGCCATCGGGACGTGCGTGGGCACGGGCACCGGTTCCCCCACCAACATCGGCGAGTGGGCCGTGGTCGACGTGGCCTCGACCAGGATGGAGCTCACCTCGGTCAGCTACAAGCCGATGCCCGCCGGCACGTACGTGATCGGCACCTGCGCCGACCCCGGCCTGATCAACCTGGACGCCAACGACTACAACAACGGTGTCGTCCAGGTCGTGACCGCTTCTCCGGGGACCGGGTCCGGGTCCGGGTCCAGCCGCGGCGCGCCCGTCGGGCGCTGACGGGCGACAGGTGCTCCGGCTGCGCTCGGACGGCTCGTCCACGCCCGCCGCGCTCACCCGCCGATGACCGGCCGGTTCTCGTACGGCGTCGACAGCACGATCGTCGTCCGGGTGGCGACGTTGGCCGCGGAGCGGACCCGGGCGAGCAGGTCCTCGAGGTCGCGGGGGGTGGCGACCCGGATCTTGAGGATGTAGGACTCCTCCCCCGCCACCGACCAGCACGACTCGATCTCGGGGATGTCGCGCAGCCGCTCGGGCGAGTCGTCGGGCTGCGACGGGTCGATCGGGCGGATCGAGATGAACGCGGTCAGCGGGAGGCCCACCTCGTCGTGGTTGATCGTGGCGCCGTACCCGAGGATCAGGCGGCGCTGCTCGAGCCGCTTGACCCGCTGGTGCACCGCCGAGGTGGACAGCCCGGTCGCCTTGCCGAGGTCGGTGAACGACATCCGGCCGTCGGAGGCGAGCAGCTCGAGGATCCGGCGGTCGGTGGCCTCGAGCTCGGTCGTCACGGCGTGAACAGTAGTGGCCGCGAGGGTTCGTCGGGAGGCGCTCCGACGGCCGGACCGCGCCGGGGTCCGTGGCAGGATGCGCCGCGTGACCAGCGACCCGGGCCGCCTGCTGCTCCTCGACTCCGCCTCCATGTACTTCCGGGCCTTCTTCGGGATGCCCGAGTACGCCGCCCCCGACGGCACCAACGTCAACGCGGTCCGCGGGATGCTCGACTACGTCAGCCGGCTCGTCGACCAGTACCGCCCCACGGACCTGGTGTGCTGCTGGGACGACGACTGGCGGCCGCAGTGGCGCGTCGACCTGATCCCGTCGTACAAGGCGCACCGGGTGGTCGAGGAGGTCGCGAGCGCGCCCGACGTCGAGGAGGTGCCCGACCCCCTCGAGACCCAGGTGCCGATCCTGCGGGAGGTGCTCGAGGCGTTCGGGATCTGCGTGATCGGCGCGCCCGGCTACGAGGCCGACGACGTCATCGGGACCCTCGCGACCGGTGCCGGACAGCCGGTCGACATCGTCACCGGCGACCGCGACCTGTTCCAGCTCGTCGACGACGGCGCCGCGGGCGGGCCGGTGCGGGTGCTCTACATCGGCAAGGGCGTCGGTCGGCACGAGCGGGTCGACGAGCAGTGGGTGCGCGACAAGTACGCCATCGAGGCCCGTCAGTACGCCGACTTCGCGACGATGCGCGGCGACGCCTCCGACGGACTGCCGGGCGTCGCCGGGGTGGGTGAGAAGACCGCGGCGACCCTGCTGCAGCGGTTCGGCGATCTCGACGGCATCGTGGCCGCGGCGACCGACCCAGGCTCCGCGATGGCCCCCGGGCCACGCGCGAAGATCAAGGCGGCCGCCGACTACCTCGCCGTCGCGCCCGCCGTCGTCGCGGTGGCCCGCGACATCGACCTCGACCGCAGCCGGACGGCGCTCCCCGCGACGCCGGTCGACCCCGACCGGGTCCTGGCGCTGTCCGAGCAGTGGGGCCTCGGGTCGCCGGCCACCCGGCTGGTCGGGGTCCTCACCGGTGAGTGACCCCGGCGCCGCCCGTTTCGAGATCCTCAGCTCCCCCGGCAGCGGCCTGCGCCGGCTGACCGTGCTGGGCGTGGCGTTCACGGCGTTCATGGTGTTCCTCGCCGGCGGCTGCCTGCTCGCCCTGCTCACCCGCCCGCTCTCCGGCACGGGCGCCCTCACCGCCGCGGTCATCGGCGCGACGGGGGCCGTCGGGGCGACGTACGGCGTGCGCGGCGTCGCCGGCCTGCGCGCCCTCGCCCGCACGCACGTGCTCGCCCGGCTCGACGCCGAGGGCGTCCACCTGCACGAGGGTCTCGGCGTCCAGGGGCTCCCCGAGGAGGCCGCCTGGACCACCGTCCCGTGGAGCTGGGTGTCGACCGTGAGCCACACCGCGCTCGACCTGGCCACGGCCAAGCGCCTCGGGCCCGAGGTCCGGCTCGAGGTGCTGCGGTTCGTCCTCGCCGACGACCGGCTGCTCGACGCCGCACCCGTCGACGGGCCGGAGCTCGCGGCAGCGGCGCGGATGCTGGGCCTCACGCCCACCCAGGCGCGCACCGTGCTGCTCGACGAGGCCGGTTCGTCGTCGTACGCCGCCGCCCTCGACTGGCTGCGGGCGCACCATCCCGACCTGCCGATCCTCTCCGGCACGACGTTGCCCTGGTCGACCCGCGCGACCCCCGAGGCGTGGCCCGACAGCCCGCGCGTCGCGGTGGTCGGTGCCCACGGACGGCTCGGCCGGCACGTCGTGGAGGTGCTGGGCCGCCGCGAGGAGGCGCCGCCGGTGGCGCTGGTGCGCAACGAGGCCCACCGCGCCGCCCTGGAGCGGCTGGGGGCCGAGGTCCGGATGGTCGACCTTGCCCAGGGCCCGGCGGCGGTGGCCGACGCGCTGCGCGGGTGCGCCGCCGTCGTGCACCTCGCCCCGACCGCTCCGGACGTCGTCGTCGAGGCGGCGCGCCGCGCCGGCGTCTCGCGGCTGCTGCTGGTGCCGGCGCCACGCGACGGCGACCGCCTGGGTGCACTGGCGGCCTCGAGCGGACTGGCGTGGTCGGCGTTCCGACCCGCCGCGCTGACCGACGACCCGCCCACCGGGGAGGTGGCGCTCGGCCAGGACGTGCCGGCCGGGCCGGTCCCCCGCGCCGACCTCGCCGAGGTGCTGGTCGCCGCGATCCGCGACGAGGACTCGGTGGCCGCGACCTGGCCGATCGCGGGGGCTCCGGCAGCTCCGGCGGCGCCGACGTCCTGAGGAGCACGACGACGCTCCCGGTCCGTGGGGACCGGGAGCGTCGTGGTGCTGGTGAAGGGACTCGGCTCAGGTGGAGAAGAACATGCTGCCGAACGAGCGCTGGCGGTGGTGGCCGTGGTGGCCGCCCTGCTGCTGCCACCCCGGCGCCTGCTGGTAGCCCTGCTGCGGGTAGCCCTGCTGCGGCGGGTAGCCCTGCTGGGGCTGCTGCGGCTGCTGCGGGGGCGGCGGCGCCGCCGCGAGGTACTGCTGCTCGGCACGGTTGACGGCCTCGAGCTCGCCGTAGTCGAGGAAGATGCCCCGGCAGTTGTCGCACTGCTCGATCTGGACGTTGGCCCGGGTGTAGGTCCGCATCATGCCCGGACACTTCGGGCACTTGAAAGTCGTCGTCACGCGCCTGTCGCCTCTCTGCAAGGTGCCCCGATGGGTCAGGGCGGTGTCGGGATGCTACCAACCGCGACGATGCGGCGGCAGGACTCGACGAGCCAGTGCGCGGGCGTGTCCGGCCCGTCGTCCGCGTCCCTGACGAGCACGCGTGCGGCCATCTGGACGGTCAGCGCGCGGGCGGCCGGCTCGAGGTCGGGCCAGGGGTCACGGCCGTCGGCGAGCACCGGTCCGCCGGCGTCGTGGTAGCCGGTGAGGAACGCCGTCCAGTCGGTGTCGGCGAGCATCCCGGTGAGCCACCAGGCCGCCGGCCGTGCCAGGTCCCAGGCCGGCGCCCCGAGGCCCACGTCGTCGACGTCGAGCAGCACCAGGTCGCTGGACCCACCCGGCGGGACGACGAGCTGGCCGAGGTGGACGTCACCGTGGACCAGCGCGTCGGTGCGGGGCCAGGGCGCCGCCCCGGTCGTCCACGGGGCCAGCGTGTCGGCGGCCGCCAGGACCGGCGCCGCGTCCGGGTGGCCGTGCGCGCGCAGGGCGTCGACGGCGCGTCCGACCCGGTCGGGTCCGTGCGCCACCAGCCCGTCCGCGACCGACGTCGGCTGCCGGTGCAGCCGCGCCACCACTGCTCCGGTCTCGGCCCACGGCGCGGCGTCGGGGTCGGTGCGGTCGACGACCCGGCCGCGCGGCCAGGCCGTCACGGCCCGGCCCGCGACCGTGACGACGTACGGCGGGACGTCGGCCCCGGGCAGGGCGAGGGGCGAGAGCAGGTCGGGCACCCGGCCGGCGATCGTCGCCCGCCGGGCGACGTCCGGGGCCGGCGTGTCGAGCCGGTGCGCCTTGACCACGACGTCACCGACGAGGACGACCACCGTGCCGTCGTGGTCGGCGACGACCTCGGGCGCGGCGCCCCCGTGGTCCGGCAGGGTGCGGGACAGGGCGACCATGCGGTCGACGAGCACGGGCCCGTCGGACCCGCCGGTCCCGTCCGACTGCGCCGCGGCTCGCACTGGGCCATGATGTCCCAGCACCAGACACCGTCCGACACCCCTCCCGGAACCGAGGAGAACGCCCACCGATGGTCACCCTGCAGTCGAGCTGGACCAGCGCCGACGACGCGATCGACAAGGGCCACGCGCTGCGCGAGACCGCGCCGCTCGACGTCCACTCCTCGGTCCCGCGGCCGACCGAGCGCCCGAGCATCAAGCAGTTCCTCACCGACCGCAACGCCGGCCGGATGAGCGAGCTGCTCCCGATCGGGCACGGCCGGATGGCGGCGAGCCCGTTCTCCTTCTACCGCGGGTCGGCGGGCCTGATGGCCCACGACCTCGCCGGGTGCCCGGTCACCGGCGTCGACGCGCAGATCTGCGGAGACGCCCACGCCGCCAACTTCGGCCTCTACGGCACCGGCGACGGGCGCATCGTCGTCGACATCAACGACTTCGACGAGACCGTCGTCGGACCCTGGGAGTGGGACCTCAAGCGCCTGGCGACCAGCCTGGTCCTCGCCGGCCGCACCGGCGCCCACGTCGGGGACAAGGCGAGCCGCAAGGCCGCCCGTGACTCCGCCAAGGCCTACCGCAAGGCGTGGAGGCACCTCGCCACGATGCCGTTCGTCGACTCCTGGGCCGCCCTCGGCGACGAGTCCGCCATCGCGAACGCCGAGGCCGACGAGCTCTTCGACGACTTCCAGCAGGCCGCCAGCGAGGCCGCCCGCAACACCAGCGAGAAGGTCGCCCGCAAGAACACCGAGCGGCTGCCCGACGGCACCTGGCGCTTCGTCGCCAAGCCCCCCGTCCTGACCCCTGTGGACGAGGAGACCAAGCGCGCCGTCCTCGACGCCCTGCCGGGCTACTACGGCACCCTGCGTCGCTCCTCCCAGGGGCTCGCGGTGCGCTACCGCCCCCGCGACGTCGCGATGCGCGTCGTCGGCACCGGCAGCGTCGGCATGCGCGCCTACGTCGTGCTGATGGAGGGCAACCGCGACGAGGCGCTGATCCTGCAGGTCAAGCAGGCCGGCCCCTCGGCGCTCGCGCCCTACCTGCCCGACACCGGGTCGACCCAGGGTCACGCCGAGCGGATCGTCCTCGGCGCGCGCCGGGTCCAGGCCGAGACCGACCAGCTCTTCGGCTGGGCCGACGTCGCCGGCACGCCGTACATCGTGCGGCAGTTCCGCAACCGCAAGGGCTCCATCGACGCCTCCCTGCTCACCAGCGACCACCTCGACGACTACGGCCGCCTCGTGGGCGCCCTGCTCGCCCGCGCGCACAGCCGCTCCGTCGACCCGCGGGTGATGCACGGCTACCTGCACAAGGGCAAGGAGTTCGACGACGCGATCGCCGAGTTCGCCCTGGCCTACGCCGAGCAGGTCGAGTCCGACCACGCCGAGCTGCTCGACCTGATCGCCTCCGGCGCGATCGAGGCGGCGGCCGACGTCTGAGGCCGCAGACCCCGCAGACCCCGCAGACCCTCAGTCCTCGGCCAACCCGGAGTAGGCGACCACGCCCCGCTTGACGAGCCGGATCACCTCGCGGGCGGTGGCGCGCAGGGGGGTGGGGCCGGCGGCGTCGGCGACCTGGCCGGCGAGGTCGAGGAGCTGCTTGGTGGTGCGGACGAAGTCGCCGGCGGACATGTCGGACCCGGTGGAGCCGAGCAGGTCGTCGAGGTCGTCTCCCTCGGTCCACCGGAAGGCGAGCCAGGCGAAGCCCGGGTCGGGTGGGCGGAGGAAGTCGAGACGGTGGTCGCGCTCGAGGGCGTCGAGGTCGGCCCAGAGGCGACGCGTCGCCTCGAGCGACTGGCCGGTGGCGCCGCCGGGCACCCGGGGTACGGCGCCCTCGTCGGCGCGGCGGGTCTCGAAGACCAGCGCCGAGAGCGCCGCGGCCAGGCCGGCGGGTGGGAGGCCGTCCCACAGCCCGAGGCGCAGCGCCTCGGCCGCGACCAGGTCCATCTCGCCGTACAGCCGCATCAGCCGCTGCCCGCGGTCGGTGACCTCGTCGCCGTCGAGGTAGTCCAGTGCGGTCAGCACCTCGCACACCCGGTCGAACTGGCGGGCCACGGTGTTGGTGCGCTGCTCGATCCGGCGGCGCAACGTGGCCGCGTCGCGGTCGAGCTTGAACCACCGCTCCGCCCAGCGGGCGTGGTCCTCGCGGTCGGGGCAGCGGTGGCAGGGGTGCGCGCGCAGCTGCTCGCGCAGCGCCTCGATCTCGGCCTCCACCGACGACGGGAAGGCCGTGGTGGCGCGCGCCCGGCCGGGCGGCAGCGGGGCGAGGCCGTGGGTCTTGTCGCGCAGCGCGCTGGCCAGGTCGCGCCGCATCTGCGGGTTGCGGCCGTTGAAGCTCTTCGGCACCTTGACGCGGGTCACCGCGGCCACGGGCGTGGGGAAGTCGATCATCGCCAGGCGCCGCGCCTGACGGTCGGCCGTGACAACCATCGGACGTGGGTTGTCCGGCGTCCAGCCGGGGTCGACGACCACGGCGTAGCCGGAGAACTTGCCGGCCGGCACCGAGATGACGTCGCCGACCTTGAGGTGCCGCAGCGACTCCACGACCTCCTCGCGCCGGTCGGTACGACGGCTGCGGCTGGCGGTCTTCTCGACGTCACCGATGCGGTGGCGCAGGGCGGCGTACTCCATGAAGTCACCGAGGTGGCAGCTCGCGGCCTCGACGTAGCCGGCGAGCGCGTCGTCGCTCTTGGCCAGCTGCCGGGCCAGGCCGACGACGGCCTTGTCGGCCTGGAACTGCGCGAACGACTGCTCGAGCAGCTCGCGCGAGCGCTCGCGGCCGAACTGGTGCACCAGGTTGACCGCCATGTTGTACGACGGCCGGAACGACGACCGGAGCGGGTAGGTCCGCGTGGAGGCCAGGCCGGCGAGGTCGCGCGGGTTGGTGCCGGACTGCCACAGCACGACGCCGTGGCCCTCGACATCGAGGCCGCGCCGCCCGGCGCGGCCGGTGAGCTGGGTGTACTCCCCCGGCGTGATGTCGGCGTGCGTCTCGCCGTTCCACTTCGACAGCTTCTCGATGACCACGGTCCGCGCCGGCATGTTGATGCCGAGCGCGAGGGTCTCGGTGGCGAAGACGACCTTGCACAGCCCGCGCAGGTAGAGCTCCTCGACGACCGCCTTGAACGCCGGCAGCATCCCGGCATGGTGGGCGGCGACGCCGCGCGAGAGCGCCTCGAGGAAGTCGTGGTAGCCGAGCACGTGCAGGTCGTCGGCCGGCAGGTCGCGGCATGCGCCCTCGACGTAGGTGACGATCTCGTCGCGCTCGGCGGGCGTCGTCAGGTGGACCCCGGCGGCCAGGCACTGCTGGACCGCCGCGTCACACCCGACCCGGCTGAAGATGAAGACGATCGCCGGCAGCAGCCGCTCGCGCTGGAGGCGGTCGATCACGTCGGGCCGGCTGGGGATCCAGATCCGTCGTCCGTTGCCGACCTGCTTGGGCCCGCCGCGGCGCTGCTGCGCCTTGGGCGTCCGCCGGTCCTTGATCCGGGTGGCCGCCCAGTCGTCGCGGGCGACCTTGAGCAGCTCCTCGTTGACCGGAGCCCCCTCCTTGACGAACCCGGCGGCGGCGTCGACGTCGGAGGAGGCGAACAGGTCGAGGAGCCGGCGACCCACCATGACGTGCTGGTAGAGCGGGACCGGGCGCTTCTCCTCCACGATCGTCGTCGTCTCGCCACGGACGGTGGCCAGCCACTCGCCGAACTCCTCGGCGTTGGACACCGTCGCCGAGAGCGAGACCAGGGTCACCGACTCGGGCAGGTGGATGATCACCTCCTCCCACACGGCCCCGCGGGACCGGTCGGCGAGGTAGTGCACCTCGTCCATCACCACGAAGCCGAGGCCGATGAGGGTGCGCGAGCCGGCGTAGAGCATGTTGCGCAGCACCTCGGTGGTCATCACCACGATCGGCGCCTCGCCGTTGATGACGTTGTCGCCGGTGAGGAGCCCGACCTGCTCGGGGCCGTAGCGGGCCACGAGGTCGTGGTACTTCTGGTTCGACAGCGCCTTGATCGGGGTGGTGTAGAAGGCCTTGCGTCCCGTGGTGACCCCGAGGTGGACGGCGAACTCGCCCACGACGGTCTTGCCCGACCCGGTCGGGGCGGCGACCAGGACGCCGCGGCCGTCCTCGATCTCGCGGCAGGCACGCTGCTGGAAGTCGTCGAGCCCGAACTCGTAGTGGGCCTCGAAGTCGCGGAGCACCGGGTGCTTGGCCGCGCGTCGAGAGGCGGCGTAGCGCTCGGCCGCGCTCATGCTGCCGTCGTGGCTCGTGCTCATGGCGTGCTCAGCACCTGGAGGGCGCCGGGGACGCACTCGATGGTCACCGGCAGCGGCCCGAATCGCTCGCCGTCGGCGTAGCCGACGATGCCGGGTGCGGCGACGGTCACCCGTCGCACCCGGTGGCGCTCGTACTGCGGATGGGTGGTGTGGGTGCCCTTGAACAGCTTGGGGTAGGTACGGACCAGCTCGAGCTTGCTGATCGGCTTGATCACCACGACGTCGAGCAGCCCGTCGTCGAGGACGGCGCCCTCGGCGATGCGCAGGCCGCCGCCGAACGACGGTCCGTTGCCGATCGCGACCAGCATCGCGTCGACCGTGTGCTCGCGGCCGTCGAGGTCGAGCACGTAGGTCAGGGGCGAGAACGTGCGCAGCTCGAGCACGGTGGCGAGGTTGTAGCGCATCTGGCCGCGTGGCCAGGTGAGCCGGTTGGCGCGCTCGTTGACCACCGCGTCGAACCCGGCCGCCATCACGGTGGCGAAGTAGCGCCCGCCGGTCCGGGCCAGGTCGAGGGTGCGCCGCTCGCCGGTCGCGAGGGCGCGGACCACGCGGTCGGCGGCGGCGAGCGGGTCCTTGCGGTGCAGGCCGAGCAGGCGCGCGACGTCGTTGCCGGTGCCGGCCGGGAGGATGCCGAGGGCGGTCTGCGTGGTCGCGGTGACCTGCAGCCCGAGGTTGACCAGCCCGTCACCGCCCAGGACGACGAGCGCGTCGATGCCGTCCTGCACCGCACCGCGCGCCAGGTCGAGCGCCTCGTCGGCGTCGCGGCCCATCAGGGTGCGCACGGCGAGGCCGGCGGCGGCGAAGCGCGGCAGGACGAGGTCGCGCACCTGCAGGGCCCGTCCCTTGCCGGCGGTCGGGTTGACGAGCAGCGCGATCTCGCGGCGGGGTGCTGAGGTCACCTCCCGAGCCTAGGGCGTGGCTCCTCATCCAGGGTGGCGCTGGCGCCGCCCGGGATGAGGAGACCCGCCCAGGGCCTGGCTCCTACGGCCCGGCGCCCCGCGGTCGTCGGTCGGTCAGCGCCCGAGGCGCAGCAGCACGGCGTAGGAGCGTTGGTCGGCACCCAGCGCCTTGGCCAGCCGGCCAACCGCCTCGAGCACCAGCTCGGGGGTGAACGACGCCCCGGGCACGAGCAGCGTCAGCCGGTCGTCGTAGGTCGCGAGGTGGACCTGCGCGTGCCGCCAGGCCTGGTGGGTCTGGAGCCGGGTGTGGTCGTCGGCGACCGGGGCCGGGAAGGCCTCGTCGACGGCGAGCAGGTCGCAGGCGAGCGGCTCGCCCCCCTCAGGCTCCAGGCGGCCCTGCACGCGGTGGCTGCGGAGCCCGTCGACGGCGCGCCAGACGACGTCGCGGGTGCCGAGCTCGTCGGGCAGGTCGAACGGGTCGACGGGGCGAGGGGCTGCCGGAGGCTGCATCAGGCGGGCATCAGGCCGGCATCAGAGCGGCGACAGCTCGTCGTCGCTCCACTGGTCGGTGCCGGTGGAGCGCTTGCCGCGGACGCGGTCGACCCACCGTGCGATCACCTCGGCGATCAGGAACAGCACCAGCATCGGCAGCGCCAGCATGATCATCGAGAACGGGTCGGTCGACGGCGTCGCCACGGCGGCGAAGACGAAGGTGCCCAGGATGATCCAGGTGCGGTAACGACCCAGCTGGGCGCCGGAGACGATGCCGGCGAGGTTGAGCATGATCACGAACAGCGGGATCTCGAAGGCGATCCCGAAGACCAGCAGCATCCGGGTCAGGAAGCTGAAGTACTCACCGAACTCGACCAGGTTCTCCAGGCCGTCGGGCGTGAAGCCGATGAGGACCTCGAGACCCTTCGGCAGCACGTAGTAGCCGGTGGCCACGCCGGCGAAGAACAGCGGGCCGGCGACGGCGGTGAAGATCCGCGTCCACTTCTTCTCGTGCGGGTGCAGGCCCGGCATGATGAACGCCCACAGCTGGTAGAGCCAGAACGGGCTCGAGATCACCAGCGCGGCGACCCCGCACAGCTTGAGGTTGAGCAGCAGGGGCCCGGTCGCGCCCTTGATGTAGGCCTCGGTCTCGGTGGAGGCACCCAGCGCCTCGCGGGCGTCGTTGTAGGGCTTGAGGACGATGTCGAGCAGCTGGTCGTAGAAGAACAGCGCGACCACGAAGACGACGAGGAAGAACGCCACGGACCGGACGATCCGGGCCCGCAGCTCGCGGAGGTGGTCGGCCAGGGCCATCCGGCCGTCGGCACCGACAGGGTGGTGCGGACGGACCGAGAACAGCCCCAGGACACGGTTGACGCGCACCTGGGGGCGGGCGCGGACGGCGCTCAGGCCGGGTCGCTACGCCGAGCGGTCCCGGGCTCGTCGACCTGCTCGGCCGCGGTGCTGCCACCGGGCAGCGGCCGCACCGGGCCGGAGGCCTCGGGCTTGGGGGACGGCTTGACCTCGTCGTCGTCGTCGTCGTCGTCCATCAGGCCCTTGGTCTCGGCCTTGAAGATCCGCAGTGCCCGGCCGCTGCCCCGAGCCAGCTCGGGCAGCTTGGACGCGCCGAAGAGCAGGACGATGACACCGAAGATGATCAGCAGCTCGGTCGTGCCGAGCCCGATCAGCGGGGCGATGAGCGCGTTCATGGGTGTCCTCACGTGGTGGGTGTCGGTATCGGCGAGTCTACGCCGGGTCGCCCAGGTACAGCGCCAGAGCGTCCTGGGCGGCCGCGGTGAAGCCGTCACCGTAGGGGCCGGGGGTGACTACGGAGGCGTTCGGAGCCAAACGCAGCAACAACTTGGTCAGCCAGCGCTGGTCGGCGACGTGGAGGTCGACCTCGACCCCGCCGGCCGGGTCGTCCGCGCCGGTGAGCGGCCGTACGGCCTCGACCGGGTAGTACTCGGTGACCCAGCGGGCGGCCGGGCCGAGCCGCAGGGTGACCAGGGTGGTCTCGTCGGCGCGGGTGAACATGCCGTCGGACAGGTCTCGCGGCGCCGCCGGCTCGGTGGTGACCGGGGTGTCCAGCACGACGGCCGAGGCGATCCGGTCGAGGCGGAACAGCCGGGGCGCCTCCGCGACGTGGCACCAGGCGTCGAGGTAGACGTGGCCGTCGAGGTGGGTGGTCCCCCGCGGGTCGACGACGCGGTGCGACAGCTCGTCGCGCGCCGGCACGTAGTAGTCGAGCTCGACCTGCACGCCGCGGCGCACGGCGTCGTCGAGGCGGTCGGCCAACCGGCGCGTCTCGGCGCGGTCGGCGTCGTCGGGGGCCGCGTCGACGAGGCCGGCGGCCGGGCCCGCCGCCGCCGCGCGCTCGAGCTTGGCGAGGGCGCGGTCGACGATCTCGGCCGTCTCGCGGGACGACCCGGCGCGCAACGCGCGCAGCGCGACGATCACTGCCGACGCCTCGACCGGGGTCAGCCGCAGGGGGCGGGAGAGGTAGTCGGCGTTGCTGACCCGGATCACGCCGTCACCGTGGACGGTGCCGTCCTCGTCCTGGAGTGCGTCGAGGTCGACGTCGATCAGCTCGTCGGGGTAACCGCCGGGCAGCCCGCACAGGAAGAGCACCTTGAGGTCGCGCAGCAGCACGGCCGGCTGCACGCCGAGCGCCTCGGCGGCCTCGGCGAGGCGCACCGAGCCGCGGGCGTGCAGGTAGGGGACGAGCGTCAGCAGCCGGGCGACCTGATCCTTGGCGGCCGCGCCCGCCGCCCCCGGGGACGGCGCGGGCGTCGTGGTCATCGGGAGACCACCTCCCGGAGCCGGGCGACCACCTGGTCGCGCAGCGTCGCGGGCGACTCCACCACGAGGGCGGCACCGAACCCGAGCACCTCGTCGGCGATGCCGACCGAGGCCCGGGTGAGCACCAGGCGGTCCCAGGAGGTGCGGTCGTCGGGCCCGGGCACGCCGGTCTCGACGGTCTCGGCGGCGCGACGCAGCGGCAGCGCGGCGCCGGCGCGCACCAGCAGGACGACGGGCTCGGTCGACAGGTCGGGCACGAGGCGGCGGGTGACGGCGGAGATGTCGGTGCCCTCGGGGATCGTGTAGGCGCCGGGGCGGCCCACCTTGCGCGCCTCGCCCTGCACCCGCGAGAGGCGGAAGACGCGCTCGGCGTCGCGGTCGAGGTCGTGGCCGACGACGTACCACCGGCCGGAGTAGCGGGTGACGCCCCACGGCTGGAGACGACGCCGCGACGGCCCCGCCGTGCCGCTGCGCAGGTAGTCGAACTCCACCACCGTCCGGTCGAGGATCGCGTCGAAGAAGATGTCGAAGGCAGGCTCGTCGGCCGGTAGGCGAGGCTGGACGATGTCGAGGGCACCGAGGTCGATCTCGGCACCGGCGGCGGTGAGCTTGCGCACCGCCTCGGTGGTGGCCTGGGCGAGGCGCTGGTGGTCCCAGACCCGGGTGGCCAGGCCGACGACGGCGGCCTCGTCGGAGGTGAGGTCGACGTCGGGCAGCGCGAACTCGTCGGGCTTGATCCGGTAGCCGGGCTCGTCGTCGAAGAAGGCGTCGATCTGCCCCAGCTCGACCGGGACCCCCAGGCTGCGCAGCTCGTCCTTGTCCCGCTCGAACATCTTGTCGAACGCCTCGGTGGACGCGTCGGCGTACAGGATCTCGCGGATCCGCTCCTTAGGGACGAAGCGCTTCGAGACCAGCAGCATGATGAGCAGGTTGAGCAGGCGCTCGCTCTTGGCTGCGCTCATGTGTGCCTCACCTGCCCCTCGGGTGCTGTCGCGGCCGCCGGCCGCTCAGACGGTGGCGAGGATGTCGGCGACGAAGTAGAGCGTCGAGCCGGCCGGGATGCCGGGCTGCTTCTTGTCGGCGTAGCCCTTGTCGGGCGGGATCCGCATCAGGACCCGGCTGCCGACGGTCTGCCCGACCAGGATCTCGTCCCAGCCCTTGACCACGGCGCCGAGGCCGATCGGGACCTGCAGCGGCTCCTTCTTGGCGCTGTAGCTCTCGTCGAAGGGCTTGGCCCCGCCGTTGACCTGGCCGAGGTAGTCGATGACGACCAGGTCGCCCTTCTCGACGGTGTCGCCGGTGCCCTTCTTGATCACGCCCTGCTGGAGCTCGTCCTTGGCGGTCGGCTTGGCGATGCCGGTGAAGTCGAGGCCGGACGGACCCCGGCCGTTGAAGTCGATCTTCGGCGCCCAGGCCGGCGCCGCGGCGGGCTCGCCGTCGGGGCTCGGGAGCACCTCGACGTCCATCACGTCGGCCACCATCACCAGGCCGTCGTCGTTGCCGATGCCCTCGGAGGCGAGCAGCTGGCCCAGCTGGGTCATGTCGGCGCCGGGGAAGAAGGCCGGCGTGTCACCGGTGATAGCGATCCGGCTGCCGCGCGTGAGGCCGGCCTCGACCTCGTCGGCCAGGAGGTTCTTGACGATCTCGTCGAGGGAGGCCGGCTCGGCGGCCGGCTCGGCCCCGACCGTCAGCTCGACGGCCGCGGCCTCCTCGCCGAACGTGTCGATGGCGGTCGTCCGCGTGTACCCGTTGCCGAAGGCGAAGTTGACGAAGACCTTGTCGCCGTCGGCGAGGGGCTCGCCGGTGCCCTCCTCGAGGACCTCCGACTCCAGCTCGCCGGCAGACATGCGCTCCTCGAAGGAGATCGTGGCGGCGCCGACCTCACCCTCGACGCTCACGGCGTCGAGCCGCTCACCGAAGTCGAGGCCGGTGCCAGGCGTGGAGTCTCCCCCGCAGGCGGTGAGCGCCCCGGACAGGACGACGAGCGACGCGGCGAGAGCCACGGTGGGACGGGAGCCTCGGAGCACGGTTCAACCTTCGATGCTGGCTTCGGTGGACGGTCGGGGTGAAGCGACGGAAGCCTACAAGGCGGGGCCGCAGCCGCGTGACCCGTGGGTCGGCGAGGCGCCGCGCCGTGACGACCTGCGGGACCTGCCGGTCGTCACATGCCGTCGATGAGCCGCTGCACCCGGTCGTCCTGGGAGCGGAACGGGTCCTTGCACAGCACGGTGCGCTGGGCCTGGTCGTTGAGCTTGAGGTGCACCCAGTCGACGGTGAAGTCGCGACGCTTCTCCTGCGCCTTGCGGATGAACTCGCCGCGGAGCCGGGCGCGGGTGTTCTGGGGCGGCACCGACTTGGCCTCGAAGATCTTCAGGTCGGACGTCACCCGGGCCACCGACCCGCGCTTCTCCAGCAGGTAGTAGAGGCCGCGCTCACGGTGGATGTCGTGGTAGGCGAGGTCGAGCTGGGCGATCCGGGCGTGCCCCAGCGGGAGGCCGTGCTTGGCGCGGTAGCGGTCGATCAGCTTCCACTTGATCACCCAGTCGATCTCGCGGTCGATCAGCCCGAGGTCGTCGGACTCGATGGCCTTGAGCCCGCGCTCCCACAGGTCGAGGGTGCGCTCGATCAGCGGCGTGCTGATCTGGCGCCGGTCGACGAAGTCACGCGCCTTGGCCAGGTACTCGCCCTGGATGTCGAGCGCGCTGGCCTCGCGCCCGTTGGCGAGACGCACCTTGCGGCGGCCGGTCACGTCGTGGGAGATCTCCCGGATCGCGCGGATCGGGTTCTCCATCGTGAGGTCGCGCATCACCACGCCCTCCTCGATCATCCGCAGCACCAGGTCGCAGCTGGCGACCTTGAGCATGGTGGTCGTCTCGCTCATGTTCGAGTCGCCGACGATGACGTGCAGGCGGCGGTACTTCTCCGCGTCGGCGTGCGGCTCGTCGCGGGTGTTGATGATCGGGCGGCTGCGGGTGGTGGCGCTGGAGACGCCCTCCCAGATGTGCTCGGCCCGCTGGGAGACCGAGTACGACGCCCCGCGCGGGGTCTGGGTGACCTTGCCGGCGCCGACGATGATCTGGCGGGTCACCAGGAACGGGATCAGGACGTCGGCCAGCTTGCTGAACTCCCCGGCCCGGCCGACGAGGTAGTTCTCGTGGCAGCCGTAGGAGTTGCCGGCGGAGTCGGTGTTGTTCTTGAACAGGTAGATCTCACCGGCGATGCCCTCGTCGTGCAGCCGTTGCTCGGCGTCGAGGAGCAGCCCCTCCAGGACCCGCTCCCCCGCCTTGTCGTGGGTGACCAGGTCGACGACGTCGTCGCACTCGGGGGTCGCGTACTCCGGGTGGCTGCCGACGTCGAGGTAGAGCCGGGCGCCGTTGCGCAGGAAGACGTTGCTGCTGCGGCCCCAGCTGACGACCTTGCGGAACAGGTAGCGCGCGACCTCGTCGGGGCTCAGCCGGCGCTGACCCTTGAACGTGCACGTGACGCCGTACTCGTTCTCGATCCCGAAGATCCGACGGTCCATACGACGACCCTACGGGTCGGCGGGTCACCAGGCGGCGGAAATCGCACGCCGCGCCGTCGGCCGACGGGCGCGGCTCAGAGGAGGCCGGCGTGGTCGAGGGCGAGGTAGATCTGCTCGGTCGTGCCCAGGCGTCCGGTCGACACCTGCTGCCGCAGCTCGGGCACCGGCACCAGGACGACCTCGATCTCCTCGAGCTCGTCGAGCTCCTGACCACCCTCGAGCCGGGCGCCGCGCGCCACCACGACGTGCCGGGGCCGGGTGTGGCTGGGCGGGTCGACGCTGGCGACCAGCTCGGCCGCCGTCACGGCGTGGCCGGTCTCCTCGCGCAGCTCGCGGACGCCGGCCGCGACCGGGTCCTCCCCCTCGTCGACGAGCCCGCCCGGCAACGACAGCACGACCCGGTCGGGGCCGGGCCGGTACTGCTGGACCAGCACGACCCGGTCGTCGTCGGTCAGGGCCAGCACCGAGACGGTTGCGGGGGTGTCGTGCACGTCCCAGGTGGCCTCGCGCCCGTCGGGCAGGCGGAGCGGGCGCTGCAGGACGCGCGCGAACCCGTCGTAGGCGACCGTGTCGGCACCGGTCCGGGTCCAGGGAGCGGGACCGGTGCCGGTCACGACGGTGGTGCGATCGGCGGCTCGCCCGTGGACGGGCCGGGGGTCGGGTCCTCCAGCGGCGGGACCGCGCCGCTGACCTGGTCGGTCGGGTCGGCGGTGTCGTCGGTGGTGGGGACGGTGGTGCCGCCACCGCCACGGCGCCCGTCGCCGGAGGAGACGTCGCCCGGGGTGGAGGGTCCGCGGTCGCCGAGGAGCTCGTCGAGCCGGGCCGGCGAGAGGCGCCGGAACTTGCGGGTCTGGGAGCGCGTGCGGTCGAGGACGGCGACCTCCAGGTCACCGGTGGGGATCACCCGGTCACCGGACTCGCCGTGCCCCAGCGCGACGACGGCGGCGCGCAGCGCGTCGGCGAGCGGGGCCGACTCGACGTAGGCCGACTCGAGGCTCGCGACCACCGACTCGGTCTGCCCGCCCATCACGGCGAACCCGTGCTCGTCGGCGACCTGCCCGTCGTAGGTCAGGCGGTAGAGCTGGTCGTCGGCCGCGGTCTCGCCGACCTCGGCCACGAAGATCTCGACCTCGTAGGGCTTCTCGCCGCCGCTGGAGAAGATGGTGCCGAGCGTCTGGGCGTAGGCGTTGGCGAGGCCGCGGCCGGTGACGTCGAGGCGGTCGTAGGCGTAGCCGCGCATGTCGGCCAGCCGGACGCCGGCGATCCGGAGGTTCTCGAACTCGTTGTAGCGCCCGACCGCCGCGAAGGCGATCCGGTCGTAGATCTCGGAGACCTTGTGCAGCGCCTGCGAGGGGTTCTCGGAGACGAACAGGATGCCGTCGGCGTACTGGACGGCGGCGACGGAGCGCCCGCGGGCGATGCCCTTGCGCGCGAAGTCGGCGCGGTCCTTCATCAGCTGCTCGGGCGAGACGTAGAACGGCGTGCTCATGCGCGCTCCCCTCCGGTCATCTCGGCCCAGGGGCCGTCGGGACGCACCATCCGGCCGGAGATGATCCGGTCGGCGATCGCGGCGACGTCCTCGTCGGGCATCCGCTGCCCGCCGTCGGCGGTGATGACCTGGACGACAGGGAAGATGCGCCGGGTCAGGTCGGGGCCGCCGGTGGCGGAGTCGTCGTCGGCGGCGTCGTACAGCGCCTGGATGACCACCTCCACGCAGCCGGTGGCGTCGAGGTCGTCGCGGTAGAGCTTCTTCAGCGCACCGCGGGCGAACAACGAGCCGGAGCCGACCGAGTGGAACGCGGTCTCCTCGTAGCGGCCGCCGGTGACGTCGTAGCTGAAGATGCGGCCCTGGTCGGCGCGCAGGTCGTAGCCGGCGAACAGCGGGACGACGGCCAGGCCCTGCATCGCCATCGCCAGGTTGCCGCGGATCAGCGTCGAGAGCCGGTTGGCCTTGCCGTCGATCGAGAGCGTCGAGCCCTCGATCTTCTCGTAGTGCTCGAGCTCGGTCTGGAACAGCCGCACCATCTCGACGGCCAACCCGGCGGTGCCGGCGATGCCGACCGCGGAGTACTCGTCGGCGGGGAAGACCTTCTCGATGTCGCGCTGGGCGATGACGTTGCCCATCGTGGCGCGCCGGTCGCCGGCGAGCACGACCCCGCCGGGGAAGGTCGCCGCGACGATCGTGGTGCCGTGCGGGGCGATGTCACCCAGCGGCGTACCGGTGGGGGTGCCGGTCGGGAGTGCGCGGCGTCCGGGCAGCAGGTCGGGCGCCTGGTCGGAGAGGAAGTCGGCGAAGGAGGACATGCCCGGCCGGAGGTAGGCGGCCGGGAGGCGCGGGTCGGAGTGGCTCATCGGGCGCTCACTGACCGCCCTTCTGGATGAACGACTTCACGAAGTCCTCGGCGTTGGACTCCAGCACCTCGTCGATCTCGTCGAGGATGTCGTCGATGTCGCTGTCGAGGGCTTCCTTGCGCTCGGCGACGTCGGTCTCGGGGGCGACCTCGGTCGACTCCTCGGTCTCCTGAGACTTGCGCGGCTGCTTCTGCTCCTGGGCCATGTCCCGACCCTAGCGAGTGGGTACGACGGTTTCGACGGACATCCGGCGCCGTTGGGGTGACCGGGGGCGTTCGGGGTTCCGGGTCGGGTGGGTTCGTTCGGGGTTTTGGCCGTGATGTTCAGATTTCCCCGGGTGGACCGGGGAGATCCGCACCCGCCGGAACCCAGGGGTCACAGCGGCACCATGGGCACCACTTCCCAGGCAGAGCCTGAACTTCCCGGGCAATGCATTGCCTGGGAAGTTCAGGGTTCCCCGGTCCACCGGTGAAATCCCGCCCCGCCCCCGCGCGACCGCAGCCCAGGCGCCGGCCGATCAGCTCCGGGTCAGCGCCGAGAACAGCTGCTCGGCGGTGTCGCAGCGGTCGAGGAGCTCGCCGACGTGGGCCCGGGAGCCGCGCAGCGGGTCGATGGTCGGGACGCGCTGCAGCGACTCGCGGCCGGGGAGGTCGAAGATCACCGAGTCCCAGGACGCGGCGGCGACGTGCTCGGCGTACTTCTCCAGGCAACGGCCGCGGAAGTAGGCGCGGGTGTCGGGGGGCGGGTCGTGCATCGCGTCGTCGACCGACTGCTGGTCGAGGAGCCGCTCGATCCGGCCGGAGGCGACCAACCGCTGGTAGAGGCCCTTCTCGGGACGGATGTCGGAGTACTGCAGGTCGATGAGGTGCAGCTTGGCGTCGTCCCAGTCGAGCCCGTCGCGGGAGCGGTACTGCTCGAGCAGCTGCAGCTTGGCCACCCAGTCGAGCTCGCGGGCGCACAGCATCGGGTCGCGCTCGAGCCGATCGAGCACCGACTCCCAGCGCGCGAGCACGTCGACCGTCTGCGGGTCGGCGTCGGCGCCGTACCGGTCCTCGACGAACTTGCGGGCCAGGTCGAGGTACTCCAGCTGCAGCTGGACGCCGGTGAGCCGGCGCCCGTCCTGCAGCGTGACGGTGTGGCGCAGCGTCGGGTCGTGCGAGACCGCCCGTAGCGCCGCGACCGAGCCCTCGACACTCAGGTCGGCGGAGATGAACTTGTCCTCGATCATCGACAGCACCAGGGCGGTCGTGCCGACCTTGAGGTACGTCGAGACCTCGGCCAGGTTGGCGTCGCCGATGATGACGTGCAGCCGGCGGTACTTCTCGGGGTCGGCGTGGGGCTCGTCGCGGGTGTTGATGATCGGGCGCTTCAGCGTGGTCTCGAGCCCCACCTCGACCTCGAAGAAGTCGGAGCGCTGGCTCAGCTGGAAGCCGTGCTCACGTCCGTCCTGGCCGATGCCGACCCGGCCCGACCCGGTGATCACCTGCCGGCTCACGAAGAACGGCGTGAGGTGCCGCACGATGTCGCCGAACGGCGTCGAGCGGCGCATCAGGTAGTTCTCGTGGGCGCCGTAGGAGACGCCCTTGTTGTCGGTGTTGTTCTTGTACAGGACCAGCTGCGGCGCGCCGGGGGTCTGGCCGGCCCGGCGGGCGGCGTCGAGCATCACCTGCTCCCCCGCCTTGTCCCAGCGCACGATGTCGAGCGGGGTGGTCACCTCGGGGGTGGAGTACTCCGGGTGGGCGTGGTCGACGTACAGCCTCGCCCCGTTGGTGAGGATCACGTTGGCCAGGCCCATGTCCTCGTCGGTGAGCTGGCTGGGGTCGGCGACACCGCGCGACATGTCGAAGCCTCGGGCGTCGCGCAGCGGCGACTCCTCCTCGAAGTCCCAGCGCGCCCGGCGGGCCTTGACCGTCGAGGACGCGTAGGCGTTGACGACCTGCGAGGACGCCACCATCGGGTTGGCCTGGGGCTGGCCGACCACCGAGATGCCGTACTCGACCTCGGTACCCATCACGCGGCGGACGCTCATGCTCACGAGCCTACGGGGTCACCGACGTCGAGCACGGGCGCCGACCAGGACGCCGGAGGCCTACCAGGAACGGCGTTCCTCCTCGCGCAGCCGCGGCTCGGTGGCGAGCTCGGGCCGGAGGCCGTGCTTGTCGGCGTAGAAGGCGCGGATGACGTCCATGTCGGCAGCGACGTCGCCGGTGAGGTCGATCGTGGGCCCCCAGCCGACGGTGCGGGTGGCGCGGTCGAGGTAGGCGAGGGTGACCGGGATGCCGGTCTGCCGGGAGATCCGGTAGAAGCCCGACTTCCAGTACTCGCTCCGTCCGCGGGTGCCCTCCGCCGCGATGCCGAGCAGGAACGCCTCGTCCTCGCCGGCCTCGGCCAGCAGTGCGTCGATGGTGGAGCGCGGGTTGTCGCGGTCGAGGGCGACGGACCCGAAGGCGCGCATGAAGACCCCCACCGGGCCCTTGAAGAACGACTCCTTCACCAGGAGCCGGATCCGGACGCTGCTGTCCCAGGCCAGGAGCTGGGTGATCACCCAGTCCCAGTTGGACGTGTGGGGCGCGCCGACCAGGATCCCGCGGCTCGGCACCACGCCGGCGGTACGCCACCCGACGGCTCGCAGGAGCAGGCGCGCCGTCGTACGGCGGACGAGGTAGCGGCGACGCATGCGCAGAACCTACCGGTCACCCGACGCCGCCACGGGGGTGGTCGGCGCCGGGCTCGGGGGTCGGGCTAGAGGTACTGACCGGTGTTGGCGACGGTGTCGATGGACCGGCCCGGCTCGGTGCCCTGCTTGCCGGTGATGAGCGTGCGGATGAAGACGATCCGCTCGCCCTTCTTGCCGGAGATGCGGGCCCAGTCGTCGGGGTTGGTCGTGTTGGGGAGGTCCTCGTTCTCCTTGAACTCGTCGACGCACGCCTGCAGCAGGTGGGCGACCCGCAGGCCGCGCTGGTCGTGGTCGAGGAGGTCCTTGATCGCCATCTTCTTGGCGCGGTCGACGATGTTCTGGATCATCGCCCCGGAGTTGAAGTCCTTGAAGTACAGGACCTCCTTGTCACCGTTGGCGTAGGTGACCTCGAGGAACCGGTTCTCCTCGGTCTCGGTGTACATCCGCTCCACGGTCGCCTGGATCATCCCGGCCACGCACGCCTCGCGGTCGTTGCCGAACTCGCCCAGGTCGTCGGCGTGCAGCGGCAGCCGCGAGGTGAGGTACTTGCTGAAGATGTCGCGCGCCGACTCGGCGTCGGGCCGCTCGATCTTGATCTTCACGTCGAGGCGGCCGGGCCGCAGGATCGCGGGGTCGATCATGTCCTCGCGGTTGGAGGCGCCGATGACCAGCACGTTCTCCAGCGTCTCGACGCCGTCGATCTCGCTGAGCAGCTGCGGGACGATGGTGTTCTCGACGTCGGAGGAGACCCCCGACCCGCGGGTGCGGAACAGCGAGTCCATCTCGTCGAAGAACACGATGACCGGCGTGCCCTCGCTGGCCTTCTCGCGGGCCCGCTGGAAGACCAGCCGGATGTGCCGCTCGGTCTCGCCGACGTACTTGTTGAGCAGCTCGGGGCCCTTGATGTTGAGGAAGTAGGCGCGCCCCTCCTTGCCCGGCCCCTCGGCGCCGGTCTTGGCCGCCACCTTCTTGGCCAGGCTGTTGGCGACCGCCTTGGCGATCAGGGTCTTGCCGCAGCCGGGAGGCCCGTAGAGCAGCACGCCCTTGGGCGGCTTGAGCTCGTGCTCGACGAACAGCTCGGGGTGCAGGTAGGGCAGCTCGACCGCGTCCTGGATCGTCTCGATCTGGTTGAAGAGGCCGCCGATGTCGGTGTAGTCGATGTCGGGCACCTCCTCCAGCACCAGCTCCTCGACCTCGGACTTCGGCACCCGCTCGTAGACCCAGCCGGCCCGAGAGTCGAGCAGCAGCGAGTCGCCGGCGCGCAGCGTGACGTCACGCAGCGGCTCGGCGAGGCGGACGACGCGCTCCTCGTCGGCGTTGGCGATCACCAGGACGCGGTCGCCGTCGGCGAGCACCTCCTTGAACATCACGACCTCGCCGACCCGCTCGAACTCCAGGGCGCCGACGACGTTGAGCGCCTCGTTGAGCATGACCTCCTGACCACGCTGCAGGGCGTCGAGCTCGACGCCGGGGCTCACGTTGACGCGCAGCTTGCGGCCGCCGGTGAAGACGTCGACCGAGTCGTCGTCGTTGCGCGAGAGGAAGGTGCCGAAGCCGGCCGGAGGCTGGGCCAGCCGGTCGACCTCCTCCTTGAGCTTGGTGATCTGGTCGCGCGCCTCGCGCAGCGTCTGGGCCAGGCGCTCGTTCTGCGCCGTCACCCCCGCCAGCGAGCGCTGCGTGTCGGCGAGTCGCAGCTCGAGGCCGCGTGACGACACCGGACCGTCGGAGAGGCGGCGCCGGAGCTCGCCGACCTCCGCCTCGAGGAACCGCACCTGTGACAGCAACTCCTCGCTGCTGCGCCCACCCGTGCTCGAACCGTCACCCATGCTCGACATTCGGTCCACCTCCTGTCCCTGCGACCCTACCCGCGCGCGTCGGTCACGGAAGGAGTTGACCAGCCGGTGTCGGTCACGTTTGTGTCACCGCTGGTAGCGGGAGGCGAAGTTGCGCAGGACGGTCATCGGGTGCCGGACCTCGACCTCGGCGCCGGCGGCCCGGAGTGCGCCGGCCTCGCCGGGGTCGAAGTAGCCGAAGGTGGCGTAGGTCTCGATCCGGGTGCACAGCCCGTCGAGGTCGAGCTCGGGGTGGAACTGGGTGGCGTAGACGTGCCGCCCGACCCGGAACGCCTGCACCGGGCAGGCGGTCGAGGTGGCGAGCACGACGGCGTGCGACGGCGGTCGGCTCAGCGCCTCCTTGTGGCCGCCGTACGCCGCGAAGTCGCGGGGCACCCCGGCGAACAGCGGGTCGGCCAGGCCGTCGTCGGTGAGCGTGATGGACAGCGGGCCGACGGGCTCGGGGTGGCTGCGGTCGACCAGCCCGCCCTGGTGGCTGCCGAGCGTGCCGATGCCGTAGCAGGCGCCCAGGAACGGGAAGTCGGCCTCGACGACCGCGCCGAGGACCGGCGTCAGGTCGGCCTCGGCCCGCTGCTGGACCGCCGACTTGGCGGACGGGTCGTCGGACCAGGTGTAGGAGCCGCCGCCGAGGAGGATGCCCGACCAGTCGTCTAGCCGCGGCGCGACGTCGGAGACGTCGTCGTGGCCCAGGCGCCGGCGCGGCAGGTCGTCGCGCTCCACGCCGAGGAACCGGGCGAACGCGGCGTGCTCGTCGTCCGCCGCCGCCGGCTCCGCCCGGATCGACAGCAGCAGGAACGGCCTCACTGCTCGCCGTCGTCCAGCGGTACGTCGTCGGCCCGCGGCCCGGTGTAGTCGGGGCCGTAGGCACCGGGTGCCGGGCGGCGCTTCTTCACCGGCGCCCGCTCCCCGGGGGCCATCCGCCGCGCGGTGACCAGGAACGCCGTGTGGCCGATCATCTTGTGCCCGGGACGCACCGCGAGGCCTTCGACGTGCCAGTCGCGCACCAGCGACTCCCACGCCTGCGGCTCGGCGAACCCGCCGTGCACCCGCACGGTCTCGGTGAACCGGGACAGCTGGGTCGTGGTGGCGACGTAGGCGCACACGATGCCGCCCGGACGCAGCGCGTCGGCCGCCGCGTCGAGGCACTCCCACGGCGCGAGCATGTCGAGGATGATCCGGTCGCACCGCCGGCCCGAGGCCGGCAGGGCCTCGGCGAGGTCGCCGAGCGTGAGCTCCCACGCGGGGTGCTCACCGCCGAAGAACTGCGTGACGTTGCGCCGCGCCACGTCGGCGAACTCCTCGCGCCGCTCGTACGACGACACCCGCCCGTGCGGGCCCACCGCGCGCAGCAGCGAGCAGGTCAGCGCCCCGGACCCGACGCCGGCCTCGACGACCTCGGCGCCCGGGAAGATGTCGGCCATCGCCACGATCTGGGCGGCGTCCTTGGGGTAGACCACGGCCGCGCCGCGCGGCATCGAGACCACGAACTCGCTCAGCAGCGGGCGGAACACCAGGTACTCGCCACCGGTGGAGGCGGCGACCGTGAAGCCTTCCTCCCGCCCGATCATCTCGTCGTGCTCGAGGTGGCCGCGGTTGGAGAAGAAGCGCTTGCCGGCCACGAGCTCGATGTTGTGGCGGCGGCCCTTGGCGTCGACCAGCCGCACCCACTCACCGGCACGCAGGGGTCCGCGGTGCACGCCGGACCAGGCTTCCTGGGGTACGTCGGGGCTGTCCTGCACGCGCGGAACCGTACCGCCTCACGGGCCTCGGGGCGTGGTCCGCGGGGCTGCTCAGCCGGCGGCCTCGGCGCGAGCGGCGGCGAGCTGGCCCGACGACCCCGCCCAGGCCAGCGCGGCGAGCAGCAGGCAGACCGCCCAGGTCGACACCCCGGGCGCGGTGCCGGTCACCGGCACCAGCAGCGCCGGCACGAGGAGCAGCACCACGGCGACAGCCCGGCCGACCCAGCCCGCGGCCGTGGCACCGCGGGTCGGTGACCCCGTCAGCCGCCAGGCGGCCGCGCGCACGATCCGGCCGCCGTCGAGCGGCGGGGCCGGCAGCAGGTCGACCAGCCCGATCAGGAGGTTGGCCACCACCAGCGCCTCGAGCACCAGCGCGCCGACACCCTCGTCGACGACGAGCCGGGCGGCCAGGGCCGTGAGCCCCAGCACCAGCGAGACCGCCGGACCCGCCGCGGCGGTGAGGGCCTCCTCCCCCGGCGTGGCCGAGCGTCCCTCGACGCCGGTGCGCCCGCCGGCGGCCGTGACCCGGATCGACGGCACGCGGTGCCCGTGCCGGCGGGCGACGACGGCGTGGGCCGACTCGTGCACCAGCGCGGCGGCGTACACCAGGACGCCGACGGCGGCGCCGACCAGCCAGGCCCCACCCCCGAGCCCCGGGAGCAGGTCGGCCGCCCGGGGGCGGAACGCCACCGCGATCAGCGCCACGACCAGCAGGCACGACGCGGACAGCTCGACCCGCGTCGCCGTACGCCGGCCCAGGACCAGCGTCCACGGCGGCGGGTCGTCTCGACGCATGCGGTGCAGCCTAGGTGGCGCCGGCCTGTCGGTGCCCGCACCTAGGCTGAGCGACGTGGGCACCGAGATCCGAGACGCACCGGTCGAGGGCGCGTCCCCGGCCGAGCGCGTCTCGACCAAGGTCGACGGCGTCGACGTGCTCGGAGCGCTCTCCCCCAGCCGGGCCTCCGACTTCCTGAGCTGTCCCCTGCTCTACCGGTTCCGCACGGTCGACCGGCTGCCCGAGACGCCGTCGGTCGACGCGGTGCGCGGCACCGTCGTCCACCAGGTGCTCGAGGACGTCTTCGACCTCCCGGCGCCCGACCGCACGCCCGAGCGCGCCGAGGCCATGGTGCAGTCGACCTGGGAGCAGCTCCTGGTCGACCAGCCCGAGCTGGGGCTGATGTTCGGCGACGACGGTCCCGACGTCGTGGCCTGGCTCGCGTCGTGCCGCGAGCGGGTGCGTCGCTGGTACGACCTCGAGGACCCCACCCGCCTCGAGCCGTCCGAGCGCGAGATCTACGTCGAGTCGCTGCTCGCCTCCAAGCTGCTGCTGCGCGGGTTCGTCGACCGCATCGACGAGGCGCCCGACGGCGCGCTCCGCGTGGTCGACTACAAGACGTCCACCTCACCGCGCGAGGGCTTCGAGGGCCGGGCGCTGTTCCAGCTGCGGTTCTACGCGCTGGCGCTGTGGCGCACCCGCGGCGTCGTGCCCAAGGTCCTGCAGCTGGTCTACCTCGGCAACACCGAGATCGTCACCTACGAGCCCGACGAGGACGACCTGCTGGCCACCGAGCGCAAGGTCGAGGCCGTCTGGCGCGCCATCCGCCACGCCGAGCAGACCGGTGACTGGCAGCCCCACCGCAGCCCGCTGTGCGGCTGGTGCTCCCACCAGGCGATCTGCCCGGCCTGGGGCGGTACGCCGCCGCCCCTGCCCCAGCCGACCCAGCCCGACCCGCGCCCGGCGGACTGACTGGCTGACTGACTGACTGAGGCGAGCCCGGCGCAGCAGCTACCCGGCCTCGGGTCCGTCGCCTGGGCCGTCGGGGTAGAGCACGCAGGCGACCTCGACACCGCCGGCGCGCCGCAGCGCCGGGTCGACGCGGTCCTCGAAGCGGACCTGGACGCCACGCCCGTCGGACTCCAGCGACCGGACGCCCGTCCAGAAGGGCTCGTCGGGGTTCTCGGCGCGGACCTCGTCGAGCAGGCCCAGGGTGCGCTGGGGGTCTCGGGCCCCGAAGGTCGACGACGTCTCGGCGCGGTCGAGCTTGTCGAGGTCGCCCACCAGCTTGCGCTCGGCGTCGTAGTCGGCCGACCCGCGGGTCCAGTGCTGCTCCAGGACGACGCGCAGGTCGCGCGGCTCCCAGCCGCACTCGGCCACGGCCTCGGGGCAGCGCGGGTGGAACGAGCAGCCCAGCGGCGGCTCGGCGGCGTCGGGGATCTCGCCGCGGGGCAGGTCCCGCGGGACCATCCGCGTCGGGTCCGGCTCGGGGATCGCCTTGAGCAGCGCCTTGGTGTACGGGTGCCGGGGGTTGGCGAAGATCTCCGCGGTGGGCCCGATCTCCACGATCCGGCCGAGGTACATGATCGCGATCCGGTCGCAGAAGTACTTCGCGCTGGCCAGGTCGTGGGTGATGTAGAGGTAGGACAGCCCGAGATCCTGCTTCAGGTCGAGCATCAGCTGCAGGATCTTGGCCCGCACGCTCATGTCGAGCATCGAGATCGGCTCGTCGGCCACCAGCACCTCGGGGCCCAGGATGATCGCGCGGGCGATCACCGCGCGCTGCTTCTGCCCGCCGGAGAGGTCGGAGGGGTACTTCGTGGCGAACCGCTCGACCGGCGCCAGCCCCACCCGCTCCAGGGCGTCGTGCACCCGCTTGCGCTTCTCGGCGCCACGGGCGATCTTGTGGATCTCCAGCGGGTGCCCGACGGCCTCCTCGATCGTCATCGACGGGTTGAGGGCGGCGCTGGGGTCCTGGAAGACCATCTGCAGGTCCGTGCGCAGGGCGCGCAGCTCGCGACCGCGCATGGCCGAGACCCGCCGCGGCCCGGCCTGCGAGTGGTAGGTGATGTGACCTCGGGTGGACGCCACCAGCCCCAGCAGCGCGCGGCCCAGGGTGGTCTTCCCGCTGCCGGACTCACCGACCAGGCCGAGCACCTCGCCGCGGTGCAGCTGGACGTCGACCCCGTCGAGCGCCTTGACCGTGCGGGCGCGCAGGCCGAGCAGGCGCGACAGGGCGCCGCCCTGCAGGCGGAAGTGCACCTCGAGACCCTCGGTCTCGATGATCGGCGGGCCGCTCCGGCCGCTCCCGTCGGGTACGACGTCGGGCCCGGGGGCGGGCTCAGGCTTCGTCGGCAAGGTCGATCTCCTCGCGCTCGAGGGGGGCACCGTCGGCGTCGTCGAGCACCACGGCTCCGTGCCGGACGTCGCTGGCCCAGCAGGCGACGCGGGTGCCGCCCGGCAGGTGCCGCGGCGCCGGCTCGCGGCGGGCGCAGATGGCCATCGCGTCCGGGCACCGCGGGTGGAAGTGACAGCCCGGTGGCGGGTCGGTGAGGTCGGGCGGGGCGCCCTCGATGTAGTTCAGGCCCGTCGTCGACAGCGAGATGGTCGAGCGCAGCAGCTCGCGGGTGTAGCTGTGCTCGGGGTGCGCGAAGACCTGGCGGGCCGGCCCGATCTCGACGATCTTGCCGGCGTACATGACGGCCACCCGGTCGCACGCCTCGGCGACGATGCCGAGGTTGTGGGTGATCAGCAGCAGCGAGGTGTCGTAGGTCTCGCGCAGGTCGTGGAGGATTCGGATGATCTGGGCCTCGACGAGGACGTCGAGTGCGGTCGTCGGCTCGTCGGCGACCACGAACGCCGGTCGCAGGACCAGTGCCAGCGCGATCATCAGGCGCTGGCGCATCCCGCCGGAGAACTCGTGGGGGTAGGCCCGGAACCGGGTGGGCGGGATCCCCATGACCCGCAGCGCCTCCAGCGAGCGCTGCTCGACCTCGGCCTTGTCGATGCCGCGCTCGTGGGCCTTGAGGGTCTCGGAGAAGTGCTCGGAGATCCGCATCAGCGGGTTCAGCCGGGTCAGCGGCTCCTGGAAGATCATCCCGAGCTGGCTGCCGCGCATCCGGTACTGGTCCTTGCGCTTCATCGTCAGCAGGTCCTCGCCCCGGAACCGCAGCACCCCGTCGCGGGCCGCGGCCTCGGGCAGCAGCCCGAGCAGACCACGACCGAGCGTCGACTTTCCGCAGCCCGACTCGCCCACGAGGCCGAGGATCTCCCCCGGCTGCAGGTCGAAGGAGACCCCGTCGACGGCGCGCACGGGGCCCCGGTCGGTCCCGTACCAGACCCGCAGGTCCTCGGCCGAGATCACGGGCTCGCCGGGCGTCCCCGGTACGACGTCGCGCAGCATCGCGTCGGTCATGACGACTCCTTCCGTGCGTCGCCGGCCGCGGTCGCCCCGGCCGTCGCGGTCGTCCCGGTCGCGCCCTCGCGCGGCGGCATCGAGAACGGCCGCAGCCGGCGCCGGCGCAACGCCGGGTTGAGGGTCTCGTTGAGTCCCTCGCCGACCAGGGTGAGGGCGGTGACCAGCAGGATGATCGCCAGGCCCGGCCACAGGGCGGGGCCGAGGTCGCCGGCGCTGACGTTGTCGAGGGCCCGGCTCAGGTCGTATCCCCACTCCGACGCCTCGGTCGGCTGGATGCCGAACCCGAGGAAGCCGAGCGCGGCGAGCGTCCCGAGGGCGTCGGCGGCGTTGAGGGTGCCGATCACGGGCACCGACTGCACGACGTTGCCGAACAGGTACTTGCGCATCACGGTGACCGGCGGCGCGCCGATCGCCTTGGCCGCCTCGACGTACGTCGCCTCGCGTGCGGCGACCGTGGTGTTGCGCACGACGCGGAAGTACTGGGGGATGTAGATGGCCGTCAGCGACAGGGCGGCGGCGACGATGCCGCCCCCCACCGCGTCGCGCAGCAGGAACGAGAAGACGATGGCCAGCAGGAGCGACGGGAACGAGTAGAGCGCGTCCATCAGGAACAGGGTGATCCGGTCGAACCACCCGCCGACGAAGCCCGACACCAGGCCCAGCGGCACCCCGATGACGGCCGAGAGCACCACCGACAGCAGCACGACGAGCACGGCCGTGCGGGCACCCCACACGACCCGGGAGAAGATGTCGAAGAACTGGTCGTTGGTGCCGAGCAGGTGCCCGTCGACCCGGCCCGAGCTCTTGGGGAAGTTGCCGCCGGAGTCGCGCACCTGGTCGAAGCCGTACGGCGCGATCCACGGGGCGAACGCGGCGCAGGCCAGGAAGACCAGGGTGATGAGCACGCCGATGAGCAGCAGCCACCGGGCCAACCCCTTGGTGGCCCAGATGGTCCGCACGAAGCGCGGCACCCGGCTGCGCCGCTCGCGTGGCGTCTTGGCGACGCGTCCCCCGACGGGTCCGTGGGCGGTCTCGGCCATCAGTACCTCACCCTCGGGTCGACCAGGGCGTTGAGGACGTCGACCAGCAGGCTGACCAGGACGACCGCCAGTGCGAAGAACGTGACCAGGCCCTGGACCGCGACGTAGTCGCGGTCGGTGACGTAGGCGACCAGCTCGGTGCCCAGGCCGGGCCAGTTGAAGGTGCGCTCGGTCAGGATGGCTCCGGAGAGGGTGAGCGCGAACTGGAGCCCGATCACCGTGATCACCGGCACCAGGGCGTTGCGGAAGGCGTGCGTGCGCACGACGCGGCGCTCGGGGATGCCCCGGGCGCGCGCCGCCTCGACGTAGTCGTCGTCGAGGGTGCGGATGACGTTGATCCGGACCAGCCGGATGATCACGCCCGACAGCAGCAGCCCGAGCGTGAAGCACGGCAGCGCGTGGTGCTTGAGCACGTCGATGGTCGAGACCGAGTCGTTGGCCAGGATCGAGTCGACGAGCAGGATCTTCGTCTTCTCGGGCACGTAGTAGAGCGTGCTGGAGTCGGCGATGCCGTCGATCGGCCAGCCGGGGAACAGCTTGATGACCAGCAGCACCAGCATGATGCCGACCCAGAAGATCGGGGCGGCGTAGCTGACCACGCCGAAGATCCGGATGCCGGCGTCGATCGCCGTGTCGCGGCGGCGCCCGGCGATCCGCCCGAGGGGGACGCCGATCAGCACGGCGAAGATGAACGCGCCGAGGGTGAGGGTCAGCGTCGCCCCACCCTGGGTCTGGATGATGTCGAGGACCGGTCGCCCGTCGCTGATGGTGGTGCCCAGGTCGAGGCGGGCCACGTCCCCGAGGTAGTCGAGGTACTGCACGATCATCGGTCGGTCGAGCCCGAGCTGGGCGCGCCTGTCGTCGAGCGCCTCGTCGCTGAGGCGGTCGCCGAACGCGGCGGTGACCGGGTCACCCGGCGCCACCCGCAGCAGCACGAAGACCATGGTGAGCAGCACCCACATCATCGGCACGACCAGCAGGAGCCGGACGAGGATGTAGCGGGGCAGCGACCCGGACGCGGAGCTCATGACCCTCCTCGGGGCCTAGGGCTGCGCGCTGGAGGGCACCCACCGCACCGGTGGGCGCCCTCCGCGCGCGAGGACGATGGCGACAGTGGCCCCTCAGCCCTTGGAGATCTCCCAGAACCGGAAGATGTAGGTCGGGTCGAGCGTCTCCTGGACGCCCTGCATCTCGTCGGTGGCCACGGCGACGTTCTCGCCGTTCCACGACGGGATCAGCGGCACCTCCTCGGCGACGATGTCCTGGATGTCTCCCAGGATGGTCTCGCGTGCCGCGGCGTCGGTCTCGCCGACCTCCTGGTCGAGCAGGCTGTTGACCTCCTCGTTGGAGTAGCCGTTCTGGAAGAAGCCGCCGTCGCGGACGAACGGGCTCAGGTAGTTGTCGGCGTCGAGGAAGTCGGGGTACCAGCCGAGGATGAAGAGGTCGTAGGCGCCCTCCTTGTAGACCGTCTGGTACTCCTCCCACTCGGTGCTCTCGAGCTCGACCTCGAACAGCTCGCTGGAGTTGAGCTGGTCGGCCAGCTCCTGCGCCTCGTCGACGGCGTTGGGGCCGTAGTGGGTCGGGGTGTAGCCGAGGGTGATCGAGACCGGCGTCTCGACGCCCGCCTCGTCGAGGATCGCCTTGGCGGCGTCGACCGACGGCTCGCCGTAGGCCTCGGTGAAGGAGTCCTTCTGACCGGCGAAGCCCGGCGGCACGATCGAGTACGCCGGCTTCACGGTGCCGTCGTAGGCGCGCTCGGCGATCGCGTCGCGGTCGATGATCTGGGCCGCGGCCTGGCGGACGGCGACGTCGGTGCCCGGGCCGTCGAACCCGAGCTGCCACACCCAGTAGCGGAACTCCGAGCCCTCACCCTTGAGCACGTTGACGGTGCCCTCCTCCTCCAGCGAGGTCAGGTCGGTCGGGCTGAGGGTCCGGTAGGCGATGTCGACCTGCTCGGCCGAGATCGCGCTGCGCAGCGGCGCGGCGTCGTTGTAGTAGCGGACGAAGATGGTCTTGGTCTGCGGGGTGCGCTCGCCGGTGTACTCCGGGTTGGCCTCGAGGACCGCCTGCTGGCCCGACTCGTACTGCTCGAGCGTGTAGGGCCCGGACCCGATGACCTGGTCGTCCTCGACGATGGCGTCGGCGGGGAAGGTGTCCTCGTCGACGATCGAGGCGGTCGCGGTGGCCAGCACCTTGGTGAAGGTGGCGTCGGGCTTGTTCAGGTGGAACACGACCGTCAGGTCGTCGGGCGTCTCGATGGCGCCCTCGGCGACGGACTGGTTCTCGGTGTCACCGTTGCTGATGGAGCCCAGCAGCACCGACGAGCCGTTGGGGTCGTTGATGGCGAGGTTGCGCTCCAGGGAGAACTTGACGTCGGAGGACGTCAGGTCGTTGCCGTTGGAGAACTTCAGCCCCTCCTTGAGCGTGCAGGTGACCGTCTCCGGGTCGTCGTACTCGCAGCTCTCGGCGGCGTCGCCCACGGGCTCGTCGGCCCCGGCGGGGATGGCGAGCAGCTGCTCGAAGATCGTGTACTGCATGTTCCAGGAACCGAAGTCGTAGGACCCGGCAGGGTCCATCGCGGTGACCGACTCGGTGGTGCCGAGGGTGAACTCGCCGGAGGCCTCGGTGGAGGAGGTGTCGCCGCCGGAGCCCTCGCCGCCGGAGCCGCCGTTGTCGTCGGTGTCGCGTTCGCCGTCGCCGCACGCAGCCAGGGCGAGGATCAGGGTGCCGGCGCCTGCCAGGGACAGGACCTTCCGTACTGGGGTCACGAGCGACTACCTCCGGGAGACGTGAGCAGAACGTCGCGAACGTACTCGCGACCCCCGGTCGGCGCCACCCTGAGGGCGTGCGGCGAAGGTCGCGAATTGGCAACGATCCGCCGCGCCCGCGGTCCGGCCGGCGGAAGTCCTCCGGTCGGTGGCCCCGGCCCGGCGGACGGGGGCGGGACGGGCCCGGCTACCGGGCGGGCGCCGCCGGGAGCAGGTACGACGTCACCGCGGCCGTGTCGAGACCGGCGAGCGTCTCGACGAAGACCCGCCGCTCCCCCGGCTCGACCGGCACGTGGTGGGGCACGGCCAGCACCGTGCACCCGGCCGTCTCGGCCGAGCGACAGCCGGTGTTGGAGTCCTCGATCGCGACGCAGTCGCCTGGGTCGACCCCGAGCTGCCGGGCCGCACTCAGGTAGGGCTCGGGGTCGGGCTTGCCGCGGGCGACCTGGTCGCCGGTCACCACCACCTGGAAGGAGCCCGCGGGCAGCACCGCCAGGATCGGCGCGACGAACCGCTCGTAGGACATGGTGACCAGCGCGCAGGGCACGCCCTCGCTCCGGAGGTCGGCCAGCAGCTCGCGCGCGCCGGGCCGCCACGGCACGGCCTGCTCGACGTGGGCCACCACGCCGTCGAGGAGCCGCTCCACGATCTCCTCGGGGCTCAGCTGCGGCAGCGGCATGTGCTCCTGGATGAACCGCCCCGACTCCAGCAGGTCGTTGCCGACCAGCTGCAGGGCGAGCTCGTCGCTCCAGCTGCCGCCGAACTCGGCCGCGAGCGCGTGCTCGGTGGCGATCCAGTAGGGCTCGGTGTCGACGAGGGTGCCGTCCATGTCCCAGAGCACCGCGGCGGGCCGGGTGCTCTCGAGACGGGCGTGTCCGCCCTCCTCGACCAGCGTGGAGACGGTGGTCGGGGCAGGCGCGCCAGCGCCTGTCTCGAGACCCCTCTCGTCTGCGGTGCCCATCAGTCCTCGGGCTCGTAGCCGAGGTTGGGCGAGAGCCACCGCTCGGTCTCGGCGAGGGTCCAGCCCTTGCGCTCGGCGTAGGACGCGACCTGGTCGCGGCCCACACGGCCGACCACGAAGTACTGCGACTGCGGGTGGCTGAAGTACCAGCCGGAGACCGACGCGCCGGGCCACATCGCCATCGACTCGGTCAGGGTGATGCCGGTGGCGGCCTCGACGTCGAGGAGGTCCCACAGGGTGAGCTTCTCGGTGTGGTCGGGGCAGGCCGGGTAGCCGGGCGCCGGGCGGATGCCGTCGTACTTCTCGGCGATCAGGTCCTCGCTGCTGAGGTGCTCGTCGGGGACGTGGCCCCAGAACTCGGTGCGGACCCGCTGGTGCAGCCGCTCGGCGAACGCCTCGGCGAGCCGGTCGGCCAGCGACTCGAGCAGGATCGCGCTGTAGTCGTCGAGGTCGTCCTTGAACGCCTTGACCCGCTCGGGCAGGCCGATGCCGGTGGTGACCGCGAACCCGCCGACGTGGTCGGCCAGGCCGGTGTCGACCGGCGCCACGAAGTCGGCGAGCGACTTGTGGGGCACGCCCTGGCGGTGCTCCCCCTGCTGGCGCAGGTGGTGCAGCGTCGTGCGCACCTCCGACCGGGAGTCGTCGGTGTAGACGAGCGTGTCGTCGCCGTCGCCGGCGGCCGGCAGGAACCCGTAGACGCCCTTGGCGGTCAGCCACTTCTCGTCGATGATCCGGTCGAGCATGGCCTGGGCGTCGTCGTAGAGCTTGCGGGCGGTCTCGCCCGACGCCGGGTTGTTGAGGATGTCGGGGAACTTGCCCTTCATCTCCCAGGCGTTGAAGAACGGCTGCCAGTCGATGTAGCCGCGCAGCTCGGCGATGTCGTAGTCGTCGAGGACGTGGACGCCGGGCTGCTTCGGCGCCGGCGGCGTGTACGCCGTCCAGTCGACCGGGGTGGCGTCGGCGCGCGCGACGTCGTAGGAGACCAGCTTGCGGTCGCTCTTGCCCGCGTGGCGGGCGCGCAGGGCGTCGTAGTCGACCTTGATGTCGGCCATCAGCGTCGCGCGCTTGGTGTCGTGGAGCAGGGCGGCGGCGGTGGGCACCGAGCGGGAGGCGTCCTTGACCCAGACGACCGGGCCGTCGTAGCGCGGGTCGACCTTGACGGCCGTGTGCGCCCGCGAGGTGGTGGCCCCGCCGATGAGCAGCGGGATCTCCAGGCCCTGGCGCTGCATCTCGTTGGCGAGGTTGACCATCTCGTCGAGCGAGGGCGTGATCAGGCCGGAGAGGCCGATGATGTCGGCGCCCACCTCGGCGGCGGTGTCGAGGATCTTCTGCGCCGGCACCATCACGCCGAGGTCGATGACCTCGTAGTTGTTGCACTGCAGGACCACGCCGACGATGTTCTTGCCGATGTCGTGCACGTCGCCCTTGACGGTGGCCATCACGATCGTGCCGTTGGTCTCCTTGTCGCTGCTGGCGACGCCCCCGGCGGCGATGAGGTCGGCCTTCTCCTGCTCGATGTAGGGGATCAGGTAGGCCACGGCCTTCTTCATCACCCGGGCCGACTTCACCACCTGTGGCAGGAACATCTTGCCGGCGCCGAAGAGGTCACCGACGACGTTCATGCCGTCCATCAGCGGGCCCTCGATCACCTCGATCGGGCGGCCCCCGCGGTCGGCGATCAGCTGGCGCAGCTCCTCGGTGTCGGCCTCGACGTGGGCGTCGATCCCCTTCACCAGGGCGTGCGTGATCCGCTCGCCCACGGGCAGGTCGCGCCACTCCTCGGTCGCGGCCTCGACGGCCTCACCCGCCTTGTTGTGCGCCTCGGCGATCTCGAGCAGTCGCTCGGCGGCGTCGGGGCGGCGGTTGAGGACGACGTCCTCGATGCGCTCGCGCAGCTCGGGCTCGACCGAGTCGTAGGGCACCAGGGCGCCGGCGTTGACGATGCCCAGGTCGAGCCCGGCCCGGATGGCGTGGAAGAGGAAGACCGCGTGGATCGCCTCGCGCACCGGGTTGTTGCCGCGGAAGGAGAAGGAGACGTTGGAGATGCCGCCGGAGACCTTGGCACCGGGCAGGTTCTCCTTGATCCAGCGGGTCGCCTCGATGAAGTCGAGGCCGTAGGAGGCGTGCTCCTCGATGCCGGTGGCCACGGCGAAGACGTTGGGGTCGAAGATGATGTCCTCGGCCGGGAAGTCCACCTCGTCGACCAGGATCCGGTAGGCCCGCTCGCAGATCTGCTTGCGGCGCTCGAGGTTGTCGGCCTGGCCGTCCTCGTCGAAGGCCATCACGACCGCGGCGGCGCCGTACTTCTTGACCAGGGTCGCCTGCTCGCGGAAGGTGTCCTCGCCCTCCTTCATGGAGATCGAGTTGACGATCGCCTTGCCCTGGACGTTCTTCAGGCCGGCCTGGATCACCTCCCACTTCGAGGAGTCGACCATGAGCGGCACCCGGCTGATGTCGGGCTCGCTGGCGATGAGCTTGGTGAAGCGGTCCATGGCCGCGACGCCGTCGATCATGCCCTCGTCCATGTTGACGTCGATGACCTGCGCGCCGTTCTCGACCTGCTGGAGGGCGACCGCGAGCGCGGTGTCGTAGTCGCCGTCCTTGATCAGGTTGCGGAACTTCGCCGAGCCGGTGATGTTGGTGCGCTCGCCGACGTTGACGAACAGCGAGTCGGCGTCGACGGTGAACGGCTCGAGGCCCGAGAGGCGCATGGCCGACTCGACGGTGACCGGCTCGCGCCGGGTCTTGTCGGCGACCGCGCCGGCGATGGCCTTGATGTGGTCGGGGGTGGTGCCGCAGCAGCCGCCGGCGAGGTTGACGAACCCGGCCTCGGCGAACTCGGCCAGCATCGCGGCGGTCTCGTCGGGCGCCTCGTCGTACTCACCGAACGCGTTGGGCAGCCCGGCGTTGGGGTAGCAGGAGACGAAGGTGTCGGCCAGCCGGCTCATCTCGGCGATGTAGGGGCGCATCTCCTTGGCCCCGAGCGCGCAGTTGAGTCCGACGGCCAGTGGGCGCGCGTGGCGCACGGAGTCCCAGAAGGCCTCGGTGACCTGGCCCGACAGGGTGCGGCCCGAGGCGTCGGTGATGGTGCCGGAGATGATGACCGGCCAGCGCCGGCCGCGCTCCTCGAACAGCGTCTCGACGGCGAAGATCGCCGCCTTGGCGTTGAGGGTGTCGAAGATCGTCTCGATGAAGATCAGGTCGGAGCCGCCGTCGACCAGGCCGTTGGCCGCCTCGAGGTACGCCGCCACCAGCTGGTCCCAGGAGACGTTGCGGGCGCCGGGGTCGTTGACGTCGGGGCTGATGCTGGCCGTGCGCGTCGTGGGGCCGAGCGCGCCGCCGACGTAGCGGGGGGTGCCGGTGGCCGCGGCCACCTCGTCCGCGACCGAGCGGGCCAGCCTGGCGGCCTCGAGGTTGAGCTCGTAGGCGAGCTCGTCCATGCCGTAGTCGCTGAGCGAGACCCGGTTGGCGTTGAACGTGTTGGTCTCGATGACGTCGGCGCCGGCCTCGAGGTACTCGCGGTGGATGCCGGCGATGATGTCCGGCTGGGTCAGCGTGAGCAGGTCGTTGTTGCCCTGCAGGTCGCTGGGCCAGTCGGCGAACCGGTCGCCGCGGTAGCCGGCCTCGGAGGGGCGGTCGCGCTGGATGGCGGTGCCCATGGCGCCGTCGAGCACCACGATCCGCTCGCGCAGGAGCGCGGTGAGCTCGTCGGTGACGTCGGGACGCAGGTCGGGCACGGTGACTCCTTCTCGGTGGCCCTGTCCAGCCTAGGAACGGCGGTCCACGACCCGGACAGGGTTCTCAAATCGTGACACCGGCCGGCGGGGCGGCGAAATCGCGGCCCGGGACGCGGGCCCCGGGACAACACCGCACGCCTGAGTAGGCTTCCCGGGTGATCGAGATCGACGAGACCCCGGACCTGGTCGACCCCCTGGTCATCGCCGCGTTCGAGGGCTGGAACGACGCCGCCGACGCCGCCTCCTCGGTCATCGACCACCTGATGCAGGTCTGGTCGGCGCGGGTCGTGGCCGCGATCGACCCCGAGGAGTTCTACGACTTCCAGGTCAACCGGCCGATGGTCGGCACCGACGAGCTCGGCCACCGCCGGATCACCTGGCCGACCACGCAGATCGCGGTGGCCTCGCCGCCCGACCTCGACCGCGACATCATCCTGGTCCGTGGCATCGAGCCCAACATGCGGTGGCGCCTGTTCTGCGCCGAGCTGCTGGCGGCCTGCGACGACCTCGGGGGCGAGCTGGTCGTCACCCTCGGCGCGCTGCTGGCCGACACCCCGCACACCCGCCCGATCCCGGTGACCGGCACCACCACCGAGCCGGAGCTGGTCGACCGGCTCAAGCTGGAGCAGTCGACGTACGAGGGCCCGACCGGCATCGTCGGCGTCTTCCAGGACGCCTGCGTGCGGCTCGACGTGCCGGCCGTGTCCTACTGGGCCGCGGTCCCCCACTACGTCGCCCAGCCGCCGTGCCCCAAGGCCACCCTGGCCCTGCTCGGCCAGCTCGAGGACCTCCTCGAGGTCTCGATCCCGCTCGGCGACCTGCCAGAGGACGCCCGCGCCTGGGAGCGCGGCGTCGACGAGCTCGCCGAGGAGGACGAGGACGTCGCCGACTACGTCCGGTCGCTGGAGGAGACCCGCGACACCGCCGACCTGCCCGAGGCGTCCGGCGAGGCGATCGCCCGGGAGTTCGAGCGCTACCTCAAGCGCCGCGGCGACGACCAGCCGCCGGGACCGACCGGCGCCTGACCCCGAGGTCCCTCACCCGGCGCCCATCGCCGCCGCGACCTGCTCCGGGGTCGCGTCGTCGGGCGTGGCGAGGAGCCACTGCACGCCGAACGGGTCGCGCACGCGCCCCCAGCGCCCGCCCCAGGGCCGGTCGCTGATGGCGAAGACCTCGCTCGCGCCCGCGGCGAGCATCACCTGCGCGAGGCGGTCGGGGTCGTCGTGGACGACGTCGAGGATCGGCCCCGGGGTCGGCACCGGGTCGGCGCCGTCGGCGTCCTTGAGGGTCACCGTGGTGCCCAGGACGGTGAGCCGGGCGAAGACGACGGTCCCCTCGTGCTCGAAGACGGGCCCGACGTCGGCGCCGAGCGTCGCGGCGTACCACCGCAGGGCCTCGGCAGCGGGCTGGACGACGAGCTTGGGGCGGACGGCGTTGGTCATGGCTCCAGCGTGCGCCACCGGTGGCCTCCTTGTCCCGGCTTGTCCCGGCCCGTCCCGGCCCGGGGTCAGAGGGTGAGACCGAGAGCAGCGTCGACCACGGCGAGGACCGCGGTCGCGGCGTCGGGGTCGGAGGTGTCGGCCAGGCCGTCGGTGCCGAGCGTCGCGGCGACCCAGGCGTCGACGGCCGCGACCGCCCGCGGCGCGTCGAGGTCGTCGGCGAGCGCGGCCAGCACCGCGGTCACCACGGGCTCGGCGGGCGCGCCGGCGCCGAGCGCGACGGCCTTGCGCCAGCGGGCGAGTGCGTCGACGGCGTCGAACAGCTCGGCGTCGACCCACTCCCAGTCGCTGCGGAAGTGGTGACGCAGCAGCGCGAGACGGATCGCCATCGGGTCGATGTCGCTGTTGCGCAGCGCGGAGACGAAGACCAGGTTGCCCTTGGACTTCGACATCTTCTCGCCGTCGTAGCCGACCATCCCGGCGTGGCTGTAGACCTGCGCGAACCGCTCGCCGGGCGAGACCACCTGGGCGTGGCTGGCGCACATCTCGTGGTGCGGGAAGACCAGGTCGCTGCCGCCGCCCTGCACCTCGAACTCGCCACCGAGGTGGTGCCGGGCGATCGCGGCGCACTCGATGTGCCAGCCCGGGCGTCCGGGACCGTACGGGCTGGGCCACGACGGCTCGCCCTCCCGCTCGCCACGCCACACGACGGAGTCGAGCGGGTCCTGCTTGCCGGGCCGGTCGGGGTCGCCGCCACGCTCGCCGAACAGCCGCAGCATCGTCTCGCGGTCGTAGCCGGACTCCTCGCCGAACGACGGGTCCGACGCGACCGCGTGGTAGAGGTCGGTCTCGACGCCGTAGACCGCCCCGGCGGCGTCGAGCGCCTGGATCATCTGCACGGCCAGCGGGATCGACTCGACCGCGCCGACGTAGTGGTGCGGCGGCAGCACCCGCAGTGCCTGCATGTCCTGGCGGAACAGCTCCGTCTCGCGCTCGGCCAGCTCGACCCAGTCGACCTTCACCTTGGCGGCGCGCTCGAGGAGCGGGTCGTCGACGTCGGTCACGTTCTGCACGTAGAGCACGTCGTGCCCGGCGTTGCGCCAGGCGCGGTGGAGCAGGTCGAAGCCGACGTACGTCGCCGCGTGGCCGAGGTGGGTGGCGTCGTACGGCGTGATGCCGCAGACGTAGAGCCGCGCCGCCCGGCCCTCGGCCGGCGACACGTCGACCCGGGACCCGGTGGGGGTGTCGTGGAGCACCACGGGTGGGGCCGTCACGGGAAGGGTCGGGACCTCCGGGGCCGGCCAGGAACGCATGACTGCACCCTAGTGAAGAGTTGCGCGGACCCCGCCACGAGCCGTCGCCGGCCGAGCGTGGTGTGGTCTCGAGACGGGCCTGGCGGCCCGCCTCGACCACCGTGGGTCACCGATCACCGGTGGTCGAGGAGGTTGCCCTAGCAACCGTCTCGAAAGAACCCCGCAGGGCGCGCACCTCGCCGGATCTCGACCCGGGCTCGCCGGTCGAGGAGGCCGGCCACGGCCGTCTCGAGACCACGGTGGGGCACCCTCAGAACGGCGGCCAGGGGATCACGGGCCACTCGCCGCGCGGGACCGGCATCACGCCGCGGTCGAGGAGGCGGCGGCAGCGCCGGGCGAAGGTGTCGATCTCGAGGTCGGTGAGGTGCTCGGCGAGGGTGGCGCCGAGGTCGGCGGCCAGCGCCGAGAGCACCCGCTCGACCCCGGCGACCTGCTCGTCGTCGAGCGGGTAGCCGTGCCAGCCCCACAGCACGGTGCGCAGCTTGGGCTCGTGGTGGAAGGTCAGGCCGTGGTCGACGCCGTAGCGGTGGCCGCCGACCATCTCCAGCACGTGGCCGCCCTTGCGGTCGGCGTTGTTGGTGATCACGTCGAAGACGGCCATCCGGCGCAGCGGCTCGGTGTCCTCGTGGACGAGGGTGACCTCGCGGTCCTGCTCGTCGAGGCCCTCGAAGACCGACAGCATGCCGTCGGGCAGGCCGCGGCCGCTGCGGACCAGGGTCACGGCGTCCTGGTCGGGGTCGGGCTCCTGCCACTCCTGCAGCATCCCGGGACCGTGCGGTCCCTCGCCCAGCCAGGTGCGCGGGACGACGTCCCAGCCCGTCGCCTCCGAGACGGCGTACGCCGCCACCTCGCGGTCGGCGAGGGTGCCGTCGGGGAAGTCCCAGAGCGGGCGCTCGCCGGCGATCGGCTTGTAGACGACCGTGCGGCCGTCGAGCTCACCGAGGAACGTCGCGTTGGACGCGGGCATGATCCGCCCGCGCAGCTCGAGGTCGGCCACGTGCCCGCCGGGCCTCAGGGGGCCTGCGGGTCGCGGCGCCGGAAGCCGTTGGCCCGCACGCAGAGGTGGCCGTCGGGGTCGATCGGGTTGCCGCAGAACGGGCAGCTCGGACGTCCGGCCTCGAGCACCTGCTCGGCCCGCTGGACGAAGGAGCGGGCGACCGCCGGGCTGATCCGGACCAGCAAGACCTCGTCGGGCTCGGGCTCCTCGAAGTCCTCGTCGACCTGCTCCGGGCTGACCACCGCCGCCTCGCTGAACGGGAAGACCTCGATCACGACACGCTCGTCGCTCGGGTCCCACGACAGCGTCATGGTGCCGGCGCGGAACTCCTCCTCGATGGGCTGCTCGAGCGGGGCGGAGTCCTCGAGCCCGATGGGGGCGACGGCGGGCACGACGGTCTCGGTCTGGGTCGACATCACCTCGTCGAGCAGCTCGTCGACGCGCTCGGCGAGCGCGGCGACCTGCTGCTTCTCCAGCGAGACCGAGGTGACCCGCGCGCCGGTGCGGGCCTGGAGGAAGAACGTCCGCGCCCCGGGCTCGCCGACGGTGCCGGTGACGAAGCGTTCCGGCGGGTCGAAGGAGTGCACGATCGGCATGTCGTTCACCCTATGACCGACCCGAAGGACCGGCGCCACCCCCGACCGGGGCGTCCTCCCCCGGCTCGGTGGTACGACGGGCGCGGCCCTTCTTCTTCGGCGGCGGCGGCACCAGCCAGGACAGGTCCCCGGCGTGGGTGTTGGTGGCCAGCACGTAGGGACGGGTCCCGGTGTAGCGCACGATCGAGACCGAGGCCGGGTCGACGTTGATGCGCTGGAACAGGTCGAGGTGCATGCCGAGGGCGTCGGCCAGGACCGACTTGATGATGTCGCCGTGGCTGACCGCCACCCACACCGCGCCGGCTCCGTGCTCGGCCTCGATGGCCGCGTCGTGCCGGCGCACCGCGGCCACCGAGCGCGCCTGCATCGTCGCCATCGACTCCCCGCCGGGGAACGCGGCGGCCGACGGCTGGGCCTGGACGGTCTTCCAGAGGGGCTCCTTGGCGAGGTCCTTGAGCAGCCGGCCCTGCCACTCGCCGTAGTCGCACTCGGTGATCCCCTTCTCCGGGGTGATCCGCGGCGTCGTCCCGACCGTGCCGTCGCGGGCGTCGAGGAGGGCCTTGGCCGTCTGCCGGCACCGCTCGAGCGGGCTGCTGACGACCGCCGCCAGGGGCACCACGACGAGCCGCTCCCCCGTCCGCCGCGCCTGGTCGACGCCCACGTCGTCGAGCCGGACGCCGGGCAGGCGCCCGGCCAGGGTGCCCGAGGCGTTGGCCGTGGTCCGGCCGTGTCGGACGAGGATCACCGTTGCCATGTCGTGGAGCGTAGAGGGGCGTGCCGAGCGGCCGCGGTGACTATCGTGACGCCGTGATCGTGGACAGCGCCGTGTACAAGGGCGGCTCGAGGCTCCCGCTCGACTCGCACAAGCACGACTTCGCCGGTCTGCGCGCAGCCGCCGCCGAGTGCGACGGGTTCGTCTGGGTGGGGCTCTACCAGCCGAGCCGGACCGAGCTGAGCGAGGTCGCGACCGGGTTCGACCTGCACGACCTGGCCGTCGAGGACGCCTTCAAGGCCCACCAGCGCCCCAAGCTCGAGCAGTACGGCGGCAACCTGTTCCTGACGCTGAAGACGCTCTGGTACGTCGACGAGGACGACGCCGTGGAGACCGGCGAGATCAACATCTTCGTCGGACCCGACTTCGTCGTCTCGGTGCGGCACGGCCGCGGCTCCCAGCTCCAGGAGGCGCGCAGGTTCCTCGAGACGTCCCAGCACGTGCTCACCCACGGCCCGTCCGCCGTCGTGTACGCCGTGTGCGACACCGTGGTCGACGCCTACCTCGAGGTCGTCGAGTTCCTCCAAAAGGACGTCGACGAGGTCGAGGAGTCGGTCTTCTCCGATCAGCGGACCAAGGACTCCGCCCGCATCTACGCGCTCAAGCGCGAGATCGCCGAGGTACGCCGGGCGGTGCTGCCGCTGCGCGAGCCGATGCGTCGCTTCGCCTCGGGGCTGGTGCCCGGGGTCGAGGAGGAGGCGGCGCCGTTCTACCGCGACGTGGTCGACCACCTCAACCAGGCCGCCGAGATCGTCGACAGCCTCGACCAGCTCCTCTCCACCGCGTTCGACGCCCACCTGGCGTCGATCTCGGTGCAGCAGAACGACGACATGCGCAAGATCTCCGCGGGCGCCGCGCTGGTCGTCGTACCCACGCTGATCGCGGGGGTCTACGGCATGAACTTCGAGCACATGCCCGAGCTCGGCTGGACCCTCGGCTACCCCTTCGCGCTGGCGCTGATGACCGGGGTCTCGCTGGGACTGCTGTGGTTCTTCAAGCGGTCCGGCTGGCTGTAGCGCCGGCCTGGGCTCAGCCCCGGGCGGAGAGCACCCCGGTGGCCAGGAGCACGAACGTCGCCACGCCGAGCGCCACCCGGTAGAGCACGAACGGGGTGAACGAGCGGGTCGAGACGTAGCGCAGCAGCCAGGCGATCGCGGCGTACCCGACGACGAAGGAGACCACCGTCGCCACGATCGTGGGACCCCAGCCGTAGGGGTTGGCCTCGTCGCCGATCTTGCGGAGCTCGAAGATGCCGGCGCCGACCACCGCCGGGATGGCGAGCAGGAAGGCGAACCGGGTGGCCGACTCCCGGTCGTAGCCCAGCGCGCGCCCCATCGAGAGCGTGGCACCCGAACGGGACACCCCGGGGACGAGCGCCAGCGCCTGCGCACCGCCCATCAGCGCCGCGTGGCGCAGCGTCATCTGCTTCAGGTCGCGGTCGGTCGAGCCCAGCCGGTCGGCCAGGCCGAGCACGACGCCGAGCACGACGAGCGTGGTGGCGATGATCCACAGGTTGCGGAAGTCGGAGCGGATGACGCTCTGCAGGGCGAACCCCAGCACCACGATCGGCAGCGAACCGATCAGCACGAACCAGCCCATCCGGGCGTCGATGTGGCCGCGCAGCTCGGGCCGGAACAGCGACCGCACCCAGGTCGAGGAGATCCGCCAGATGTCGTGTCGGAAGTAGAGCAGCACCGCCACCTCGGTCCCGATCTGCACCACGGCGGTGAACGACGCGCCGGGGTCCTCCCAGCCGAACAGCTGGGGGTAGATCGCGAGGTGGGCGCTGCTCGAGATGGGCAGGAACTCGGTCAGACCCTGGAGGACGCCGAGGACCACAGCCTGGAGCACGTCCCACACGAGGGGCACGGTAGCGGCCCCACCCGCGAGCCACCGCCACCGCCCCACCGCGACTCGTCTAGGTTTTCGGCCATGCAGCAGCGAGCCGTGGGCAGCACCGGCCTCCAGGTGTCCCGCCTCGGGCTCGGGACGATGACGTGGGGCCGGGACACCGACGAGCACGAGGCGCGCGACCAGCTGATCGCGTTCGCCGAGGCCGGCGGCACCCTGGTCGACACCGCGGCCGGCTACACCGACGGCGACTCCGAGCGCCTGGTCGGCTCGCTCATCGGCGACGTGGTCGCGCGGGACGAGGTCGTGCTGGCGACCAAGGCCGGCATCTCCCGGCGGTCCGGCGAGCGGGTCACCGACACCTCCCGCGGGCACCTGCTCACCACCCTCGACGCCTCGCTGCGCCGACTCGGTGTCGACCACGTCGACCTGTGGCAGGTGCACGTGTGGTCCGACCGGGCGCCGCTCGACGAGACGCTCGGCGCCCTCGACGTCGCCGTGTCGTCGGGCCGGGCGTCGTACGTCGGGATCTCCAACTACGCCGGCTGGCAGACCGCCCAGGCGGCCACCTGGCAGCGGGCCGTGCCGGGCCGGGCGACCCTGGCCTCGACCCAGGTCGAGTACTCCCTGCTCAACCGGCTCGTCGAGCGCGAGGTGCTGCCGGCCTGCGCGGCGCTGGGCCTCGGCGTCCTCCCCTGGTCGCCGTTGGGCCGCGGCGTGCTCACCGGCAAGTACCGCGGCGGTACGCCGTCGGACTCGCGGGCGGCGTCGCCGGTCTTCGCCGGGTTCGTCGGTGCCTACCTCGACGACCAGAGCGCCCGGGTGGTCGAGGCGGTCGCCCGCGCCGCCGACGGCCTGGGCTGGACGCCGCTGGAGGTGGCGCTGGTGTGGGTCCGCGACCGGCCGGGGGTGACGGCGCCGATCGTGGGCGCCCGCACCGCCCACCAGCTGCGCGGTTCACTGGCCATCGAGGACAAGACGTTGCCGCCCGAGCTCGTCGACGCGCTCGACGACGTCTCGGGCGGCCCGGCAGGAGGAGCCTGAGTGCCCCGGCACGACCGCCGTCCGCCCCGCCCGGGGGTGGAGTGGGAGTTCGACAAGGTCACCTACTCGCGCGAGTTCCCGCGCAACGTCGTGACCAAGCTGCTGGTCGAGCGCGCCGAGCACGGCGGCTGGGAGCTCGACCGGGTCCGGATCGGCGCCGACGGCACCCGACGGGTCGTGCTGCGCCGCAAGATCATCCGCGCGGTGCGCACCGCCTGAGCGCGCTCAGACGTCGTCGAGGAACCGGTCGAAGACCCGCGCCCCGAACTCCAGCGCGTCGACCGGGACCCGCTCGTCGACGCCGTGGAACAGCGCGGTGAAGTCGAGGTCGGCCGGCAGCCGCAGCGGCGCGAAGCCGTAGGAGCGCATGCCGAGCTTGCGGAAGTGCTTGGCGTCGGTGCCGCCGCTCATCGTGTACGGCGCCACGATGCCCTCGGGGTCCTCGGCCAGGATCGAGCGGGTCATCGCGGCGACCAGGTCGCCGTCGTACGGCGTCTCCCAGGGTTGCTGGTGGGACAGGAAGTCCCACTCGATGCCGTCGCCGCACAGCTCGCGCAGGGTCGCGAAGAACTCGTCCTCGTAGCCCGGCAGGAACCGGCCGTCGACGTGGGCGGTGGCCTCGGTGGGCACGACGTTGACCTTGTAGCCGGCGTCGAGCTGGGTCGGGTTGACCGTGTTGCGGATGACGGCGCCGAGCATCCGGGCCGCACCGCCGAACTCCTCGACCAGCGCGGGCGCGTTGTCGGGGGTGGCCTCGGTGCCGGCCAGGTCGGCGACCGTGGCGAGCAGCACCTCCATGGTCGGGGTGAGCCGCACCGGCCACTGGTGGGCGCCGATGCGGGCCACCGCGGCCGAGAGCCGGGTCACCGCGTTGTCCGGGTTGATCATCGAGCCGTGGCCGGCGCGACCGCGGGCGGTGAGCCGCATCCAGGCCATCCCCTTCTCGGCCGCCTCGACGAGGTAGAGCCGGCGTCCGCGCACGGTCGTCGAGAACCCACCCACCTCGCCGACCGCCTCCGTGCAGCCCTCCAGCTCGTCGCGGTGGAGCCCGACGAGCTGCTCGGCACCGTGGTGCCCGCCGGCCTCCTCGTCGGCGGTGAAGCACAGCACGACGGGCCGCGCCGGTGCGGCGCCGGCGCGCTGCCGGGCACGGACCACCGAGAGCAGCATCGCGTCGAAGTCCTTCATGTCGACCGCGCCGCGGCCCCACACGTAGCCGTCCTGCACCTCGCCGCTGAACGGGTCGACCTGCCAGTCCTCCGCCGCGGCGGGCACGACGTCGAGGTGCCCGTGCAGCAGCAGCCGGTCGTCCCGGCTGCCGTCGCCGCCCCACGACGCCACCACCGAGGTACGGCCGGGGGTGGTCTCGTACAGGCGCGCCTCGATGCCGACCTCCTCGAGCAGCGCGGCGACGTGCTCGGCCGCCTTGCGCTCCCCCGGCCCGCCCTGTCCGTCGGCCTCGCCGTAGTTGGAGGTGTCGATCCGGATCAGGTCGCGGCACAGCTCGACGACCTCACCGGCCGGGTCGTAGGAGGCGCCGTCGGGCTCGGGTTCCATGGCCCCATCCTGGCACCCGCGCCGAGGACCCCCGATGCGGCCGGGAGGCCGCCGCTTTGCTACTGTTCCGACGCACTCGTCCGGGTGGCGGAATTGGCAGACGCGCTAGCTTGAGGTGCTAGTGCCCGTATTAGGGCGTGGGGGTTCAAGTCCCCCCTCGGACACCAGATCGGCCCCGACCCGCTGTCTCCAGCGGTCGGGGCCGGAGTCGTTTTTCTCGGCCCGCCGCCGACCCGCCGCCGGCCCGTTCGACCGCCCAGGCCGCGTCCGGCGTCCCTGGGAACCCGTCGGTGAGCGCCACGCAGGCGCGTCAAACAGGCGTCGGACGCCTGTGACGCAAGTGGCGGGAGTTGCCGGTGGGGTAGGCGTGACTGGTGAGGCTGTCACAAAGCGGAAATTGATGAAATCTTCGGGCGATTGCTTGCCGAACAGGCGCGTTTGCCACTCAGATTTGACACAATGTAACGACGGTTCGGGTACGCCGAATCGCCAAGTCGCTCGCGATCACTCCCTAGGAGAACCCGATGACCAAGTTCCGCGCCCTTCTCGCCTCGTCGCTGCTCGCCGCCACCCTGGTCGGCGGCGCGGTCTCCGCGACGGCCTCGGGCACGGAGGCCAAGGCGCCCGCGCCGGTCAGCGCCCGCAACGTCTGGTGCTGCTGACCACCTGCTGCGCACCTGGTCGTGGCGCCTGCCGGCGTCGCTCCTAGTTCGAGTTCATCAAGCGCGACCTCGCAAAAGTGGGCGCGGTCAAGCCGGTCGACGTGGCGGCACGACGGAACGCGTCGAGCGCATCGTCGGTGGCGCCGTACTCGCGCAGCAACGTGCCGAGCTCGAACCAGAGCTGAGCCGACTGACGGTCCTGCCCGACCCCCTCGAGGATGACGAGCGCGTGACGGAAGTGCGCGACCGCGTCGTCCAGCCGGTCGTGCATGGCATCGACCTGCCCGAGCACGGTCTGGGCCTCGGCGGCCACCAGCAGGCTGGCCCCGAGGGCGGCCTCGAACACGTCCTCCGCGAGACGCTCCGCCTCCTCGGCGTCGCCGATGAGCAGCCGCGCCTTGGCCAGACCGAGGTCGACGCGACCACGGTCGGCGACGTTGGTCTCGGTGAGCACGAACTCCGCCTGGGCTTGGGAGAGGTTGAGCATCGCGCCCTCGATCTCCGGGGGGACCATCGCCAGCTGCAGCAGCCCGAGCTGACCCCGCAGCCGCGCCATGTTGCGCGCGTCGTGGGTCTGCTCCATCAGGGTGACGGCCTTCTGGGCGAGCGGCACCGCGGCACCGAAGTCGCCCTGCTCCTTGTAGACGATGCTGCTGTTCCAGTAGGCCGAGGCGCGGGCGGTCGCCGACCCGAGCCGCTCGGCGTCCTCGATCGCACGCTCGCACTGGCGCGTCGCGAGGTGGTGGTCGCCGCGCTCGTAGTGGGCGGCGGCGACGGTCACGGCCAGCTGGATGCCCTCGGCGCTGCCCTGCAGCTCACCGGCGGTCAGCAGCTGCTCGGCACGTTCGCCGATCTCGCAGGCCCGCGAGAGGTTGCCGAGCTCGCGGTAGCAACGGGTGAGCGCGGTCAGGGCGCGGATCAGCTCGACGCCGGCGAGGCTGCGCACCACCTGCTCGAGCACGTCGATGGCCTTGTCGACCTCGCCCATCGTCTCCAGGGCGAGCGCCCGGAGGTGCTGGGCCCGGGCGGGGAAGCCGAGCGGGAGGTCGTCCTCGGCCAGCAGACCGTCGACCCGACGGAGGGCCGAGACCGCCTGACCGGTGCGCAGGTCGAGCTCGGCGTAGTCGAGCTCGAGGCTCAGCCGCGACTGCCGCTCCCGCTCGACGACGTCGTCGGCCGGCGCCAGCAGCTCCTCGGGGTCGCACCCCAGCCGCTGGGCCAGGGCGACCAGCAGCTCGGCACTGGCGCGGCGCTGGCCGGCCTCGATCCGGGAGATGTAGGCGGTCGACATGTGGTCGCCCGCGGCCTCGCCCTGCGTGAGCCCGGCACGCTGCCGAGCGAGCTTCAGACGCGACCCCACGAGGGTCGCGTCGATGTTCTTGGCCCGGACGCGCAGGTCGGGTGTGACGGCGCCCGGTTCGAGAGTCTTGTCCACCTCTTCAGTATGCCCGAATGTGACATGCGGTATGCGCAATCGGTTCAGATGGGTCACATCGAAGGGGTGATTGCCGCGGTCCTGCCATGCTGGGCACGTGACCGCAGATGACGCCACCGCCCTCCTGTCCCTGCACCGCGACCCGACGCTGCTGACCGTCGTCAACGTGTGGGACTCCATCAGTGCCACCGTGGTCTCCGACCTGCCCGGCACCCTGGCCCTCGCCACCGCCAGCCACTCGATCGCCGCCTCGCGCGGCTACGAGGACGGCGAGAACATCCCCGTCGAGGAGATGATCGAGGAGGTACGCCGCATCGTGGCCGCCACCTCCCTGCCGGTCAGCGCCGACCTCGAGGCCGGCTACGGCGACGCCGCCGAGACCGTCCGCAAGGCCATCGGCGTCGGTGTCGTCGGCGCCAACATCGAGGACCAGCTCAAGCCGCTCGCCGAGGCCACGGCCCAGGTCGAGGCGATCATGGCCGCTGCGACGGCCGCGGGAGTGCCCGACTTCGTCCTCAACGCCCGGACCGACGCCTTCCTCAAGGGGATCGACGACCCGCTGGCGGAGGCCGTGACCCGCGGCCGGGCCTACCTCGACGCCGGCGCCCCGGTCGTCTTCGTCCCCGGCCTGCTCGACGAGGAGCAGGTGGCGACGCTGGTGGAGGCGTTCGGCCCCCAGCGGCTGACGCTGATCGGCGTGCCCGGCACCCCGCCGCTCGCGCGCCTGGAGGAGCTCGGCGTCGCCCGGGTCTCCTACGGCCCGATGTCGCAGCGCGTGGCGCTGACCGCGCTGGCCGAGCTCGTGGAGGCCGTGCACGCCGGCGGCGGCGTCCCGGACACCATGCGACCGCTCAACTGACGGTCGAGCCGACCCACTCCGGGTCGCTGTCGGCCTCGCCCTGGACGTCGCCCTCGGCCGAGGTGGCGTCAGTGACGCCGGCCAGCGACCGGGTGATCGCCTCGTCGAGCGACAGGTAGGGCACCCCGGGCGCGAGGTCGCGACGCACGTCGTCGTCGCGGCAGACCATGTCGTGCGACAGGCTCCGCACCAGCGCCCGGACGGTGGTGCGGGGCACGCCGGTGACCAGCGCGATCGCCTCACCGACCAGCAGCTGCGGCGCCACGGGCACCGGCACCTGAGGTCGTTCGAGCCCGGCCAGCACGGCGAACCGCGCGATCAGGTCGGGGTAGGACAGCACCTCGTCGCCACCCACGTCGTAGGCGCGCCGGCGCGGCTCGCCGTCGAGCGCGGCGACGAGCAGGCGGACGACGTCCTCGACGGCGATCGGCTGGATGCGGCTCTGCATCCAGGTCGGCAGCGCGGTGACCGGGAGTCGCTCGCTGACCCGACGCATGATCTCGAACGACAGCGAGCCGCCGCCGATGACCATCGAGGCGCGCAGGACCGTGGTCGGGGTCGCTCCGGCGAGCAGCACCTCCTCGACCTCGAGCCGCGACCGCAGGTGGTCGGAGAGCTCGTCGACCGGCACGTCGGGCACCAGCCCGGACAGGTAGACGATGCGGCCGGTGCCGGCGTACTCGCAGGCGTGCGCCAGGCTCTCGGCGGCGTCGCGGTCGCGCTTGAGGAACTCTCCCGCCCCCATCGAGTGCACCAGGTAGAACACGGCGTCGACGTCGCGGACGGCCAGGTGCACCGAGACGGTGTCCTCGACGTCGAGGTAGCGGCGCTCGACGCGGTCGGACCACGCGAACCGGTCGAGCCCGTCGGTGTCGCGAGCGGCGGCGACGACCTCGTGCCCGGCCGCGAGCAGCGACGGGACCAGCCGGGAACCGACGTAGCCGGAAGCACCGGTGACCAGGACGCGCATGGCCCCGAACGTACGGGACACCGACGCCGCGATACTTCACCCATGACGTTCCGTCTGGGCTTCGTGACCGGCGCCACGCCCGACAAGTGGGCCCGGGCCTGGCGCGAGCGGTCGAGCGAGCCGATCGAGCTGGTGCCGGTCGAGGAGGCGCACCAGCTCGACGCGGTGCGCTCGGGCGACCTCGACATGGCGCTGGTGCGGTTGCCCGTCGACCGCGAGGGCCTCCACTGCGTGCGGCTGTACGACGAGGTGCCGGTCGTCGTCGCCGGTCACGAGCACCTGGTGGCGGCCACCGACCCGAGCGACCCCGACGACGCCGTCACGCTCACCGACCTGGCCGACGAGCAGCTGGTCCTGCCCCACCCCTCGGGCTGGACGCCGACCGTCGAGCAGCTCGCCTGGCCGCCGATGTCGCAGCGGGAGGCCGTCGAGACCGTCGCTGCCGGCACCGGGATCGCGATCCTGCCGATGTCGGTGGCCCGGCTGCACGCCCGCAAGGACGTGGTGAGCCGACCGGTCGCCGACCTCGACCCCACCACCGTCGCCCTGGTGTGGCGCACCGACCGCGACGACGACCGCACCCAGGCCTTCGTCGGCGTCGTCAAGGGCCGCACCTCGCGCTCCAGCCGCTGAGCCTGGTCTGGGCTGGGCCCAGGCACCGGCTCACCAGCTGGTCGAGAGCGGGCGACCCTCCTGGAAGCCGGCGGCGGACTGGACGCCGAGGACGGCGCGCTCGTGCAGCTCGGCGAGGCCGGCGGCGCCGGCGTACGTGCAGGCGGAGCGGACGCCCGAGCAGATCTGGTCGATCAGGTCCTCCACGCCGGGACGGGCCGGGTCGAGGTACATGCGCGAGGAGGAGATCCCCTCCTCGTAGAGCCCCTTGCGGGCCCGGTCGTACGCCGACTCCCCCACGGTGCGGGACGCGACGGCCCGCGCCGATGCCATCCCGAACGAGGTCTTGTAGGCGCGGCCATCGGCGTCGAGCACGAGGTCGCCGGGCGACTCGTGGGTGCCGGCGAACCACGAGCCCACCATCACCGACGACGCACCGGCCGCCAGGGCGAGCGCGACGTCGCGCGGGTGTCGCACGCCGCCGTCGGCCCACACGTGGGCGCCCAGCTCGCGAGCGGCGGCCGCGCACTCGAGGACCGCCGAGAACTGCGGGCGGCCGACGCCGGTCATCATCCGGGTGGTGCACATCGCACCGGGCCCGACGCCGACCTTGACGACGTCGGCGCCCGCGGCGACGAGGTCACGGGTGCCCTCGGCCGAGACGACGTTGCCTGCGACGACCGGGACCTGCGGGTCCAGCGCCCGTACGGCGCGGAGCGCCTCGAGCATGCGGTCCTGGTGGCCGTGGGCGGTGTCGACGACGAGGCAGTCGACACCGGCGTCGAGCAGCCGGCGGGCGATCGTGGCGACGGCGCCGTTGACGCCGACGGCCGCGGCGACGCGCAGGCCGCCGCGGGCGTCGGTCGCGGGCGTGTAGAGCGTGGCCCGCAGGGCGCCGGTCCGGGTGAGCACGCCGAGGAGCATCCCGTCGGCGTCGACGGCGACGGCCAGGTCGGCCCGGGCGGCGTCCAGGCGCTCGAACGCCGTGCGGGGGTCGGTGTCGGCGTCGACGACGACCGCGGGCGGCCGCATGACCTGACCGGCCTGGGCGAAGCGGTCCACGTCGCCGCAGTCGGACTCGGCGACGACCCCGACGGGCCGGCCGTCGACGACGACCACCGCGGCGCCGTGGGAGCGCTTGGGGATCAGCGACAGCGCCTCGGCCACGGTCTGGGCGGGGTCGAGCACGATCGGGGTGTCGAAGACCAGGTGGCGCGACTTCACCGACGCGACGACCTCGGCCACCACCGAGGGCGGGATGTCCTGCGGGATCACGGTGAGCGCCCCGCGGCGCGCCGTCGTCTCGGCCATCCGCTTGCCGGCGATCGCGGTCATGTTGGCCACGACCAGCGGGATCGTCGCGCCGGTGCCGTCGGTCGTCGCGAGGTCGACGTCGTAGCGGCTGGTCACGGCGCTGCTGCGCGGCACCATGAAGACGTCGTCGTAGGTCAGGTCGTGCGTCGGGGCTGCACCGAGGAACTCCACGTGGATCAACCTTAGGGTGCTGGGCGTGGACGACTTCACCGTGCGTGCGCCGGGACGGGTGAACCTCATCGGCGAGCACACCGACTACAACGCCGGGCTCTGCCTGCCGGTCGCCATCCCCGTGGCCACGACCGCGCGGGTGCGGGTGCGCGGCCGCGGGCCGTCACGGCTGGTCAGCGCGCAGCAGCCCGAGCCCTGGGAGGGCTCCCCCGCCGACGCCGCGCCGGGGCGCGTCGACGGGTGGGCGGCGTACGCCGCGGGGGTGCTGTGGGCCCTGGCCGAGGCCGGGTGGGACGTCCCCGCCCTCGAGGTGCGGCTCGACAGCACGGTGCCGCTGGGCGCCGGGTTGTCGAGCTCGGCCTCGCTCGAGGCCGCGGTCGCGGTGGCCGCGGCGACCGCGGCGGGCGTCGACCTCGACGACGCCGTACGACGCCACCTCGTCGAGGCATGCCGGCGCGCCGAGACCGAGGTGGCCGGTGCCCCGACCGGGGGCCTCGACCAGACCGCGGTGCTGCTGGCGTCGGCCGCTCACGCGCTGCTGGTCGACTTCGCCGACGGGTCGACCGAGCAGGTGCCCGTCGACGCGGCCGCGGTCGGGCTCGAGCTGCTCGTGATCGACACGCGGGTCCAGCACGCGCTGACCGACGGTGGCTACGGCTCGCGCCGCGACGAGTGCGCCGAGGCGGCACGGCGGCTCGGCCTCGGGTCGCTGCGGGAGGCCGGCGCCGGCGAGGTCGAGGCGCTCGACGACGACGTCCTGCGCCGGCGGGCGCGGCACGTGGTCACCGAGAACGACCGGGTCACTGCCTGCGTCGACGCCCTCCGTGATGGCGACTGGGCGGTCGTCGGCGGTCTCTTCACCGCCTCGCACCTCTCGCTGCGCGACGACTTCGAGGTCTCGTGCGCCGAGCTCGACCTCGTCGTCGCCACCGCGCTCGACGCCGGCGCGCTGGGCGCCCGGATGACCGGGGGCGGCTTCGGGGGGTCGGCGATCGCCCTCGTGCCCGTCGAGCGCGCCGAGGCCGTGCGCCGGGCGGTCGACACGGCGTTCGCGCGGGCGGGCCACGGCGTACCGGGCCACCTCGACGGGACGCCGTCGGAGGGCGCCGGCCTCACGCCGTCGCGGTGACCCCGATGTCGCCGTCGCGGAAGGCCTGCACGAAGCAGGCGTGGTCGTCGCGGGCCTGCACGGCGTACGTCGCCCCGAACTCGGTCACCCAGGCGACCAGCTCGTCGTCGCGGCCGTCGATCGCGCCCGCGATGGCGTCCTCGACCTGGAAGGCGACGAGGCTCTCGTCGCTGTCCTCGTCGGAGGCGCAGTGGATCTTGGCCGTCGCCCGGCCCAGCAGCCCGACCACCTGCTGCATCTCGTCGGGCTCGGTCAGCCCCGACCAGTCGAGGTCGACCTCGTAGGGCGAGACCTCCGCGACGAGGTAGCCCGTGCCGTCGACGTCGGTGTAGCCGAGCAGCGGGTCGGTGTGCACCTGCAGCGCCCGCTGGCTCACCGCCGTGCGGTGCCCCTCGTGCTCGAAGAAGCCCTCGACCTCGTGCGCGTCGACGAACCGGCTGATGGCCGGCACGTTGGCCTGCTTCATCGACAGGATCACGTCGTTGTCGAGCGCCTGGCTGTAGCCCTCGATGAGCACGTTGTAGGCCGGCAGCCCCGCGCTGCCGATGCCGAACCCCGACTTGCCGACCACGTCGCGCACGTCGTAGAACAGCGCGCGCTCGGAGCGTCGGTCGTGCGGGATCGTGTCGAGGTACTTCTCGTACGCCGCGACCACCCGCGCCCGCTCGTCGTCGTCGAGGCGGCGGAACGTCGGGTTGTCGCTGAAGTGGCGCACCCCGCCCTCGACGACCGTGTTGTCGTCGAGCAGGTCGGCGCGCCGCTGGCAGCGGGCCGCGACGAGCGCCGCCTGGATCGGGCCCTCGGTGTTGTCGAGGGTGAGGGCGAAGTCGTCGGTGTCGCCCTCGGCGTAGGCCCGGACCTGGTCGATGTAGGCGCGCAGGTAGGTCTCGGTCAGCGCCTCGACGTCGGCGACCGGCAGCGCCTTGGCCCAGCCCATCAGCGCCAGCGAGGCGGCGAAGCGCTGCAGGTCCCAGGTGAAGCGACCGAGGTAGGCCTCGTCGAAGTCGTTGACGTCGAAGACGAACCGCCCGTCGGAGTTGAGGTAGGTGCCGAAGTTCTCGACGTGCAGGTCGCCGTGCACCCAGATCCGGCCGGCGTCGCCGCTGGCGAACGGGTCGTCGTCGAGCCGGTCGCCGGCGACGTCGTGGAAGAACAGGCACGCCGTGCCGCGGTAGAACGCGTGCGGGTCGCGGGCCATCTTGCGGTACTTGGCGCGGAAGGAGACCGGGTCGGCCTCCATGAGGGGCGCGAACGCGTCGGCGAGGACGGAGACGATCACCTGGGTCCGGGAGTCAGCCACGAGGACACCGTGCCACAGCGGCGGCAGCGTCGCGCGGACCTGGGCCCGCGTACTCAGACCGGTCGAGTACGCCGGTGGGTCGCCGCCCGGCGCCCGACCGACACGCTCGACCCATGACCAACCCCGACACCCCGACCAAGAACACCGCCGCCTTCTTCGCGATGGCGGGGATCTCGTTCGCGGTCTCCCTGCTCGCCCTCCTCATGGCCGTGCTCTACCTCGAGGCCGACCCGTGGGCCAAGGCGTTCCTCGGCCTCGGCACGCTCTTCCTGACCACGTCGAGCTTCACCCTGGCCAAGTGCGTGCGCGACAACCAGGAGAGCCAGTCGGTGGTGCACCGCCTCGACCAGGCCCGCGTCGACCGGCTCCTGGCCGAGCACGACCCCTTCCGCAACGTCTCCTGACCTGCCCGGCCGTGTGCTTGGATCGGGCCACCGCACCCCGATCGAGGAGCCGCCCCGTGCCCCACCACGCGCTCGACCTGCTCAGGACGGCGGCCCGGCAGGCCGCCGGCGTCGTCACCACCGTGGGCGCGACGGCCTACCGCACCGCTGCGCCGCTGGTGCGGCGTGCGGCGCCCGGCCGGCGCGACGAGGTGGCTGCTCCCGTCGAGCCGCAGGTCGAGGAGACCCGGGTCGACGACCCGCAGCCGACCGCGGCCGCGCCGTCACCGGCGGCGATCGCCCCCCGCGTCGCACCTCGCGTCGCGCACCGTCGACCGGTCGCGGCGCCGGTCGCCGCGATGAACCGGACGCCGTCGCCGGACGACGTCCCCGGCGGCAAGCTGCCGCCACGGCGCTGACGACGGGCCTGCCCGACCCGGCGCTGGTCGTCCTCGTCGGGCCGAGCGGATCCGGCAAGACGCACTGGGCACGGTCGCACCACCGGGCCGAGGAGGTCGTGTCCTCCGACGCGCTGCGCGGGTTGGTCCGGCAGCGGCGCGCACGACCTCGACGCCTCTGCTGATGCCTTCGACCTGCTCGAGCGCATCGTCGCCGCCCGCCTCTCGCGCGGGCTGACGACCGTCGTCGACACCCTCGGCACCGACGCGGAGCGCCGGCAGCGCTGGCTCGGTCTCGGCCGGGCGGCCCGGCTGCCGTGCCTGGCGGTGGTCGTGGACACGCCGGCCGCCGAGGCCCGCGCCCGCAACGCCGCCCGCGACCGCCCCGTCCCCGCCGCCGTGCTCGCGCAGCAGCAGCGGCGGCACGCGGCCGTCGTACCGGTGCTGGGTGGGGAGGGGTGGGACCGCGTCGTCACCGTGCCGGGCTCGGGTCGGGTGCCCGAGGCCGGGCCCGCACCGGCTGCCAAGCCCACGACCCGGCCTCCCGGACGGACCGACCGGACCGAGCGGCGCAGCTCGCAGGGCCTGCGGGTGGTGCTGCAGCTCTCCCGCTTCCCGTGGGGCGCGGACCCGCGCGCCTGGCTGCGCGACGTCGCCCTGGCCGCCGACGACGCCGGCCTCGCCGGCATCGCGCTGATGGACCACCTGGTGCAGATCCCGCAGGTCGACCGTGCCTGGTCGCCGATCCCCGAGCCCTGGGTCGCGCTCGGCCTCCTCGCCGGCCTCGACACCGGCCTCGACCTCGGCACCCTGGTCACCCCGGTCACGTTCCGCCCCGCCGGCGTCACCGCCAAGGCGGCGGCGACGCTGAGCGCGCTCACGGGCGGCCGGGCCTTCGTCGGGGTCGGGGCCGGCTGGTGGGAGCGCGAGCACGCGGCGTACGGGCTCGACTTCCCGCCCGCCCGTGAGCGGCTCGACGCCCTCGAGGCCGCGATCGAGACCATGCGCGCCCTGTGGTCGGCCGGCACCAGGGCGCACGGGGGGCAGCGGGTCACCCTCCCCGAGACCACCTGCTACCCGCGTCCGGTCGGGGCGGTCCCGATCGTCGTCGGCGGGTCCGGACGCCGCACGCTGCGGATCGCCGCCACGCTCGGCGACGCCGCCAACGTGCCGTCGGCGCTGCCCGCCCTCGACGACCACCTCGCCGTCCTGCGCGGCCACCGCCCCGACGTCAACCGTGACCGTGCTCGACCTGCCGACCATCGGGACGTCGAGGGACGACACCTGGGCGCGGGTCGAGCGACTGCGCGGACGCGCGGTGGCGTCGTCGTACGCCGCTCGGACGCACGCCGGGACCGCCGCCGAGCAGCGGGACCGCTACGGCCTGCTGGCCGAACGGGGCGTCGACACCGTCTTCGTCGCGCTGGCCGACCTCGAGGGCCCCGACGACGTCGCCCGCCTCGCCCCACTGGCCCGTTGAGGGTTCCCCTGCCCCCTGAGCGTGGCGCAGTGTGACATGGTGCACGCCGCGATCACCCGCGCGGACGGGGTGAGGGCCCAGGCGGGGTGCGAGGGTGGGGCCATGCCCCTCCTCAACACCGTGAGCTCCGTCGTCCGCCTCCCGCTCCGCGTGGCCGGCAAGGTCGTCGGCACCGCCGCCAAGGTCCTGCCCGGCGGCGGCTCCAAGACGCCCGCCGCCGCGCCCACCGACGTGAAGCCCACCCCGGCTCCGTCGCCCGAGCCCGCCGCGCGCGAGACGCCGGTCCAGAAGCCCCCGGCCAAGGGCCCGGTCACGCCCCCCAAGAAGTCGCCCGCGGCCGCGACCACGGCGCCGCCGAAGAAGCCGGCCCCTGCCGACAAGGCGGCGGTGCCCGCGAAGAAGGCCGCGCCCGCTGCGCCCGTGAAGAAGGCCGCGCCCGCTGCGCCCGTGAAGAAGGCCGCGCCCGCCCAAGCCGCCGTGAAGAAGGCCGCGCCCGCCACGCCCGCCAAGCCCGCCGAGCCCGTCAAGAAGGCCGCGCCCGCCGCACCGGTGAAGAAGGCCGCGCCCGCCGAGCCCGCTAAGCCCGCCGAGCCCGCCAAGAAGGCCGCGCCCGCCGAGCCCGAGAAGAAGGCGCCTGCTGCGAAGGCGGCGCCGGCCAAGAAGAGCGCCCCGGTCGCGAGCACCACGCCCGCCAAGAAGACCGCGCCGGCCACGAAGGCGGCGCCGGCTCCCGAGGCGTCCCCCGCGCCGGTGACCGACATCGACGCCTCCGCCGACGCGTCCGAGGTCAAGATCACCCCCGCCGACATCGCGCCCATCGCGGGCCAGAAGCTCGTCGCGTCGGCCGAGGCCGCGGAGGCACCCGCGACGTCCGACGCCGCCGACGGCGACCGGCCGCCCAGCCCGTCCTGACGCCTTAACCGATGGCAGGTCATGCCCCGTACGCCTAGCGTGCGGGGCATGTCTGTGTCCCTGCCCACCTCGGTCGAGGAGGCCGTCCGCCTCGAGGACGCCGGGACGCGCCTGAAGATGCTGGCCTTCTGGGGCCACCGTCCGGCCCGCCCGGGCCAGGTCGACCAGGCCTGCCTCAGCCAGTGGTGGCCGGCCGCCTTCGAGGTCGACGGCCACCGCTACCGCAGCGCCGAGCACTTCATGATGGCGCACAAGGCGTGGCTCTTCGGCGACGACCTGTCGGCCCGGAGAATCCTCGAGGCGCGCAGCCCGGCCCAGGCCAAGGACCTCGGACGCCGGGTGGCGTCGTTCGACGAGGCCGTGTGGGCCGAGCACCGCAGCGACGTCGTCCGGCGGGCCAGCCTGGCCAAGTTCGGCGCCCACGCCGACCTGGCGGCGTACCTGGTCGGGACGCGGAGCCGGGTGCTCGTCGAGGCCAGCCCGGTCGACCGCATCTGGGGCGTCGGGCTCGCCGCGGCCGACGAGCGGATCGACTCGCCGAGCCGCTGGCGCGGCCTCAACCTGCTCGGGTTCGCGCTGATGGAGGCCCGCGCCGCGCTCACCTGACCCACGACGTACGACGGCCCCGCACTCCAAGGAGGGCGGGGCCGTCGTCGTGGGCCGTCAGGTGCGTGTCGTCACTTGAGCTCGGCGCTGGAGAGGCCCAGCACCCGGCGCGCCACGATCAGCTGCTGGATCTGCTGGGTGCCCTCGAAGATGTCGAGGATCTTGGAGTCGCGCGCCCACTTCTCGAGCAGCTCGGCCTCGCTGTAGCCGATCGAGCCGGCGAGCTCGACGCACGACAGCGTGATGTCGGAGCCGACCCGGCCGGCCTTGGCCTTGGCCATGGACGCCTCGAGCGAGTTGGGGCGGCGGTTGTCGGCCAGCCACGCCGCCTGGAGCATCAGCAGGTAGGCGCCCTCCCAGTCGGACTCCATCTGCAGGAACTTCGCCGCGGCCGCGGACTGCACCAGCGCCGGCCGGTCGTAGTCGACGACGACACCGGCGTCGGCGAGCAGGTCGCGGGTCAGGTCGAGGGCAGCGCGGGAGCAGCCCACGGCCATGGCGGCGACGAGGGGCCGGGTGTTGTCGAAGGTCGCCATCGCCCCGGCGAAGCCCTGCCCAGCCGATGGTCCCGTGTCGACGTCGGGCGAGCCGAGCAGGTTCTCCTTCGGCACCCGGCAGTCCTCGAAGATGATCGTGGCGGTGTCGGAGGCCCGGATGCCGAGCTTGTGCTCGAGCCGGTCGACCCGCATGCCGGGGGTGCCCTTGGCGACCACGAACGACTTGATCGCGGCCCGGCCGAGGTCGCGGTCGAGGGTCGCCCACACCACGATGTGGTCGGCGCGGTCGCCGGAGGTGACGTAGATCTTCTCGCCGTTGAGCACGTACTCGTCGCCGTCGAGGACCGCGGTGGTCCTGATGTTGGCGGAGTCGGAGCCGGTGCCGGGCTCGGTGATCGCCATGCCGGCCCACACGCCGGCGAACCGCTCCTGCTGCTCGGCGTCGGCGACCGAGGCGATCGCGGAGTTGCCCAGACCCTGCCGGGGCATCGACAGCAGCAGCCCGACGTCTCCCCAGCACATCTCGGCGATCGACATCACCGAGGCGAGGTTGGTGCCGTTCTTGACCGTCGTGTCGGCGGACGCGTCGTCCCGGCGCACGCCGGCGGCGCCGGCACCCTCCGACGCGCCGGACTCGGCGAGCCCGTCGATCATCGCGGCGAGCATGTCGAGCTCCTTGGGGTACTCGTGCTCGGCGCGGTCGTACTTGCGCGAGATGGGCCGCAGCATGTTCATCGCGACCTGGTGGGCCTGGCCCACCAGCGGGCGGAACTTCTTGGGGTTGTCCAGGTTGATGGCCATCAGACGATCAGGGTTCCTTCCATGACACCGACGGCCCGCAGGTCGCGGTACCACCGCTCGACCGGGTGCTCCTTGACGTAGCCGTGACCGCCGAGCAGCTGGACGCCGTCGAGGCCGATCCGCATGCCCTTGTCGGCGCAGGCCTTGCGGGCCAGCGCGACCTCGCGCGAGAAGTCCTTGCCGGCGGCCGCGCGGGCGGCGGCCTTGTAGGTGAGCAGGCGCATGGCCTGCAGCTCGATGGCGATGTCGGCGACCATGAACGCCACCGACTGACGGTGGGCGATCGGCTCGCCGAACGCCTCGCGGTCCTTGACGTACGGCGTGACGTAGTCGAGCACGGCCTGCCCGGTCCCGACGGCCAGCGCGCACCAGGCCAGGCGCGCGAGGCGCACGCACTCGACGTACGTCGTGCCGTCGGTGGCGCCGAGGACGGCGTCGGGCGGCACCTGGACGCCGTCGAGCGTCAGCCGGGTGAGCGCGGCGGCGCGGACGCCCATCGACGGGTCGCCCTCGACCTGGAGGCCGGGGGTGCCGGACTCGACGAGGAACAGCACCGGCTGGCCGTCGAGGTCGGCGCCCACCACGAACAGCTCGGCCTGCGCGCCGCGGGGCACGAGGGTCTTGACGCCGTCGAGCACGTAGCCGTCGGCGGTCCTGCGGGCCGTGGTCGACGGGGACAGCACGTCGAGGAGCACGGTGGGCTCGTTGAGCGCGATGGCCGCGGCCGGCACGTCGTCGCCGGTGAACGCCGGGAGGTAGGTCTGCTGCTGGGCGTCGGTGCCCCACAGGCCGAGGGCGGTGGCCACCGACCCGGCCGACAAGGTGGCGACCGCCAGGCCCATGTCGCCCTGCGCCAGGGCCTCGGCGACCAGGACGCCCGCCATCGCCGAGCGCTCCTCGGAGATGCCGCCGAGCGCCTCGGGCACGCCGAGGATCGGCAGGCCGATCTCGAGGCTGGCCTTGAGCACGGCCTCGGGCGCCTCGCAGGACTCGTCGGCCTCGACGGCGGCGGGCCGCACGACCTCCTCGGCGTACTCGGTGACGACGTCGACGAGCATCTGCTCGTCCTCGGTCGGCGTCAGGTCGAAGACGCCCGGTGGCGTCGAGGCCGGTGCCGGGCGGGCGCCGGGCTGACCGGTCCGGCCGGCGCGGGCAAAGGTGCGACTGGCCGCGGTGAGCACCTTGAAGCCGTCGCGGGTGGCGGAGAAGACGACCTGCTCGGCCGGCTTGCGGAGCCGGACGCGGTCGATGAGGTCGCTCTGGGCGAGCCGGTTGAGGCCGGCGACGAGGTAGCCGATCGGGTCGCGCGACTCCGAGCTCGGGACGCCGTGCCGGCCGCCCGGCCGGAGGCTCTGGATGAGGGGCATGCGGAAAATGTAACTGAGAGTTACACACTTGGCCACGGACGGCCTCGGTTGGTGGCGTCACATCCCCGATCTCTATTGTTCGGCGCATGTCCGACGACGACCTCCGCGCTCCCCACGGCCCGCTGCCGACCGGCGGCACGGTCCGCCCGATCACCCGCTGGGGCACCCCGGTGATGCACCGCCCGCAGGCCCCCGTCACCTCCTACGACGACGACCTGCGGACGCTCGCCGCCGACATGGTCGCCACCATGTACGCCGCCGACGGGGTCGGGCTGGCCGCCTGCCAGGTCGGCGAGGACGTCGCGATGTTCGTCTTCGACTGCCCCGACGACGACCAGGTGCGCACCGTCGGGGTGGTCTGCAACCCCGTGCTGACGCTGCCGGAGGGCAAGGACCGCCGCCTCGAGGAGGCCGACGAGGGCTGCCTGTCGCTGCCCGGCGCCTTCGTCGACTGCGCGCGCCCGGACCACGCGTCGGTGACCGGGTTCGGGCTCGACGGCGAGCCCGTCTCGTTCGAGGGCACCGGCCTGCTCGCCCGCTGCCTGCAGCACGAGACCGACCACACCGTCGGCACCGTCTTCGGCGACCGCGTCTCGGCCAAGGCCCGCAAGAAGCTGCAGAAGACCCACGAGGCCGCCGCCGACGAGTTCCCGCCCGACTGGCCCGTCGGCGTCGAGCACGACTGACGTGACGTGGTCGAGCCGCGGCGACGACGTCATCGCGGGTCGAGACCCCCGCAGGGTCCGTGCCCACCGTCCGCGCGCACCTCACCGGGTCTCGACTCGGGCTCGTTCCTCGCCCGGCTCGACCACCGTCGGTGCCACCGTCGCCGCCGGCGTCAGCCGCGGCGGGCGGTGACCCAGCAGGCGACCGCCGCCGCGGCGGCGACGTTGAGGGAGTCGATGCCGTGCTCGGCGCCGCGGGCCATCGGGATCGTGGCGCGGCGGTCAGCGGTGTCCTGCCAGGTGCGGGAGAGGCCGTGGCCCTCGGAGCCGAGGACGAGCGCGACCCGGTCGAGGCCGCGCACGGCGTCGTCGAGGGGGACGGCGTCGGGCGCCACCGTGAGGGCGACGGTGGTGAAGCCGGCGGCGGAGAGGTCGGGCAGCGCGGTGCGCCAGTCGGGCACCCGGGTCCACGGCACCGAGAAGACCGCCCCCATCGCGACCTTGACCGAACGGCGGTAGAGCGGGTCGCCGCACCGGGGGGCGAGCAGCACGGCGTCGAACCCGAGCGCGGCGGCGGAGCGGAAGACGGCGCCGACGTTGGTGTGGTCGACGAGGTCCTCCAGCACCAGCACCGTGCGAGCGCCGTCGAGGACCTCGGTGACCGACGACAGCGCCCGGCGCTCCAGCGACGCCAGCGCGCCGCGGTGGACGTGGAAGCCGGTGACCTGCTCGACCAGCTCCTCGGCCAGCACGAAGCACGGCGCGTCGGTGGTCGCGAGGACGTCGGCGAGCCCGTCGACCCAACGGGGTGCCATCAGGAACGACCGGGCCGGGTAGCCGGCGGCGAGCGCGCGGCGTACGACCTTCTCGCCCTCGGCGAGGAACAGCCCGTGGTCGACCTCGAGGTGGCGGCGCAGCTGGACGTCGCGCAGGTCGCGATAGTCGGCGAGCCGGGGATCGGCGGGGTCGGTGACCTCGACGACCTCAGCCATCCACGACGCCGTACCGCTCCGGGTGGGCGACGGCCACCACCTCGCCGACGACGATGATCGCCGGGGGCTTGACGCCCTGGGCCTCGAGGTCGTGGGCGAGCCCGCCGAGGGTGCTGAGCACGGTGCGCTCGGCCGGCATCGTGCCGTCGCAGACCACCGCCACCGGCGTGGTCGCGGCGCGGCCACCCGCCACCAGCGCGGCCGCGATCTGCGGGCCGTGCTCGACGGCCATCATCAGCAGCAGCGTGCCGCGGAGCCGGGCGAGCGCCGCCCAGTCGACCAGCGACTCGTCGTGGCCCGGCGGCAGGTGCCCCGAGACGATCGTCATCTCGTGGGCGATCCCGCGGTGGGTGACCGGGATGCCGGCGATGGCGGGTACGGCGATCGGGCTGGTCAGCCCCGGGACCACGGTGACCGGGACCCCGGCCTCGCGGCAGGCGATGACCTCCTCGTAGCCGCGCCCGAACACGAAGCTGTCGCCGCCCTTGAACCGGACGACGCGGTGCCCGGCCAGCGCACGGTCGACGATGATCCGGTTGATCTCCTCCTGCTGGGCCGACCGGCCGCGCGGGAGCTTGGCCACGTCGATCAGCTCGACGTTGCTCGGCAGCTCGCTGAGCAGCTCGCGGGGCGCGAGGCGGTCGGCGACGACGACGTCGGCCTCCATCAACGCGCGCCGTCCCGCGAGGGAGATCAGCTGGGGGTCGCCCGGTCCCCCGCCGACCAGCGTGACCCCCGGTGTGCGGTCGCGGTGGCGGGCGGTGCTGATCGACCCCTGGCGCAGGCCCTCGAGGATCTCGTCGCGCACCGCCACCGAGCGGCGCGGGTCGCGCCCGCCGTGGACCGCGACCGTGACCCCGGCCGCCTGCCCGACCGCCGGCGTCCAGGCGCTCGCGCGGGTGGCGTCGTCGGCGCGGTTGCAGAACGTACGCCGCTCCTCGGCCGCCGCCGAGACAGCCTCGTTGACCTCGGTGTCGTCGGTCGCGGCGACGACGTACCACGCGTCGTCGAGGTCGTCGGGCTCGAAGCCGCGGCGCTCCCAGACCACCTCGCCGGCACCGACCAGGCCCTCGATGGCCGGCGTCACCGACGGCGAGACCACGGTGACCCGGGCCCCGGCCGCGAGCAGCGCCGGCACCCGGCGCTGGGCGACGTGGCCGCCGCCCACGACCACGACCCGACGGTCGGCCAGCCGGAGCCCGGTGGGGTACAGAGGGGTGTCGTCCACGGGGGGATCATCCCGTACGTTCGGTCCATGGTTCTCGAGCGCCCCGTGACCCCGGACCCCTACGACCTCCTGCCGGCCGCGCCGTCCTTCCGCGTGACCAGCGACGACGTCACCGACGGCCAGCCCCTCCGGGACGACCAGGTCGCCGACGGCGGCAACACCTCACCGCAGCTGTCGTGGGACCCCGTCGAGGGCGCCCAGAGCTACACCGTCACCTGCTTCGACCCCGACGCGCCCACCCCGAGCGGGTTCTGGCACTGGGTGCTGGTGGACCTGCCTGCCGACGTGACCTCGCTCGACACCGGCGCCGGCGCCGAGGGTGCCGACCTGCCCGGCTCGGCGTTCCACTGCCGCAACGACGGCGGCGGCCACGGGTTCATGGGCGCCGCTCCCCCGCAGGGCGACCAGGTGCACCGCTACTACTTCGTGGTGCACGCCGTCACCGAGCCGCGGCTCGGGGTCGACAGCGACGCCTCGCCCGCCGTGGTGTCGTTCAACCTCGCCTTCAAGACCGCCGCCCGCGCGATCCTCCACGGGACCTACCAGCACTGAGCTGAATGGCGCGAGCGTGTCGCTCGTGCCCGCGTCGCCGCCGCCGCGAGGTGGGTGCCGATCGGGCTCGCAGCGGCGGCGCCCCGCGCGAGCGCCACGCTGCCGCGCTGCCGCGCGTGTCGCTCGGCGCCGAGCCACGGTGGTCGAGCCGCGGGGACGAAGTCTCCGCGAGTCGAGACCCCCGCAGGATGCCTTGCCGCACCAGGTCTCGACTCGGGCTCGCTGGCGCTCACCCGGCTCGACCTGCGTCAGCCGGCGCGGCTGAGGATCAGCACGGCGCGGTCGTCGTCACCGCGCGGCACCTGGCGGATGATGCGCCGGGCGGCGCCCGCCGCGCCCGCGCGGTACGCCGTGGCGGCGGTCTCCTGCAGCCAGGCGATGCCGTCGTCGATGTCCTGGCCGGGGGTCTCGACGACGCCGTCGGTGTAGAACAGCAGCGCCTGTCCCGGGCGCAGGACGCCGGTGCTCGCCTCGAGCTCGGGGCGGTCGAGCACGCCGAGCGCGGTCCCGCGGGCGCCGTCGAGCACCCAGCGCTCGTCGTCGGGCTCGAACCGCAGCGCCGGCGGGTGGCCGGCACTGAGGATCGTGTAGGCGCCGTCGAGCAGGTCGACGCTGACGTGGACGGCGGTGGCGAAGGTCTCCTCGGCGTACCGCTCGTCCTGGCGCAGCAGGAAGTCGTTGGCGGCCTCGAAGAGCGCGGGGCCGCGCAGCGCGCCGACCATGCCGCCGAGCGCGCCGGCGAGCAGCAGCGCCGACGGCGCGGCCTTGACGCCCTTGCCGACCACGTCGACGAGCACCAGGTCGAGGCGGCCGGTCTCGGTGTCGAGGTCGGTGACCATGAAGTCGCCGGCGTAGCCGACGCCGTGCGCCGCCAGCATCGCCGTCTCGCACGTCCACGGGGCCGGCAGCGGGGGCACCCGACCCAGCGCGTTGAGCCGGTCGCGCAGGTCGGCGAGCAGGGCCGAGCTGAGCGGTCCCGGCAGCCCGCTGCGCTGCCGGCTGGACGTGTAGAGGATCAGCAGTGACGCCACCACCAGCAGCACGACGCCCGAGACCCGCCCACCGGCGACGTCGCCCTGCCCGACGCGGACCGCGGCTCCGGCGAGGGTGACGAGGGCGGCCAGGACCAGCAGCTCGCGGAACCTCAGCAGCAGCAGCCCGAGCAGCAGCCAGACGAAGAACCCCGCCATCGGGAACAGGTCGTAGTCGGCCAGCGAGACCACCATGGACAGCAGCACCGCCACCACGAGCCCGGCGAGGACCAGCTGCTGGCCGTGGCGGGTGCCCGAGCGCCAGGCGTCGACCGCGTCGCCGAGCGAGCGCGGGAGCCAGGTCACCCCGGAACCGTAGTCGTGCCGGGGATCACACGTCGCGCAACGCGCCAGCGGACCTCACCGCCCTGCTGGCATCATCGGCTCGCGTGAGGCCCGACCAGACCGTCGACGTCCTCGGCGAGCCGTGGCTGTCCGAGACCATCGGCCTGCCGCCCGACGAGGAGGGCGCGGTGGTCGCGACCCTCGTCTCCCGCCGGGCGGAGCAGCCGAACGGCCGGGCGGTGCTGCACGTGCACGGGTTCGCCGACTACTTCTTCCACACCGACTACGCCGAGTGGTGGCTGGCGCGCGGCTACGACTTCTACGCCCTCGACCTGCGCAAGTACGGCCGGTCGATCCGCCCGCACCAGACCCCGACGTACGTCGCCGACCTGCACGACTACTTCACCGAGCTCGACCTCGCCTGGTGGCGGATCACCGAGCGCGACGGCCACGGCGACCCGGCGTCGGTCGTGCTGTCGGGGCACTCGACCGGCGGCCTCACCACCTCGTTGTGGGCCCACCACCGGCAGCCCGACGGGCTCGCGGCGCTGGTGCTCAACTCGCCGTGGTTCGACCTGCAGGGGGCGCCGTGGCTGCGCACGGCCACCGCCGGCCGGCTCCTCGACCGGGTGGGGCAGCGCCAGCCGCTGCGCGAGATCTCCCGCGAGGTCACGGGCGTCTACGCGCGCAGCCTGCACCGCGACCACGCGGGCGAGTGGGACTTCGACCTCAGGTGGAAGCCCGTCGAGTCGTTCCCGGTGCGGCTCGGGTGGCTGCGGGCGATCCGACGCGGCCACGCCGAGCTGCACGCCGGGCTGTCGGTCCTGGCGCCGGCGCTGATCCTCTCCTCCGCCGCGACCGTGCGCCCGCCCGAGCTCGACGACGACGTGCACACCCACGACGTCGTCCTCGACGTGCCGCAGATCAGGCACTGGGCCGCCTCGGTCGGGCCGCACGTCACCTACGTCGCCGTCGACGGGGCGCGCCACGACGTGGTGCTCTCGCTCCCCCACGTCCGCAAGGTCGTCTACGACGAGCTCGACCGATGGGTGTCGTCGTACGTCGAGCGGTGAGCGCTGCCCGCCCGGTCAGGTCGCGGCGAGGGCGGCGACCAGGCGCTGCTCGAGCCGGTCGAACTCGTCGGGTGCGGTGACGAGGGCAGCGGTCAGCGCGCGCTCGGCGACGACCGCCGACCCGACCTGGGCGCCGGCCCAGGCGACGAGCGTCCCGATGCTCAGAGGGGCGGCCCGTCGTAGCGCTCGCGGGTGACGAACTCGTCGATCGGCTGCCGCTTGAGCCGGGTGAGCACCTTGACCGGCCGGCCCAGCGGGACGACGGCCGCCACCGCGAACGTCTCGGGCATCCCGAAGAGCTCCTTGACGGCCGGCTCCTCGACCGCCGCCATCGTGGTGATCGTGCCGCCGAGGCCCTCGTTGCGGGCGGCGAGCAGCACGTTCCAGACCAGCGGGTAGACCGAGCCACCGCTGATGACCCCGACCCGGTCGAGGTCCTGGTCCATCGAGGCGACGACCGCGAGGTCGACGAAGAAGACCAGCACGACCGGGGCGTGCAGCACCGGGTCGGTGAACCGTCCGGGCACTTCGGTGGCCGCGATCTCCTCGGGCGACGGACCGGGCGGGTGGACGCTGTTCCACGGGCTCTCCCCCGCCGTCGCCTGGGCGACGTAGCGGCGCACCGCGCTCGGGTAGAGCGCCACGAGGCGCTCGCGGGTCTCCCGCTCGCGGACCACGACGACGTGGGCGCCCTGCCGGTTGCCCCCGCTCGGCGCGAACCGGGCGTGCTCGAGCATCCGGCGCAGCGTCTCGTCGTCGACCGGGTCGTCGGTGAACTCCCGGGTGGCCGGGGTCGTCCGCATGACGTCGTAGAGCTCCATGGCACTCACGCTACTGACGGCGTTCCGCTGCGCGCCCCTGGACGCCCCGCCAGACTGTGCCCGTGATCCGTCGCGTCGTCCTGCCGACCCTCGCCCTGCTGCTCGCCCCGCTGCTCGTGGCCGCCCCGTCGTACGCCGACGCGTGGTCGGGACCCGATCCGACGGGCGACGTCCGGAACCTGAGGTTCGACCCCGAGCCCGTGCCCTGCGGCAGCCTGGTCGAGACCCGGGGCACCGTCGGTGACGTGCGTCGGCTCGGCGTGCGCCACGCCGACGGCGAGATCCGGTTCGTCGTCGACATCGCCCGGCTGCGCCGGGTCCACGACGTGATGCTGGCGATCCCGGTGCTCACGGAGCGGCGAGCCTCCACGATCCAGGTCGACCGGCGTCCAGGAGGCCGCGTCGTGGCTTCGCTCTGGAGCGCGACCAGCTGGGGCGACGCACACACCGACGAGTGCGGGTACGAGTCCTTCCTCGGCGGCGCCTCGGGACGGACCTGCACGGGCATCGAGGCACGGTCCGAGCGCCGGGGCAACCGCGTCGTCGTCACCATGCCCCGGCGCTGCCTCGGTGCGCCACGATGGGTCCGGGCCGGGGTCGAGGTCCAGGGAGAAGTCGGCGACGGTGTCTTCGTGCTCGACACCTGGCAGCGTCCGGGCACCGGCAACGGCGACTTCCGCACACCGGACTATGGGGCCCGTGTCCGGCACTCGGCCCGCTAGGTTGCGGGCATGAATCCCGTGACCGGTCTCTCCCTCGGCCGCATCGCCGTCGGCGTCGTCTCCCTCGCCCGCCCCGACGTGGCCGCCAACGCGCTCGGCGCGCCGTCCAGCCACCCGCTGCTGACCCGCTGGTTCGGCACCCGCGAGATCGCCCTGGGCACCGCCACGCTGCTGTCCTCGGGCCCCGCGCGCCGGTCCCTGGTGCTGATCGGGGTCGCCGTCGACGGCGCCGACGCCGCGACCGCCTACGCCGCCGTGCAGGACGAGTCGATGGACAAGAAGATCGGTCTGACCCTGGTCGGCGTGGCGGCCGGGGCCGCGCTGCAGGGCCTCCTCGGCCTCCGGGTCAAGCGGAAGATCGCGCTCGACGCGGCCTGACCTCGTCGGCGGATCGCCGTCGCTCAGGAAGCAAGGATCGCCACGAAGGCCGTGAGGCCGACGACGACGATGGTGACGCGCAGCACCAGCGGCGGGAGCCGCTTGCCGATGCGGGCGCCGATCAGGCCGCCGACCACGCTGCCGGCCCCGATCAGGGCGACGACCCGCCAGTCGACGTCGGCCACGACGACGAAGATCGCGCCGGCGATGCCGTTGACCCCGGCCGCAAGCACGTTCTTGACGGCGTTGCTGCGCTGCAGCGACTGGGCGACGCCGATCCCGAGCACGCCCATCAGCAGGACGCCCTGGGCTGCGCCGAAGTAGCCGCCGTACACGCCGGTCAGGAGCACGGCCGGCCACACCCACCAGGCGCCGTCGGCGCGCTCGCCGCCCCGCTCCTCGGCGCGGCGGCGTACCCAGGCCGACAGCCGGGGCTGGACGACCACCAGCACCACGCCGAGCAGGATCAGCACCGGCACGACCGCGGCGAAGGCCCCGTCGGGCAGCACGAGCAGCAGCACCGCGCCGGTCGCGCCGCCGACCAGCGACGCGCTGAGCAGGCGCAGCACCCGGTCGCGCTGGCCCGCGAGCTCGTCGCGGTAGCCGATCGCGCCGGCCACCGACCCCGGCACCAGGCCGATGTTGTTGGACACGTTGGCCGTCACCGGCGGGACGCCGAACGCCAGCAGCGTCGGGAAGGTGATGAGCGTGCCCGACCCGACGACGGTGTTGATGGTGCCGGCGGCCAGACCGGCGAGAGCGACCAGGACGGACTCGAGCAGGCTCACTCGGCGGGCGGGGGCGGCGGCACGTTGGTGGGGTCGATCGCCGGGTCGGTCGCGAGCTCGGCGTGCTGGGTGCGGTCGCCGGGGGCGGTGCGAGCGGCGCTCTCGGCCGCCGCGATCGCCTGCCTGACGGCGTCGTCGGCCGCCCCCACCGCGGCCGGCTTCTCCTCCGGCGCGGGACCCATGTCGACCCGGGTGCGCGGGCCCTCGGTCTCGGTCGGGATGCCGGTGAGCTGGTTCATCGTCGACCCGAGACCCTCGAGCGCCTTGCCGATCTCGCTGGGCACGATCCAGACCTTGTTGGCGTCGCCCTCGGCGATCTTGGGCATCATCTGGAGGTACTGGTAGGCCAGCAGCGACTGGTCGGGCCGGCCGTCGTGGATCGCCTGGAAGACCGTCTGGATCGCCTGCCCCTCACCCTGGGCGCGCAGGATGGACGCCTCGCGCTCGGCCTGGGCCCGCAGATCTGCGACTCGCGCTCGCCCTCGGCGGTGAGGATGGCCGACTGCTTCTGGCCCTCGGCCATCAGGATCGCTGACTGCCGCCCGCCCTCGGCGGTGAGGATCTGGGCCCGCTTGTCCCGGTCGGCCCGCATCTGCTTCTCCATCGAGTCCTTGATCGACGGCGGCGGGTCGATGCCCTTCAGCTCGACCCGGTTGACCCGGATGCCCCACTTGCCGGTGGCCTCGTCGAGGACGCCGCGCAGGCCGGTGTTGATCTGGTCGCGGCTGGTGAGCGTCTCCTCGAGGTCCATGCCGCCGACGATGTTGCGCAGCGTGGTCATCGTGAGCTGCTCGATGGCCTGGATGTAGTTGGCGATCTCGTACGTCGCCGCGACCGGGTCGGTGACCTGGAAGTAGATGACGGTGTCGATCGAGACCACCAGGTTGTCCTCGGTGATCACCGGCTGCGGCGGGAAGCTGACGACCTGCTCGCGCAGGTCGATCTGGTAGCGCACCTTGTCGACGAACGGCACCACCGTGTTGAGGCCGGCGTTGAGCGTCGTCTTGTACTTGCCGAAGCGCTCCACGATGCCGGCCCGCGCCTGCGGCACGATCCGGATGGTCTTGGCCAGCAGGACCACCACGAACAGCAGCACCAGGCCCAGGACTCCGAGCAGGATCTCCACGTGTCTTCACTCTCCGCTGTCGATGGCAGGGACGGGGTGCACGTAGGCCGTGGCCCCCCGGATCTCGAACACCTCGACCGTCGCCCCCTCGGCGATGGTCAGGCTGTCGTCGTACGGCGCGGCCGACCAGACGTCGCCGTCGATGCGCACCCGGCCGATCTCGGTGCCGCTCATCGTCGCCGTGACCACGCCGCGGCGTCCGACGAGCTTGCCGTGGCCCAGCCGCAGCTCGGGTCCGCTGTGCAGCCGGCCCACCACCGCCGGGCGCACCAGCGCCAGCATCGCGACGGCGGCACCGCCGGCCACCAGCCCCTGGACCACGAGGGGTGCCCCGGCCAGGGCCGTGACGCCGCCGGCCAGCGCGCCCACGGCCAGCATGGCCAGCACCAGGTCGAGGCTCATCAGCTCGGCCACGCCGAGCACCACGGCGACCGCGAGCCAGATGCTCCAGAGGTGGTCGCCGAGCCATTCCATGGGCGCAGCCTAGACGGAGCGCATCAGCGGTGCCGTACGTCGCGCCGCGCCGCCCAGCGCCCGTCGGCGTGCTGGAGCACCAGCGGCATCCCGAACGTCGCCGAGAGCGCCTGGGCGGTGAGCACCTCCTCGACCGGGCCCTCGGCCACCACCGCACCCTGGCGCAGCAGCAGGGCGTGGGTGAACCCCGGCGGGATCTCCTCGACGTGGTGGGAGACGAGCACCGTGGCCGGTGCGTCGGGGTCGTAGGCCAGCGTCGACAGCGTCGAGACCAGGTCCTCGCGGCCCCCGAGGTCGAGGCCGGCGGCCGGCTCGTCGAGCAGCAGCAGCTCGGGGTCGGTCATCAGGGCGCGCGCCACCTGCACGCGCTTGCGCTCGCCCTCGCTGAGGGTGCCGAAGGTGCGCTCGGCGAGGTGGGCCACCCCGATCTCGCGCAGCAGCGCCGTGGCCCGCTCGTGGTCGAGGTCGTCGTAGGCCTCGCGCCAGCGGCCCAGGACGCCGTAGGCCGCGGAGATCACGACGTCGCGCACCAGCTCCTGGCGCGGGAGCTTCTCGGCCAGCGCGGCGCTGGTCAGGCCGATCCGGGGCCGCAGCTCGAAGACGTCGACGGTGCCGAGCAGCTCGCCGAGCACGGCGGCCACGCCGGAGGTCGGGTGCATCTGCGCCGAGGCGATCTGCAGCAGCGTCGTCTTGCCGGCCCCGTTGGGCCCGAGGACCACCCAGCGCTCGCTGTCGCGGACCACCCAGGTGACGCGGTCGAGGAGCACCGTGGAGCCCCGTCGCACCGTGACGTCGGCGAGCTCGAGGACGGCAGCCATGGCCGTCACCCTATGTGCTGGTCGCCGGCGGCTACCGTCGGGGCGTGCCGTCGCAGAACCCCAGCCCGCTCCCCGTCTCGGGCCGCCTGGCGTGGTGGGCGACGGCGTGGCTGCGCGGGCACGTGGGACCCGACGACCTCCTCGACGGCGTGCTCGACGGCGACGTGACCCACGTCGTCCTCGGACCGGTCGGCGGCCTGGTGACCACGCTGGCCTCGCTGCGCGCGGCCGGCGCGACGGCGTTCGGTGCGGCGTTCCCGGCCGAGGGCGACCTGGTCGGCCTCGGGGGTCCGGCGGAGCTGAACGTCGCCGCACTGGAGGCCGGCGAGGCCGTGGTCGTGCTCGGCGCCGAGACCGGTCTGGTGCCGAACCGGGTGGGACCCACGGTGGAGTGGACGCTCCTCCCGGCTCGCCGCCGGTCGCTGCCCGACGTGGGCGAGGCCGACCGGGAGCTGCGCACGGTGCTCATCGAGGCCGCCGAGCGGCTGGCCGCGCTCGACGTGGCCCGGTGGCGCCCCGAGGTCGCCGACCAGCTGCTCAACCTGCGTCACCGACCGGCGGTGCCGGCGCCCCCGGGCGTCCCGCCCCGGTGCGTCGACCTCGCCTCCCGCGGGCTCCAGGCGCTGGGCATCGCCGAGCTCGCCCTGGAGGACGACGGGGGTGCCCTGACGGCGGCGGAGATCGGACGCCGTCGCGACGCGCTGGCCCCCCTGGCCCGGGCCGGACGTCGGGCGCTGGTCGCCGCCACGTCACCCGAGGTGTGGCCGCCCGGGTAGGGCCTCAGCCGGCAGCCGGGGTCCACGCGCCGAGCCGGTTGCCGTCGGGGTCGGCGAAGAAGAACCGGCGACCGCCGGGGAACGCGTAGGGCGGCTCGACGACCTCGCCGCCGGCGGCCTCGACCGCGGCGACGGTGGCGTCGAGGTCGTCGGAGTAGAGGAGCACGTGCACCCCGCCCGGGCGCTCGACGGTGCCCGCGGCCAGCCCGCCGACCTCGCCGTCACCGTCGGGGGCGCGGATGCCGGCGTAGTCGGGGCCGTAGTCGGTGAAGGTCCAGCCGAACGCGGCGGCGTAGAACGCCCGTGCGCGGGCCACGTCGCTGACGGTGATCTCGACGTAGTCGATCGCGTGGTGGGTGTGGGTCTCGGTCATCGGCTGCTCCTGTCGGGGACGGGTTGCTCGTCGTCGGTCCAGAGCTCGACGAGCTCGGTGAGCTGCTCGCCCTCGACGGTGGCGAAGAGGGCGACGTGGAACCCGGCGGTGCCGTCGGTGACGAACGCGCGACCGGCCGCCCGGGCGCCGCGGCCGACGAGGTCGTCGAGCCGCACCTGCCACGCCCCGGGGTAGTCGCGGTTGAAGGCGACGTAGGCGGCGGCGTCGAAGGTCTCGCCGGTGTGCACGAGGCGGGCGGTGAAGCGCGGTGCGAGCAGGCCGGCCAGGCCGGACCAGTCGCGGGCGTCGAGCGCGGCGGCGTAGCGCCGGAGCACGCGAGCGGCGATCGAGGGTTCCATGCGGGACAGCATGGACGCCGCCACCGACAACGCGGTGCGGACCGCTAGCGTGACCGCGGTGAGCACGACGCCCGACACCCTCCTGGTGACCCTCACCGGCAAGGACCGGCCCGGCGTCACGTCCTCGGTCTTCGCGGCCCTGACCTCGGCCGGGGTCGAGGTGGTCGACGTCGAGCAGATCATCCTGCGGCGCCGGCTGATCCTCGGCGTCCTGGTCACGGCCCCCCGGGACTGGCGCAAGCTGAGCGCCGCCGTCGAGCGCACCGCGGCCGGGCTCGACATGCACGTCGAGATCGAGCGCGGCTCCGGCGACAACCGCACCCGCGCGGCCGGCCGGGCCCACGTCACCGTGATCGGCAGGCCGCTCCGGGCCTCGCACATGGCCGCCATCGCCGGCCGGATCGCCGACACCGGCGGCAACATCGACCGGATCGAGCGGATGGCCCGCTACCCGGTCACCGCGATCGACCTGCACGTCTCGGGTGCCGACCCCGACATGCTGCGCAGCCTGCTCGCCGCCGAGGCCGCGGCCCAGGGCGTCGACGTGGCCGTGCAGCCGGCCAACCTGCTGCGTCGCGGCTCCCGCCTGATCGTGATGGACGTCGACAGCACGCTGATCCAGGGCGAGGTGATCGAGATGCTCGCCGCGCACGCCGGCCACGAGGCCGAGGTGGCCCGGGTGACCGAGGCGGCCATGCGCGGCGAGCTCGACTTCGAGGAGTCGCTGCGCCGACGGGTCAGGCTGCTCGCCGGGCTCGACGCCGCCACGCTCGACGAGGTGTACGACGCCATCGTGGTCACCCCCGGTGCCCGCACCATGGTCCGCACCCTGCGCCGCCTGGGCTACCGGTTCGCGATCGTCAGTGGCGGCTTCAGCCAGATCACCGACCGTCTCGCCACCGACCTCGGCATCCACTTCTCCCGCGCCAACGAGCTCGAGATCGTCGACGGCCGGATCACCGGCGAGATCGTCGGCGAGGTGGTCGACCGGGCCGGCAAGGCCCGGGCGCTGCGCGAGTTCGCCGAGCGGGTCGGCGTCCCCATCGCGGCCACCATCGCGGTCGGCGACGGCGCCAACGACCTCGACATGCTCAACGCCGCCGGGCTGGGCATCGCCTACAATGCCCGGCCGGTGGTCCAGGAGGCGGCCGACACCGCCGTCAACGTGCCGTTCCTCGACCCGATCCTCTACCTGCTCGGCATCTCGCGCGAGGAGATCGAGGCCGCCGACGCCGAGGCCGGCATCGTCACCCCCGCGCCCCCGGTGTGAGCACGACCCGCTCGCCGAACGCCGGGGTCAGCGGCAGCACCGCGGGCGCCGCCGCCGCCAGCGCCTGACGGAACCGCTGGGGCGGGCTGACGAACAGCCGGCGGTGGGTCCCCGGCTGCAAGCGGCGCAGCCACAGCGGCCAGAAGGTGCCGTAGTGCACGGCCAGCGCCCAGCGCGCACCGACCTGGGTCACGGCGGTCACCGCCTCCTCGGGGTCGAGGTGCTCGTCGCCGAGCGAGGGCCCCCAGCCGCCGATCGGCACCGCGGCGAGGTCGACCGGCCCGACGTCGGCGAAGTCGGGGCGCATGCCGGTGTCGCCCGGGTACCAGCAGGACGTCGTCCCGTCGCTGACCCGGAAGCCGATCGCCGGCACGTCGCCGCCGCGCCCGACCACGCTCCGCCGGCCGCTGTGGTGGGCCGGGAGGACCTCGATGGCGACGCCGGCGACGTCGACCCGGTCACCCGGCGCGACCTCCACGAGCGGGCGTCGGTCGAGGCCGCGCACGGCGCGCGGCGACCCGCGGGGCACCACGACCGGCACGTCGGGGGCGAAGCGGTCGAGCGAGGGCAGGTGCAGGTGGTCGTGGTGCAGGTGCGAGACCAGCACGACGTCGGCGACCGCGGCGTCCGGCGGCGGGGGCGGCGTCGCCCGGCGGAGGTGGAAGAGCTGGCCGCTGAGCAGCGGGTCGGTCGCGACCCGCGCCGACCCGAGGTCCAGCGTCATCGAGGAGTGCCCCCACCAGACGACCGACGGGGCGCGGACCCCGTCCTGCTCGCCGTCGGGGTCGTGGTGCGTGCGCTGGGTCATGACGGGTCCGACGGTAGCGGCCGGACCCCCGGGACGGGCCTGCTTTGCTGGAGCCATGGACATCTCCCTGCGCGGCAGGACCGCCGTCGTCACCGGCTCGACCCAGGGCATCGGGCTGGCCATCGCCACCGGGCTGGCCCGGGCCGGGGCGCGCGTCGTCGTCAACGGGCGCAGCGACGAGACGTGTGCGCGGGCCGCGGACGCCGTCCGCGAGGCCGTCCCGGGTGCCGACGTGCTGCCGGTGGCGGCCGACGTGGCCACCGACGCCGGGGCGCAGGTGCTCGTCGCGGCGGCGCCCGACGTCGACGTGCTGGTCAACAACCTCGGCATCTTCGGCGCCCGGCCGGTGCTCGAGATCGACGACGACGAGTGGCGTCGCTACTTCGAGGTCAACGTGCTCTCGGGTGTCCGCCTGACCCGCGCCTACCTGCCGCGGATGGTCGAGCAGGGCTGGGGGCGGGTGCAGTTCATCTGCAGCGACTCCGCGGTGGTCATCCCCGAGGAGATGGTGCACTACGGGATGACCAAGACGGCGCTGCTCGCGGTGTCCCGCGGGTACGCCAAGGCCGCCGCCGGCACCGGCGTGACCGTCAACGCGGTGCTGGCCGGCCCCACGCACACCGCCGGGGTCGAGGACTTCGTCGCCGAGCTGGTCGGCGACGAGCTGCCGTGGGAGGAGGCGCAGCGGGAGTTCATGCGTCGGCACCGCCCCCAGTCGCTGATCCAGCGGCTCATCGAACCCGACGAGATCGCCCACCTGTGCACCTACCTGGCCTCCGACGCCGCGTCGGCGACCACCGGCGGGGCGCTGCGCGTCGACGGCGGGTACGTCGACTCGATCCTGCCCTGACCTCAGCCGCGACCGACGTGGTAGCCGGTCAGGCTCGCCGCGCCGGGTGCCAGGTCGCGCCAGGAGCCGGACACCGTGAGCACGGCCGCGGCGCTGGTCGGGAAGGTGCCCACCGTCATCTCGGTGGTGGCCTCGACGTCGCCCTCCCCGTCGTCCAGGGTGGCCGCCAGCGAGGCCATCGTCGGGTTGTGCCCCACGACGACCGCGGTCCGGACGTCGTCGTCGAGGAGCCGCACCAGGTCGAGCGCGGTGTCGACGTCGGCGGCGTACAGGCCCCGGTCGAGCTCGGGCGAGAGGCCCCAGCCGGCGCCCCGGCACACGTGCTGCCAGGTCTGCTCGGTGCGCAGCGCCGCCGAGACCAGCGCGTGGCGCGGCACCACGCCCGCCTCGGCGAGCCACCGGCCGGCCTCGGCGGCGTCGCGGTGGCCGCGCTCGGCGAGGGGCCGCTCGAAGTCGCTCGGGGCCGACTGCTCGGCCTTCGCGTGCCTCATCAGCACCAGCGTGCGCGTCGCCCCAGCCATGCCCGCCACCCTAGCGAGGGGCCCCGTCCGCGGCAGCGGGTGATCACTAGGGTGGTCGCCATGGCTCCCGGACCCCTCATGATCATCGGCGGCGCGGAGGACAAGCTCCGCAAGCGGACGATCCTGCGGGAGTTCGTGGCCGCCGCCGGGGGGCCGGAGGCCCGGATCGCCGTCGTGCCGACCGCGTCGTCGCTCGGCCCCGAGGTCGTCGAGGTGTACGACGCCCTGTTCCGGCGCGAGGGCGCCGCCGACGTCGTCGCGATCCGCCCGGAGTCGCGCGACGACGCCCACGACCCCGACCTCGTGGCCCGCCTCGACGGCGTCACCGGCATCTTCATGACCGGCGGCAACCAGCTCAAGCTCTCGGCGATCATCTGCGGCACCCCGCTGGGCGACGCCGTCGTGGCGGCCCGCGGGCGCGGCGTGGTCGTCGCCGGCACCTCGGCCGGGGCGAGCATCCAGTCCAGCCACATGGTGGCCTTCGGGGGGCCGGGGTCGACCCCCAAGCAGCGGATGACCCAGGTAGCGGCCGGCCTCGGGCTGCTCGACTCTGCGGTCATCGACCAGCACTTCGACCAGCGCAACCGCTACGGCCGGCTGCTGATGATCGTCGCCCAGTCGCCCCAGCTGCTCGGCATCGGTGTCGACGAGGACACCGCCGCGGTCGTCGACACCCTGACCGTCGACGGCGAGCAGCACGAGGTGCTCAGCGTGCTCGGCAAGGGCGCCGTCACGGTCATGGACCCCGCCCGGATCACCACCAACGCCTACGAGGCCAGGCGGTCGGCCCCGATCCTGGCCAGCGGCGTCGTGCTGCACGTGCTGCCGGCCGGGTCGACGTTCGACCTCACCACCCGCACCCTCGCCCCGCACGTGGCGGAGGTCGACCCCGCCGAGGCCGCCGAGATGGCGGCCGCCGGCCACGACCTGCGCCGTCTCGCCCGCGACATCGCCGCCGCGGACGCCGACCCGATCACCCTCAGGCGCCGGCTCGCCCGGAGCCGCACCGGCCGCACCACGCAGGCCGAGCAAGGACGGACCACCCCATGAGCGAACGCCCGACCCCCGACCTCACCATCGTCGAGACGCGGGTCTACCGCGGCGCCAACGTGTGGTCCTACGACAAGGCGATCCACCTCGTCGTCGACCTCGGCGTGCTCGAGGACTTCCCGACCAACACCCTGCCCGGGTTCACCGACAACCTGCTCGAGATGCTGCCCGGGCTGCGCGAGCACTCGTGCTCGCGCGGCAAGCGGGGCGGCTTCGTCGAGCGGCTCAACGAGGGCACCTGGCTCGGCCACGTCGCCGAGCACGTCGCCCTCTCGCTGCAGCAGGTCGTCGGTCACGACGTACGCCGCGGCAAGACGCGGGGCGTCAAGGGCCAGCAGGGCGTCTACAACGTCATCTTCGGCTACATCGACGAGCAGGTCGGCCTCGCGGCGTCGCGGCTCGCCGTCCGGCTGGTCAACCACCTGGTCGAGGCCGACCCGGAGTTCGACTGGGACACCGCGCTCGAGGAGTTCATCAAGCGCGCCCAGCGCACGGCGTTCGGCCCCTCCACCCAGGCGATCCTCGACGAGGCCGTCTCCCGCGACATCCCCTGGATCCGGCTCAACCAGCACTCGCTGGTCCAGCTCGGCCAGGGCGTCCACGCCAAGCGCATCCGGGCCACGATGACGTCGGCCACCAGCGCGATCGCCGTCGACATCGCCTCCGACAAGGACCTGACGACGTCGCTGCTCAGCGCCGCCGGCCTGCCCGTGCCCAAGCAGGAGACGATGCGCACCGCCGACGCCGCCGTGCGTGCCGCGGAGCGGATCGGCTACCCGGTCGTCCTCAAGCCGCTCGACGGCAACCACGGCCGGGGCGTGGTCCTCGACAACGAGGACGAGGACGACGTCCGGGCGGCGTTCGAGCTCGCCCAGGCCGAGTCGCGCCGCGGCGTGGTCCTGGTGGAGTCGCAGATCGTCGGCAAGGACTACCGCTGCCTGATCATCGACGGCCGCGTGGCGGCGATCGCCGAGCGGGTGCCGGCCTCGGTGACCGGCGACGGCATCTCGACCGTCGAGCAGCTCGTCGACACCGCCAACGCCGACCCGCGCCGGGGCGTCGGGCACGAGAAGGTGCTGACCCGGATCAAGGTCGACGACGCCGCCGTCCAGCTCGTCTCCGAGCAGGGCTTCGCGATGACCGACGTGCCCCCCGAGGGCACCCACGTCAGGCTCGCCCTCACCGGCAACATGTCGACCGGCGGCATCTCGATCGACCGGACCTTCGAGGCCCACCCCGAGAACGTCGAGATCGCCGAGGAGGCCGCCCGGATGGTCGGCCTCGACATCGCCGGCATCGACTTCATCTGCCCCGACATCACCGAGCCCGTGCGCGAGACCGGCGGCGCCATCTGCGAGGTCAACGCCGCCCCCGGCTTCCGGATGCACACCCACCCGACGATCGGCGAGCCGCAGTTCATCGCCAAGCCGGTGGTCGACATGCTGTTCCCGCCCGGCGCGACGTCGCGGATCCCGATCGTCGCGGTGACCGGTACCAACGGCAAGACCACGACCTCGCGGATGATCAGCCACATCTTCAAGGGCATGGGCCGCAAGGTCGGCATGACCTCGACCGACGGCGTGGTCATCGACGAGCGCCTGCTCATCCGGGCCGATGCGTCGGGACCCCGCTCGGCGCGGATGGTGCTCCAGAACCCTCGTGTCGACTTCGCGGTCTTCGAGGTCGCCCGCGGCGGCATCCTGCGCGAGGGCCTGGGCTACGAGCGCAACGACGTCGCCGTCGTCCTCAACGTCCAGCCCGACCACCTGGGGCTCCGCGGCATCGACACCGTCGAGCAGCTCGCCGACGTCAAGGCCGTCCTGGTCGAGGCCGTCCCCCGCGACGGGCACGCCGTCCTCAACGCCGACGACCCGCTGGTGCGCGAGATGCGTCGGCGCTGCTCGGGCCAGGTGGTGTGGTTCTCGATGGAGGAGCCCGGCTCGGAGGTGCGCGACATGATCGACGCCCACTGCCGGCGCGGCGGCAAGGCGCTCGTGCTGAACCCGAGCGAGCGCGGCGAGATGATCGTGGTCAAGCACGGCCCCCGCGAGATGCAGCTCGCCTGGACCCACCTGCTGCCGTCGACGTTCAGCGGCCGGGCCCGGATGAACGTGCAGAACGCCCTCGGCGCGGCCGCGGCGGCGTTCGCGGCCGGCGCTCCCCTGCACGACATCCGGCAGGGCCTGCGGACCTTCTCCACCAACTACTACCTCGCGCCGGGACGCCTCAACGAGGTCGAGGTCAGCGGCGTCAACGTCATCGTCGACTACTGCCACAACGCCCCCGGCATGCGGATGCTCGGCGACTTCGTCGACCGGGTCGGCGACTCGATGCAGTCCACGCACGAGCTCGCGCGCCCCTCGCGCATCGGCGTCATCGCCACGGCCGGCGACCGGCGCGACCAGGACATGCGCGAGCTCGGCGAGATCGCCGCGGCGCACTTCGACGTCGTCGTGGTGCGCGAGGACGCCAACCCGCGCGGCCGCCAGGACGGCGAGGTGGCGTCGCTGGTGACCGAGGGCGTGCGGGCCGCGATGGCCGACGGCGCGCGCTGCAAGCAGGTCGAGGAGGTCCTCGACGAGATCGAGGCGGTGCGCCACGCGATGGCGCGGGCCAACCGCGGCGACCTGCTGGTGCTGTGCGTCGACAACCACGCCGCGGTGATGAGCGAGCTGGAGAACTGGTCCTCGGTCGCCCAGGCCGGTGCCGGCGCCAGCGACGACGCCCCCGCCGCCGACCCCGACTACGCCGCGCCCGTCCCCGCCGAATGAGGATCCTCGACCTCGGGTCGGTCGCCCACCGGCCGGTGGAGGCCAACGGCAGCAAGGGCTTCGAGGTCGGCGCGTTCGGGCTGGGGTCCGAGACCCACCTGGTGATGGTCCGGCTGCGGCCCCGGGGCACGATCGGGCGGCACCCGGCCGCGTCGGCCCAGCTGCTCGTCGTCCTCGAGGGCGACGCGGTCGTCGCCGGCGGCGACGGCGTCGAGCAGGAGATCGGGCCGGGCCAGGCCGCGGTGTGGGAGCGCGGCGAGTCCCACACCACCCGCACCGTCGGAGGTCTCTCGGCGCTGGTGGTCGAGGGCGACCTCGACGTCAGCACGCCCGGCCATGTCGTGGATCCCGGCGACGTCTGAGCCCCGGTGCTCACCCGGAGCACCGCCGTCCTGGGGCATCCTGGGCGCGTGGACCAGTTCAGCCCCGCACACCTGGTGATGCTCGGCATCTTCGCCGTGGGTCTGCCGCTCGCCTACCTGCTCGGCCGTGCCGAGCGGCTGCGCGGCGACCTGAGGGTCAGCCGGGCGGTGGCGGTCGCGATCCCGGTCGTGCACGTCCCCACCCAGGTCTACGACGTCCTGGCCAACTTCGAGCTCGGCGTCTCGCTGCCGTTCAACCTCAGCGACCTGGCCTGGATGGCGGCCGCGGTCGCGCTGTGGACCCACCACCGCCACGCCGTCGCGCTGACCTACTTCTGGGGCCTGGTGCTGACCACCCAGTCGGTCGTCACCCCGTCGCTCGGGGAGGACTTCCCCGACGTCCGGTTCTTCGCCTACTGGTTCATCCACCTCGTCGTGGTCTGGGCCGCGGTGTTCCTGGTCTGGGGCGCGCGGGTGCGCGTCGGGTGGCGCGACTACCGCTTCACGATCGTGGTGACCCTGGTGTGGGCGGTCGCGGCGTACGCCTTCAACGAGGCCGCCGGCACCAACTACGGCTACCTCCAGGCCAAGCCCAGCGGCGGCTCGGCCCTCGACCTGCTCGGCCCCTGGCCCTGGTACGTCGTCGCCGAGGTCGCGATCCTGGCCACCCTCTGGGCGCTGATGACGTGGCCGTGGGTGCGGGCCGCGTCACGTGAGCCCCACCAGGCGCCGTCCAGGGTCTAGGACCGCGGTCGCGCGCCACCCCGGAGCACGGTGCCGACGTTGCGGGCGATGCCGGCCAGCGCGCTGCCGTGGTGGCCCTCGAGGGCGTTGCCGTCCTCCCGGGCCTCCAGCACGTTGCCGTCGGTGGGCTCGACCGGGCGCGACAGGTCGGTGGCGCCGACGGCGAACGACGACTCGATGATCCGCTCGTAGACCCACGGCACGAACTGGTGACCGAAGCGCACCACGTCGTTGGCGAGCGTGAGCTGCGACCGGCTCCGCGGGCGCTGCACGTGGTCGAGCACCTGGCGGGCCGTGCGCTCGGGGCTGGCGACGGGCGGCGGCGGCCGTCCGGCGAACCCGGCGTAGTTGGCGGCCTGGCGGTAGATCGGGGTGTCGACACCGCCGGGGGCGACGTACCCGATGCCGACGCCGGACCGGTCGCGGTTCTCCACCCGCAGCTGGATGGCCAGGCAGCGGACGCCCCACTTGCTCAGCACGTACGGCGACATGCCCGGCACCGTCACGTGCCCGACGACCGAGCCGACCAGCACGAGCGTGCCGTGGTCCTGGCGCCGCAGCACCGGCACCACGTGCCGGGCGACGTTGACCGAGCCCACCAGGTTGGTGCGCAGGACGCCGTCGAAGACCTCGGCCGGCACCTCCTCGGTGCGTCCGTAGGCCACCACACCGGCACTGTTGACGACCCCGTCGAGCCGGCCGTGCTCGGCCAGCGCCGCGCCCACCAGGTGCTCCACCGCGGCGTCGTCGCCGACGTCGGTCGGGACGACGAGCGCCGAGGCCGCACCGGCCTCCAGGCACTCCTCCGCGACCTCGTCGAGGCTCGCCTCGCCGCGGGCGGCGAGGACGACGTGCCAGCCCCGCGCCGCGGCCTCCAGGCAGGTGGCGCGACCGATGCCGCTGGAGGCGCCGGTGACGACCAGGACGGGAGGATCGACTTCGTCGGGCATGGCTCCCGGTTTCCAGGCGACCGGCGCTCACCCCACCCCTTGGTGCGGTGGTCGCGGGAGTCGGGGGCTCGCTCGCCGAGCTTTCACCGGTGGACCGGTGAAATCTCACCCCCCGGGCCGCGGCCAGGATCCAGCCGCACCCCCGCTACGCCGGACCCGGACCCGGACCCGGACCCGCAGCCGCCCGCACCTTGGCGGCCAGCGCCTCGGCGGTGTCGGCGGTGCCGCCGTGCTCGGCGATCCAGTCGTAGCACTCCTGCCGCTCGGCGTGGCACATCAGCCCGACGACGTCGCCGGGCAGGGCCTGGCCGACCAGGGCCGAGAGCACGGCCACCTCGGTCGGGTGCGCCGGCACAGCCGTCACGCCGACCCGCTCGGCGCCGGCGCGCATCAGGGTCTCGAGCTCCTCGACCGTGCGGCCGCGCAGGTAGTGCTCCTTGTGGCCGATCGCGACGACGTCGCTGTCGCGGGCCGCGATCTCGCCGAGCTTCTCGATCAGCTCGTCGGTGCGGTCGCCGACGACGCCGAGCCCCAGGAGGATGCGCTGCCCGACGGCGCGGACGCCGTTCATGATCTCCACCATCGCCTCGAGCCCGGCCTCGTTGTGGGCGAGGTCCATGACCACGGAGACGCCGTCGGGCATGGTGAAGAAGTTCATCCGGCCCGGGTTGTGCTCGGCGTCGGGCCGGAAGGTGCGCAGGCCCTCGACGACGGCTGCGCGCGGGATGCCGACGGCCAGGGCCGCGGATGCGGCGGCGAGGGTGTTCTCGACGTTGAAGCGGGACAGCCCGGCGAGGGTCATCGGGACGTCGACCAGCTCGACGAGCGGGTCGGGGTCGGCGTCGGGGCGCAGCACCGAGACCCAGCCGTCGATGACGACCGTGGCGCGACCGCGGTCGTTGAGCGTGTCGCGCACGCCCGGGGAGTCGACGTCGCGCGAGAATGCCCACGGCCGGGCCTTGATGACCGACCGCATCGCGTAGACCCGGGGGTCGTCGGCGTTGAGCACGGCCCAGCCGGAGCGGCGGGTGATCCGCGGGACCACGGCCTTGACCTCCGCGAGCTGGTCGACGGTGTCGATGCCCTGGAGCCCGAGGTGGTCGGCGGTGACGTTGGTGACGACCGAGACGTCGTTGCGGACCAGCCCGATCCCCTTGAGCAGGATGCCGCCGCGGGCGGTCTCGGTGACGGCGATCTCGACCTCGGGGAAGGCCAGCACCCGCCCCGCGCCGCTGGGCCCGGAGTAGTCGCCCTCCTCGACCAGCTCGCCGTCGACGTAGATGCCGTCGGTGTTGGACCAGCCCACGTGCAGCCCGTGCGTGCGGGCGATGTGGGCCACCATCCGCGAGGTGGTGGTCTTCCCGTTGGTGCCCGTCACCGCCACCACCGGCACGTGCGGCACGATCGTGGTCGGCTCCGGACCGGGCTCGGCCGCGGCCACCCGGGCCGCTGCCGCGCTGACGGCCCCCTCGATGTCGCCGCCGGGCACGGCGTCGAGGACGTCGCCCACGGCACGGCCCATCTCCTGGGCGCGGGTGCGGTGCTTCCACGGGAACGCCACCACGACGTGGTGCGGGTCGCTGGTCGAGCGCACCCGTACGCCGAGCCGCGACGTACCGGACTCCTGGGCGACCGCGCGCACGAGCCGCCCGATGGCCCGCAGCGCGAACCGCTGCCGGAACCCCGACCCGGGGGCGCCCGGCCGGGCGTTCTTGAGGCCGGTCCGGGTGGCGAAGCGGAGCGCCGTCTCCTCCGTGGCGTCGCTGAGCCCGCTGATGTCGAGGGTCAGCTTCACGGCCGCGCGCGGGAAGTAGAGGTTGGGTCCCTCGAGGACCCGCAGCTCGAGCAGGGAGGAAGGCACGGCGCGCACGTTACCCAGCGCGCCGGTCACGCCGCGGGGGCCGGTGGTGCCTCAGGCGCCCATCGCGTGGAAGCCGCCGTCGACGTGCACGATCTCGCCGGTGGTGGCCGGGAAGAAGTCCGACAGCAGGGCGCAGACCGCCTTGGCGGTGGGCTCGTGGTCGGCGTTGTCCCAGCCGAGCGGGGCCTTGGTCTCCCACATCGCCTCGAGGTCCTCGAAGCCGGGGATCGCCTTGGCGGCCAGCGTCTTCAGCGGCCCGGCGGCGACCAGGTTGACCCGGATGCCCTCGGGTCCGAGGTCGCGGGCGAGGTAGCGCGACGTCGACTCGAGCGCGGCCTTCGCCACGCCCATCCAGTCGTAGACCGGCCAGGCCGTGGTGGCGTCGAACGTCAGCCCCACCACCGAGCCACCGGGGCCCATCAGCGGCCGGGTGGCCATGGCCAGCGACTTCAGCGAGTACGCCGAGACCTGCACGGCCTGCGCGACGTCGTCCCACGGGCCGGTGAGGAACTTGCCGCCGAGCAGCGTGGCGGGGTTGCCGTAGGCGATGGAGTGGACAACGCCGTCGAGGTGGGCGTCTGCGCCGAGGTGCTCGCGCACCTGGTCGGCCAGGCCGGCGAGGTGGTCGTCGTCGGTGACGTCGAGCTCGAGCACCGGAGGCGTCTCGGGCAGCCGCTTGGCGATCCGCCGGGTGATGCCGAGGGCGCGCCCGAAGTTGGAGATGAGCACCGTGGCGCCCTGCTCCTGCGCGACCTTGGCGGTCGCGAAGCCGATCGAGGAGTCCATCGTGACGCCCGCCACGAGGATGGTCTTGCCGTCGAGGATGCCGCTCATGCTCAGTGCCCCATTCCTAGTCCGCCGTCGACCGGGATGACGGCCCCGGTCACGTACGCCGCGCCGTCGCCGGCCAGCCAGGTCACGGCCGCGGCGACCTCGGCCGGGTCGGCGTAGCGACCCAGCGGCACCTGCGAGCGGATGGCCGCCCGCTGGTCGTCGGTGAGCACGGCGGTCATGTCGGTGTCGACGAAGCCCGGCGCCACGACGTTGGCGGTGATCGAGCGCGACCCCAGCTCGCGGGCCAGCGACCGGGCCATGCCGACCAGGCCGGCCTTGGAGGCGGCGTAGTTGACCTGGCCCGGCGAGCCGAGCAGCCCGACTACCGAGGAGATGAAGATGATCCGCCCCCGTCGCAGTCGCAGCATGCCCTTGGCCGCGCGCTTGGCGAGGCGGAAGGAGCCGGTGAGGTTGGTGTCGATGACGCTGTTCCAGTCGTCCTCCGACATCCGCAGCACCAGGGTGTCGGCGGTGACGCCGGCGTTGGCCACCAGCACCTCGACCGGGCCGAGCTCGGCCTCGATCGTGGTGAACGCCGCGTCGACGGCGGCCTGGTCGGTGACGTCGCAGCGCACGTCGAGCGCGCCGTCGGGCGCACCGCCGCTGCGCGTGGTCACCGCGACCTTGTCACCCTGGGCGACGAACGCCTCGGCGATGGCGCGGCCGATGCCACGGTTGCCGCCGGTGACGAGGACGACGCGGGGTTCGTGCTGTGCTGGCTCGCTCACGCTCAGCGACGCTAGTGATTACCGGGGGGTAGTCGAAATACCCGGTCTACTCGTCGTCCTCGAGGCGGAACCCGAGCTTGAGCCCGACCTGGTAGTGCTCGACGGAGCCGTCCTTGATCTGGCCGCGGACCTGGGTCACCTCGAACCAGTCGAGGTGGCGCAGCGTCTTGCTGGCGCGCTCGACGCCGTTGCTGATGGCCTCCTCGATGCCGTTCGGGGAGGTGCCGACGATCTCGGTGACGCGGTAGGTGCGATTGGTCATGGGGCCACCCTAGGGGTGGCCGGACGGCGGGTCCGGCCGACGTACGCTGGAGCCATGGCGCGGAGGCAGGACACCGAGGACGTCGTCCGGATCACCACCGCGGCCGGCAGCCGGGCCGAGGACATCAGTGCACGGCAGCGGCGCTACCTGCTCTCGATGAGCCTGCGCACGCTGTGCTTCGTCGGTGCGATCGCCGCGTCGCTGACCGGCGTCGACTGGCTCTGGCCGTTCCTCATCGCCGGCGCCCTCGTGCTCCCCTACATCGCGGTCGTGATGGCCAACGCCGCCGCCAACCTCTCCGACGGGTTCCGGCTGCGCGAGGGTGACTTCACCCGCCCCGAGCTCGAGTCCGGGCAGCAGCGCCGCGAGCTGTGAACGACGACGTCTGCTCCGCCAAGGGGTGCCAGGTCCCGGCGACGTGGCAGGTGCTGTGGAACAACCCCAAGCTCCACACGCCCGACCGGCGCAAGGTGTGGCTCGCGTGCGACGAGCACCGCGGCTCGCTCTCGGCGTTCCTGGAGGCGCGGCAGTTCCTCAAGGACGTCGTGCCGCACCAGCCGGCGGTCTGAGCCGGCTCGGTCGGCTCGGTCGGTTCAGCCGCCGATGGCCGACATCGGCCGCTGCGGCTGCAGGAACGACGGGTCGTCGATCCCGTGGCCGGCGGCCTTGCCGCGCATCGCGACCAGCCAGCGCTCGGCCAGCTCGTCGTCGGTGGCGCCGGCGCGCATCGCGGCCCGCAGGTCGGACTCCTGGCGGGCGAACAGGCAGGTACGGACCTGGCCGTCGGCCGTCAGCCGCACCCGGTCGCAGTCGCCGCAGAACGGTCGCGTCACCGAGGCGATGACGCCGACGGTCGCCGGACCACCGTCGACCAGGAAGCGCTCGGCCGGGGCGCTCCCGCGCGGCTCCTCGGCCGGGGTGAGCACGTACGCCGCCTCGAGCGCGGCCAGGATCTCGTCGGCGGTGATCATGCCGTCGCGGCTCCAGCCGTGCTGGGCGTCGAGCGGCATCTGCTCGATGAACCGCAGCTCGTAGCCGCGCTCGACGCACCAGCCGAGCAGCTCGGCGGCCTGGCCGTCGTTGATGCCGCGCATCAGCACGGCGTTGACCTTGACCGGCCCGAGCCCGGCGGCCGCGGCGGCCTCGAGGCCGGCGACGACGTCGTCGAACCGGTCGCGGCGGGTGAGCGCGGTGAAGGTGTCGCGGCGGACGGTGTCGAGGCTGACGTTGACGCGGTCGAGGCCCGCCGCGGCGAGCGCGCCGGCGGTGCGGGCCAGCCCGAGGCCGTTGGTGGTCAGCGAGGTCTCCACCCCGAGGACGTGGGTGCGGGCGACGATGTCGACCAGGCCGCGGCGCACGAGGGGCTCACCACCGGTGAACCGGACCTCCTGCACGCCCAGCCGCGTCACGGCGACCCCCACCAGCCGGACGACCTCGTCGTCGGTCAGCTGCTGGCTGGTCGGCATCCAGTCGAGTCCCTCGGCCGGCATGCAGTAGGTGCAGCGCAGGTTGCACTTGTCGGTCAGCGAGACCCGCAGGTCGGTCGCGACCCGACCGTAGGCGTCCTCCAGCAGCTGCACCCCTCGAGTCTACGGAGTCGTGGCTGGTCCGAGGTCGGTCCGGCGTCACCGGGCGGGTCCCGGCGGGTCACGGCGGGTCCCGGGGGGTGACGGACCGGTCGATAACCTGGACCCGTGGGGTCCTACCGCTTCCTGCTCAGCCGCCGCTGGGTGACCTTCGGGCTCGTGGTGGTCCTGCTGAGCGCGTTCGCCTGGTGGCTCGGGGAGTGGCAGTTCGGGCGGCTCACCGAGCGCCAGCAGCGCAACGACGTCGTCCGCACCAACGAGGCGCTGGCGCCGGCCCCGGTCGACGACGTCCTCTCCCCCGACCGCGACGTCGACCGCGACGACGAGTGGCGGCGCGTCGAGGCCACCGGGACCTACGACGCCGCGAACACCGTCATCGTGCGCTACCGCAGCGACGACGACGGCGCGCCGGGCGTGCAGGTCGTCGTCCCCCTCGTCACCGACCGGGGCGTGGCCCTCGTCGTCGACCGCGGGTTCCTGCAGACCGACGCGCGCTCCCTGGCGGACATCGAGGTCCCCGACCCCCCGTCCGGCGAGGTCACCGTCGTCGGGTGGGTGCGCGTCGACGGCACCGGCGACAGCACCGAGGTCGCCAACCTGTCGACCCGGGCCATCTCGTCCGACCGGATCGGCGAGGCCATCGGCACGCCGGTGTACGACGGCTTCGTCGACGCGGTCTCCGAGGACGGCGAGCCGGTTCCCGCCCTCGCCGCCCACGACCTGCCCGAGCTCGACAGCGGGCCGCACTTCTTCTACGGCCTCCAGTGGTGGTTCTTCGGGGTCCTGGCCGTGTTCGGGTTCGGCTACCTCGCCTACGACGAGCGCCGGCGCGGCCCGCGCGGTGACGGACCCCGCCGGACGCCGCGGGCTCCCCGCCAGCCCCGCCAGCCCCGTCCCAAGCGGGAGCGGACCACCAACGTGCGCCCGGAGTACCAGCGCCGCTAGTCGAGCGCGACGGACTCTGCGTCGTCGATGAAGAACTGGGTGCGGTAGAGGTCGGCGTAGAGCCCGCGCCGGGCCAGCAGCTGGTCGTGGGTGCCGAACTCGACGATCCGGCCGTCGTCGACGACCAGGATCTGGTCGGCATTGCGCACCGTGGAGAGCCGGTGGGCGATCACCAGCGACGTGCGGCCCTCGAGCGCCGCGTCGAGCGCGTGCTGCACGGCGGCCTCGGACTCGGAGTCGAGGTGGGCGGTCGCCTCGTCGAGGACGACGATGGCCGGCGACTTCAGCAGCAGCCGCGCGATCGCCAGCCGCTGCCGCTCGCCACCGGACAGTCGGTAGCCGCGGTCACCGACCACGGTGTCGAGGCCGTCGGGCAACGACCGGACGAGCGTGGAGACCTGCGCGGCCTCCAGGGCCGCCCAGATGGCGTCGTCGGTGGCCTCGGGCCGGGCGTAGCGCAGGTTGGCGCGGATCGTGTCGTGGAACATGTGGGCGTCCTGGGTGACGTAGCCGACGACATCCTCGAGCGACTGCAGGGTCACGTCGCGCACGTCGTGGCCGCCGACCCGGACGGCGCCGCTGCCGACGTCGTAGAGACGGGCCACCAGGTGGGTGATGGTGCTCTTGCCGGCGCCGGAGGGACCGACCAGGGCGACCATCTCGCCGGGTTGGGCGACGAACCCGACGTCGGTGAGCACCTGGGGGCGCTCGCGCGACTCGGTGCGGGCGAGGTTCTCCAGCGAGCCGAGGGAGACCTCGTCGGCGCCGGGGTAGCTGAACGAGACGTGCTCGAACTCCAGGCGGCCGGCGTCGCGGGGCAGCACCACGGCGCCGTGCTTCTGCGTGATCAGCGACGGCAGGTCGAGGACCTCGAAGACCCGCTCGAAGCTGACCAGCGCCGTCATGATGTCGATGCGCACGTTGGAGAGCCCCTGCAGCGGCCCGAGCAGGCGCAGCAGCAGGGTGGCGAGGGCGAGCAGCGTGCCGACGGTGAGCGTGCCGTCGACGGCGAGGTGGCCCCCGACGCCGTAGACCAGGGCGGTGGCGAGCGCGGGCACCAGCATCATCGAGGCACCGAAGACGCGGGTGATCAGCGAGATCCGGATGCCGAGGTCGCGGACCCGGGCCGCCTTGGTGGCGAACAGGTCGTCCTCCTCGCCGCGGCGGCCGAACAGCTTGAGCAGCATCGCGCCGCCGACGTTGAAGCGCTCGGTCATCAGGTTGCCGAGGTCGGCGTTGCCGTCCATCTGCTGCCGGGTCAGGCCGGCGAGCCGGCCGCCGACCCAGCGGGAGACGAGGAACAGGATCGGGAACAGCACCAGGCAGAGCAGGGTGACCTGCCAGCTCAGGGCCAGCATCGCGATGCCGACGACCACGACGGCGATCGTGTTGGAGACCGTGCTGGACAGGGTGGAGGTGAAGGCGCGCTGGGCGCCGATGACGTCGTTGTTGAGCCGCGAGACGAGCGCCCCGGTCTGGGTGCGGGTGAAGAACGCCAGCGACTGCCGCTGGACGTGGCCGAACACCTTGGTGCGCAGGTCGAAGATCAGGCCCTCGCCGATGCGGGAGGAGAACCACCCGCCGATGACGGCGAGGACGGCGCTGACCACGGCGGCGCCGGCCATCGCGAGCGCGAGGTAGGTCACCAGGCCGGTGTCGCCGCCGATGATGCCGTCGTCGACGATGCGCTGCACGAGCAGCGGGGTGACGACCACCATCGCGGAGTCGATGACGGTGACGGTCAGGAAGACCGTGATCAGCCGCCGGTGGGGTCGGGCGAAGCCGAGCACGCGGCGGACGGTCTCACGAGAGACCCGGTTGTCGACCACGCTGCGGTCGGAGCGGAGCGACCGCCAGGCGGCGGCGTTGGGGTGCATGGAGGACATCGGTCCACCTCCTGGGAAGGGCTTAGGTCGCTGCTCCCATGAGGGAGGCCAGCTCGCGGAACCGGCGGGCCTGGGCCTCCCGCTCGAGTCGACGCTGGGTGTCGAGGTCGTGGTGGGCGGCACCGAGGACGAGTGCCGTGGTCTCGCGGACCGCACCGGCCATCGGTGCGGTGAGGGCGGTGACGAGCTCGTCGAGCCGGACGTCGAGCCGATCGGCCGGGACGGCGTCGAGCGCGAACCCGATCCGCACCGCCTCCTCGGCGCTGACGTCGCGTGCTGTGGCGCAGATCTCCAGCGCCCTCGGGTAGCCAACGGCCTCGACCAGCGGTTTTGTTCCCGTGAGGTCGGGGACCAGGCCCAGCGCCGCCTCCTTCATGCAGAAGTAGGCGTCGTCGGCAGCCAGCAGGAGGTCGCAGGAGAGGGCGAGCTGGAACCCCGCGCCGATGGCGTAGCCGTGCACCACCGCGATCGAGACGAAGCGCGGGTCGCGCAGCCAGGTGAAGCCCTGCTGGTAGGCGTCGATCGTGGCGGAGATGTCGTCGTCGGAGCGGGCCAGCAGGTCGACGACGCTCTCCTGCCCGTCGCCGCCACCGGGCGCCAGCAGGGTGCGGTCGAGGCCGGCCGAGAACGTCGCGCCGGCGCCGCGCACGACCACGACCCGGACCTCGTCGGGCAGCTGCTCGCCGATCGCGGCCAGCGTGCGCCACATCGTGGGCGTCTGGGCGTTGCGCGCCTCGGGCTTGTCGAGGGTGATCGTGGCGACCACGCCGTCGACGTCGTAGCGCAGTCGCGCGGCGGCCAGCTGGTCGGCGGGGAGCGTCATGGCGTGAAGTCTAGGGACGGGCACCGACAGCGCTTGATCTCAACCTGGCTTGAGGTTGCACGCTGGGCGCACCCCACCAGAACGAGGAGGACGGGATGCCCGTCGCACTAGTCACCGGGGGCTCGGCCGGACTCGGCCGCGCCCTCGTCCACACGCTCGTCCACGACGGCTGGACCGTCGTCACCGACGGCCGCGACCCCGACCGGCTGACCGCGGCCGTCGCCGGCCTGCCGGCGGTCGTCGCCGTCCCCGGGGACGTCGCCGACGCGGCCCACCGCGACGACCTGGCCCGCGAGGTCGGCTGGCACGGACGGCTCGACCCGGTCGTCCACAACGCCAGCACGCTCGGCCCGCTCCCCCTCCGGCCGTTGCGCGAGGTCTCCGCCGACGAGCTGCTCGCCACGTGGTCGGTCAACGCCGCCGCACCGGTCGCGCTCACCGCCCTCGTGCTCCCCCAGCTCCGCACCGCCGCGGGCGTGGTGGTCTCGCTCTCCAGCGACGCCGCCGTCGAGCACTACGAGACCTGGGGGCCGTACGCCGCCGGCAAGGCCGCGCTCGACCACCTGACGCTGACGCTCGCCGCCGAGGAGGGCCTCACGGCGTACGCCGTCGACCCGGGCGACATGCGCACCGCCATGCACCAGGCGGCGTTCCCCGGTGAGGACATCTCCGACCGGCCCCTGCCCGAGACGGTGGCGCCGTCCCTGCTCGAGCTGGTACGCCGGCGGCCCCCGTCGGGGCGCTACCGCGCCTCGGCCTTCGCGCGCGAGGCGGTGGGCCAGTGACGACGCTGACGGAGACCCCGACGACCGTCTTCACCGCCCCCGACGTCGCCCCGGCGCCGGCCGAGGCCCGTGGCGTGGACCGGGACGCGACCCGCCTGCTCGTCGCCGCGCCCGACGGCATCGGGCACGCCCGCTTCCGCGACCTGGCCGACCACCTGCGGGCCGGCGACCTCGTGGTGGTCAACAACTCCGCCACGGTGCCCGGGCAGGCCGACGCGCGCTCGACGCGGCACGGGCCGGTCGTCGTGCACGCCGCCGCTCCCCTCGACGACGGCACCTGGGTGGTCGAGGTGCGCACCGCACCCGACGCGTCGCGCGCCGTGCTGGACGCGCAGCCCGGCGACCGGCTCACCCTCACCGGCGCCACCCTCGACCTGCTCGAGCCCTACCCGCGCGACGGGTCGACACCGACGGGCCGGGGCAACCGCCTGTGGCGGGCCCGGGTGGTCGGCGACCTGGGCCGGACCCTGGCCCGGGAGGGACGCCCGATCTCCTACGGCTACCTCGACCGGCCCTACCCGCTCACGGACTACCAGACCGTCTTCGGCACCCGGCCCGGGAGCGCCGAGATGCCGTCGGCCGCGCGACCGTTCACGACCGACCTGGTGACCCGGCTGGTCTCCCGCGGCGTGGGGGTCGTCCCCGTCACGCTGCACACGGGGGTGTCCTCGCAGGAGGCCGGCGAGGCCCCGCAGCCCGAGCGGTTCGAGGTCACCGACGCCACCGCCCGCGCGGTCAACGCCGTGCGCGCCGGCGGCGGTCGGGTGGTCGCGGTCGGCACGACCGTCACCCGCGCGCTCGAGTCAGCGATCGACGACGCCGGCCGGGTCGTGCCCGCCGCCGGCTGGACCGAGCGCGTCGTCTCCCCCGCCGACCCGCCGCGCGTGGTGACCGGCCTCGTCACCGGCTGGCACGACCCCGCCGCCTCGCACCTGCTGCTCGTCGAGGCCGTCGCCGGCGCCGCGCTGACCCAGGCGGCGTACGACGCCGCGGTGGCCGGGGGCTACCTGTGGCACGAGTTCGGCGACGCGGCGCTGTTGTTGCCGTGAGACGCGCCCGCTACGCGAGCGACACCAGGTCGGCGTACTCCTCGTTCCACAGGTCCTCGTCGCCGTCGGGCAGCAGCAGCACCCGGTCGGGCTCCAGGGCGCGCACGGCGCCCTCGTCGTGGGTCACCAGGATGATCGCGCCCTCGTAGGTGCGGACGGCGGCGAGCACCTCCTCGCGGGAGGCCGGGTCGAGGTTGTTGGTGGGCTCGTCGAGGAGCAGCACGTTGGCGCTCGAGACGACCAGCGACGCCAGCGCCAGGCGGGTCTTCTCGCCGCCGGAGAGCACCGCGGCCGGCTTGGCGGCGTCGTCGCCGGAGAAGAGGAACGACCCGAGCACCGAGCGGGCCTCGGTGTCGGTGAGCTGGGGCGCGGCCGACTGCATGTTCTCCAGCACCGTGCGCGAGGTGTCGAGGGTCTCGTGCTCCTGGGCGTAGTAGCCCAGCTTGAGACCGTGGCCGGGCTCGACCCGGCCGGTGTCGGGCTGGTCGACGCCGCCCAGGATGCGCAGCAGGGTGGTCTTGCCGGCGCCGTTGAGGCCGAGGATGACGACCCGCGAGCCGCGGTCGATCGCGAGGTTGACGTCGGTGAAGACCTCCAGCGAGCCGTAGGACTTCGACAGCTCCGCGGCGGTGAGCGGGGTCTTGCCGCACGGTGCCGGGGCGGGGAACTTGATCTTGGCGACCTTGTCGGCCGCGCGCTCGCCCTCGAGCCCCGACATGATCTTCTCGGCGCGCTTGAGCATCGACTGCGCGGCCTGGGCCTTGCTGGCCTTGGCCCGCATCCGGTTGGCCTGGTCGGTGAGGGTCTTGGCCTTGTTCTCGGCGTTCATCCGCTCGCGCTTGCGACGCTTCTCGTCGGTCTCGCGCTGGGTGAGGTAGTGGCGCCAGCCCATGTTGTAGAGGTCGATGACCTCCCGGTTGGCGTCGAGGTGGAAGACCTTGTTGACGGTCTCCTCGAGCAGCGCGTTGTCGTGGCTGATCACGATGAACCCGCCGTGGTGGGACTTGAGGAAGTCGCGCAGCCACACGATCGAGTCGGCGTCGAGGTGGTTGGTGGGCTCGTCGAGGATGAGCACCTCGGCGTCGGAGAACAGGATGCGGGCGAGCTCGACGCGACGTCGCTGACCACCCGACAGCGTCTTGAGCGGCTGGTTGAGGATGCGTTCCTCGATGCCGAGGGACGCCGCGATCGTGGCCGCCTCGGACTCCGCGGCGTAGCCACCGCCGGCCTGCATCTCGTCGGTGGCCCGCGTGTAGCGCTTCATGCCCTTCTCGCGGAGTCTCGGGTCGTCGGAGCCCATCAGCTCCTCGGACTCACGCATCCGGCGTACGACGTCGTCGAGCCCGCGCGCCGACAGGATCCGCTCGCGCGCCAGCACCTCCGGGTCGCCGGTGCGCGGGTCCTGCGGCAGGTAGCCCACGTCACCGGTGCGGGTGACGGTGCCGGCGGCCGGCTGCGCCTCGCCGGCGAGGATCTTGGTCAGGGTCGTCTTGCCCGCGCCGTTGCGACCGACCAGGCCGACCTTGTCCCCGGGGGCGACGCGGAAGCTGACGTCGCTCATCAGGAGCCGGGCACCGGCCCGGACCTCGAGCTGGTGGGCACTGATCATGGTGCTCAGATCCTACGGAGCCCGGACCCCGGGAGACTCATCGGCGCACCCCGCCCAGGGGTGGCTCCGGTCACGTCGGCGGTCACTAGATTGGCCGCCATGCGGTTCAACCCCAAGGCCCGGCTCGACACCAGCCGCGTCGGCGACGCCGGACGCGGCTCCGGCGGAGGCGGCTTCGGCGGCGGAGGCGGGGGCGGGCGGATGCCCATCCCCGGTGGGATGGTCGGTGGTGGCGGCGTCCTGTCGGTGATCGTCGTCGTCGTCTTCGTCGCCATCCAGCTGTTCAGCGGCGGGGGCGGGGGTGGCGGGGGTCTCGGCGGTGGCAGCAGCACCCTCGACGCCAGCCGCCTCAGCGACTCCGAGCGGTACGCCGACTGCAAGACCGGCGCCGACGCCAACGAGAGCGTCGACTGCGCCCGCGTCGCGGTCGAGAACTCGCTGTACGACTTCTGGTCCGACACCCTCGGCGACCAGTTCCGGGCCGCCGACAGGCTGGTCACCTTCGAGGGATCGATCTCCACCGGGTGCGGCGGCGCGACCTCGGCCGTCGGGCCGTTCTACTGCCCGACCGACCAGCGCATCTACCTCGACTCCGGGTTCTTCGAGGAGGTCCTGGACCGTCAGCTCGGTGGGCCCAGCGGCGGGTTCGTCGAGCCGTACGTGCTGGCGCACGAGTACGGCCACCACGTCTCCAACCTGATCGGCACCATCGGCAAGGTGCGCGGCGACACCGGCCCGCAGAGCAGCGGCGTCCGCCTCGAGCTGCAGGCCGACTGCTTCGCCGGCATGTGGGCCAGCGCCGCCACCACCACCGAGGACGCCGACGGCAACGTCCTCTTCACCGAGCTCACCAACGCCGACGTCGACGAGGCGATCAAGGCCGCCGAGGCCGTCGGCGACGACCGGATCCAGGAGAAGACCTCGGGCCAGGTCAACCCCGAGACCTGGACCCACGGGTCGGCCGCGAAGCGCAAGGAGTGGTTCGTCCGCGGCTTCGAGGAGGGCACGATCGAGGCCTGCGACACCTTCACCGACGCACCGGTCTGACCGGTACGGCCCTCACCAGCCGAGCAGCGCCTCGACGTTGCCCGACTGGCGCTGCAGGGCCCGCAGGTACGGCGCGACCGCCGGGTGGCGGTACTTCCCGGCCAGCGCGCCCTCCCCGGTCGCGACCCGGGCCAGCGCCCACTCGGCCCGTCCGAAGGCGGTGTAGACAGCGGTGACCCGGGCCCCGAGCAGGACGTCGTCCGCACCGGCTACGCCGTCCGGCAGCCCCACGAGGTAGGCGTCGAGGAGCGGCTCGAACTCCTCGCGCGCGGTGAGGGCGAAGTAGCCGAGGTCGCCACCGACCGGCCCGACCCCGAGGGTGGCCCAGTCGATCGCGACGGCGTCGTCGCCGTCGCGGCCGGGGATGTTCACGTGCGACGGGTCGCCGTGCTGGGGCACCTGGGGCAGCGCGTCCAGCAGCGCCAGGAACTCCGAGCGGCGCCGCCAGAGGTGGTCGGCGACGTCGGCGGCCGTCGTCCGGGCCAGGGTGGGCCAGCCGCCGACCCGGTGCTCGGTCCGGGCGAGCCGCTGCCGGAGCTGGTCGCGGGCCAGGAACCGCGGCCGCGGCAGGTCGCACCCGGCGAACCGGCCCAGGGCCACGGCCACGAACAGCCCGCTGAGCGCGGCGTCCTCGACCCACTCGCGGGTGATGGTGATGCCGGCGTCGTCCTCGTCGACCGCGGCCACCACGGCGCGCAACCCGGTCGTGGTCGTGGCGATCCCGGTGCCGAGCACGTCGGCCTCGCGGCGCCAGTAGGCGCCGTGCGTGGGGTCCGACAGCTCCGTCGGGTCGTGCGCGGCGGGCGCCGCCAGCCGCTTGACGACGACCGGCTGGTCGCCGTACGCCGTCCGCCAGACGCCGACGGTGGAGGCACCGGCACCGCTCGGCAGCGCGTGCCACCCCGGGTCGGGCTCCCACATGGACCGGACGCTACTGGACGCGCGACGCCAGACGGTGCAGCACGACGTCGCTCAGCGCGCCGTCGGCGGCGGTCAGGGTGAGGTAGGTGCAGTGCGGCATGCGTCGCCGGTCGGTCGGCGAGCCCGGGTTGAGCAGCCGCAGGCCCCGGGGCGTCGTGGTGTCCCACGGGATGTGGCTGTGGCCGAAGACGAGCACGTCGAGGTCGGGGTACGCCGTCTCGCACCGCGCCTCGCGGCCCTGCCGGCCGCCGGTCTCGTGCACGACACCGAACCGCACCCCGCCGATCTCCGCTACGGCCACCTCGGGCAGGCGGGCCCGCAGCGCGGCGCCGTCGTTGTTGCCCCAGCAGGCCAGCAGCCGCCGCGACCGCTCCTCCAGCCGGTCGAGGGTGGCGACGTCGACCCAGTCGCCGGCGTGCACCACCACGTCGGCGGCGTCGACCTGCTCCCACACCTCGCCGGGGAGGTCCTTGGCCCGCTTGGGCAGGTGCGTGTCGGCGAGCAGGAGGACGCGCGTCACGGCGCCACGGTAGCCGGGTCGACCGGCCGGTAGACCGTGTCGTCGAGGTCGCGGTCGGCCCAGGCGTGCCGGGCGATCCCGTCGACCGAGCCGTGGCGCAGCCCGTGGTCGACCAGCCCGCCGCGCTGGGCGACCCGGCGCGAGGCGGGGTTGGTGGCGTCGATCCAGGCGATGCACGGCGCTCCGGTGTCAGCCGCGGCGGCGGCGTCCAGGGCCGCGGCCAGCAGCTCGCCGGCGAGTCCGCGGCCCTGGTGGGCGGCGGCGACCCGGTAGTTGAGGTTCCAGTGGCCCGGCACGTGGCGCTGGGCCCCGCCGGACCCGACGACCTCGCCGGAGGCGGCGAGCCGCGCCGTCCAGTAGCTCAGGCCGTCGTCGGCCCACCGCGCGGCGGCGCGCTCGACGTAGGCCGCCGTGGTCTCCCGGTTGCGGTGCACCCGCGGCGGGTCGTAGGCCCACATCGCCGGGTCGCGGTAGATCGTGAAGAGGTCGTCGACGTCGTCGGGGGTCATCGGCCGCAGGTCGAGCCTCACGCGTTGACCACCTCCACCTGCAGCGCGGTGGCGTCGGCCACCGCCTGCTCCAGCACCGACCGCCGCGGGTCGGGCACCGCCAGCCACGGGGGTACGACGACGCACCCGGCCAGCCGCGGGTCGGCGAGGACCTCCTCGACCGCGGGCCGGTCCCCCCCGGTCACGACCGGGCCGGAGAGGCTGCCGAGGATCCGGGCCGCGTGGTCGGCGGCCGCCTCGTAGGCCTGGCGGGCCTGGTTGTCGCGCCGGCGGGCGAAACGCTGCTGCGACTGACCGCCGGCCTTGGTCCGGCCCTGCACGTGACGCTGCCCGGTCTTGGACTCCCCCGCCGTCGAGCCGGCCATCCGGACCATCGCGAACCCGCCCTTGCGCACCAGCAGCACGCCCCAGTCGCCGGGCACCCGCACCGCCGCCGCGAGCCCGCCGGGCGTCGCGGCGCCGTCGTACGACGCGGCGAAGGGGAGGCGGGCGGCGAGCGTCGAGCCGTCGTCGGCGGTGCCGGCGAGCGCGCCGTCGGCCACGGCGTACGTCGTGGGGCCGTGGCTGCGCTCGAAGTTCTCGACCCACCGCGCCCAGCGCGCGGTGGGGACCAGGACGAGGGGCACCCGCCGAACCTAACCGGGCAGGGTCAGGGTCCAGTAGCCGCAGGGGTCACGCTCGACGTGCTCGCGCCCGTGGTCGTCGACCCACGACCACTCCTCGACGGGGTCGAGCCCCGTGCGCCGCCGCCAGCCGAGCCGTCGGCAGAGCGCCGCCGCCGGGTCGTCGTCGGCGACCGCGAGCCCGACCAGGGTCGCGCCCTGCTCGCGGGCCGTGCCGGCGGCGGCGCCGACCAGCGCCGTCCCGACACCGCGGCGCAGCGCGTGCTCGGCGACCCGGAGCGCGTCGGCCTCGGGGTGCTCGCCCAGCGTCGCGAGCACGTCGTCGAACCGCGACCGGCGGTGCAGCAGCACGTGGCCCACCACGTCGTCGCCGTCCCAGGCCAGCAGGTACGTCGCCTCCCCGGCGCGCTGCCGGGCCCACCGGGCGTGGTGGTGGCCGTGGCCGGAGGTGGGCAGCGCGCGCTCGGCGGCGTCGGCCTCGGCGTCCCCCGCGCAGCGCCGGACCTCGACGGCGAGGTGGTCACGCTCGAGCGAGCGGTGGTGCCAGACGGTCTGCCAGTGCCACTCGGGCCGGCTCTCGCGCCAGGTCTCCGACCACCCCAGCGCCCGGTAGAACGCCAGCGCCTCCGGCTGGTGGTCACCGACGTCGAGCAGCAGGTCGGTCAGCCCGCGACGACGGGCCGAGTCCTCCAGCGCGGTCATCAGCCGCCGGCCGACCCCCCGCCGGCGCACGGCGGGGTGCACGCGGAGCCGGATCACCCGCCCCAGGCGCGGGCGGCCGTGCACCGGACGCAGACCGCCCACGCCGACCAGGTGCCCGTCGTCGAGCGCGACGAGCAGCTCACCGCCGGCACCGAGCACCGTCGTGACCGGGTCGACCAGGTCGGGCGGCCCGGTCGGCGGCACCCGCCGCGGCCGCAGCGGCACGGGCACGCTCGCGTCCTCGGTGATGCCGGAGTCGGGCAGGTGCGCCAGCGCCCACAGCGCCGGCAGGTCGTCCGGCTCGAACCCGCGGACCTCGATCATCGGGTGATGCTAGTCAGGTGATCCCCCGCGACGCGAGGGAACCGGCTGCGATCCTGGCGCGTGTCATGGATGTGAGCCGAGACCAGGACGACCAGGTCGCCGAGCTCTACCAGCGCGCCGCCGGGCGGCTGATCGGCCTGCTCACCGTGATGGGCGGCTCCGCGAGCGACGCCGAGGAAGTCGCCCAGGACGCGTTCGTCCGCCTCCTCGAGCACTGGCAGCGAGTGCGCACCTACGACGACCCCGAGGCGTGGCTCCGCACGGTCGCGGTTCGCCTGCTCATCTCACGACACCGGCGCCACACGGTCGCGCGGCTGGGCCTGCCCCGACTGGCCGCCCGCTCGACCACCGAGGTCGCCGGTCCCGATGGTGACCGGCTCGACCTCGACGACGCGCTGGCCGCACTTCCGGTCGGCCACCGCGCGGTCCTCCTGCTCCACCACGTCGACGACCTGCCGGTCGGCGAGGTCGCCGACCTGCTCGGCGTCCCCGTCGGGACCGTCAAGTCGCGCCTGTCCCGAGCGCGCGCCGCCCTCGTCCCCCGGCTCACCGAAGGAAGCACGCCATGACCGACCCGACCGACCCGCTCGTCCGCCTGTTGGGCGATCGCGTGGAGCACGCGACGCCCGACTCCGTCCCCGGTTGGGACCGGGTGCTGGCACGCCGTCGCCGCCGTCGGACGCACCGCGGCGCCCTGGTCGCCGGGATCGCGGCGGCGCTGGTCGTCGCCGGCTCGACGTTCGGAGTGCTCGCCCAACGCTCCGACCCCGACCCAGGTCGGGTGGCCACCGACGCCTCGACGGCACCGGCCGAGAGTTCCCGGCCCAGCTCCGCGCCGCCGTCCCCGGCCACCCCGGTCGAGCCTGGCGCGCAACCGCCCGAGCCCGTGCTGCTGATCAGGGACGCCGAGATCCCGGTGCCGGTCACGTCGACCTGCTGGCAGCACGGCACAGCAGGTTTCTGCTCGGACGGGGTCGCGACCCCGCCCTACACCGACGCGGGCCGACAGGCGGTCGTGCCCTTCGGCTTTCCGCTCAAGGGCTGGTCGTTCACCGCGTCCGCGCAACCGCTCCCCGCTGATGGCGAGCCGGGGGTGTGCTCGCGCTTCCTGGACGTGCCGGTGGTGCGCACCGGGCCGCTCACCCACGAGGCACGCCCATCCGGTCCGGCGGGTCGCTACCTCGTCCACCTCCAGGGGCAGGGCCCACAGGGCAGCGTGTCCGCGTCGTTCGCGTGGACCACCACCATCGAGGGCGTGTTCCCCGAGCCGACCGGCTACGTGAGCGTGCTGAGCGACAGCGGCGACGAGCTGACCAGCTACGGCGTCGAGGTGGGCCTCGTCGACCTCGACCGCTCCTACCCCGGCGCCACGGCGAGGGTGACCGTGACTGCCGCGGACGGCGCCAGTGCGACGTATGGCCCGTTCGGGCAGGACGACCCGTGCGGCGACGGGCGCGTGTACATCGCCTCGCCCGAGGACGCGGCGCCGGGCGCGGCCACCCTCGGACCGGGTCCGTTCCGCTACCGCGTGGAGGTCGACCTCGGCGGCACGACGTACGTCGGCACGGCAGCATGGCCACGCGACGAGCGCCGCGACATGGCGCCGAACACCGACCTGGCCTTCGACCCCCCGCTGCCGGCGTACACCGGCGGCTGAGGGTCAGGAGTCCCCGGTCGTCCGCTGCGGCAAGAGGGCTCGAGCCGCCCGTCGCGGCCTCACAGGCTCCCTCGACGTCTTCGCGTCGGACCCTCGCACGCTGCGCTCGCGAGGCTCCGGCTCAGACGTTGAAGCCCAGCGCCCGCAGCTGCTCGCGGCCGTCGTCGGTGATCTTGTCGGGACCCCACGGCGGCATCCAGACCCAGTTGATCGCGACGTCGTTGACCAGGCCCTCGAGCGCGGCGTTGGTCTGGTCCTGGATGACGTCGGTCAGCGGGCAGGCCGCCGAGGTGAGCGTCATGTCGATGACCAGGTTGGACGACTCGTCGAGGTGGAGGTCGTAGACCAGGCCGAGGTCGACGACGTTGATGCCGAGCTCGGGGTCGACGACGTCCTTCATCGCCTCGGTGACGTCGTCCGTGGTGACGGTGGCGGTGCCGCCGCCGGTGGCGAGGCCGGAGGCCTCGGGGACGTCGGGCAGGTCGGAGTGGTCAGCCATTGGGGGCCTCCAGGGTTCGGGCGGTGGCGTCTTTCCACGCCATCCAGGACAGGAGGGCGCACTTCACGCGCGCCGGGAACTTCGCGACACCGGCGAAGGCGATGCCGTCCTCGAGGACGTCCTCGTCGGGCTCGACCTTGCCCTTGCCCTGCATCAGGGTCAGGAACGTCTCGTGGATCGACATGGCCTCGGCGACCGGCTTGCCGATCACCAGGTCGGCCATCACCGAGGCGGAGGCCTGCGAGATCGAGCACCCCACGGCGTCGTAGGACACGTCGGCCACGGTGCCGTCGGCGACGTGGACGCGCAGCGTCACCTCGTCGCCGCAGGTCGGGTTCACGTGGTGCACCTCGGCCTCGAACGGGTCGCGGAGCCCTGCGTGGTGGGGGTTCTTGTAGTGGTCCAGGATGATCTCCTGGTAGAGGCTGTCGAGCTCGGCCGACGTCATCGCGCCCCCTCCAGCCCGAAGTAGGACCGGCTGTACTCCAGCGCCTCGACCAGGGCGTCGATCTCGCCCGGCGTCGTGTAGAGGTACGACGACATCCGCGTCGAGCTCTGCACGCCGAAGCGGGCGTGCGCCGGCTTGGCGCAGTGGTGGCCGGCCCGGACGGCGATGCCGCGCGAGTCGAGCACCTGGGCCACGTCGTGGGGGTGCACGCCGTCGATCTCGAACGACACCGCTCCCCCGCGCTCGGCGGCGTCGAGGGGGCCCAGCACCTTCAGGCCGGGCACGGTGGCCAGCCCGTCGAGGGCGTAGGCGGTGATCGCGTGCTCGTGGTCGCGGACGGCGTCCAGCCCCAGGTGGCCGAGGTAGTCGACGGCCGCGCCGAGGCCGACGGCCTCGACGATGGGCGGCGTGCCGGCCTCGAACTTGTGCGGGATCGGGGCGTACGTCGAGCGGTCCATGCGGACGGTCTCGATCATCTCGCCGCCGCCGAGGAACGGCGGGAGCTCGTCGAGCAGGCCCGACCGGCCCCACAGCACGCCGATCCCGGTGGGCCCCACGACCTTGTGGCCGGTGAACACGACGACGTCGGGGCGCTCCTCGACCGGCATGGTCGCCAGGTCGATCGGCAGCTGGGGAGCCGCCTGCGAGGCGTCGACGACCACGATCGCGCCGACCTCGTGGGCGCGGCGGGTCAGCTCGGCGACCGGGTTGATGGTGCCGAGCATGTTGGAGACCCAGGTGAACGCGACGACCTTGGTGCGCTCGGTGAGCAGCTCGTCGATGTTCGACAGGTCGAGCCGGCCGTCGTCGGTCAGCCCGAACCACCGCAGCGTCGCGCCGGTGCGCTCGGTGAGCATCTGCCAGGGCACGATGTTGGAGTGGTGCTCCATCTCGGTGATGAGGACCTCGTCGCCCTCACCGACCTGGCGCGGGCCCTTCCAGGCCAGCGTGTTGGCCACCAGGTTGAGCGCCTCGGAGGCGTTCTTGGTGAAGATCACCTCGTCGCGGCTCGGGGCCCCGAGGAACGTCGCCACCTTGTCGCGGGCCGCCTCGAACGCCTCGGTCGACTCGGCACCGAGCTGGTGCATCGCGCGGGCGATGTTGGCGTTGTGGCGCTCGAGGTGGTCGACCATCGCGTCGATCACGCACTGCGGCTTCTGGGAGGTGTTGGCGCTGTCGAGGTAGACCAGCTGCTGCCCGTTGCCGAGCACGCGCTCGAGGATGGGGAAGTCCTTGCGGACGACCTCCAGCTCGGGGAGCAGACCCGTGAGAGCAGTCGTGGTCATGCTCAGGCCGTCGCCGCGGCGGTCTTGGACAGGAAGCGCTCGTAGCCGTTGGCCTCCAGCTCGTCGGCCAGCTCGGGACCGCCGGACTCGGCGACCTTGCCGTCGACGAACACGTGCACCCGGTCGGGCTGGATGTAGCGCAGGATCCGCGTGTAGTGCGTGATCAGCAGGACACCCTTGCCCTCGCCGGCGCGGAAGCGGTTGACGCCCTCGGAGACGACCTTGAGCGCGTCGATGTCGAGGCCGGAGTCGGTCTCGTCGAGGATCGCGACCTTGGGGTCGAGCACCTCGAGCTGCGCGATCTCGTGCCGCTTCTTCTCACCACCGGAGAAGCCCTCGTTGACCGAGCGCTGGGAGAACGTCTTGGGGTCGAGGTCGAGCGCCTCGAGGGCGGCGTTGACGTCCTTGACCCAGGTACGCAGCTTGGGGGCCTCGCCGTCGATGGCGGTCTTGGCGGTGCGCAGGAAGTTCGACACCGAGACGCCGGGCACCTCGACGGGGTACTGCATCGCCAGGAAGAGCCCGGCGCGAGCCCGCTCGTCGACCGACATCGCCAGCAGGTCCTGGCCATCGAGGGTCACCGTGCCGCCGGTGATCTCGTACTTCGGGTGGCCGGCGACGGAGTAGGCCAACGTGGACTTGCCGGAGCCGTTGGGACCCATGATCGCGTGGGTCTCGCCGTCGTTGATGGTCAGCGTGACGCCCTTGAGGATCTCCTTGGGGCCGTCCTCGGTGCTGACCGAGACGTGCAGGTCGTTGATCTCGAGGGTGCTCATGCGGGTGTGACTCCATTCAGGGTGGTGGCGGTGTCGACGTAGACGCCGTCGTCGCGGACCTCGATCGGGAAGGTCGCGACAGGTTCGGTGGCGGGCAGGCCGGTCGGCTTGCCCGTGCGGAGGTCGAAGCGGGAGCCGTGCAGCCAGCACTCGACGGCACAGTCGGCGACCTCGCCCTCGCTGAGCGCGACCGCGGCGTGGCTGCAGAGGTCCTGGAGCGCGAAGAACTCGTCGCCGTCGCGGGCGATCGCGACGTCGACGTCGCCGATCGACACGCCCAGGGCCTCGTCGGCCGGGACGTCGGTGGGGGCGCAGGCCAGCAGGAACGCCATCTCAGACGAGGTCCTCGACGGGCACGGCGAGCGAACCGAGGTCCGAGACGTCGCGCAGCACGTTCTTGGTGAGCTCGGCCTCGACGGTGGCGGTGAGCCGCTCCTCGATCGAGGGCACCCCGACCTTGCGGATGAGGTCGTGGAAGAAGCCGTGCAGCACCAGGCGCCGGGCCTCGTGGTCGGCGATCCCGCGCGAGCGGAGGTAGAACAGCTGCTCGTCGTCGAAGCGCGCGGTGGCCGAGGCGTGCCCGGCGCCGGCGATCTCGCCGGTCTCGATCTCCAGGTTGGGCACCGAGTCGGCGTGGCAGCCGTCGGTGAGCACGAGGTTGCGGTTCTCCTCGTAGGTCTCGATGCCCTCGGCGACCTTGCGGATCAGCACGTTGCCGATCCACACGGTGCGCGCGCCCGGGCCCTGCAGCGCACCCTTGTAGAGCACGTTGCTCTTGGTGCGCGGCTGGTTGTGGTCGGCGAACAGCCGGTGCTCGAGGTGCTGGCCCTCGTCGGCGAAGTACAGGCCGAGCAGCTCGGCCTCGCCGCCGGGACCGGCGTACTCGACGTTGGCGTGCATGCGCACCAGGTCGCCGCCGAAGCTCACCGAGGTGTGCCGCACCGAGGCGTCGCGGCCGACCAGGATGGCGTCGCGGCCGAGGTGGACGGCGTCGTCGTCCCAGTCCTGCAGGGAGACGACGTTGACCTGGGCGCCGTCACCGACGAGCACCGAGGTGATCGCGGAGTAGCGCGCCGAGCCGGTGTGGACCAGCACGACCGTGGCCTTGGAGAACCGACCGAACCGGAGCACCAGCCGGCCCCACACGAGGTCGTCGACCGACTCACCGTGCAGGCGCAGCACGATCGGCTCGTCGAGCTCGGTGTCGGCCGGGACGTCGACCAGGGTCGCGCCGGCCGCGAGCTCGGCGGCCAGCGCCGAGGGCCGGTCGTTGGGGGCGAGCTCGCCGAGCGTGAGCGCGTCGGCGGGTCCGACGGTGGTGACCGCCACCCCCTCGGGCACCGAGGTGTCCCAGGCCAGGGTCGCGGCGGAGGCCTCGCCGTCGAGGATGCCGCGCAGCCTCTTGAGCGGGGTGAACCGCCACACCTCCTCGCGCCCGGTGGGCGCGGGGTGGTCGGCCAGGTCGTACGACGGGGGCGGGTTCAGGTGGGAGACCACCTGGTGCCCCACCTCGAGGCCGGCCTCGAGGTTGTCGCGGGAAGCGTCGGTCAACGTCACGTGTCAGTTCTCTCTACGGTCGGTGGTGCTGGTGGTGCGGGGGTGGAGCGTGGGCGGGTCAGCCCACGGCCCCCTCCATCTGCAGCTCGATCAGGCGGTTGAGCTCGAGGGCGTACTCCATCGGGAGCTCCTTGGCGATCGGCTCGACGAAGCCGCGCACGATCATCGCCATCGCCTCGTCCTCCTCCATGCCGCGCGACATGAGGTAGAAGAGCTGGTCGTCGCTGACCTTGGAGACGCTCGCCTCGTGCCCCATCGACACGTCGTCCTCGCGGATGTCGACGTACGGGTAGGTGTCGCTGCGGCTGATCTGGTCGACCAGCAGCGCGTCGCAGAGCACGTTGGACTTCGAGCCGTAGGCGCCCTCGTTGACCTGGATCAGGCCGCGGTAGGAGGTGCGCCCGCCGCCGCGGGCGACCGACTTGGAGAGGATCGAGGACGACGTGTGCGGGGCGGCGTGCACCATCTTGGCGCCGGCGTCCTGGTGCTGGCCCTCGCCGGCGAACGCGATCGAGAGGGTCTCGCCCTTGGCGTGCTCGCCCATCAGGTAGACGGCGGGGTACTTCATCGTCACCTTGGAGCCGATGTTGCCGTCGACCCACTCCATGGTCGCGCCGGCCTCGCACACCGCGCGCTTGGTGACGAGGTTGTAGACGTTGTTCGACCAGTTCTGGATGGTCGTGTAGCGGCAGCGGCCGCCCTTCTTGACGATGATCTCGACGACCGCGGAGTGCAGCGAGTCGGAGGAGTAGATCGGCGCCGTGCAGCCCTCGACGTAGTGCACGTAGGCGTCCTCGTCGACGATGATCAGGGTGCGCTCGAACTGGCCCATGTTCTCGGTGTTGATCCGGAAGTAGGCCTGCAGCGGGATGTCGACGTGGACGCCCTTGGGCACGTAGATGAACGAGCCACCGGACCACACCGAGGTGTTGAGCGCGGCGAACTTGTTGTCGCCGACCGGGATCACCGTGCCGAAGTACTCCTGGAACAGCTCGGGCTGCTCCTTCAGGGCGGTGTCGGTGTCGAGGAACAGCACGCCCTGGGCCTCGAGGTCCTCGCGGATCGAGTGGTAGACGACCTCCGACTCGTACTGCGCGGCCACGCCGGAGACGAGGCGCTGCTTCTCGGCCTCGGGGATGCCGAGCTTGTCGTAGGTGTTCTTGATCTCCTCGGGCAGGTCGTCCCAGGTGGCGGCCTGCTTCTCCGAGGAGCGCACGAAGTACTTGATGTTGTCGAAGTCGATGCCACCGAGGTCGGAGCCCCAGGTCGGCATGGGCTTGCGGTGGAAGAGCTTCAGGCCCTTCAGGCGCAGGTCGAGCATCCACTGCGGCTCGCTCTTGAGCGCCGAGATGTTGCGGACGACGTCCTCGCTGAGGCCGCGCTGCGCGGTGGCGCCGGCGACGTCGCTGTCGGCCCAGCCGAACTCGTAGCGGCCGATGCCCTTGAGCTCGGGGTTGAGGTCCTCGATGGAGGTCATGAGGTGACCGTCTCCTTCGTCGTCGGTGTGCGTTGCACGTCGGGGATGCAGGTGGTGCAGACCCCGTCGCCGTGGGCGATCGTGGCGAGGCGCTGCACGTGTCGGCCGAGGACCCGGCCGATGGCGGCCGTCTCCTCCTCGCACAGCTGGGGGAACTCGTGGGCCACGTGGGAGACCGGGCAGTGCTGCTGGCACAGCTGCTCCCCCACGGGCAGGTCGCGGACCGTGGCGGCGTAGCCCTCCTCGGAGAAGACCCGGGCCAGCACCTCCGCCGGTCGCAGGTCGGGGTGGGCGGCGGCGATCACGCCGAACTTCTCCTCCACGAACCCCGCGCGCCGCTTGGCGAACTCGCGGACCGCGGTGTCGCCACCGGTCTCGGCGAGGAAGCGGAGCGCGGCGGCCGCCAGGTCGTCGTACTGCTGGTCGAAGCCGTCGCGGCCGGTCTCGGTGAGCGCGAACACCTTGGCGGGGCGACCGCGTCCGCGGGTGCCGCCGGGCCGCGGCTCGCGCGCCTCGACGTGCCCGTCGTCGAGCAGCTGGTCGAGGTGGCGGCGTACGGCGGCGGCGGTGAGGTCGAGCCGCTCCGCGAGCGCCGCGGCCGTGGAGGGTCCGTTGACCAGGATCGAGCGCGCGACGCGCTGCCGCGTCGTCTCGTCGGTCCCCGTCACGATTTCCACAACACCAGTGTGCCGATATTGATTCCGTTCCTTCAAGCAAGGTCGCCCTAAGTGACCTGGGCCGCACGCCGGGGTACCTCGACCTCTGGTCGACCTCCAAGACGCGTCTCAGGTCGACCAGGAGTCGAGCTATCCCCCGCTGGGGCGGGTGGCCCGGAGCCAGGCCAGCCCGAGGAACGGCAGCACGAGCGGCAGGAACAGGTAGCCCTGGCCGAAGTGCGACCAGACCGTCTTGTCGGGGAACAGGTCGTCGGCGACGTAGGACAGCGCCCCGACGGTGAGGACGCCGACCAGCTCGACCGAGCAGGCGAGGGCGGCGACGGTCCAGGCGCGGCGGCCGCCGAGCAGCAGGCAGGTCGTGGCGACGAGGTAGATGACGGCGGCGACCAGCGAGAGCGTGTAGGCCAGCGGCGCGCGGTCGGCGTCGGTGCCGAGCTGCACCAGCGAGCGGCCGGTGGCGGCGACGGCGAAGACGCCGTAGACGAAGACCAGGACGCGGCCGGGGCCGGAGGAGAGGTCACGCACCGGTGCCGCTCCAGATCGTGCCGAGCCGCAGCTGCAGGGCCGCGACGGTCACCACGGCGACCAGCAGGACGCCGGTGCCGGCGCGGGTGCGCTCGGCCAGCGACCAGAACACCCCGATCGGCAGCGCCAGCGCCACCCCGACCAGGTAGCTGACGAACAGCACGCCCTCGACGTCGCGCTCGGTGCGGCCCAGGGCCACGCAGCCGACGACCAGCTGGACCAGCAGGACCAGCTCGATGGCGGCGAGGAGCCCGAAGGTGCGGTCCTGCGGAGCCTCGTCGCGGACCATCGAGACGACGAGCACGACCACGGCCGCGAGGCTGAGCACGATCACCGCACCCGCCAGCCAGTCGCTCACGTCGAGAACCCTAAACTCAGGTTGTGTCCGACCAACCAGCCGTCCTCGTCGACGGCCTGGTCATGGCCTACGGCGACAAGGTCGCGGTCGACGGCCTGACGCTCGACGTGGCGCCGCACACGATCACCGCCGTGCTCGGTCCCAACGGCGCCGGCAAGACGACGACGCTGGAGACCTGCGAGGGCTACCGCCGTCCCCAGCGCGGGTCGGTGCGGGTGCTGGGCCTCGACCCGGTGCGCGACCGGCGGCAGCTGCTCCCCCGGATCGGGGTGATGCTGCAGAGCGGCGGCGCCTGGAGCGGTGTCCGCGCCGACGAGATGCTGCGCCACGTCGCCCGGCTGCACGCCCACCCGGTCGACGTGGACCTGCTCGGCGAGCGGCTCGGGCTCGGCGACTGCGGGCGTACGCCGTACCGGCGTCTGTCCGGCGGGCAGCAGCAGCGCCTCGGACTCGCGATGGCCGTCGTCGGCCGCCCCGAGCTGGTCTTCGTCGACGAGCCCACCGCCGGGCTCGACCCCGCCGTGCGCCGCGACGTGTGGACGCTGCTCGAGGAGCTGCGCACCGACGGCGTGACCGTGGTCCTCACCACCCACTACATGGACGAGGCCGAGCGCCTCGCCGACCGGGTGCACATCCTCGACCGCGGTACCCTGGTCGCCTCGGGCAGCCCGCTCGAGCTCACCCGCGGCGGGTCGGTCGCCACGATCCGCCTCGTCGTCACCGAGCCGTTCCCGGCCGGCGCGCCCGAGTCGCTCGCCCGCAGCCTCGGCCCGGCCACGGAGGTCCGCCAGCTCGACGCCGTCAGCATGCTCGTCTCCGGCCCCGCCGACGCCTCCACCCTGGCCACGGTCTCGCGGTGGTGCGAGGACCACGGCGTGCTCCCGGAGTCGCTGACCCTCGGCCAGCGCAACCTGGAGGACGTCTTCCTCGACCTCACCCGGGGGCCCGCATGAGCACCGGCAGCACCGGCAGCACCGGCACGTTCACCCCGGCCCCGGGCGCCGCGCCGGTGGCCCGCCAGGTGCTCGCCCAGGCCTCGATGGAGGCCCGGCTGATGCTGCGCAACGGCGAGCAGCTGCTGCTCGCCGTCGTCATCCCCGTCATCGTGCTGGTCGCGGGCGTGCGGGGCGCCGAGCGCATCGACCTGTCCTACGGCGTCGACGACCTCGCCCCCGGCGTGCTCGCGCTGGCGGTGCTGTCCACGTCGTTCACCGCGCTGGCGATCGCCACCGGGTTCGAGCGGCGCTACGGCGTGATCAAGCGCCTCGGCACCTCCCCCCTGTCGCGCACCGCGCTGCTCGGCGGGAAGGTGCTGGCCCTGCTGGTCGTCGAGCTGGTCCAGGTGGTCGTCATCGTCGCCGTCGCGCTGGCGCTGGGCTGGGAACCGTCGGCCTCGGTCGTCGGCGTCGTGCTCTCGGTGGTGCTCGGCACCGCCGCCTTCGCCGCCCTCGGCCTGCTGCTCGCCGGCTCGCTGCGCGCCGAGGCCACGCTCGCCGCCGCCAACCTGGTCTACCTGCTGCTGATGGCCGGGGGCGCGGTCGTGCTGCCGGCCACGGCGTACGGCTCCTTCGGCGACGTCGTCACCTGGCTGCCCTCGGGCGCCCTCGGCGAGGCCATGCGTACGTCGCTCGGCGACGCCGGCATCCCGGTGCGCGACCTGCTCGTGCTGGCGGGGTGGGCCGTGCTCGGTGCCGTCGCGACGGCCAAGACGTTCAAGTGGGAGTGACCATGATCGACCTGGCGCGCTTCGTGCGCCCCCTCGGCTGGGCCAGCCTCGTCGCCAACATCGGCATCGTCGTCACCGGCGGGGCCGTCCGGCTGACCGGTTCGGGCCTGGGCTGCCCCACCTGGCCACGGTGCACCGACCAGTCCTTCCGGCCGCACGGCGAGCTCGGCCTGCACGGCGCCATCGAGTTCGGCAACCGGATGCTGACCTTCGTGCTGGTCGCGGTCGCGGTGGCGACGTTCGTCGCGGCCTGGCAGACCCGGCGCCGCGACCTGCGCGTGCACGCGCTCGTGCTCGCGCTCGGCGTCCCTGCACAAGCGGTGATCGGCGGGATCACCGTGCTCACCGACCTCAACTCCTGGCTGGTCTCGCTGCACCTGCTGCTGTCGATGGCCATGATCGGCGTCGCGGTCCTGTTCCTGTGGCGCCTCGACCGCCCCGAGGCGGTGTGGGTGCGCGGCCGGCTCCCGGCCCTGGCCTGGGTCACCTTCGCCGCGGCGTGGGCCGTGCTCTACCTCGGCACCGTGGTCACCGGCGCCGGGCCCCACGCCGGCGACGCGAAGACCGAGCGCAACGGGCTCGACCCGGTGCAGGCCAGCCAGCTGCACGCCGACTCCGTCTTCCTCTTCGTGGGCCTCACGATCGGCCTGCTGCTGGCCACCCGGTCGGCCCGCCGGGCGGTCGTCGTCCTGCTGGCGGTCGAGCTGGGTCAGGGTGCGATCGGGTTCGTGCAGTACTTCACCGACCTGCCCGAGCTGCTGGTCGGCTTCCACCTCCTCGGCGCGGCCCTCACCTCGGCCGCGGTCACCTGGGCGGTGCTCGACACCGTGCTCGTGCCCGCCCACCGCCTGTGGGCTCACGACCTGCCCGAGGACGAGAAGGCGTTGGTCGACTAGCCTCCGGTCCCGTCAGGACCCGAGCCGGAGGACACGATGGACGACACCACCGCGATCCTGGTCGCCGCACTGGTCGGCGGCATGGCCGCCGGGCTGGTCCGACTGCCGCCCCTGCTCGGTTTCCTGGCCGGAGGGTTCGTGCTCGCGGCCCTGGGGGTCGAGCCCGTGCCGGCGCTGGGCACCGTGGCCGACCTCGGCGTCACCGTGCTCCTGTTCGGCGTCGGGCTCAAGATCGACCTGCGCTCGCTGGTCAAGCGCGAGGTGTGGCTGACGGCCACCGTGCACCTGGCCGGCGCGACCGTCGCTGCGGCGATGCTCCTGGGGCTGCTCGCGCTCCTGGGCGTCACCCTCGCCGCCGACGGCGGGCTCGAGACCTGGCTGTTGATCGGCTTCGCGCTGTCGTTCTCCAGCACGGTCTACGTCGTCAAGGTCCTCGAGGAGCGGGGCGCGACGCGCTCGCTCAGCGGGCGGATCGCGATCGGCATCCTGGTGCTGCAGGACCTCGCCGCCGTGCTGTTCCTGGCGATCGTCGAGGGCAAGGTGCCCAGCCCGTGGGCGGCGCTCCTGCTGCTGCTGATCCCCGCGGCGCCGCTGCTGCGACGGCTGCTCGACTCGCTGGGCCACGACGAGCTGCTGCCGCTGTTCGGGGTGGTGATCGCGCTGGTCCCCGGTTACGCGCTCTTCGACGCCGTCAACGTCAAGGGCGACCTCGGCGCACTGCTCCTCGGTGTCCTGCTGGCCGGCCAGCCGCGTGCCGCCGAGCTGGCCAAGAGCCTGTTCACCGTCAAGGACCTGCTGCTCGTCGGGTTCTTCATCTCCATCGGCCTGGCCGGGCTGCCGACGCCGTCGGAGCTGCTGATCGCCGCCGCGCTGCTCCTGCTGCTGCCGCTGCAGGCCCTGGGCTTCGTGGTGCTGTTCCGGCTCGCACGGTTGCGGCGGCGTACGGCGGTGTTGACGGGCACCGCACTGACCAACTACTCCGAGTTCGGGCTGATCGTGGTGGTCGCGGCGCCGTCCAGCCTGCTCGACCCCAGCTGGACGACGGTGCTCGGCACGGCCGTGGCCGGCAGCTTCGTGCTGGCCTCCCTGGCCTCGCAGCAGCCCGAGCGGCTGACCCGGGCCCTGACCCGGTGGCTGCCCGACCCGCCGGTGGAGCGGCTGCACGCCGACGACCGCCCCCTCGACGTCGGCGACGCCCAGGCGGTCGTGCTGGGCATGGGCCGGGTCGGCCACGCGGCGTACGTGCGGCTCTCCGGTGAGTACGGCCTGCGCGTCATCGGCCTGGAGACCTCCCGCGACCGGGTCGAGCAGCTGCGCGCCGCCGGCGCCGCGGTCGTGGAGAGCGACGCCACCGACCCGGAGCTGTGGACCGAGCTCGAGATGCACCACGTCGGGCTGGTGCTCCTCTGCATGCCCCTGCACCGCAACAACCTGGCCACCCTCGAGCGCCTGCGCGGCCAGCGGTTCACCGGCAGCGTCGCGGTGGTCACCCAGTTCGACGACGACCTCGCCGAGGCCCGGGCCGCGGGCGCCGACAGCGGCCTGCAGATCTACGAGGGCGCCGGCGCCGAGCTGGCCGACCGCGCCGTCGTCGAGGCCGGTCTTGCCTGAACCCACGCTGACCCGTCGCAACGATGCGACGGGTCACCGTCGATCCTGCGCTGACCCGTCGCAACGATGCGACGGGTCACCTCACCGGGCGGCGGGTGGGTCAGAAGAGGAGGGGGTCGAGGGCGACGGCGACGAACAGCAGCGAGAGGTAGAGGTTGCTGTGGTGGAAGAGCCGCATCGGCTGGATCAGGCTGAGGTCCTCGGTGCCGCGGGCGCGGGCCCACATCCGGTGGGCCTGGAGCAGGAAGACCGCGCCGAGGGCGGCGGCCACGACGGGGTAGACGAACCCGGTGCCGGCGACCGGCCACAGCAGCAGGGAGGTCGCGACCATCACCCAGCTGTAGAGCACGATCTGGCGGCCCACCTCGGCCGCGGGGCGGACGACGGGCAGCATCGGCACGTCGACGTTGGCGTAGTCCTCGCGGTAGCGCAGGGCGAGCGCCCAGGTGTGCGGCGGCGTCCAGAAGAACACGACGGCGAACAGCACCACCGGCACCCACGACAGCTCGCCGGTCACGGCGGTCCAGCCGATCAGGGCCGGGAAGCAGCCGGCGAGGCCGCCCCAGACGATGTTCTGCGTGGTGCGTCGCTTGAGCACCATCGTGTAGCCGAACACGTAGAACGCGTTGGCGCCGACCGACAGCGCGGCCGACAGCGGGTTGACCCAGATCCAGAGCACGACCGTGGAGATCACCGCCAGGGCGGTCGCGAAGACCAGGGCCGCGCGGGGGGTGACGACGTGGCGCGGCAGGGCGCGGCGCCGGGTGCGGCGCATCTGCTCGTCGATGTCGCGGTCGTAGACGCAGTTGTACGCCGACGCCGACCCGGCCGACAGCGCACCACCGACGACGGTGGCGACGACCAGGCCCAGCGCCGGCACGCCGCGCTCGGCGAAGAACATCACCGGGACGGTGGTCAGCAGCAGCAGCTCGATCACGCGCGGCTTGGTGAGGCCGACGTACGCCGCGAGGACGTCGCGCAGGCTCGCGCCACCGGGCTCGGGGCCGGGTGACTGCACCGCGGGTCGGGACTGGCCGACGTAGGTCACGGACGTCCTCGGTGGATAGGCGGCGGACGGGGCACCGGCGGTAGTCCATCCCCGACTGTGCCCTGTGAGTCTAACGCCCGACGTGAGTAGGCTCGTCATTGCCCGTGGAGCGCAACGACAGCGCGTTCCCCAGCCGCCCAAGGAGACTAGTGAGCCACACCCCCGCCCTCGACTGGACCGACCTCGACGCGAAGGCGGTCGACACCGCCCGGGTCTTGTCGATGGACGCCGTGCAGAAGGTCGGCAACGGCCACCCCGGCACGGCGATGAGCCTCGCGCCGGTCGCCTACCTGCTTTTCCAGAAGGTGATGAGGCACGACCCGGCCAACCCGGAGTGGGTCGGCCGCGACCGGTTCGTGCTCTCGTGCGGCCACAGCTCCATCACGCTCTACACCCAGCTCTTCCTCGGCGGCTTCGGCCTCGAGCTCGAGGACCTCAAGGCGCTGCGCACCTGGGGCAGCAAGACCCCCGGTCACCCCGAGCTCGGGCACACCGCCGGCGTCGAGGTCACCACCGGGCCGCTCGGCCAGGGCGTCGCCAACGCCATCGGCATGGCGATGTCGGGCCGCCGCATCCACGGCATGCTCGACCCCGGTGCCGCCGAGGGCGAGAGCCTGTTCGACCACCAGGTCTACGCGCTCTGCTCCGACGGCGACCTGCAGGAGGGCGTCAGCGCCGAGGCCTCCTCGATCGCCGGCACCCAGCAGCTCGGCAACCTCACCCTCATCTACGACCGCAACCGGATCTCGATCGAGGGCAACACCGACATCGCCTTCACCGAGGACGTCGCCGCCCGCTACGAGGCCTACGGCTGGCACGTCCAGACCGTCGACTGGACCAACGGCGGCACCGACTACACCGAGGACGTCCCGGCCCTGCACGACGCGATCACCGCGGCCCGCGAGGTCACCGACCAGCCGTCGCTGATCGTCCTCGACACCGTCATCGCCTGGCCGGCCCCCAACGCCCGGGGCACCCACGCCGCCCACGGCAGCGCGCTGGGCAAGGAGGAGGTCGCGGCCACCAAGGAGGTCCTGGGCTGGGACCCCGAGACGACGTTCGAGGTGCCGCCCGAGGTGCTCGCCCACACGCGCGCTCTCAAGGAGCGCGGCGCGGCCTGGACCGCCGCCTGGGACGAGCAGCACGCCGCCTGGTCGGCCGCCAACCCCGACGCCGCCGCGCTCCTGGACCGCGTGAAGTCGCGCAGCCTGCCCGACGACCTGGTCGCGGCGCTGCCCACCTTCGAGGCCGACGCCAAGGGCGTCGCCACCCGGTCGGCCTCGGGCAAGGTCATCAACGCCCTCGCCGCGGTGATGCCGGAGCTGTGGGGCGGCTCGGCCGACCTCGCCGGCTCCAACAACACCACGATCAGCGCCGCGAAGTCGTTCGTGCCCGAGAGCCGCGGCACCGAGGACTGGGAGGCCGACCCCTACCAGGGTCGCGTGCTCCACTTCGGCATCCGCGAGCACGGCATGGGCGCGATCATGAACGGCATCGCAGCCGACCGGCTCACCCGCGTCTTCGGCGGCACCTTCCTCACGTTCTCCGACTACATGCGCGGCGCCGTGCGGGTGGCCGCCCTCAGCGGTCTCCCCGTCACCTACGTCTGGACCCACGACTCGATCGGTCTGGGCGAGGACGGTCCGACCCACCAGCCGATCGAGCACCTCGCCGCGCTGCGCGCGATGCCGGGGCTCGACGTCGTCCGGCCCGCCGACGCCAACGAGACCGCGGCGGCCTGGGCCGCCGTGCTCGGGCACACCGACCGCCCGGCCGCCCTGGCCCTCACCCGCCAGAACGTGCCGGTCTTCCCGCGCGGCGAGGACGGCTTCGCCGGCACCGAGGGCGTGGCCCGCGGCGCCTACACGTTGATCGAGGCCGACGGTGGCGTCCCGGACGTGATCCTGATGGGCACCGGCTCGGAGGTGCAGGTCGCCGTCGCCGCCCGCGCGCTGCTCGCCGCCGACGGCATCAAGGCCCGCGTGGTCTCGATGCCCTGCTTCGAGTGGTTCGAGGACCAGGACGAGGCCTACCGCGAGACGGTGCTGCCGTCCACGGTGAAGGCCCGCGTCTCGGTCGAGGCCGGCGTCAAGCAGGGCTGGCGCGACTACGTCGGCGACCACGGCCGCATCGTCTCCATCGACACCTACGGCGCCTCGGCCGACTACCAGCGCATCTACGAGGAGTACGGCATCACCGACCGGGCAGTGGCCGACGCCGCCCGCGACAGCCTGCGCACCGTCACCGGCTGACGCCGGACCGACCCGCGCGGCACCCCCGTCACTACCCCCAGGAGGAACAGCACATGACCGATCGACTCAAGGCCCTGTCCGACGCCGGCGTCAGCATCTGGCTCGACGACCTGTCGCGCGAGCGCATCGAGAGCGGCAACCTCGCCGAGATGGTGAAGGACCGGCACGTCGTCGGGGTCACCACCAACCCGACCATCTTCGCCTCGGCCATCGCCAACGGCGAGCGCTACGACGACCAGGTGCGGAAGCTCGTCGCCGACGGCCGCCCCGTCGACGAGGTGATCTTCGAGCTCACCACCGAGGACGTCCGCAACGCCTGCGACGTGCTCGCGCCCGTCGCCGACTCCAGCGGCACCGACGGCCGGGTCTCGATCGAGGTCGAGCCCGACCTGGCCAACGACACCGAGGGCACCATCGGCTCGGCCAAGGCGCTGTGGGCGGCCGTCGACCGGTCCAACGTGCTGATCAAGATCCCCGCCACCAAGGAGGGCCTGCCGGCCATCACCGCCGTCATCGCCGAGGGGATCAGCGTCAACGTCACCCTCATCTTCGGCACCGAGCGCTACCGCGAGGTGATGGACGCCTACCTCACCGGCCTCGAGCAGGCCCGCGACGCCGGCGTCGACCTGAGCACGATCCAGTCGGTCGCGTCGTTCTTCGTCTCGCGCATCGACACCGAGATCGACAAGCGCCTCGACGCCGTCGGCTCGGAGGAGGCCACCGCCCTCAAGGGCAAGGCCGCCGTCGCCAACGCCCGGCTGGCCTACGCCGCCTACCAGGAGGTCGTCGCCAGCGACCGGTGGAAGGCGCTCGCCGACGCCGGTGCCCACGCCCAGCGTCCGCTCTGGGCCTCGACCGGGGTCAAGAACCCCGACTACTCCGACACCCTCTACGTCACCGACCTGGTGGTCGCCGACACGGTCAACACGATGCCGGAGAAGACCCTCGAGGCCTTCGCCGACCACGGTGAGCTCCAGGGCGACGCCGTCACGGGTCGCGCCGAGGAGGCCCAGGCCGTCTTCGACCAGCTCGAGGCCGTCGGCGTCGACTTCCTCGACGTGCTCCAGACCGTCGAGCACGAGGGCGTCGACAAGTTCAAGAAGTCGTGGACCGAGCTCGTCGAGACCGTCCAGGGTCAGATGGAGAAGGCTGCTCAGTGACGACGGCGCCCGTGGACTGCACGTCCACCGCTGCCTGGCAGCGGCTGCGGGAGCTCGCCGACGGGTTCGCCCCTGACCTGCGGTCGTGGTTCGCCGCCGACCCGGGGCGGGCCGACCGGCTGACCCTCGACGCCGCCGACCTCCACGTCGACCTGTCCAAGGGCCTGGTCGACGACGAGGTCCTCGCGGCGCTGCTGGCGCTCGCCGAGGAGGTCGGGCTGGCCGGACGCCGGGACGCGATGCTGCGCGGTGACCGCGTCAACGTCACCGAGGACCGCGCCGTCCTGCACACTGCGCTGCGGCTGCCGGACGACGCCGACCTGCCTCTCGACGGGCACGACGTCGTCCCCGATGTCCACGACGTGCTGCGTCGGGTCTACGCCTTCGCCGAGCAGGTCCGCAGCGGGGAGTGGACGGGTGTCACGGGCGAGCGCATCCGCACGGTCGTCAACATCGGCATCGGCGGGTCCGACCTCGGTCCGGTGATGGCCTACGAGGCGCTGCGGCCCTACCACCACCCCGAGCTCGAGTGCCGCTTCATCAGCAACATCGACCCCACCGATGCGGCCACGAAGCTCGAGGGGCTCGACCCGGCGACCACGCTGTTCATCGTCTCGAGCAAGACCTTCGGGACGCTCGAGACGCTCACCAACGCCCGGCTGTGCCGGGCCTGGCTGCTCGACGGGCTCGGCGACGCCGACTCCGAGGAGGCGGTGCGCCGGCACTTCGTGGCCGTCTCCACGGCCCTCGACAAGGTCGCCGACTTCGGGATCGACCCCGACAACGCGTTCGGCTTCTGGGACTGGGTCGGCGGCCGCTACAGCCTCGACTCCGCGATCGGGACGTCGCTGGTGGTGGCCATCGGGCCCGAGCGCTTCGCCGAGCTGCTCGCCGGGATGCACGCGGTCGACGAGCACTTCCGCACCGCCGACCTCGCCGCCAACGTGCCGGTCCTGATGGGCCTGCTCAACGTCTGGTACGTCGACTTCCTCGATGCCCACACCCACGCGGTGCTGCCCTACTCCCAGCTGCTCCACCGGTTCCCGGCCTACCTGCAGCAGCTGACGATGGAGTCCAACGGCAAGGGCGTGCGCTGGGACGGCACCCCGGTCACCGCCGGTACCGGCGAGGTGTTCTGGGGCGAGCCCGGCACCAACGGCCAGCACGCGTTCTACCAGCTCATCCACCAGGGCACCCGGATCGTGCCGGCCGACTTCATCGCCTTCGCCAACCCGGCGTACCCGTTGGTCGACCGCGACGCCGGCGACACCGACGTCCACGAGCTGTTCCTGGCCAACTTCTTCGCCCAGACCCGCGCGCTCGCCTTCGGCAAGACCGCCGAGGAGGTGCGGGCGGAAGGCACCGAGGACGACGCGCTCGTCGCGGCCCGGACCTTCACCGGCAACCGGCCGACGGCCTCGATCATGGCGCCCGAGCTGACCCCGGCGGTGCTGGGGCAGCTGGTCGCGCTCTACGAGCACATCACGTTCACCCAGGGCGTCGTGTGGGGCATCGACAGCTTCGACCAGTGGGGCGTCGAGCTCGGCAAGCAGCTCGCCCAGCAGCTCGGCCCGGTCGTCGCCGGTGACGAGGCGGCCGCCGCCGAGCAGGACCCGTCGACGCGGGCCCTGGTCGCCTACTACCGGGAGCACCGACGCCGATGACGACGCGCGCCAACCCTCTCCGCGATCCCCAGGACCGACGGCTCCCCCGCATCGCCGGGCCCTGCGGGCTGGTGCTGTTCGGGGTCACCGGCGACCTGTCGCGCAAGAAGATCATGCCGGCGATCTACGACCTCGCCAACCGTGGGCTGCTGCCGCCCGGTTTCAGCCTGGTCGGGTTCGCCCGCCGGGACTGGGCCGACCAGGACTTCGCACAGATCGTCCACGACTCGGTCAAGTCCTACGCCCGCACCGAGTTCCGCGAGGAGGTCTGGAACCAGCTCGCCGAGGGCTTCCGGTTCGTGCCGGGGGCCTTCGACGACGACGAGGCCTTCGACCGGCTCCGCCGGACGGTCGAGGAGCTCGACGAGGTGCGCGGCACCGGCGGCAACCACGCGTTCTACCTCGCCATCCCGCCCGGCGCCTTCGGCACCGTCGCCCAGCAGCTGCGCCGGCACGGACTCGCCGAGGCCGAGCGGGGACCCGACGGCAGCACGCCGTGGCGGCGGGTGGTCATCGAGAAGCCGTTCGGCCACGACCTCGCCTCCGCGCGCCTGCTCAACGACCAGCTCGACGCGGTGTTCGCCCCGTCGACCATCTTCCGCATCGACCACTACCTCGGCAAGGAGACGGTGCAGAACGTGCTGGCGACGCGGTTCGCCAACACCATGTTCGAGCCGCTCTGGAACAACAACTACGTCGACCACGTGCAGATCACGATGGCCGAGGACGTCGGCATCGGCGGCCGGGCCGGCTACTACGACGGCATCGGCGCCGCACGCGACGTCATCCAGAACCACCTGCTCCAGCTGATGGCGCTGGTGGCCATGGAGGAGCCGACGTCCTTCGACGCCGAGGCGCTGCGGCTGGAGAAGCAGAAGCTGCTCGCCTCGGTGAGCCTGCCGACCCGCCTCGACCAGGCCACCGCCCGCGGGCAGTACGCCGCCGGCTGGGCCGGTGGCACCAAGGTCGGCGGCTTCCACGACGAGGACGGCATCGCCCCCGACTCGCGCACCGAGACCTACGCCGCGATCACCCTGCACGTCGACAACCGCCGCTGGGCCGGCGTCCCGTTCTACCTGCGCACCGGCAAGCGGCTCGGGCGCCGGGTCACCGAGGTCGCGGTGGTCTTCAAGCGTGCCCCCCACCAGCCGTTCACCGCCACGTCGGTCGAGGACCTCACCCAGAACGCCCTGGTGATCCGGGTCCAGCCCGACGAGGGCATGACGTTGCGGTTCGGAGCCAAGGTGCCCGGCACCCAGATGGAGATCCGCGACGTCAACATGGACTTCGCCTACGGCGGCACCTTCACCGAGTCCTCGCCCGAGGCCTACGAGCGGCTGATCCTCGACGTCCTCCTCGGCGACCCGCCGCTGTTCCCGCGCCACCAGGAGGTCGAGCTGTCCTGGCAGATCCTCGACCCCGTCCTGGCGCGGTGGGAGGCCAAGGGTGCCCCCGAGGCCTACGCACCCGGCACGTGGGGGCCCGCGTCGGCCGACGCGATGCTGGCCCGCGACGGACGCGTCTGGCGCCGCCCGTGAGGCCGACCGTGACCGTGATGAGGTGCCACCTGTGATCGAGCTGACCGACACCACGTCCTCCGAGATCGCCGCCGAGCTGGTGCGCGCGCGCACCCGCGCCGGCTCGCCCGCGATGGGCATGGTGATGACCCTGATCGTCGTGGTCGACGAGGAGTCCGCCGAGTCGGCGATGGCCAACGCGCGCAAGGCCACCCACGAGCACCCCGCCCGGGTGCTCGGGGTGGTCCTGGGCTCGCCCCGTGGCCGTCCCGTCGTCAACGCGCAGGTCGGCACCGGCGCCGGGTGGGGCGGCGAGGCGGCGGTCATCCGCCTGGCCGGCGAGGTGGTCAAGCACGCCGACTCCGTCGTCCTGCCGCTGCTGCTGCCCGACTCGCCGGTGGCGATCTGGTGGCCCCACGAGCCGCCTGCCGACCCGGCCGCCGACCCGCTCGGCGCGCTCGCCAAGCGCCGCATCACCGACGCCGCCGAGGTGAGCCGGGGCAAGGGCAAGGCGCTGCAGACCCAGTGCGCGTCGTACGTCGCCGGCAACACCGACCTCGCCTGGACCCGGCTCACGCCGTGGCGCGCGCTGCTCGCCGCCGCGCTCGACCAGCACCCGCTCAAGGTGACCTCGGCGAGCGTCACGTCCGAGCGCGTCAGCCCCAGCGCCGACCTGCTCGCCGCGTGGCTGCGCAGCCGGCTCCGGGTCGAGGTGACCCGACGCGGGTCGACCGGGCCCGGCATCACCGAGGTGGTGCTGGAGACCAAGCAGGGACCCATCCGGATCTCGCGCACCGACGGCCGGCTCGCGACGTTCACCTCCCCCGGGCAGCCCGACCGCCCGATCGCGCTGAAGCGCCGCAAGCTCCCCGAGCTGCTCGCCGAGGAGCTGCGCCGCCTCGACGAGGACGACGTCTACGCCGCCACCATCAAGACCCTCACCACCACCACGAAGGAGGGCCGATGAGCCCCCTGATCGAGGTCCACGACAGCCCCGACCAGCTCGCCACGGCGATCGCTGGCGAGCTGCTCTCCCGGCTCGCCGACCTGCAGAGCTCCGGCGGGGAGCCGCACGTCGCACTCACCGGCGGCACCATCGCCGACGCCGTCCACCGCGAGCTGGCGCGCCTGAGCCCCGGCTCCGACGTCGACTGGGGTCGCGTGGTCGTGTGGTGGGGCGACGAGCGCTTCGTCGCCCCCGACTCCGCCGACCGCAACGCCGGCCAGGCCCGGGCGGCGTTCCTCGACGCCGTCGGGGCCACGCAGGTGCACGAGATGCCCTCGACCGCCGACGCCGGCTCGGTCGACGACGCGGCCGCGGCGTACGCCGAGACGGTGCGCGCGCACGGGGCCGGCAAGCTCGACGTGCTGATGCTCGGCATCGGCCCCGACGGCCACTGCGCCTCGCTCTTCCCCGGCCACCCCGCGCTCGGCGCCACCGACGCGGTCGCGGTCGCGGTGCGCGACTCCCCCAAGCCGCCGCCCGAGCGGGTCACCCTGACGTTCGAGGCCCTGCGGCGCTCCGACTCCGTCTGGTTCCTGGCCAGCGGTGAGGGCAAGGCCGAGGCCGTCGCGCGGGCCCTCGCCGAGGAGGGGGCGGTCGAGGAGACCCCCGCCCGTGGCGTCTCCGGCACGACCGAGACGCTCTGGTTCCTCGACCGCGACGCCGCCTCCCGGCTCTGAGGCGCCCGCCGGCTAGCGGCCGGGGGACGAGACCGAGGCGTCGACGACCACCGGCCGGTCGTCGTCGTCCGAGATCGCGGCGACGGTAGCCAGGGTGAAGAACGCCGCGGCGAGGGTGCCGCTGATCAGGCCGGTGGCGATGTCGAGGGGCTGCAGTGTCCGGGCCATGGCTGAATCCTTCGTAAGCCGAGTGATTCGCTCATCTTAACGCACAAAGAACGGCGCCGGGACCCCATGGGTCGCGGCGCCGTCCTCGAGGTCCTCGGACCGGTCAGAAGATGACCTCGCCCGACTTGCGGCGGGACCGCAGCAGCTGGATCGCCTCGTCGAGGATGACCTCGGCCTCCTTGTCGGAGCGACGCTCCTTCACGTAGGCCAGGTGGGTCTTGTAGGGCTCGATCTTGGGCGCCGGGGGCGGGTTGTCGGAGTCCCGGGACGCCGGCAGACCGCACTTGGGGCAGTCCCAGGAGTCGGGGACGTTGGCCTCGACCGAGAACGTGATGACCGACCGGTGCTCGTGGGAGCAGAAGTACGTGACGGCCTGCCGGGGTGCGGCCTCGCCGCGCTCGGCCTCGCCCATCGGTCCGGCGCCGACACGGCTGCCACGGATGGCGCTTCCTCCACCTGCCATGGGTGACTCTCCTGTGTTCTCTGAAGTGGTGTGGTGCTCGGGACGTGCCCGAGGTGGTGCTCGGTGGCCTGGAGAGCCTCAGTAGGCCTTGAGCAGACCGAGCGCGATGACGCAGGCGAACCAGACCACGCCGGTCCCGATGGTGAACCGGTCGAGGTTGCGCTCGGCGATCGAGGACCCGCCGAGCGAGCTCGACACGCCTCCGCCGAACATGTCGGACATACCGCCACCGCGCCCCTTGTGGAGGAGGACCAGGAGGATCATCAGACCGCTGGTCAGCAGGAGGAAGCCAGTGAGGATCAGTTCCGCGTTCACGATGAGGAATCCTACGTCAGGAGGGTCGGGGACCGAGGATCGGCAGGCGGGTCAGAGCGTCGGCATGTCGTAGAACCGGCAGATCCCGCCGAACTCGTCGGCCTGCAGGCTCGCACCACCGACCAGGGCGCCGTCGACGTCGGTCTTCGCCATGATGCCGGCGACGTTGGCGGCCTTGACCGACCCGCCGTAGAGGACCCGGACGCCGGCGGCGGCCTCGTCGCCGTGCGCCTCGCGGACCTGCCCGCGGATGGCCTGGCAGACCTCCTGGGCGTCCTCGGGCGTCGCGACCTCGCCGGTGCCGATCGCCCACACCGGCTCGTAGGCGACCACGAGGCCGGCGACCTGCTCGGCGGTGAACCCGGCGAGCGAGCCGTCGACCTGGGACATCGTGTAGGGCACGTGCTCGCCGGCCTGGCGGACCTCGAGCCCCTCGCCGACGCAGACGATCGGGGTCATCCCCGCCGCCAGCGCGGCGTGCGCCTTGGCGTTGACGACCTCGTCGGTCTCGGCGTGGTGCTCGCGCCGCTCGGAGTGGCCGACGACCACGTAGGAGCAGCCGAGCTTCGCCAGCATCGCGGCCGAGATCTCGCCGGTGTAGGCGCCGGACTCGTGCACCGAGACGTCCTGGGCGGCGTACCTGATCGACAGCCGGTCGCCGTCGACCAGCGTCTGCACCGAGCGCAGGTCGGTGTACGGCGGCACCACGACGACCTCGACCTTGCCGAAGTCGTGGCGCTTGTCCGACAGCGTCCAGGCGAGCTTCTGGACCAGCACCACCGCTTCCTGGTGGTTGAGGTTCATCTTCCAGTTGCCCGCCATCAGCGGGACGCGGCCGTTCTTGGGTGTTGCGTTGGCCATCAGGACTCCTGGTCCTCGAGAACGGTGATGCCGGGCAGCTCCTTGCCCTCGAGGTACTCGAGGCTGGCACCGCCCCCGGTGGAGATGTGCCCGAAGGCGGACTCGTCGAAGCCGAGCGCCCGGACGGCGGCTGCGGAGTCGCCGCCGCCGACCACCGAGAGGCCGTCGATGCGGGTCAGCGCGTCGGCGACGGCGCGGGTGCCGTCGGCGAACTCGGGTGTCTCGAAGACGCCCATCGGGCCGTTCCAGAACACCGTGCGGGCGTCGGCCAGCGCGGCGGCGAAGTCGGCGCCCGAGGCCGGGCCGATGTCGAGCCCGAGCGCGTCGGCAGGGATGGCCGACGCGGGTACGACGCGGGGCTCGGGCGTGCGGTCGCCCGAGGGGAACGCCGTGTCGACCACGACGTCGCCGGGCAGCAGGATCTGGACCCCCGACTCCTCGGCCCGCTGCAGGTAGCCGCGGCAGACCTCGAGCTGGTCCTCCTCGAGCAGGCTCTTGCCGACCTCGTGGCCCTGGGCCTTGAGGAACGTGAAGACCATCCCGCCGCCGATCAGCAGCTTGTCGGCCTTGCCGAGCAGGTTGTCGATCACGCCGAGCTTGTCGGAGACCTTGGAGCCGCCCAGCACGACCACGTAGGGCCGGGCGGGGTCGACGGTGAGCCGGCGCAGCACGTCGATCTCGGTCGAGACCAGCCCGCCCATCGCGTGCGGCAGGCGCTGCGCGACGTCGTACACGCTCGCCTGCTTGCGGTGGACGACCCCGAAGCCGTCGGAGACGAACGCGTCGGCCAGCGCCGCGAGCTCGTCGGCGAAGGCACCCCGCTCGGCGTCGTCCTTGCTGGTCTCGCCGGCGTTGAAGCGCACGTTCTCCAGCAGGGCGACCTCGCCGTCGGCGAGACCGTCGACCGTCGCGCGCGCCGAGTCCCCCACCGTGTCGGTGGCGAAGGCGACGTCGGCCCCGAGCAGCTCGCCGAGGCGGGCGCCCACCGGGCGCAACGAGTAGGCGTCGTCGGGGGTGCCCTTGGGTCGGCCGAGGTGGGCGGTCACGACGACCCGGGCGCCGGCGTCAGCCAGTGCCCGGATGGTCGGGACGCTCGCCCGGATGCGGCCGTCGTCGGTGATCCGGGTCCCGTCGAGGGGCACGTTGAGGTCGGAGCGGACCAGGACCCGCTTGCCCGTCACGTCGCCCAGGGAGGAGTACTCCCCCACGATCAGAGCGTCTTGCCGATGTAGTCGATCAGGTCGGCGAGGCGGTTGGAGTAGCCCCACTCGTTGTCGTACCAGCCGACGACCTTGACCTGGTTGCCGATCACCTTGGTCAGCGGCGCGTCGAAGATGCACGACGCCGGGTCGGTGACGATGTCGCTGGAGACGATCGGGTCGGTCGAGTAGCGCAGGAAGCGGCCGTCGGCGGCCTTCTCGACGATCGCGTTGACCTCCTCCACCGACGTCTCGCGACCGGCCTCGAACGTGAGGTCGGTGGCCGAGCCGGTGGGCACGGGGACGCGCAGGGCGTAGCCGTCGAGCTTGCCCTTGAGCTCGGGCATGACCAGGCCGATGGCCTTGGCGGCACCGGTCGAGGTCGGGACGACGTTGAGCGCGGCGGCGCGGGCGCGACGCAGGTCCTTGTGGATGTTGTCCTGGAGGTTCTGGTCGGCCGTGTAGGCGTGGATCGTGGTCATCAGGCCCTTGACGATGCCGAGGTCGTCGTTGAGCGCCTTGGCCATCGGCGCGAGGCAGTTGGTGGTGCACGACGCGTTGGAGATCACCGTGTGGGCGGCGGCGTCGTAGTCGTCGTGGTTGACGCCCATGACGACGGTGAAGTCCTCGTTCTTCGCCGGCGCGGAGATGATGACCTTCTTGGCGCCACCGGCGTCGACGTGGGCCCGGGCCTTGGTCGCGTCGGTGAAGAAGCCGGTCGACTCCACCACGACGTCGACGCCCAGGTCGCCCCACTTCAGGGCGGCGGGGTCGCGCTCGGCGAAGGCCTTGATCTCCCTGCCGCCGACCACGATCGCGTCGTCGGTGGACGACACGTCGGCGTCGAGCCGGCCGAGGATCGAGTCGTACTTGAGCAGGTGGGCCAGGGACGCGTTGTCGGTGAGGTCGTTGACGCCCACGATCTCGAGGTCGAGACCCGAGGCGCGCACGGCCCGGAAGAAGTTGCGGCCGATCCGGCCGAATCCGTTGATGCCGACGCGAACAGTCACTGCGGTGCTCCTGAAATTTGGGGGTCTGAGGCTGTTCCCGACCCTACCGGCAGCGCTCGACCCGCCCGACGACGTCCCGCCGTACGTGCCGGTAACCGTCAGTCGTCGAGGATCTCCTCGCCGTCCTCGTCGACGCAGTCCTGGTCGTTCTCGTAGTAGGTCTCCGTCTTCTTCTTCCCGTTGACCGTCTTGGTGCGCGTCTTCTTCTCGCGCTCGGTCTCGACGGTGCCACCGGCGTCCTTGCACTCCTGGGCGAAGTCCTCGGAGTCGGAGCAGCCGGCCAGCAGTCCGGACAGGACGAGGGCGGCGACGGTCAGGCCGACGGCGTTCGGGGTGGTTCGCATGGCGGGGCTGCTCTCTGCTCGGTGCTGCACGGGGCCGCACGGTGACGGGGCCGAGCGGACCCCTACCCCTGCACCAGCACGACTAGTCGTCGTCGGCGAGCATCTCGGGCGTCAGCGACGACTCGGTGTCGGGTACGCCGAGCTCCTCGGCCCGCTTGTCGGCCATCGCGAGCAACCGCCGGATGCGGCCGGCGATCGCGTCCTTGGTGAGCTGGGGCTCGTGCAGCTGGCCGAGCTCCTCCAGCGAGGCCTGCTTGTGCTCCAGCCGCAGCGACCCCGCCATCCGGAGGTGGTCGGGCACCTCCTCGCCGAGGATCTCCATGGCCCGCTCGACGCGGGCACCGGCCGCGACGGCCGCCCGGGCGGAGCGCCGCAGGTTGGCGTCGTCGAAGTTGGCGAGGCGGTTGGCGGTGGCGCGGACCTCCCGCCGCATCCGCCGCTCCTCCCAGGCCATCAGCGTCTCGTGGGCGCCGAGCCGGGTCAGCAGCTGGCCGATCAGGTCGCCGTCGCGCAGGACGACGCGGTCGATGCCGCGCACCTCGCGCGCCTTGGCCGGGATGCCGAGCCGGCGCGCGACGCCGACGAGCGCGAGGGCCGCCTCGGGACCGGGGCAGGTCACCTCGAGGGACGACGAGCGGCCCGGCTCGGTGAGCGAGCCGTGGGCCAGGAACGCCCCGCGCCACGCCGCGACGGCGTCGCAGCCGCCTCCGGAGACGACCGCGGGCGGCAGGCCGCGCACGGGACGCCCGCGCTGGTCGAGCAGGCCCGTCTGCCGGGCCAGCGACTCGCCGTCCTTGACGACCCGCACGATGTAGCGGCTGCCCTTGCGGATGCCGTTGCCCTGCACCATCACCACGTCGGACTTGTGGCCGTAGACCTCGTCGATGTCGCGGCGCAGCCGGCGCGCCGCCGCGCCGGTGTCGAGCTCGGCCTCGACGACGATCTGGCTGCTCACGATGTGCAGCCCCCCGGCGAAGCGCAGCATCGTGGCGACCTCGGCCTTGCGACAGCAGGTCTTGGTGATCTGGGTGTTGGCGAGCTCCGCCTTCACCTGCGCCGTCATCGCCATGGGGGCGATCCTCCCACGGGCGTCAACAATCCCCTGCGGAGCCCCGGAGCCCTGTCGGGCAAGGCGAAAGCAACCGCGACGCCGCGCGTCAGGACCCCTCGTCCATGATCCGGGCGTAGGCGGCCGCGAGCTTGACCGGGTCGTGCCGCGGGGACCCGTCGGCCCGGGCGACGTCGGCGAGGACCAGCCGCGCCCCGGCCGCCTCGACCACCTGGCGCAGCTCCTCGACCTGGTCGTCGACGAGGTTGCCGCCGTCGGCGAGGACGGTGTGCACGCGCAGCTCGGGGGCGTGCTCGAAGAGCACCGCGAGGTGGTCGGCCGGCGCGAAGCCGGGGGTCTCGCCGACCTGCTCCTCGAGGTTGAGGACGACGACCAGCCGGGCGTCGGTGGCGACCACGGCGTCGCGCAGCGCGGGCACCCGCACGTGCGGGATCACCGAGGAGAACCACGAGCCGGGCCCGATGAACGCCCAGTCGGCCTCGGCGACCTTGGCCAGCGCGACCGGGCTCACCGCCGGGTCGGGCGGCTCGAGGTCGAGGGAGGTGATGATGCCCTCGGTGGTCGCGACCTCGACCTGCCCGCGCACCGTCGTCAGGGCGTCGGGGTCGCCGTCGACCAGGCCGCGCACCTCGGCACGGATGTCCATCGGCGACAGCGCCATCGGGAGCACCCGGCCCTTGGCGCCCAGCAGGCGGCCGACCCAGTCGAGGGCGTCGACGTGGTCGCCGAGCAGCTCCCAGAGCCCCACGATCAGCAGGTTGCCGACCACGTGGCCGCGCATGTCGCCGTTGCCCTCGAACCGGTGCTGCAGCAGGCGTGCCCAGGTGTCGCCCCAGGTGTCGGAGCCGCACAGCGCGGCCAGCGCCATCCGCAGGTCGCCGGGGGGCAGGACGCCGAACTCGCCGCGCAGCCGCCCGGAGCTGCCGCCGTTGTCGGCCACGGTGACGATCGCGGTGAGGTCGTCGACGGTCAGGTCGTCGACCAGCATCCGCAGGGCCGACAGCGAGGCGTGCAGGCCGTGCCCGCCGCCGAAGGCGACGACAGCCTGGGCGCGGGTCGTCATTCCCGGCCGAGGTCGCGGTGGATCGGCTTGGCGTCGAACCCGGCGGCCTGCAGCCGGGCCGCGACCTCCTCGGTCATCGCGACGCTGCGGTGCTTGCCGCCGGTGCAGCCGAGCGCGACCCGCATGAAGCGCTTGCCCTCGCGCAGGTAGCCGTCGGCGACGCCGGTGAGCACCGGCAGGTAGGCGTCGAGGAACTCCGCCGCCCCCGGGCGTCCCTTCACGTACTCCGCCACGTCGACGTCGCGCCCGGTGTGGTGGCGCAGCTCGGGCACCCAGTGCGGGTTGGGCAGGAAGCGCATGTCGGCGACGAAGTCGGCGTCGACCGGGATGCCGTACTTGAAGCCGAAGCTGATGACGGTGACCTTGAGCCCGGTGGTGGCGGGCGTGCCGAACGCCGTGGCGACCCGGTCGGTGAGCTGGTGGACGTTGAGGGCCGTGGTGTCGATGACCAGGTCGGCGTCGCCGCGCAGGTCGGCCAGCACCCGGCGCTCGCGCTGCAGCCCGTCGAGCAACCGGCCCGAGGCCTGCAGCGGGTGGGGACGGCGGGCGGCCTCCTGGCGGCGGACGAGGACGTCGTCGGCGGCGTCGAGGAACATCAGCGTCGTGCGCCGTCCGGTCGCGCTCTGGGCCAGCTGGGTGCGCAGCCCCGCGAAGAACGAGCCCGAGCGCACGTCGACCACGACGGCGATGCGCTGGCGCTGGCCGTGGGTCTCGTCGACGAGCCGGACCACGTCGGGGAGCAGGCTGGGCGGGAGGTTGTCGACGACGAAGTAGCCGAGGTCCTCCAGCTCCTTGGCGGCGGTGCTGCGGCCGGCGCCGGTCATCCCGGTGACGACGACCAGCTCGCCGCGCTCGTCGACCTCGGCGTCGGGCCCGGGCTCGGGCTGGTCCTGCGTGCTCATGACTCCTCGACCTCGCCGGTGGCGGTGTTCACGGCCACAGTCTTGCGGGTGGCCGCGGCCTGCTCGACCGCGGCCTTGATGGCCGCGGCGGTGCGCGGCCCGATGCCGGGGACCATCGCGATCTCCTCGACCTCGGCCTCGCGCAGCTTCTTCAGCGACCCGAAGTGCTTGAGCAGCGTCTTGCGACGTACCTCGCCGAGGCCCGGCACGTCGTCGAGCATGCTCTCGACCATCGTCTTGGAGCGGCGGCCGCGGTGGTGGGTGATGGCGAAGCGGTGCGCCTCGTCGCGGACGCGCTGCAGCAGGTAGAGACCCTCGGAGGAGCGGGCCATGATCACCGGGTCCTCCTCCCCCGGCAGCCACACCTCCTCGAGCCGCTTGGCCAGCCCGCACACCGGGATGTCGTCGATCCCGAGCTCGGCGAGCGCACGCTGGGCGGCGGCGACCTGCGGCGGGCCGCCGTCGACGACGACGAGGCCGGGCGCGTAGGCGAACTTGCGCGGCCGGCCGGTCTCGGGGTCGACGAGCATCGGGCCCTGGTCGGTGGCACGCTCCTCGGACCGTGCCTGCTCGTCGAGCAGCCGGCGGAACCGGCGGGTGATCACCTCGTGCATCGAGGCGACGTCGTCCTGGCCGACCTCGCCCGACCCGTCGCCCTTGATCACGAACCGGCGGTACTCGCCCTTGCGCGCCAGCCCGTCCTCGAAGACCACCATCGAGGCCACGATCTCGGTGCCCTGGAGGTTGGACACGTCGTAGCACTCGATGCGCAGCGGCGCCTCCGCCAGGCCGAGGGCCTCGCGGATCTCCTCCAGCGCCCGGTTGCGGGTGGTGAGGTCGCTGGCGCGCTTGGTCTTGTGCAGGACGAGGGACTGCTTGGCGTTGGCCGCCACGGTCTCCTGGAGCGTCTTCTTGTCGCCGCGCTGCGGCACCCGGATCTGCACCTTGGCGCCCTTGAGGTCGCTGAGCAGCGTCTCGAACGTCGCCACGTCGGGGGGCAGCTGGGGCACCAGGATCTCGCGGGGCACCGACTCGCTGTCGTCGTTGCCGGCGTAGAGCTGGAGCAGGAAGTCCTCGACCAGGTCGGCGGTGCCGCCGTCGGTGACCCGGTCGGCCACCCAGCCGCGCTGGCCCCGGATGCGCCCGCCGCGGACGTAGAAGATCTGGACCGCGACCTCGAGCGGGTCCTCGGCCAGCGCGATGACGTCGGCGTCGGCTCCGTCGCCGAGCACCACGGCCTGCTTCTCCAGTGCCCGCTGCATGGCCCCGAGGTCGTCGCGCAGCCGCGCCGCCCGCTCGAAGTCCATGGCGTCGGAGGCGGCGTACATCTCGCGCTCGATGCGCTTGACGAACGGGCGGGTCTGCCCGGCCATGAAGTCGCAGAAGTCGTCGACGATCGCCCGGTGCTCCTCGGCGCTGACGTTGCCGACGCACGGGGCGGCGCACTTGCCGATGTAGCCGAGCAGGCACGCCCGGCCGATCTGCTGGGACCGCTTGAACACACCGTTGCTGCACGAGCGCATCGGGAAGACGCGCAGCAGGATGTCGACGGTCTCGCGGATGGCCCAGGCGTGGCTGTAGGGGCCGTAGTAGCGGGTGCCCTTGCGCTTGGCGCCACGCCCGACCATCACCCGGGGGAACTCGTCCCCCACGGTCACCGCCAGCCAGGGGTAGGACTTGTCGTCGCGGTACTTGACGTTGAACCGCGGGTCGAACTCCTTGATCCAGGAGTACTCCAGCTGCAGCGCCTCGACCTCGGTGTTGACGACCGTCCACTCCACCCGGGCCGCGGTGGTGACCATCGAGGCGGTGCGCTGGTGCAGGTGGGCGACGTCCTGGAAGTACGACGACAGCCGGGCGCGGAGGTTCTTGGCCTTGCCGACGTAGATCACCCGGTCGCGGGCGTCACGGAACCGGTAGACCCCCGGTTGGGTCGGGATCGAGCCCGGCTCCGGTCGGTAGGACAGCGGGCCCCGGGAGGGGCGGGCGGAGCGGGCGGGTGACACGTCTCCAGCCTACGAGCGACCACCGACGACCGACCCGGCGCGCCCGTTTGGTTCGCCATTGTCAGGTGACTTACTCTTCTTTCATGCCGCCCCGCGACCGCTACGGCCTGGTGATGAGCACCGGCCCCGACGCCGCGGCGGCGTACGCCCGCGGCCTCGACGACCTGCTCTGCCTGCGCGCCGGCTCGGCCGGTGCCTTCGCCACCGCGATCGTGCTCGACCCGACCTTCGCCCTCGGCCACGCCGCGCTCGCCCTGGTCGGGCACGACCTGTGCGTCGAGGTCGACGTGGTCGGGCGGATGCGCGACGCGGAGCGGTGGGCCTCGCGCGGCACCGAGCGCGAGCAGAGCCACGTGGCGGCCGTCCTGGCCCACCTGCGGGGTGACTCCCGGCCGGTCGTCGACCACCTCGCCCGCTACCCCGTCGACGCCCTCCTGCTCTCGGCGGCGGTCCCTACGATCGCGTTCGCGGGGGTCACCGAGGTGCCCGAGCAGGCCTGGTCGATCGTGGAGTCGGCCGGCCCCGCCTACGGCGACGACTGGTGGTACGCCGGCCTGCTCGCGTTCGTCCGGCAGGAGCAGGAGCGCTTCGACGAGGCGATGGACCTCGCGTGCACCTCCCTCGCCGAGCAGCCCGACGCCGGCCACTCGGCCCACGCCCGGGCGCACTGCCACTACGAGACCGGCGACCACGTCGGCGGTCGGGACTGGATGGCCGGCTGGGTCACCGGCGACGGCGCCGCGACGGAGAGCCTGAGCCACTTCTCCTGGCACGCGGCGCTGCACGAGCTGTCGCTCGGTGACCTCGATGCGGTGCGCCGGCGCTACGACAGCCAGCTGCGGCCCGAGCTCGCCACCGGCTGCCGGGCGCTCGTCGACACCGGCTCGCTGCTGGTGCGCTGGTCGCTCACGCCCGACGCCGACGACGTACCGGGGCTCGACCGGGTCGCGGCCGCGGTCGGCCACGACGTGCTCGTGCGCCCCGCGACGCCGTTCCTGGGCATGCACTCCGCAGCCACGCTGCTCGCCCTCGACGACGGGGCCGGGCTGGCCTCGCTCGCGACCTGGGCGAGCGCCCACGGGCACGCGACCCACCGCGAGGTCGTCGCGCCGCTCGCCCGGGCCCTCGGGCTCCTGCACGCCGGCGAGGCCTCGGCCGCGGCGGGCGGCCTGGCCGCGCTGGCCGGCTCGCTGCGCCGCATCGGCGGCTCCGACGCCCAGCGCGAGCTCGTCGAGGAGATCCGGGTCGCCGCCCTGATCAAGGCCGACCGCTACGACGAGGCCCGTGACCTGCTCGACGCCCGCCTCGACCGCCGCCCCTCGGCGCGCGACGCCGCGTGGCGGCGCCGGTGCCGGGCGGCCGCCGCGAGCACCGCCTCCCGGTAGCAGGCGGGGTCAGGCCCGGACGATCGCGTCGCCCTCGACGGTCACCGCGATCTCCTCCAGCGGTGCGCTGGCCGGACCGGTGGTCGCCGAGCCGTCGTCGACCGAGAACACGCTGCCGTGGTTGGGGCAGACGATGCCGTCGGCGTCGGCCTCGACCGCGGTCCCCTGGTGGGTGCATCCCGCCGCAAAGGCCTTGAAGGTGCCTTCGGTGGGCTGGGTGAGGACGACGTTGTCGACCACCAGACCACCGCCGACGGGGACCTCGGCAGTGGTGGCGAGGGTGGCGCCGGTCTCCGGCACCGGCCCCGCGACGCCGCCGTTGCTGCTCCCGCCGCCGCCCCCGCCGCAGCCGGCGAGCGCCGCGGCGACGCCGAGGGCGCCGAGACCCTGGAAGACGATGCGGCGGCTGGCACGGGCCGGGAGCCCGCTCGGTGTGCTCATCGAGCAGGTTCCTCTCGGGGGACGCTCAGGCGAGCGTGATCTGGCCACCGGTCTCGGTGACGGCGACCTCGGCGAGCGGGGCGCTCGCGGGGCCGTTGAGCACCGCGCCGTCGGCCAGCGCGAAGCGGCTGCCGTGGGTCGGGCACATCATCTCGTCGCCGTCGATCTCGACCGGCGTGCCCTGGTGGGTGCAGGCCGCGTTGTAGGCCAGGAACTCGCCCTCGGTGGGCTGGACGATCACGAGGTTGTCGTCGAGGAGCACGATGCCGCCGCCGACCGGGATCTCGGACGCCTCGGCGAGCGCGGTGGGCTCGGGCGCGGGCGCACTGCTCCCGGCCTCGCTGCTGCTGCCGCCCCCGGTCTCGGCGGGGGTCGAGCCGTCGGGCTCGGTGCCGCCGCTGCCGGAGTCGTCGTCACCCCCGCACCCGGCCAGGGCCAGGGCCGCGCCGAGCGCACCCATCCCCTGGAACACGATCCGCCTGCTGGTGCGCACTCCGGTCACGTTGCCCGCCTCTCCCGAGAAAAGTAGTTGAAGACGACACTAACCAACAGCGTGCAGGTGAGAGCAGGCTGAGAGACCACCGTCACCTGCCGGTGCGCTTGGCCGGCGCCCGGGTCGTGGTCGCCTTCCGGGCAGCCGCGGCCTTCTTCGTGGCCGTGGTCCTCGGGGCCGTGGTGGTGGTCTTGGCGGGGGCCTTGGCGGGGGCCTTGGCGGCGGTCTTGGCAGCGGGGCCGCGGCCCGCCGGCGCCGCCGACGCCGGCTTGCGCCGGCCGGGCTGACGGGCCTCGCGACCCTCCAGCAGCGGCGCCAGGAACTGCCCGGTGTAGCTGCCGGCGTCGGCCGCGACCTCCTCGGGGGTGCCCTCGGCGATCACCAGGCCACCGCGCGAGCCGCCCTCGGGGCCCATGTCGACCAGCCAGTCGGCGGTCTTGATGACGTCGAGGTTGTGCTCGATGACCAGCACGGTGTTGCCGCCGTCGACCAGGCGACCGAGGACCAGCAGGAGCTTGCGGATGTCCTCGAAGTGCAGACCGGTGGTCGGCTCGTCGAGCACGTAGACCGTGCGCCCGGTGGACCGCTTCTGCAGCTCGGCCGACAGCTTCACCCGCTGCGCCTCGCCGCCCGACAGCGTGGTGGCCGGCTGGCCGAGCCGGACGTAGCCCAGGCCGACCTCGACGAGGGTCTTCATGTGCCGTGCGATGGCGGGGACGGCGGCGAAGAACTCCACGGCCTCCTCGATCGGCATGTCGAGGACCTCGGCGATGGTCTTGCCCTTGTAGTGGACCTCGAGCGTCTCGCGGTTGTAGCGGGCGCCGTGGCACACCTCGCACGGCACGTAGACGTCGGGCAGGAAGTTCATCTCGATCTTGATCGTGCCGTCGCCGGCGCACGCCTCGCAGCGCCCGCCCTTGACGTTGAACGAGAACCGTCCCTGGAGGTAGCCGCGCATCTTGGCCTCCGGCGTGGAGGCGAAGAGCTTGCGGACGTGGTCGAACACGCCGGTGTAGGTCGCCGGGTTGGACCGTGGGGTGCGCCCGATCGGCGACTGGTCGACGTGGATGACCTTGTCGACGTGCTCGAGGCCGGTGATCTTCTGGTGCCGGCCCGGGACGGCGCGCGCGTGGTAGATCTGCTTGGCCAGCGAGGTGTAGAGGATGTCGTTGACCAGCGTCGACTTGCCCGAGCCCGACACCCCGGTGACCGCGACGAACAGGCCCAGCGGGAACGACACGTCGACGTCGCGCAGGTTGTGCTCGTGGGCGCCGTGCACGCGCAGCTCGCGGCCCACGGTGCGCGGGCGGCGTACCTCGGGCACGGGGATCTCGCGCCGGCCGGAGAGGTACTGACCCGTCATCGAGTCGCGGTGGGTGAGCAAGTCGGCGACGGTGCCGGAGTGGACGACCTGGCCGCCGTGCTCGCCGGCGCCCGGTCCGATGTCGACGACCCAGTCGGCGACCTTGATGGTGTCCTCGTCGTGCTCGACGACGATGAGGGTGTTGCCGAGGTCCTTGAGGCGGACCAGCGTCTCGATGAGGCGCTGGTTGTCGCGCTGGTGGAGGCCGATGGACGGCTCGTCGAGGACGTAGAGGACGCCGACCAGGCCGGCGCCGATCTGGGTGGCCAGCCGGATGCGCTGGGCCTCGCCGCCGGACAGCGAGCCCGAGGGCCGGTCGAGGGAGAGGTAGTCGAGGCCGACGTCGAGGAGGAACCGGAGCCGCTCCTGGATCTCCTTGAGCACCCGCTCGCCGATCTGGCGCTCGCGGGCGGACAGGTCGAGGTCGGCGAGGAACGCGGCCGCCTCGTTGATCGGGAGCGCGCAGATCTCCGCGATGTTCCGACCGCCGAGCAGCACCGCCATCGAGACCGGCTTGAGCCGGCTGCCGCGGCACGTGGGGCACGGCACCTCGCGCATGTAGCCCTCGAAGCGCTCGCGGCTGGTGTCGGTGTCGGCCTCGCGGTGCCGGCGCTCGATGTAGGGCCGCACGCCCTCGAACCGGGTGTCGTAGGAGCGCTCGCGCCCGTAGCGGTTGCGGGTGACCACGTGCACCTTGGTCGCGTGACCGTCGAGGACCGAGGAGCGCGCCTTGGCCGGCAGGTCCTCCCACGGGGTGTCGAGGTCGAAGCCCAGCGCCTGGCCGAGCGCCCCGAGGAGCTTCTGGAAGTACTCCCCCACGCTGACGTTGTCCCACGGCTGGATCGCGCCCTGGCGCAGGGTCGCGGTGCTGTCGGGGACGACGAGCTCGGGGTCGACCTCCATCTTGGTGCCCAGACCGCTGCAGGCCGGGCAGGCGCCGAACGGGGAGTTGAACGAGAACGAGCGGGGCTCGAGGTCGTCGGTGTCGATCGGGTGGTCGTTGGGGCACGACATCTTCTCGCTGAACTTCAGCTCGCGCTCGGGGTCCTTGGCCTCGCGGTCGACGAAGTCGAAGACGACCAGGCCGCCGGCGAGGTTGAGCGCGGTCTCGACCGAGTCGGTCAGCCGGCGCTTGGACGACGTCTTGACCGCGAGCCGGTCGACGACGACCTCGATCGTGTGCTTCTTCTGCTTGTCGAGCTTGGGCGGCTCGTCGAGGGTGTGGGTCTCGCCGTTGACCCGGACCCGGCCGAAGCCCTGGGTCTGCAGCTGCTTGAAGAGCTCGACGTACTCGCCCTTGCGGCCCCGGATCACCGGGGCGAGCACCTGGAACCGCGCCCCGTCCTCGAGCCCGAGGACCCGGTCGACGATCTGCTGCGGCGTCTGGCGCTCGATCGGGGCCCCGCACGTGGGGCAGTGGGGGCGGCCGGCGCGCGCGAACAGGAGGCGGAGGTAGTCGTAGACCTCGGTGATCGTGCCGACGGTCGAGCGGGGGTTCTTCGACGTCGACTTCTGGTCGATCGAGACGGCCGGTGAGAGGCCCTCGATGAAGTCGACGTCGGGCTTGTCCATCTGGCCGAGGAACTGGCGCGCGTAGGCCGAGAGCGACTCGACGTAGCGACGCTGCCCCTCGGCGAAGATCGTGTCGAACGCCAGCGAGGACTTGCCGGAGCCCGACAGGCCGGTGAAGACGATGAGGGAGTCGCGCGGGAGGTCGAGGGAGACGTCCTTGAGGTTGTGCTCGCGAGCGCCACGGATGATGAGCTGGTCAGCCACTGATGTCCCTCTGGATCGACCGGATGCGGGTTCGAACAAGTGTTCGCCGCCGGTGCCGTGGCGGCAAGTCGCCGCGCCGGCTCGTCCAGCCTAGGCGGCGCCACGGACAGTCCGGCCCGGGTCACCCGCGAGGATGAGCGGGTGACCACCTCCGACAGCCCGGACCCGACCCGCCCCACCGACCTGCGCCGCCTGCTGGAGCACGCCGACCGGCGCCTGCAGCACACCGTCGACGGACTCGACGACGCGTCGTGCGCCGCCCCCTCCCTGCTCCCCGGCTGGTCGCGCGCGCACGTGCTCGCCCACCTCGCGCTCAACGCCGAGGCGCTCGCCGCGGTGCTGCACGGCGTGGTGGCCGGCGAGAGGGTGCCGATGTACCCGAGCGCCGAGGCACGCGACGCCGACATCGAGGAGCTCGCCGCCGCGGCCCCCGACGTCGTCCGCGCCCGCCTGCGCGCCGCCGTCCCCGCCCTCGACGACGCCCTGCGCGCCCTGCCCGACGAGCTGGCCACGGCCGTCGTGGAGCGCACGCCCGGCAGCGGACGCACGTTCGCGGCGGGCGACGTCGCGGCGATGCGGCTGCGCGAGGTGGAGATCCACCACGCCGACCTCGGGACCGGCTGGAGCGCCGCCGACTGGCCGCGGCCGTTCGCCGCCATGGTCGTCGACCAGCTCGCCGGCCGGGCCGCCGCCACGCTCGTCGCGAGCGACCTGGATCGGACCTGGCAGGGTGGAGCGGGCACGAGCACCGTCACCGGCACGGCCGCCGACCTCGCGTGGTGGCTGTCGGGTCGCGGCGACGGTGAGGGACTGACGAGCGACGGCGAGCTGCCGGGGATCGAGGCATGGTGACCACCGAGTCCGACGGGTACACCGGCGACGTGACGGTCGGCGGCGACGCCGACGTCCGCGAGCTGACCCACCTGACCATCGCCAAGGTGGCGGTCGACGAGCAGATGAGCAACAACTGCTACCTGCTGACCTGCCGCGAGACCGGCGAGCAGGTGCTCGTCGACGCCGCGGCCGAGCCGGCGACGCTGCTGCCGCTGGTGGCCGGCGGGCTCGACGCCGTGGTCACCACCCACCAGCACTGGGACCACCACCGGGCGCTGGCCGACGTCGTCGGCGCCACCGGTGCCGCCGTGGTCGCCGGCGAGCCCGACGCCGACGCGATCACCGAGCAGACCGGCGTCGAGGTCACCCGCCGGGTCGTCCACGGCGACACCGTCCGCGTCGGCTCGTGCGCCCTCGGGGTGATCGCGATCGCGGGGCACACGCCCGGCTCGATCGCCCTGCTGTACGACGACCCCACCGACGGCGGCCGCCCCCACCTGTTCACCGGCGACTCGCTGTTCCCGGGCGGCGTCGGGGCGACGTTCGGCGACGCCGACGCGTTCGCCCGGCTCATCGGCGAGGTGGAGACCAAGGTCTTCGGTCGACTGCCCGACGACACCTGGTTCTACCCGGGCCACGGGGGCGACTCGACCCTCGGCGTCGAGCGGCCGCACCTGGGTGAGTGGCGGGCGCGCGGCTACTAGTCCGCGTCGCGACGGGGCGACCGGCCCGACGTGGCGCAGCCTCCCCCGTGACGGCTGCGACACGCCGGGAGCGGGTTCGGCCCTCGTGGCGCAGGTCAGGTGCAGCCCGGCGGAGTCGCGTCCGACCAGCCTGCTCGGTGGCGCGGGCGCGCGGGATCGGCGGAACGGTCAGAGCCGCCTGGTCACAGATGACCAGGAACGGCGACGTCCCGGGTGGTACCGGCCCCAGGGTCTCGGTCGGCTGGGCTCAGGCGACCAGGGTCAGGCGGCGGGGCCGTCGGCCTGGCGCCACGAGGCGCGCCGGGCCTCGGGGTGGATCCGCGGCACCGACGCACGCCCTCGCAGGTGTGCGGAGTCGACGAGGACCTTCCGGCCGCGCGACGTCGGCGCCCACGAGCCGGCGACGTCCAGGCCGTTGGCCGAGGCGAACAGCGTCAGCTCCTCCAGGTCGGGGACGGTGCCGTGGCTGAGGTGCGAGAGCAGCTCGCGGTGCGACACGTCGGCGGCGACGACGACCGCGACGGCCTCCGCGCCGTACTGCTGGTGCCACAGCCACATGGTGAGCGGCTTGATGCCGTGCTCGGCGGCCTTGGCGGTCACGAGCCGGGCCTGGTCGATCGTGATCCCGTCGCGGAGCAGCGCGTCACGGACGTCCTGACCGTCGACGTGGGTGGGGTGCCGCTCGACGAACCGGCGGCGGAGCGCGGCGGTGCGCTCGACGCTGCGGGAGGCGCGGCGCTCGGGGGCGCCGAGCACGGCGAGCACGACGATGCCGATCAGCCCGACGAGGACGTAGGCGAGGACGCAGGTGAGGAGCATGGGCCTTCCTTTCAGAAGGTCCGGCAGTCAGGCGTGGGGGGCCGGCACCGGGTGGTTCGTGGGGGGGACGCAGAGTCGTGGTGCTCCTCGGCGCGGTGACGCGGTACCTGAATAACATACTCCCGAACCGTGGGTCAGTCGTTACCGAAAAGTTGACAACGCTGACTAGACCGGCCGGTGGTGTTACCCGGCCGTGGATCGACGCCCACAGGCTCGCTCAGGAGTACGACGCCCGGACGACGTCGGTGGTGGGCGTCGACTGGCAGGCGAGCCGGATCCCCTCGGCGAGGTCCTCCTCGTCGAGGACGTCGTTGTGGGCCATCTCGACGTCGCCCTCCAGCAACCGCACCGCGCACGCCGAGCACTCCCCCTCACGGCAGGAGTAGGGCGCCTTGACGCCCTTGGCCTCGAGGTGGTCGAGCATCCGGGTGCGCGGGTCCCAGTCGTCGAACCGGTGGGTCTCGCCGTCGAGGTCGACCTCGAGCGTCACCGGTCCTGCCACGGCGGGCTCGGTGGCGGCCTCGACCTGCGTGACGGTCTCGGCGCCCGGCGCGGCCGCGACCTCGGGCAGGTCGCCGAACGGGTTGCCGCCGAGGGAGACGAACTTCTCCTGGTGGCGGCGCTCGCGCGGGAACTCCAGCTCCTTCAGCGCGGCCACCGTCATCTTCATGAACGGCGCCGGGCCGCACACGAACGCGTCGTACGACGACCGGTCGGCCGCGAAGGCCCGCACCTGCTCGACGGTGGGCAGGCCCTGCACCGACTCGAGCCAGTGCACGACCTGCAGGCGGTCGGGGTGGGCGGCGGCGAGGTCGCGCAGCTCGCGGGCGAAGATCACCGACGCCTCGTCGCGGTTGGCGTAGAACAGCACGATCCGGCCGGTGCCGCGTGCCAGGGCGGTGCGGGTGATCGACATGATCGGGGTGACGCCGCTGCCGCCGGCGAACAGCAGGAGGTCGGCGTCGAGGTCGGCCGGGGTGAAGATGCCCGAGGGCGGCAGCACCCGGACCGTGTCGCCGTCACGCACGTGGTCGCACAGCCAGTTCGACGCGTAGCCCTCGATGGTGCGCTTGACCGTGATCGTGACCGTGCCCGTCTCGTCGGACGGGCTGCTGCACAGCGAGTAGCAGCGCGCCGCGACCCCCGTCTGGTCACTGGGGACGGCGACGGTGAGGAACTGCCCCGGCTTGTAGGCGAACTCGGCCTCGGCGCCGGCCGGCACCCGGAAGGTGATCGAGTGGGCGTCGGCCGTCTCCTCGACGACGTCGACCACCTCGAGCTCGAAGGACTGCGTCGTCACGGCTCTCTCTCGTGCTGCGTCGCGGGCGGGGTACGGCGGGACCGGCGCGGACGACTCAGTAGCCGTCCTCGGCGCCGATGGGGATCCTGCCGTCCCGGGCCGCGGCCTCGATGCTGGCCACCAGGCGTGGACAGGCGGGGTGGACGCTCCGCCCGTCGTCGCGGGTGCGCCGGGACAGGTCGGGGCAGTGGCTGGTCGCCTCGTGGTCCCACTGGACCGAGGTGTGGTGCTCGCTGTTCTTCTTCACGCCCACGCGGGCCAGGCAGTCCAGGCACGCCACCTCGGTCAGCCGGGCGCGGGTGTAGAGACGCTGGTCCTCCAGCGTGTCTGCGCTGGTCGGCACGAACGACGCCATCGCCGGCCTCAGGTGCCCGTCATGACCGAGGGGTCGGCGTCGGCCTTGGTGTCGGCCTCGGCGTCGGCGCCGGCGGCGTCCTGCTCGGCCTTGAGGCGGAGGTTCTCGGCGACCTCCTCCTGCCAGTACTCGTTGGCCTTGGTGGTGTCGACCTCGAACTCGAACCGGTCGACCATCTCGGGCTGCACATCGGCGGCGTCGACGTAGAACTGCTCGTACCAGCGACGCAGCTGGTAGACCGGCCCGTCCTCCTCGCAGAGCAACGGGTTCTGCACCGGCACCTTGTTCTTCCAGATGTGCACGTCCTGGAGGAACCCGCCACCGAACATGTCGGCGTACTTGGCGGCGATGAACGCGGCGGTCTTGTCGTCGAGCCCCTCGGGCTTCTTGACGGCGATGCCGTACTGCAGCAGGAACGAGTCGGGACCCGTCGGCACGTGGCAGTTGACCAGGACGACCTCGGTGTTGAAGCCCTTGTAGTCGGTGTCGAGCCAGTTGATCATGTACGACGGCCCGTAGTACGTCGCCTCGGACTTCAGGAACAGCTCGGCGTCGCCGTAGCCGCCGGCCATGTCGGGACGGCCCTTGGACTCCATGAACTGGGTGGCGACGTGTCCCTCGAAGACGTTGCGGAAGCTCGTGGGGAACGCGAAGTGCACGTAGTAGAAGTGGGCCATGTCGACCACGTTGTCGATGAGCTCGCGGCAGTGGGAGCCCTCGATGTGCTCGGCGTTCCAGATCCACTCGGTGTACTCGCCCTCGGCGAGGCCGGGCAGCTGCGGCGGGAGGATGTCGCGGTCGGCCGCCGAGCCCTCGGAGTCGTGCCAGACCAGCAGCTGGTCGTTGACCACGGCGGTCTCGTAGCGCTGCGTGCGGGCGCGCAGCGGGACCCGGCGGGCGTACGGGATCTTCTTGCACTTGCCGTCGCCGCCCCAGCGCCAGTCGTGGAACGGGCAGGCGATCTCGTCGCCCTTGACCGCACCCTGGGTGAGGTCGCCGCCCATGTGGCGGCAGTAGCCGTCGAGCACCTGCAGCTCGCCGGCGCCGTCGGCCCAGACGACCAACTTGGTGCCGAACCCCTCGATGCCGTGCGGCTTGCCGTCGCGGAAGGTGCTCGCCAGACCCAGGCAGTGCCATCCGCGCGCGTAGCGCTCCGGGGCGCTGCCCTGGTCGAGGGTGCGGACGTGGCTCATGGCGCCAGGCTAGCCCAAAACGAGAACACGTTCTAGTCTGGCGCCATGCGACTCGCCCTCGACCCGGAGCACCACGCGCTGAGCGCGGAGCTCGCCGACTACTTCGCCCGGCTGGTCACCCCGGAGGTCCGGGCCGGGCTCGCCTCGGCGACCGGCCAGTTCGGATCAGCAGAGCTCGGCGAGGCCGGCGTCTACAAGGACGTCATCCGTCAGATCGGCCGCGACGGCTGGCTCGGCATCGGGTGGCCCGAGGAGTACGGCGGGCAGGCCCGGTCGATGGTCGAGCAGCTGATCTTCACCGACGCGGCCGCGGTCGCCGGCGTCCCGATCCCCTACCTGACGCTCAACACCGTCGGGCCGACGATCATGCGCTACGGGACCGAGGAGCAGAGGGAGTACTTCCTCCCCCGGATCCTCGCCGGCGACCTGCACTTCTCGATCGGCTACTCCGAGCCCGGCTCGGGCACCGACCTGGCGTCGCTGCAGACCAAGGCGGTCCGCGAGGGCGACGAGTGGGTGATCAACGGCCAGAAGATGTGGACGTCGCTGATCCAGTACGCCGACTGGATCTGGCTGGCCTGCCGGACCGATCCCGACCTGCCCCGCCACAAGGGCCTCTCGATGATCCTGGTGCCGGCCGACGCCGACGGCGTCTCCTACACACCGGTGCACACCGTCGCCGGCGTCGGTACCAGCGCGACGTACTACGAGGACGTGCGGGTGCCGGCGACCAGCGTGGTGGGCGAGGTCAACGGTGGCTGGAACCTGATGACCAACCAGCTCAACCACGAGCGGGTCTCGCTCACCTCGGCGGCGCCGACGATCCACTCGCTCGGGCTCGTGCGCGAGTGGGCGCAGCAGACCAAGAACCCCGACGGGCAGCGCGTCATCGACAGCGAGTGGGTGCAGATCGCGCTCGGCCGGGCGCACGCCCGCGTGGAGGCACTCACGCTGCTCAACTGGAAGCTCGCTGCCGACGCCGACGCCGGCGTCGACCTCTCCCCCGCCGAGGCCTCGGCGATCAAGATCTACGGCTCCGAGCTCAACACCGAGGTCTACCGCACGCTGCAGGAGGTCGTGGGGCCGATGTCGGGGCTCACGGCCGACTCGCCCGGCGCGGCGCTCGCCGGTCGACTCGAGCGGATGTTCCGCTCCTCGCTGGTGATGACCTTCGGCGGCGGCACCAACGAGATCCAGCGCGACATCATCGGCTACGTGGGCCTCGGCCTGCCTGCCGCCAAGCGATAGGCGACAGAGGACACCGACCATGGACTTCTCCTTCACCCCCGAGCAGGACGAGGCCGCCGCCCTCGCCGCGCAGATCCTCGGCGACCGCTGCACCACCGAGCGCCAGAAGGCCGTCGAGGCCACCGGCTCCCGCTTCGACGCCGACCTGTGGCGCGAGCTGGGTGCGACGGGCCTGCTCTCCCTCGCCCTGCCCGAGCAGTACGGCGGCGCCGGGCTCGGGCTGCTCGAGCTGACCCGCGTGCTCGTCGAGGTCGGGCGCACCGTCGCGCCCGTGCCGCTGGCCGTGCACGGGCCGTCGACCCTGCTCCTGGCCGAGCTCGGCACCGACGCGCAGCGCGAGCGCTGGCTCGCCGGCGGCGCCCTCCTGACCGCAGCGGTGGCCGAGGAGCGCTCCCACCTGCCCGTGCGGCCCACCGTCGAGGTCCGCGACGGGCGGCTGAGCGGCACCAAGGTGGTCGTGCGGGCCGGCGGCGTCGCCGAGGCGTTCCTGGTGACGGCCTCGACCGGCACCGGCACCGGCGTCTTCCTCGTCGACGCGTCCGCCGCGGGCGTCACGACGACGCCCGGGCACAGCAGCGACCGCGACCTCGTCGTACGCCTCGACCTCGACCGCGTCGCGGCCGAGCAGGTCGGCGGCGATGACGCGACGACGCGCCTGCACCGGCTGCTGGTGGTCTGTGCGTGCGCCGAGCAGCTGGGCGTCACCGAGGGCTCCCTGCACCTCACGGCCTCCTACGCCGGGACGCGCGAGCAGTTCGGCCGCCCGATCGGCACCTTCCAGGCCGTCTCGCAGCGCCTGGCCGACGGCTTCATCGACGTCCTGGCGCAGCGGCTCACACTGTGGCAGGCGGTGTGGCTGGTCGCCGAGGGCGCCGACGCCCCGGCGACGACCGCCGCGGTCGCGACCGCCAAGCTGTGGGCGGCCGACGCCGGGCACAAGCTCGCCCACACGACCGTGCACGTGCACGGCGGCGTGGGCATCGACCTGGACGGCGAGGCCCACCGCTACTTCACGACGGCCAAGCGCTTCGAGATGCTCTACGGCGGCGCGACCGAGCAGGCGCTCGCGGTCGGCAGGGTGCTGGCCGACGAGCCGGCCTGAGGCGTGGTGCTGCTCGTCGGCAGGGACGCCCTAGCCTGACGACGTGACCGCGCTGCACACCACCGAGATCGGCACGACCGGCGACCGCGTGGTCTTCCTGCACGGCCTGTTCGGGCAGGGACGCAACTTCACCCAGGTGGCGAGGGCGCTCGAGCCGGGACTGCGGTCGCTGCTGGTCGACCTGCCCAACCACGGGCGGTCGGACTGGACCGACGGCATCGGCTACGTCGAGATCGCCGACGCGGTGGCCGCGGCGCTGCGGTCGGACTACGCCGCCGACGGGCCCGTGCACGTCGTCGGCCACTCGATGGGCGGCAAGGTCGCGATGGCGCTCGCCCTGCGCCACCCCGACCTGGTCCGCCGCCTGGTCGTGGTCGACATCTCCCCCGCCCCCAGCGAGGGCGAGAGCGAGTTCGGGCACCTCCTCGACAGCCTCGCCGGCCTCGACCTCGACGCCGTCGCCCGCCGTGCCGACGCCGACCGCCTGCTCTCCGACCCGATCCCCGACGACCGGGTCCGCGGCTTCCTGCTGCAGAACCTGCGCTCCGGCGAGGACCCCGGCACCTGGCGGTGGCAGGCCAACCTCGCGCTGCTGCGCCGCGAGCTGCCGACGATCGCCGAGTTCCCCGACGTCGGGTCCTTCGACACCCCCTTCGACCACCCGGTGCTGTGGATGGGCGGCGCCCGGTCGCCGTACATCCGCCCCGAGCACGGCGACACCATGCGCCGGCTCTTCCCCCGCACCACCCAGGTCACCATCAAGGACGCCGGGCACTGGGTGCACTCCGAGCAACCGGAGGCGTTCGTCTCCGCGCTGCGGGTGTTCCTGGCCGCGCCGACGGGGTGACGTCGGGGCGGGCCGCGGAAGGCTGGCGTGGGCGTCAGCGCGGGGTTTTGCCCGGGAAGTTCAGACTTCCCCGGTTCACGGGTGAAATCCGCACCAGACCCCGCCCTGACCCCGCCCGACCCGCGACCTACAGCTTCTCCAACCGACTGACGGTCTCCTCGAACTCCCGCACCAGCGACGCCACGACCTCGGCGACCGGGCGGACCTCGTTCATCCGGCCGACGATCTGGCCGACCGGCATCGAGATGACGTCGGGGTCGTTGGCGGCGGAGATGCGGTTGTGGGCGTCGGCGACGAGGAGGTTCTGCAGCGGCATCGGGAGGGGGGCGGGGGCGCCGTCGGCGGCCCACGCCTCGGTCCACCTGGTCTTCAGCAGCCGGGCCGGCTTGCCGGTGTAGACGCGGGTGCGGACGGTGTCGCTGGAGGTGGCGCGCGTGAAGGCGGTCTCCCAGGCCTCGCTGTTGGCGACGCCCATCTGGCGGTACTCCTCGGTGCCCAGCCAGATCGACCCGGTCCACACGCCCTGGGCGCCGAGCGCCAGGGAGGCCGCGACCTGGCGGCCGGAGCCGATGCCGCCGGCGCCGAGGACGGGTACGTCGGGACCGACGGCGTCGACGATGTCGGGGGTGAGCACCATCGAGGCGACCTCGCCGGTGTGGCCGCCGGCCTCGTAGCCCTGGGCGATGATCACGTCGACGCCGTTGGCGACGTGGCTCCGCGCGTGCTTGGCGGCGCCGGCGAGGGCGCCGACCTTGATCCCGGCCTCGTGGCACTTCTCGATCACGTCGACCGGCGGCGAGCCGAGCGCGTTGGCGATGAAGACCGGCCGGTGCTGCAGCGCGACGTCGAGGTGGGACCGCGCGACGGAGTGCAGCCAGCCCAGGACGCCGTCCCGCCCCTCTCCCTCCGGTAGGGGCGGGACGCCGAGCTCGAGCAGCGTCTGGTCGACGAACCGCTTGTGGTCCTCGGGGATCATCGCGCCGAGGTCGAGCGACGTGCCCTCGGTGGGGATCGTCATCGGCATCACGATGTCGACGCCGTAGGGCTTGCCGTCGGTGTGGTCGTCGAGCCAGGTCAGCACCCGCTCGAGCTCCTCGGCGTCGTTGAACCGCACGCAGCCGAGGACGCCGAGGCCGCCGGCGCGCGAGACGGCCGCGGCGACGTGCTCGGAGGGGGTGAAGGCGAAGATCGGGTGCTCGATCCCGAACTCGTCGCAGATCGGCGTACGCATCAGGCGGTCACCCCGCTGCGCGACGCGAGGGCCATCTCCTTGGCACGCGGGTACTGCGCCTTGCCGGTGGCGTTGCGCGGGATCTCGGGCACCAGGGTCAGCGCGCGCGGCAGCTTGTAGCCGGAGAGCGAGGTGCGCAGGAAGGTGCGCAGCTCCGTCAGCTCGACGCTCTGTCCCTCCCGCGGCTGGACGACGGCAGCCACGGTCTGGCCGTACTTCTCGTCGGGCAGCCCGACGACCAGGCAGTCGTAGACGGCCGGGTGGGCCTTGATCGCCATCTCGACCTCCTCGGGGTAGACCTTCTCGCCGCCGGTGTTGACGCAGTTGGAGCCGCGGCCGAGCAGGGTGACCTTGCCGTCCTCCTCGATCCGGGCGAAGTCGCCGGGCACGGAGTAGCGCTCGCCGTCGACCTCGAGGAACGTCTGGGCCGACTTCACCGGGTCCTTGTAGTAGCCCATCGGCACCGAGCCGCCGCGGCCGAGACGGCCGACCTTGCCGACGTTGGCGGCCAGGTCGAGGGGCCGGTTGTCGTCGTCGAGCACGACGCTGCTGGGGCCGAGCCCGACGACGGGACCGTCGCTGCTGATGTTGTTCGGGTCCTGCATGCCCATGCCCTGGAAGCCGGTCTCGGAGGCACCCACCGAGTCGGTGAAGATCCCGTTCGGGAACGCCGCCATCCAGCGCCTCTTGACCTGCGGGCTGAAGATCGCGGCGCTGCTGCTGATCACGAACAGGCTGGAGGCGTCGTACGGCGCGTCGGTGCCGAGTCGGCTCTCGTACTCCTCGATCAGCGGGCGTGCCATCGCGTCGCCGGTCATGAAGAGCATCTGCACCTTGTCGCGCTCGACGACCTCCCAGACGGTCCTGGGGTCGAACTTGGGCTCGAGCACGGTGAGGTGACCGGCGAACAGGTGCATCAGCAGGCTCGCCTGCGCGCCGCCGTGCATCAGCGGGCTCATCGGGAAGGTGACCATCCGCGGCTCCGTGGCCTGGCGGGACTGGTCCATCTCCTCGAGCGGGACGCCGGTGTAGAAGTCGATGCCGCCGCCGAGCACCCGCCAGAAGTCCTCGTGGCGCCACATCACGCCCTTGGGGAACCCGGTGGTGCCGCCGGTGTAGATGATGTGCAGGTCGTCCGGGCTGCGCTCGCCGAAGTCGCGCTCGGCGCTCTGGCCGGCCAGGGCGTCGGCGTACGTGACGCCGCCGAACGCCGAGATGTCGCTGTCGTCGTCGGGCGCCGTGACGTCGGGGATCGCGACGAACGTCGTCAGCCGCGGGTGGTTCGGGGCGGTCGCGGCGACCAGGGGGGCGTAGGTGCGCTCGTGGATCAGCGCGACCACGTCGGCGTTGTCGAAGAGGTAGTTCAGCTCGCCCTCGACGTAGCGGTAGTTGACGTTGATGTTGACCGCGCGGATCTTGACCACGGCGAGCACCGCCACCACGTGCTCGATGCTGTTCTTGGCGTAGACGGCGACGTGGTCGCCCGGCCCGACGCCCTGGGCGCCCAGGTAGTGCGCGAGCCGGTTGGCGTCGGCCTCGAGGTCGGCGTACGTCGCGACCCGGTCGCCCACCTTGACCGCGGGGTTTTCGGGGACGGCGTCGACGGCGTGCTCGAAGAGGTCTGCGATGTTCGTGGCCACGATCGCGAGACTAGAACACGTTCCACTTTTTCGCTAGCGTCCCGATCATGACCCAGGAGAGCACCCCGGAGGCCCCGCCGCACTGCCTCGTCGAGCTCGTCGACCACACGCTGGTGGTCACGATGAACCGCCCCGAGGCGCGGAACGCGCTGACCGGCGAGATGCTCGCGATCATGTCCGACGCCTGGGACCGGGTGAACGGCGACGACGACGTGCGGGCGTGCATCCTGACCGGCGCGGGCGGCTACTTCTGCGCCGGCGCGGACCTGAAGTCGATGTCGCGGCGGCCGCCGTCGGAGTCGTTCGAGTCCGGCGAGTACGACCCGTCGGTGATCAAGGGCCTGCTCAAGGGCTTCCGGCTCACCAAGCCCCTGATCGCGGCCGTCGAGGGCCCGGCGATCGCCGGCGGCACCGAGATCCTGCAGGGCACCGACATCCGGGTGGCCGGCGAGTCGGCGAAGTTCGGCATCTCCGAGGCACGCTGGTCGCTCTACCCGATGGGCGGCTCCGCGGTGCGCCTCGTGCGCCAGATCCCCTACACCGTGGCGGCCGACCTGCTGCTGACCGGCCGGCACATCCTCGCCCCCGAGGCCAAGGAGCTCGGCCTGGTCGGCCACGTCGTCCCCGACGGGCACGCCCTGGAGAAGGCGCACGAGCTGGCCGCGATGATCAGCGCCAACGGTCCCCTCGCGGTGCAGGCGATCCTCAGGACGATGCGCGACTCCGAGGGCAAGCACGAGGACGACTGCTGGGCCGACGACGCCCGCGTCGGCGCCGCGGTCTTCGCCTCCGCCGACGCCAAGGAGGGCCCGCTCGCGTTCGCGGAGAAGCGCAAGCCCGAGTTCCAGGGTCGGTAGCACCCGCGCCGGGCCGGTCGCCGTACGGGACACTGTCGGCCATGCGCTCCCGCAACGCCGTCGTCGGAATCGTCGCCTCGGTCGCCGTGCTCGCCGCGGCGATCGCCCTGCTGCTCGTGCTGGAGGAGTCCGGGTCGTCGGACGTCGCGCTCCCCGACCGGGTCGAGGGCCTGATCGCGGTCGACGCCGAGGGCGCCTACCCCGACGACCTCGCACCTCCGGAGGAGTTCTTCGAGCGCGACCGGGCCTCGCGGAAGGTCAACCGCGACGGCTTCGCCGACGCGTTCGACGGCGCCGACGCCGACAGCCGGGTCTACACCGACCCCGACGAGGCGCTCGACGAGCTGATCTCGGTCGTGGCCGTCGCCGCCGACGCCGGACCACTGGTCCCCGACGAGGGCTTCGTCGAGCCCGAGACGGTCGGCCTGGCGCTGCCGCAGACCGAGCGCATCACCGACGGCGACGTCGAGTGCCTCCTCACCCGCAACCAGCCGCCGCGCGCCGGCGACGACTACGAGCCGGAGGAGGCGGCCCCCGACGCCCACCTGTGCCAGCGCCGCTCCGGCTCCCTCACCGTCCGGGTGCGCGCGAGCACGGGCGACACCGCCGCGCTCGTCGACCTCGTCGACGCACTGTGGGACGACCTGGACTGACGCCGTGGAGCTCGTGCTCGGGGCGCTCTGCCTGCTGATCCCGCTCGGTCTCGCCCTGGTGGTGACCGTGGCGGTCGTCGGCGCGCGACGGAGCCGACGGCGCCTCGAGTCGCTGGCGTCGTACGCCGAGAAGCGGCAGTGGCGCTTCTCCCCCTCCGGCACCGGGCTCGAGCGCCGCTTCACCGGCGACCCGTTCGGTCGCGGGCAGGCGCGCCACGCCGGCAACGTCGTCGAGGGCTGGTACGCCGGCCGCGCCTTCGTCGCGTTCGACTACAGCTACCGCACCAGCTCGGGCGACGGCGAGAGCACCCACCCCTTCTCCGTCGTCAGCATGCACCTCGGCGCCCTGGCGCACCCCGTGCCGCTGCTGCAGGTCGCCCCGCAGGGCGCGCTCGGGCGGTTCTTCGGCAGCCTGCTCGGGACCGACCACCTGCTCGGCGACCCCGTCTTCGACGCCGCCTTCCGGGTGCGGACCGACAGCCCCGAGCTCGCCCACGACGTGCTGCACACCGACATGCGGATGCTGCTGGCGGCCTACCAGGACCGCGCCTGGCGCCTCCAGGGCGACTCGCTGCTGATGTTCCGCCGCGGCCAGCACTCCCCCGACGAGATCGACGCGGTGCTGGGGTCGATGCGCGCGATCCTGGAGCGGGTGCCGCCGCCCGTGTGGACCCGGCTGGGGGGCGGGGCGGCAGGCTGACGCCGAGCGGTGCCCGGCGAAGCGAGGGCCGGGATCGGGAAGAGGATCCCCCTCGGGCCTTGTTCTGCAGGGGACGACGACCCGAAAGGCCACCCGATGCGCATCCCGCTGTCCGTGCTCGACCTCGCCCCCATCGCGAAGGGGGAGTCCGTCGGCAGCAGCATCGCCGCCAGCGTCGCCCTCGCGCAGCGTGCGGAGGAGCACGGCTACCGCCGGGTCTGGTACGCCGAGCACCACAACATGCCCAGCATCGCGTCCTCGGCGACCAGCGTGCTGATCTCGCACGTCGGAGCGCAGACGTCGACGATCCGGCTCGGTGCCGGCGGCGTCATGCTGCCCAACCACTCCCCGCTGACGATCGCCGAGCAGTTCGGCACGTTGGCCGCGATGTACCCCGGCCGCATCGACCTCGGGCTCGGCCGCGCGCCGGGCTCCGACCAGGCCACGGCGCAGGCGATGCGTCGAGACCCCGCCGCCTCCGAGCAGTTCCCGCAGGACGTGCAGGAGCTGCAGGCCTTCCTGGGCGAGGAGTCCCGAGTGCCGGGCGTGACTGCGGTGCCGGGCCGCGGCTCGAACGTACCGCTGTACATCCTCGGCTCGTCGATGTTCGGCGCCCACCTCGCCGCTGCTCTCGGCCTCCCCTACGCCTTCGCCAGCCACTTCGCCCCGCAGGCGCTCGAGGCCGCCGTCACCGCCTACCGGCGTGAGTTCACGCCCTCGGCGCAGCTCGACGCGCCGTACGTGATCGCCGGCGTGAACGTCGTCGCCGCCGACACGGACGCCGAGGCCCGGGACAACCTGCAGGCGGCACGACGCACCATCGCCGTCACCCTCTTCGGCCGTGGCGAGGACCTCAGCGACGTCGAGGCCGACGTCATCCTGCGACGCGGCGGCGCCCAGCACGTCGACCAGATGTTCACCTACGCCGCCATCGGCGACGGCCCCGCGGTCGCGCGCTACCTCGAGAACTTCCGCGACCACGTCGGCGCCGACGAGCTGATCACCGCTCACCAGGCGCCCAACGCCGACGCACGGTTGCGGTCTGTGTCGCTCACCGCTGAGGCGATGGAGTCGGTGCCGGCGTAGGGATCTCGGCGGGACTTCCGGCGGGACTTCTCGGCGTCCGAGATCGTCGGGGCGGCCGGGGTGCTCGGTTCAGCGGCTTCGGCGGCGCGCTCACGAGCGGCAGATCCGCGGCTCGTAGGGTGGCGGCGCTCGTGGACGCCGCCCACGACGCATCCCAGCATCGAAGGAAGACATATGTGCAGAGTGCTCGCCTACATCGGTCCTGAGATCCCGCTCGAGGAGCTGCTGCTCACGCCGTCGAACAGCCTTGTCAACCAGGCCCTCGACCCTGAGCACTACCCAGATCTGCACCTGGCGGGCTGGGGATTCGGTGTCTGGAGCGAGCACCTGCTCAAGCCGGAGGATCCCTTGATCTACCGCCGGCCCATGGCTGCCTTCTACGACGACAACGCCGGCCGCATCATCCCGAGCCTGCAAGCGAGCACGATGCTCGGCCACGTGCGCGCCGCCGCCTACGACTCGGCGGCCGTCATGGTCGACGAGAACTGCCACCCGTTCTCCTTCGAGGAGACGCCCTGGATCCTGGCGCAGAACGGCGACATGCCGAACTGGATGCTCCTTCAGCGGAAGCTGCTGCAGCACTGCGAGGACAGGTACCTGAAGCAGATGCGGGGGTCGACCGACACGGAGTTCCTCTACGTGCTGCTGCTCTCCCTGCTCGAAGGTGACAGCGACGAGGACGTCCAGCGTGCGGTCGAGACGATGATCGGGCTCATCGCCCAGGCGATGGCGGACCTCGATCTGCCTGCCCTGACCAAGATGAAGATGGCCCTGGTGTCGCCGAACCGGATCGTCGGGATCAATGTCGGTCTCGGGCACGAGGGCGAGACCAACCCGGCCGGTGATTGGAAGAAGCTGCGCGAGTCCGGTCCGGGGACGGACGACTACGCCCTCTCGATGCTCCTGGAGCCGATGTACATGCTGATGGGTCGCCATGTCCCGAGCGATGAGGCGTCATACGACTTCGAGGGGTGCGACGAGGACGAGGCCACGGTCGCCATGTTCGCCTCCGAGCCTCTGACGGACGACGAAGCCGGCTGGTCGAACGTCGAGTTCGGCGAGATCGTGTTCCTCGCGAACAAGGGCGGGCACGTCACCAGGAGTGCCAGCAGGCTGTCGGTCTAGGCGTCCGACGCCAGGGACCACGGCACGCAGGCACCGGGGTGGCGCCAGGCCGTGCTCGACGAGGCAGAGCGACACCGCGTCGACACCGTCCCGCCCACCGGACACCGCTACGTCTCCGTCGCCCCCGCTCCCCCCGTGCCTGCCACGGGCCGCAGGCGCGCGCCCGTAGGCGAACGCCTCCTCCGCGACCTGCTGGCGGCGGCGCAGCTCAGACGTCGCGCTCGGTCAGGCGGTGACGTCGGGCACGGCCTCGTCGCCCGCGGACGGCCCCACCCTGCCGCGGGCGATGGCCGCCTCGACCGCCGTGCCGATGCGCTGCAGGACCCCCAGCTCGTGGGGTTCGAGCTCGTCGATGAGGTACTCGCGAACTGCGGCGACGTGTCCGGGTGCGGCGGCGGCGACGACGTCGTAGCCGTCGGCGGTCAGGGACGCGTTGGTCCGCCGCCCGGGGCCCGGGATCCGTGATCGTGCCATCAGGCCGCGCTTCTCGAGGCGCCCGGCGACGTGCGACAGCCGGGACAAGGATGCCGAGGTGCGGGCGGCCAGGTGGCTCATCTGCATCGCGCGGTCCGGCTGCTCGGACAGCACGGACAGCACCATGTACTCGAAGAAGGTGAGCTGCGACTCGCGCTGCATCCGCGCGTCGAGGGCGGCCGGCAGGCTGATCATGATCGAGGAGTTCGCCAGCCACGCCGCCAGCTCGTCGCTGTCCAGCCATCGCTGGTTCGCCGCGGCGTCCGTCGCCTGCCGACCTTCCTCCACCCGCTTCGTCATGCACCCAAGGGTAGCGCAGATGTTGACTCGTCAAGTTCGACGGTGTAGACCTGTCCTCGCGGTGTTGTTGACGCTTCAAGTTGAGCGGTCGCGGCGCCCGCCCACCCATCCACCGACCACCGGAGGACGCACGTCATGCAGCAAACACTGTTGGGGGAGCTCGAGGTCTCCCGCCTGGGCCTCGGCGTCATGGGGATGTCGGGGTTCTACACCGGCGCCGGACAGGGCGAGGCAGCGTCGATCGCCACGATCCACCGGGCCCTCGACCTCGGCGTCACCCACCTGGACACCGCCGAGGTGTACGGGCCCTACGTCAACGAGGAGCTCCTGGGTCGTGCGCTCAGGGGCCGTCGCCACGCCGTGGTGCTCGCCACCAAGTTCGGACTGGTGTCCCACACCGGCCGGGCGGGGATGGACAGCAGCCCCGCCAACATCCGCACCGCAGTCGAGGGATCACTGCGGCGCCTCGCCACCGACCACATCGACCTGTACTACCAGCACCGGGTCGACCCGGCCACGCCGATCGAGGAGACGGTCGGGGCGTTGAGCGAGCTGGTGGCCGAGGGCAAGGTCCGCCACATCGGGCTCTCGGAAGCATCCGCCACCACGATCCGCCGCGCCCACGCCGTCCACCCCGTGGCCGCCGTGCAGACCGAGTACTCACTGTGGACGCGCGACGTCGAGACCGGGCTGCTGCCGGTGCTCCGCGAGCTCGGGATCGGCCTGGTGCCCTACGCCCCCCTGGGCCACGGATTCCTCACCGGTGGCATCCGCACGCTCGAGGGACTGGACGACGACGACTGGCGGCGGTCGAACCCCCGCTTCACCGGGGAGAACCTGACCCGCAACCTGCAGGTCGCCGACGAGGTCAGGGAGGTCGCCGACGAGGCCGGGGCCACGCCGGCCCAGGTGGCACTGGCCTGGCTGCTCGCGAAGGGCGAGGGCATCGCGCCGATCCCCGGCACCACCCGGGCCGACCGCCTCGAGGAGAACGTCGCCGCCGACACCCTGCGGCTCACCGCGGCCCAGATCGCTCGGCTGGACGCCCTGCCGCCCGCGGTCGGCGAGCGTCACCGCGAGCCCGACATGGCCGTCATCGACCGATGACGCAGCCAGACACCCACCACGAACGGACGAAGGCAGACATGACCACGAACGACGTGATCCGCGTCGGGATCATCGGAGCAGACACCAGGGCGAGCTGGGCGGGCGCGTCGCACGTGCCGGCGATCTCGGCGCAGCCGCAGCTCGAGCTGGCCGCCGTGGCCACCCGGCGGGAGGAGAGCGCGCGTCAGGCCGCCGAGGCCTTCGGCGCCCAGCGGTGGTTCTCCGACCCGCTGGAGCTGATCCACGACCCCGCGATCGACCTGGTCACCGTGGCCGTCAAGGTCCCGGCACACCGCGAGCTCGTCCTCGCGGCGCTCGCCGCCGGCAAGGCGGTGTACTCGGAGTCCCCGCTGGGAGCGACGGTCGAGCAGACCGAGGAGATGGCAGCGGCGGCAGGGTCCCTGCACACCGCGATCGGCCTGCAGGGCCGGCACAACCCCTCGGTACGCCGAGCGGCGGAGATCGTCGCCCAGGGCCGGCTCGGGCGCCTGCTCTCGGCGCGGGTGGCCTCGACGACGTTCGGCAACGGTCCGGAGTCGATGAGTGCGTACGCCTACTTCGACCAGGCCTCGGCGGGGGCCGGCCTGATGGAGGTGGCGGCCGGACACGTCCTGGACGTCGTCGAGGCGGTCCTCGGTGACATCACCGAGGTGGACGCCCGCACCGAGCTGCTCTGGCCCGAGGTGAAGCTGGCGGACACCGGTGGGATCTCCCACCGCGAGGTGCCGGACCACCTCGACGCCATCGTCAGGACCACGTCGGGCGCCCCGGCGAGCATCCAGGTGCTCGGCGGCGTTCCCCCCACGGACGCGCGCTTCAGCCTCGAGGTCCGCGGGACCGAGGGGTGGTGACGCTCACCGGCGACCACCCCGCCGGCGTCCAGGTCGGCGACCTCGCGCTGGCTGCGAGCGTCGACTTCGCCGCGCCGGACCGGCCGGTGGCCTCCGGCGTCGGCCCGACCGCCGCCGAGGTCTGGGCCGGCGCGTCGATCAACGTGGGCGAGGTCTACGCGAGCCTGGCCCGCGACATCCGGGACGGCAGCCACCACACCCCGGGCTTCGCGCACGCGGCCCACAACAGCCGCCTGGTCGCCCGGGCCGGCCGAGCCGCGCGGACGGGCGTCCGGCAGTGACCGGGCTCGACGGCACGCGGGCGTTGGTGACCGGCGGCTCGCGGGGCATCGGCGCCGCCGTGGCGCTGCGGCTGGCCGAGGCCGGCGCGGACGTCGCCCTCAGCTACGAGCGCTCTGCGGACCGGGCGCGGGAGGTCGTCGCGCAGATCGAGGCCCAGGGGCGGCGCGGCGTCGCGATCCAGGCGGACAGCGGTGATCCGGATGCGAACCAACGGCTGGTGGAGCAGGCCGTTGCCCGGCTCGGCGGGCTCGACGTCCTCGTCAACAACGCCGGGACCATCCGTGAGGGCAACCTCGTGGACCTGAGCGTGGACGACATCGACACGCTGTTGCACGTCAACATCCGCGGCACGGTGCTGACCACGCGGGCCGCGATCCCGCACCTGGGGCGCGGTGGCCGCATCATCACCATCGGCTCGACGCACGGCGACCGCGTGCCGTTCGCCGGGGTCACGGCGTACGCGCTGACCAAGTCGGCGCACCACTCGTTCACCCGGGGCCTCGCCCGCGAGCTCGGCGCGGCCGGCGTCACCGTCAACCTCGTGCAGCCGGGGCCGATCGACACCGCCCTGAACCCCGCCGACGGCGAGGCCGCCGACCACATCCGCAGCCTGGTGCCGCTGTCGCGCTACGGCACGACGGACGAGGTCGCGGGCGTGGTCCGGTTCCTGGCCGGCCCGGACGCGGCGTACCTGTCGGGCTCGGTCATCACGGTCGACGGCGGCATGAACGCCTGAGGCGTCGCGGCGCGCGCGGCTCAGCCGACGGCGCGCTCGCCGGTCCAGTACTGCGCGCGCAGCGCCTTCTTGTCCGGCTTGCCCAGCCCGGTGAGCGGGAGGGCGTCGGTGGCGATGACCTGCTTGGGCACCTGCACCGAGCCCTTGCGCTCCTTGACCAGCTGCTGGATCTCGCCGACCACGACGTCCGTGAGGTCGTGACCCTCGCGCAGCACGACGATGGCGGTGACGGCCTCGCCGAACTTCTCGTGCGGCGTCCCGATCACCCCGACCTGGGCGATCGCGGGGTGCTCGGCGACGACGTCCTCGACCTCGCGCGGGAAGACGTTGAACCCGCCGGTGACGATCATGTCCTTGGTGCGGTCGACGATGTACCAGAAGCCGTCCTCGTCCTCGCGCGCCACGTCACCGGTGTGCATCCAGCCGTCGGCGCGGAACGTCTCGGCGGTCTCGTCGGGCAGGTTCCAGTAGCCCCCGGAGAGAAGCGAGCCGCTGACGCAGATCTCGCCGGGCTCCCCCACCGGCACCGGCTCGCCGTCCTCGCCCAGCAGCGCGGTGCGCACGAACGCCGACGGGCGCCCGCACGAGGCGAGACGGCCCTCACCGGCGCCCACGTGGTCCTTCTTCGACAGGTAGGTGATCACCATCGGGGCCTCGGACTGGCCGTAGTACTGGGCGAAGATCGGTCCGAACCGCTCGATCGCCTCCTGCAGCCGGACCGGGTTGATCGCCGAGGCGCCGTAGTAGACCGTCTCGAGGCTGGACAGGTCGCGGGTGCGGCTGTCGGGGTGGTCCATCAGGGCGTAGAGCATCGACGGCACCAGCATCGTGGCGGTGATCCGCTGCTCCTCGATGGTGCGCAGCACCTCGGCGGGGTCGAAGCGCGCGAGCACGTGGAGCGACCCGCCCTTGATCACGGTGGGGGTGAAGAACGCCGCGCCGGCGTGCGAGAGCGGGGTGCACATCAAGAAGCGCGGCTCCTCGGGCCACTCCCACTCGCTGAGCATCACCTGCGTCATCGTGGCGAAGGCCTGGGAGATCCCGACGACGCCCTTGGGCTTGCCGGTCGTGCCGCCGGTGTAGGTGATCGAGGTGATGTGGTCGGGCGGCAGCACCGCGGCGGTCAGCGGCTGCGGCTCGAACCCCGCGGCCGCCGCCACCAGGTCGGTCGCCCGCCCCTCCAGCTCGGGCGGCACCGGGCCGATGGTCAGCACCTGGGTCAGGCCCGGGCACTTCTCCAGCAGCGCCAGCGCGCGCTCGGTGAAGTAGGGGTCGACCACGAGCGCCGTGATGCCGGCGTCGTTGATGACGTAGGCGTGGTCGTCGGCGCTGCCGAGCGGGTGCAGCGACGTACGCCGGTAGCCCTGGGTCTGGCCGGCGCCGATGATGAACAGCACCTCGGGCCGGTTGAGCGCAAGCAGCGCGCCGGCCGTGCCGGTGCCGGCGCCGAGCGCCTCGAACGCCTGGACGTACTGGCTGATCCGCCGCGCGGTCTCGCCGCCGGTGAGCACGGTGTCGCCGAGGTGCATCACCGGCTTGTCGCGGTGCCGCTGGAGTGCGGCCACCATCAGGTCGCCGTTGTGGGTCGGGGTGCGGAGGTCAGCATCGGCCATGGGGGCGAGACTAGAACGTGTTCCAGTTCCTGTCACGGACCGATGAGAACGCCGCGGCCGCCGGGTCCCGACCTCCATGAGCACCCCACCCCCTGCCCCCGCCGTCCCACCGGTCGTCGACGCCGAGACCTGGCAGCGCGAGCTCGACGCGCTCCGGGTGCGCGAGAAGGCGGCCACCCGCGAGCTCGACGCCATCGCGGCCCAGCGCCGCCGGCTGCCGGCGGTCGAGATGCCCGACCACGTCCTCGAGGGCGAGGACGGACCCGTCCGGCTCGTCGACGTCTTCGGCGAGCACCCGCAGCTGGTCGTCTACCACCACATGTGGTCCCCCGGGGAGGAGTGGCAGTGCGGCGGGTGCACCGGCTTCACCTCGCAGTTCACCCGGCTCGAGGGCCTCGCCGCCTTCGACGCCCGCTTCGTGGTCGTCACCCAGGGCCCGATCGCCGAGGCGCTCGCCTACCGTCGCAAGGTCGGCAACACGATGACCTGGTACTCCACGGCCGACAGCCCCTTCGGCGCCGACGTGGGCGCCCCGCCCGGTGGTGGCTTCGCGATCAACGTGTTCCTGCGCGACGGCGAGAAGGTCTACCGCACCTGGCACACCGACGGCCGGGGCACCGAACGGCTGAGCTACCTGTTCGGGCTGGTCGACCTGCTCCCCTACGGCCGGCAGGAGGAGTGGCAGTCCTCCCCCGACGGCTGGCCGCAGGGGCCGGCGTACGAGCGCTGGCTCGGGTCGGAGGACATCGCGGCGGCGTACGGCCCGACCGGCTGACCCACGCCCCGTAGGATCGCGCCATGGTCGAGCAGCCCACCACGGTGCGCGTGCGCGACGCCGTCGTGGCCGCGCTCGTCGCCGGCCTGACGTTCCTGCTGCCGACGCTGACCACGCTCGACGGGTCGACCACCCTCACCGGGGCGCTGCTGGCGGTCGCGCTGGCCGCCCTGCTGCGCTCCGCGCACGACTCCGCCCGCCTCGTCCTGCGGACGACGTCGGGTCCGGTCGGGGGACGTCGTGCGGTCCCGCTCGTGCTGACGACGCGCGCCACCGACCCCACGCACCACCCGCTCCGGCCCCGGGCTCCCGGGACCGTCTGACGCCCGCCGGACCACTGCGGTCCCGGCGCGGCAGACGACCGTCCCCGTCCCTTGCTGCACCCGCACGCCAGGAGCCCGCATGTCCCTGCTCGACCCGCTCACCCACGCCCTCTCCGTCGTCGTCGCCGGCGTCCACTCCGGCCTGACCGCGCTCGGCGCCGACCCGTCCTCCGGCACCACCTGGTGCCTCTCGATCGCGGCGGTCGTCGTGGTGGTGCGCAGCGCGCTGCTGCCGATCGTCGTGCACGGCGTCCGCCACGCCCACGCCGCCGCACGCGCCCGCCCGCAGCTCAAGGCGCTCGCCGAGCAGTACCGCGGCCGCACCGATCCCGACGCCGTCCGCGCCCAGCTGGCGGCCCGCCGCGAGATCTCCGCCGAGCACGGGATGTCGCGGCTCGGCTGCCTGCCCGTGCTGCTGCAGGTCCCGATCTGGATCGCGCTCTACCACCTGCTCCGCGACGCCGCCGCCGGGCGCACCGTCGGGGCGCTCGACGCCGGCCAGGTCGAGTCGCTCGCCCAGGCGCGGATCGGCGGCGTACCGCTGACCGACCACGGCTACCTCGGGGCGGGACCGACCCACCTGCTCGTCGTGCTGGGCCTCGCCGGTGCGGCCGCCGCGCTGTCGTTCGTCACCCAGCGCGTGCTGGTCGCCCAGAACTCCGCGGTCGCCCCCGGCGACCTGCCCGAGGCGGTGGCCGGGGCGCAGCGCATCACGCCGTTCGTCAGCTCGATCGGGATGCTCGTGGCCGGCGGCATCGTGCCGGTCGCGCTGCTCGTCTACTGGACCTGCGGAGCGGTGTGGACCGCCACCCAGTCGGCGGTGGTGTGGCGCTGGTTCCCGACGCCCGGCTCCCCGGCCGCCGAGCGTTGGGGCGCCCGGGGAACAACGCCCGGCACGGCGCCGTTCGAGCGGTCATGACTGCCAACACCTACGACGTCGCCGGCCGCACCGTTCTCGTGACCGGCGGGGGCACCGGGATCGGGCGCGCGATCGCGGAGGCGTTCCTCGCCAACGGCGCCAACGTCGCGATCAGCGGGCGCCGCCCCGAGAAGCTCGAGGAGGCGCTCGCCGGCCACCCGGCCGAGCGCACGCTGGCCGTGCAGGCCGACGTCGCCGACGACGACTCGGTGCGCGACATGGTCGGGGCCGTCGTCGAGCGGTTCGGCTCGCTCGACGTGGTCGTCAACAACGCGGCGGCCTATGCCAACGGCGCGTTCGACGACGTCGGCCTCGGCGACTGGCAGGCGATCCGCTCGACCAACATCGACGGCTTCGTGCACGTCGCGCGCCACGCCCTGCCGGAGCTGGAGAAGTCCGGCGGCAACCTCGTCGTCGTGGGGTCGGTCTCGGGCCTGCGCGGCGACTGGGGGCAGGCGGCGTACAACGCCACCAAGGCCGCGATCATGAACTTCGTGCAGTCGCTGGCGCTCGACTACGGCCCGCGCGGCGTGCGGCTCAACGCCGTCGTGCCGGCGTTCACCGTCACCGAGCTGACCGCCGCGGCCGCCGCCGACGAGCGGGTGGCCGGCCCGGCGGTCAACCGGGTCGCCCTCGGCCGCCTCGGGCAGCCCGAGGACGTCGCGCCCGCGGTGCTGTTCCTGGCCAGCCCCGACGCCGCCTACGTCACCGGTGCGTTCCTCGCCGTCGACGGCGGTACGTCGGCCAGCACCGGCCAGGCCCACGTCGAGTAGCCGGCGGTCGGGTCAGGCCAGCAGCGCGGCGACCCGGCGCAGCTCGTCGGCGCCGCGGAACGACAGCAGCAGCGTGGTCACGCCCGTCTCCTCCCAGGCCGCGACCTTCTCCTTGACCTCGCCCTCGGAGCCGATGATGTGCATGTCGTCGACGAGGTCGTCGGGGATCAGTGCGGTCGCCTCGTCCTTGCGCCCGTCGAGGTAGAGCGCCTGGACCTCGCGGGCCAGGTCCTCGTAGCCCATCCGCACGAAGACCTGGTTGTGGAAGTTGGCCTCGGCGGCGCCCATCCCGCCCATGTAGAGCGAGACCGACGGCTTGATCGCGTCGATGACCAGCTGCTTGACCTCTGGGGTGTCGCAGACCTGCAGGTGGCAGGTCGCGGCGATCTCGAAGTCGGCACGCGTCCGCCGCGCGCCCGGCCGGGCGAACCCCTCCTCGAGCCACGGCTGGTACATGGCGGCCGACCTCGGCGTGTAGAAGATCGGGATCCAGCCGTCGGCGATCTCCGCGGTCTGCGCGACGTTCTTGGGGCCCTCGGCGCCCAGCCAGATCGGGATATCGGGCCGCAGCGGGTGGACGATCGGCTTGAGCGGCTTGCCGAGCCCGACGGCCCCGGGGCCGGCGTACGGCAGCGGGTAGTGCGGGCCCGCGTTGGTCACCGGTGCCTCGCGGGCCAGCACCTGGCGGATGATGTCGACGACCTCGCGGGTGCGCGCGAGGGGCTTCTGGAACGGCTGCCCGTACCAGCCCTCGACGACCTGCGGGCCGGAGACGCCCATCCCGAGGATGACCCGGCCGCCGGTGAGGTGGTCGAGGGTGAGGGCGTGCATGGCGATCGACGTCGGCGCCCGACCCGACATCTGCACGATCGAGGTGCCGAGCCGCACCCGTGACGTGCCCCGCCCCCACCACGTCAGCGGCGTGAAGGCGTCGGAGCCCCACGCCTCGGCGGTGAAGATCGCGTCGAAGCCCGACTCCTCGGCCGCGGTGACGAGCTCGTCGACGCCGGCGGGCGGCTGCGCGCCCCAGTAGCCCAGCTGCAGTCCCAGTTTCACCGCGCCTCCCCCGAGCCTGCGAGGGGGAGGATCACGCGGGGAGGTTGAGGAGTCGCACGAGCGAGGGACGAGCTCGTGACCGGCGTCTCGAAATCCATGGCGGACACTCTGGCAGAACAGTTGTCAGCGCAATAGAACGTGTTCTAGTTTCATCGCCATGCCTCGTACGCTCTCGGCGCCGGTCACCGTCGCCTTCGACTACACCCGCTCCACGGGTCCCGTGCTCGGCCGGTTCCTGGCCGGCCTGCGCGACGGCGTCGTGGTCGGCGCCCGGACGTCGGACGGCAGCGTCGTCGTCCCGCCGCCCGAGTTCGACCCGGCCACGCACCTGGCCACGGGCGAGGACGCCCTCGTCGAGGTCGCCGCCGAGGGCACGGTGACGTCGTGGGTGTGGGTGCCCGAGCCGGTCAAGGGCCAGCCGTTCGACCGCCCCTTCGCCTGGGCGCTGGTGACGCTCGACGGTGCCGACGCGCCGCTGCTGCACGCGCTCGACGTCGCCTCGGCCGCCGACGTCTCCACCGGGATGCGGGTGCGGGTGCGCTGGGCCGCCGAGCGGGTCGGGGCGATCACCGACATCGCGTGCTTCGAGCCGGCGGATGGTCTGGAGACGGTTGCTGGCGCAACCTCCTCGACCAGCGTCGGCGGCGAGGCGGTGACGGGGGTGGTCACCCCCGTCGAGCTCGACTACGTCTACGCCGCCAGCCCCGAGGAGTCGGCGTTCTACCGCGCCATCGCCGAGGGCCGGATCGTCGGCCAGCGCTGCCCCACCTGCCAGAAGGTCTACGTGCCGCCGCGCAGCGCCTGCCCGGCCGACGGGACCCCGACGGCCGAGGAGGTCGAGCTGTCGGAGACCGGCACCGTGACGACGTTCTGCATCGTCAACGTGCCGTTCCTGGGCCAGCGGATCACGCCGCCGTACGTCTCGGCGTACGTGCTGCTCGACGGCGCCGACATCGCGTTCCTGCACCTGATCCTCGACTGCCCCGCCGAGGACGTGCACATGGGCATGCGGGTCAAGGCGGTCTGGAAGCCGCGCGAGGAGTGGACGACGTCGATCGAGAACATCAGCCACTTCAGCCCGACCGGCGAACCCGACGCCGACTACGACACCTACCAGCAGCACCTCTGAGGGGCGGACGATGAGAGACGTGGCGGTCGTGGGCTTCGCCCAGCGACAGATGGCGCAGTTCGACGGGTCGCCGACCTGCGTGGAGCTGCTGGTCCCGCTCTTCGCGGAGTGCTACGAGCAGACCGGGTGGACCCGCCAGGACGTCGGGTTCTGGTGCTCGGGCTCCTCGGACTACCTCGCGGGCAGGTCGTTCTCGTTCGTGCAGGCGGTCGACGCGATCGGCGTGATCCCGCCGGTCAACGAGTCGCACGTCGAGATGGACCTGGCCTGGGCGATGTACGAGGCCTGGATCAAGATCCAGACCGGTGAGGTCGACACCGCGCTGGTCTACGCCTTCGGCAAGAGCTCGGCCGGCCAGCTGCGACGCACCCTCGCGCTGCAGCTCGACCCCTACACGATGACCCCGATCTGGCCCGACACCGTGTCGCTGGCGGGCCTGCAGGCCCGGGCCGGCATCGACGCCGGGCTGTGGGACGAGCGCGCGATGGCCGAGGTGGTCCAGCGCTCGCTCAGCGACGCCGAGGCCAACGACTACGCGATCCGCAAGGGCGGCTCGTCGGTCGAGGACCTCCTCGCCCGGCCGATGTACGCCGACCCCCTGCGCAAGCACGACTGCGCGCCCGTCACCGACGGCGCGGCCGCGCTGGTGCTGGCCGCCGGTGACAAGGCGCGCGAGGTGCGCGGGACGCCCGCGTGGCTGACCGGGATCAGCCACCACGTCGACGCGCTCAGCATGGGCACCCGCGACCTCACCCGCTCCCCCAGCGCCCAGCGGTCCGCCGCGGCGCTCGACCTCGACGGGGTCGAGGTGGCCGAGCTGCACGCGCCGTTCAGCCACCAGGAGCTGGTGCTGCGGCGCGAGCTCGGGCTGGCCGACGACGTGACGGTCAACCCGTCGGGCGGTGCGCTGGCGTCCAACCCGATGTTCTCCGCCGGCGGCATCCGCGTCGGCGAGGCGGCGCGACGGATCTGGTCGGGAGAGGTCGGCAAGGCCGCGGCCCACGCGACGTCCGGTCCGGCCCTGCAGCAGAACCTCGTGTGCACCCTCGCGTCGAGCCCGGAAGGCAGCAACTGATGGCCAAGGCACCCGCCGCGGTGGTCGGCGTCGGACAGACCCACCACCGCGCCAAGCGTCTCGACGTCTCGATGGCCGGACTGTGCCGCGAGGCGATGGACCGCGCCCTCGAGGACGCCGGCATGACGCTCGACGAGATCGACGCGATCGTGGTCGGCAAGGCGCCCGACCTGTTCGAGGGCGTGATGATGCCCGAGCTGTTCCTCGCCGAGGCGCTCGGCGCGGCCGGCAAGCCGCTGCTGCGCGTGCACACCGCGGGCTCGGTCGGCGGGTCGACGGCCATCGTGGCGGCGTCCCTGGTGCAGGCCGGCATCCACCGCAAGGTGCTCACCGTCGCCTACGAGAAGCAGTCGGAGTCCAACGCCATGTGGGCGCTGTCGGTGCCCGTGCCGTTCAACATGCCGGTGCACGCCGGCGCCGGCGGCTACTTCGCCCCCCACGTGCGCTCCTACATCCGTCGTTCGGGGGCGCCGGACCACATCGGGGCGATCGTGGCCGCCAAGGACCGCAACAACGCGCTGAAGAACCCCTACGCCCACCTGCACAACGAGGGCACCACCGTCGAGTCGGTGCTGGCCTCGCAGATGCTCTGGGACCCGATCCGGTACGACGAGACGTGCCCGTCGTCCGACGGCGCCTGCGCGCTGGTGATCGGGTCGGAGGACGTCGCAGCGGCCTCGCCCAACCCGGCGTGGATCCACGGCACGGTGATGCGCTCGGAGGCCACCTCGGCCGCGGAGCGCGACCAGGTCAACCCGCAGGCCTCCCGCGACGCCGCGGCCGCGTTGTGGAAGCAGGCCGGGATCAGCAGCCCCATCGACGAGATCGACGCGGCCGAGATCTACGTGCCGTTCTCGTGGTTCGAGCCGATGTGGCTGGAGAGCCTCGGCTTCGCCGACGCGAACGGCGGCGGCTGGCGGCTCACCGAGTCCGGCGCCACCGCGCTCGACGGCAGACTGCCGGTGAACTGCTCAGGCGGCGTGCTGTCGTCGAACCCGATCGGCGCCTCGGGGATGCTGCGCTTCGGCGAGGCGGCCCTCCAGGTGCGCGGCCTCGCCGGCGAGCACCAGGTCGACGGCGCCCGCAAGGCGCTCGGCCACGCCTACGGCGGCGGCTCGCAGTTCTTCGCGATGTGGGTGGTCGGGTCGGACAAGCCGGCCTGACCGCAGACCGTCACGCGTCGGTGACCGCCGTGTCGAGGAGCTCGCGGGCGAGGGTGACGAAGCCGGCGAGCAGCTCCCCGGCCTGACCGGCCCGCGTGGCGATCACGACCCGGACCGGCTCGATCCCCTCGACCGGGACGGTCGTGAGGTCGGGACGGACCCGGCCGCCGGGACCCGGGTCGGGCATCAGCGTCAGCGCCTCCCCGGCCGCGACCAGCTCGAACTTGTCCTCCCGCTCCCCCGCCAGCGGACCGTCGGGCGCCCGGCTCCCGTCGGGTCGCGGGTCGATCCGCCAGAACGCGTCGCGCACGGGATCGGCCGAGCGGACCAGCGGCTCCTCGGCGAAGTCGGCCAGACCGACCTGCTCCTTGCCGGCCAGCGGGTGGTCGCGGGGTACGACGAGCACGCGCCGGTGCTCGGCGATCACCTCCAGGTCGAGTCCGTCGGCGACGAACGGCGCCCGGCCGACGACGACGTCGACCCGGCGGTCGAGCAGCGCCTCGCGGACGTCGTCCCAGGCGACGTGGTGGGTGCCGATCTCGGCGTCGGGGTGCGCGCGCCGCAGGATCCGGACGACGTCGGTGACGACGAGGTCGCCGGCCCACCCGACGGCGAGGCGCGGGGCGCGGCCCGTCGCGCGCACCTCGGCAACGGCCTCCTCCGCGGCGCCGACCAGCGCGAGGGCCTTGGGCAGGAAGGCCCGGCCGGCCTCGGTGAGGGTGCTGCCCTGCGGGGTGCGGTCGAGCAGCCGGGCGCCGACGAGGCCCTCCAGGCGGCGTACCTGCCGACTCAGGGCGGGCTGGGCGACGTGCAGCGCCTCGGCCGCGCGACCGAAGTGCCCGTGCTCGGCCACGACGGTGAAGTAGCGGACCAGGCGGAGGTCGAGATCGGGCACGGCGTCACGGTATCCACCGGCCCCTGACCTGCGGTCATGCCGAGACGGCATCGGCCGCTGACGAACAGGTCTTGGATCCGCGAGCCCCGCTCTCCCTACCGTCGAGGGCATGGACATCTACGTCACCGGAGCATCCGGTTTCATCGGCTCGGCCGTCGTCACCGACCTGCTCGCCGCCGGCCACACCGTCACCGGGCTCGCCCGCTCAGAGGCGAGTGCGGCCGCTCTGGAGCGAGCCGGTGCGGCCGTGCACCGCGGCACCATCACCGACCCGGTCGGAGTAGCCGCCGGGGCCGCGGGTGCAGACGGGGTCGTGCACCTCGCCTTCAACCACGACGACATGTCCGACCTGCACGGCAACGGCCGGATCGACCTCGCCGTCGTCGAGGCACTCGGCGCCGCCCTCGCGGGCAGCGACCGACCGCTGGTCGTCACCTCGGGCTCGGCCCTGCTGGCCGGTGTCGCCTCACCCGCGACCGAGGACGCGGCCGTCGACACCAGCACCTTCGGCGGCGCGGCCCGCGGCCCGTCCGAGGAGGCAGCGCTGGCGCTGGCCGGACGCGGCGTGCGCTCCAGCCTGGTGCGGCTCGCGCCGTCGGTCCACGGTGCCGGGGACGTCCACGGGTTCGTCCCGACGCTCGTGCGCGTGGCCAGGGAGAGGGGCGTGTCCGCGTACGTCGCCGGCGGCCAGAACGTGTGGCCCGCCGTGCACCGGGTCGACGCAGCCCGGCTGTTCCGGTTGGCGGTCGAGCAGGCCCCGGCCGGCACCCGCCTGCACGGGGTCGCCGAGCCCGGGGTCGCCGTGCGCGACCTCGCCGCTGCGATCGGTGAACGGCTCGGTCTTCCCGTGGTCTCGGTCGAACCGGACGACGCCCTCGCCCACTTCGGGTGGATCGGCGGGTTCGCCGGCGTGGACAACCCGACGACCTCGACCCGCACCCAGGAGCTGCTCGGGTGGACCCCTGCCGGTCCGACGCTGCTCGAGGACGTCGCAGCCGGCGTCTACGACGCGGTGTGATGCCGGGCGGTTGGCACCGACCGTGGCGGCGTTCGCCGGTCGCGAACATCGCCCCACGGGAGCACGCCGCGGCGTACGGTCCCGGCATGGGTGAGGTCGTCGAGTTCCCGGGCAAGCAGCCGCAGGTCGAGCCGGAGCCGCTGTGGCGTGAGCTCGTGGGGCGCGCGCTGCGCGAGGAGCGGACCCGTCAGGAGCGCACGCTCGCCGACGTGGCGGGCGACGCCGGGATCTCGGTGCAGTACCTCTCCGAGGTCGAGCGCGGGCTCAAGGAGCCGAGCTCGGAGGTGCTGGGCGCCGTGCACGGCGCGCTCGGGCTCCGGCTCGTCGACCTGACGATCCGGGTCTCGCGCGCGTTGGGCCGGATGTCGGGCCCGCTCGCGCTGGCGGCCTGAGGGCTCAGTAGCCGGGGAAGACCCGGCGCAGGTCGTCGAGCGTGACGTCGCCGGTGACCTCGACCTCGTCGGGCGTGTGCTCGGGGCGCAGCCGTCCGGCCATCAGCCGCACCAGCGACTCGTGCGGCCCGGAGTACGTCGCGGTGGGCGCCACCGGGGTGGCGTCGAACAGCTCGACCGCGTCGGGCTCGAGGTGGATCCCGAAGCGACCGGCGTGCACCGCCGCCGCGACGCCGAGCGCACCGGGCTTGGCGGAGAACCCGAGCAGGAACGACAGCGGGCCGGCCAGCAGGTCGAGCAGCAGGCCGGCCGCCTCGTCGTCGAGGCGGGCGTCGGCGTCGAAGGCGGCCTCGACGTCCCACACGTGCAGGACGACCTCGTTGAGCCGCATGCCGGCCGCCACCACGAACGGCACGGGTGCCGGCAGGAACCCGAGGTCGACGCTCATCGACTCGCGCTGGTGGCCGTCGAGCGCCTCGACCGTCTCGAGGAACGCGGCGTCGGAGGTCACGAACCAGTCGGCCTGCTCGCGCGGGGTCGCGGCGTTCCACCGGTCCCAGATGGCCTGGTTGTCGGCGGGAGGCGCCGGCTCGCCGGCGGCCGCGGCGACGACGGGGCGGCGCGCGATCTCCGCGCCGCTGCCGAGGTGGGACAGCGCGTCGCACACGCGCCACTCGGTCGCACCGCTCCGGGTGGTCAGCGCCGCCTCGTCGAGCTCGGGCACCAGGGCGGCGAGCCGGTCGTGGTGGTGGCGCAGCTGGCTGACGACGCGGTCGGCGAGACTCATGCGGCGAGACTACGCGGGGACGGCGACCGTCGGCTTGCGGCTCTCCAGCACCGCGTCGGCCATCCCGTAGTCCACCGCCGCCTGCGCGGTGAGCACCAGGTCGCGGTCGGTGTCGCGACGCAGCCGCTCGGCGGGGACCCCGGTGTGCTGGCTGAGCAGCGACTCCATCTCGGCGCGCAGACGCACGATCTCCTTGGCCTGCACGGCCAGGTCGGGCAGGGTGCCCTGACCGCCGCCCGCGGGTTGGTCGAGGACGACGCGTGCGTGCGGCAGCAGGGTGCGGTGACCGGGCTCGCCGGCCGCCAGCAGCAGCGCGGAGGACGAGCCGACCTGGCCGACGCACGTCGTACCGACGCGGCAGCGGATGAACTGGAGGGTGTCGTAGATCGCCAGCACCGAGGTGACGCTGCCGCCCGGGGAGTTGAGGTAGAGGCTGATCGGCCGGTCGGGCTCGTCGGACTCCAGGTGCAGCAGCTGGGCGATGACGACGTTGGCGACGCCGTCGTCGACCTCGGTGCCGAGGTAGACGATGCGGTCGGTGAGCAGGCGGCTGTAGATGTCGACCGCGCGCTCCCCGCGCACGGTCCGCTCGACCACGCTGGGGATCGTGTAGCTGCTCACGCCGAGCGCTCCATCCCGAAGGCGATGCCGGCCCGCGACGGCACGACCGAGGCCACCTCGGTCAGCACGTGGTCGACGAAGCCGTAGTCGCGGGCCTCCTCGGCGGTGAACCAGCGGTCGCGCAGCGCGTCGCGCTCGACCCGCTCCACCGGCTGGCCCGTGTGCTCGGCGGTGATCCGCATCATCACGTTCTTCATGTGCTCGAGGTTCTGGGCCTGGATCTCGATGTCGACGGCGTTGCCGCCGATGCCGGCCGAGCCCTGGTGGAGCAGGATCCGGCTGTTGGGCAGGGCGAACCGCTTGCCGGGGGTGCCGGCGGTGAGCAGGAACTGCCCCATGCTGGCCGCGAGGCCCATCGCCAGGGTGGCCACGTCGTTGGGGATCAGCCGCATCGTGTCGTAGATCGCGAGGCCGGCCGAGACCGAGCCGCCGGGGCTGTTGACGTAGAGGCTGATGTCGCGGTGCGGGTCCTCGGCCGAGAGCAGCAGCAGCTCGGCGCAGATCTTGTTGGCGATCTCGTCCTCGACCTGCTGGCCGAGCACGATGATCCGCTGGTGGAGCAGCCGGTCGGCCGCGGTGAGGTTTGCGGTGGTGGTCATGGGTCCAGCGTGCGGACGCCGTGGGGCGGGGCCAAGCGTTTCCGCCGACGGCGGATCCGCTGCAGGCGGACTCGGCCGCGACGGATACCGTGGGCCCGTGATCGAGCTCAGGACGCCCACCCAGATCGAGGAGATGCGACCCGCCGGCCGGTTCGTCGCCTCGGTGATCTCCGCCCTGGCGGACAAGGCCGACGTCGGCGTCAACCTGCTCGAGCTCGACGCGCTGGCCCACGAGATGATCCGCGCGCAGGGCGCCGAGTCCTGCTACATCGACTACCACCCGTCGTTCGGCGCCTCGCCGTTCGGCAAGGTGCTGTGCACCTCGGTCAACGACGCCGTCCTGCACGGCCTGCCCCACGACTACGTGCTGCGCGACGGCGACCTGGTCTCGGTCGACTTCGCCGCCTCGGTCGACGGCTGGGTCGCCGACTCGGCGCTGTCGGTCGTCGTCGGCACCCCGCGCGAGGAGGACCTGCGGCTCATCGAGGTCACCGGTCGTGCCCTCGACGCGGCGATCGAGGCCGCACGCACCGGCAACCGGATCGGCGACATCTCCCACGCCATCGGCGAGGTCGCCCGCGGCGCGGGGCTGGGGGTCAACCTCCAGTTCGGCGGCCACGGCGTCGGCCGCACCATGCACGGCGACCCGCACGTCGCCAACGACGGCCGCCCCGGCCGGGGCTTCAAGCTCAAGCCCGGCCTGGTGATCGCGATCGAGCCGTGGTTCATGCACACCACCGACGCGATCTTCACCGACCCCGACGGCTGGACCCTGCGCAGCCAGGACGGCTCGCGGGGCGCCCACATGGAGCACACGATCGCGATCACCGACGACGGCCCGCTCGTCCTGACCGCCCGCGACTGACGCCGCTTCCAGGGGCGGCGGGTGCCGCCGCCTGCGCTCAGGCGTAGCGGACCCGGAGCTCCTTGATCCCGTTGATCCAGGCGTGCCGCAGCCGGCGCGGCTCCTCGAGCTTGGTGATGTCGGGGCACTGGTCGGCGAGGGCGTCGAAGATCAGCCGGATCTCCTGGCGGGCCAGGTTGGCGCCGACGCAGTAGTGGGCGCCGTGGCCGCCGAAGCCGACGTGCGGGTTGGGCGAGCGGGTGATGTCGAAGCGGAACGGGTCCGCGAAGACGCTGTCGTCGTGGTTGGCCGAGGCGTAGAACAGCGCGACCCGCTGACCCTTGCGCACGGTGACCCCGCCGACCTCGACGTCGTCGAGCGCGGTGCGCTGGAACACCGTCACCGGCGTCGCCCAGCGGACGACCTCGTCGACCATCTCGGCCGGCCGCTCCTCGACCCACCGGCGCCACTGGTCGGGGTTCTCGAAGAAGGCGTTCATGCCGTGGGTGATCGCGTTGCGCGTGGTCTCGTTGCCGGCGACGGCGAGCAGGATGACGAAGAAGCCGAACTCGTCGTCGGTCAGCCCGCGGCCGTCCTTGTCGGCGTGGATGAGCTTGGTGAGGATGTCGTCGCGCGGCGTGGCCTTGCGGTCGGCGGCCATCATCATCGCGTAGCCGAGGATCTCTGCGGCCGCGACCTCGGGGTCGCCCTCGATGTCGGGGTCGTCGGAGGCGAGCATCTGGTTGGACCAGTCGAAGATCTTCGACCGGTCCTCCTGCGGGATGCCGATGAGCTCGGCGATGGCCTGGAGCGGCAGCTCGGCGGCGACGTCCTCGACGAAGTCGCCCTCCCCCTTCTCGACCGCGGCGCGCACGATCTGCTCGGCCCGCCGGGTCATCACCTGCTCGAGCGCGTTGATCGCCCGCGGCGTGAAGCCGCGGCTGATGATCGCGCGGTGGGCGGTGTGGTGGGGCGGGTCCTGGTTGATCAGGATCGTGCGCTGCAGCTCGACCTGGTCGCGGGTCATCCCCTCGGAGAACCGGATGATCGCGCCGTTCTCCTCCGTCGACCAGTCCTTGCTGTTCTTGGAGATCGCGGCGACGTCCTCGTGCCGGCTGACGGCCCAGTAGCCGGTCCCCGACTCCGGCGCCATGCCGTCGAAGGTCCCGGGGGCCTGCTCGACCCAGTGGATGGGGGCGGACGTGCGCAGCAGCAGGAACTCGTCGTGCGGGATCCTCGCCTCGTTGATGTCGGGATCGGTGAAGTCGAATCCCTCGGGCAGGAGGTCGGTGGTGGTCACGCAGGGCTCCCTGTCGGCCGGGGGCACGGCGGCCCCGATGGTGGAACGTGTTCTAGTTCGTCGATCTGAGAGTACATACTCGCGGTACGGGCCGGAAGGGCTGCGCGTGGCGAGTCGAGACCGGGGTCACGCCTCACCACCGCTTGTCGGCCGCGAGAACACGTTCTAGTTTGGGGGCATGGGCACCCCTGTGATCGTCGACGCCGTCCGCACCCCGCTCGGCAAGCGCAACGGCTGGCTCTCCGGCCTGCACCCCGCCACGCTCCTCGGCCTGACCCAGCGCGAGGTCCTCACCCGCGCCGGTCTCGACCCCGAGCACGTCGAGCAGGTGGTCGGCGGCGTGGTCACCCAGGCCGGCGAGCAGTCCAACGGCATGGTGCGCCGCGCCTGGCTGCACGCCGGGCTCCCCCAGCACACCGGCGGCACCGTGGTCGACGCGCAGTGCGGGTCGGGCCAGCAGTCGGCCCACCTCGTGCACGACATGGTGGCCGCCGGCACGATCGACGTCGGCGTCGCCTGCGGCGTGGAGTCGATGTCGCGGATCCCCCTGGGCGGCAACGTGCCCGCCGGACTCGGCGATCCCCGACCCGACGACTGGTCGATCGACATGCCCAACCAGTTCGAGGCCGCCGACCGGATCGCCGCCCACCGCGGCCTCGGCCGGGACGACCTCGAGGCCTTCGGCCTGGCCTCGCAGCAGAAGGCCCGCGTCGCCGTCGACGAGGGACGGTTCAAGCGGGAGGTCTTCGCCGTCAACGCGCCGGTCCGTGACGCGGAGGGCGGGCTGACCGGTGAGACCCGCACGGTCGACGCCGACCAGGGCCTGCGCGAGACCACGCTCGAGGGGCTCGCCCAGCTCCGCACCGTGCGGCCGGAGGGCCTGCACACCGCCGGCACGTCGTCGCAGATCTCCGACGGCGCCGCCGCCGTCCTGATCATGGACGAGGACAAGGCGCGCGCCCTCGGCCTGACCCCGCGGGCCCGGATCGTCAACCAGTGCCTGGTCGGCTCCGACCCCTACTTCCACCTCGACGGCCCGGTGCAGGCCACCCAGCGCATCCTCGACCGCACCGGCATGGCGATCTCCGACTTCGACCTGTTCGAGGTCAACGAGGCGTTCGCCAGCGTCGTGCTGTCGTGGGCCGGCCAGCACGCCGTCGACCTCGACAAGGTCAACGTCAACGGCGGCGCGATCGCGCTCGGTCACCCGGTCGGCGCCACCGGCGTCCGCCTCATCACCACCGCGCTGCACGAGCTCGAGCGACGCGACGGCACGACCGCGCTGATCTCGATGTGCGCCGGCGGCGCGATGGCCACCGGGACCGTCATCGAGCGGGTCTGACCCGGCGGGGTCGGCTCAGGCGCCGTAGACCGGCTCCGGGTCGGGCGCCTCGGCCAGCAGCTCGCGCAGGGCCGGCCCGACCGCCGCGGCGTCCCAGCGGGCGCCGGCGTCGCGCGCGGGCCCGTGGCGCCACCCGTCCTCGACGGTGAGGGTGCTGCCGTCGATCTCGATCACGCGTCCGGTGACGTCGCCGGCCTCCTCGGAGGCGAGCCAGGCCACGACGGGCGAGTTGTCCTCGGGCAGCGCCATCGCGGAGGTGTCGAACGCGCCCTCGGTCATCCGGGTCCGCGCGACCGGGGCGATGGCGTTGACCGTGACGCCGTAGCGGCCCATCTCCTGGGCGGCGACGAGGGTGAGCCCGGCGATGCCGGCCTTGGCGGCGGAGTACGTCGCCTGGCCGACCGAGCCCTGCAACCCCGCGCCGGAGGAGGTGTTGACGACCCGGGCCGCGCGCTGGCGGCCCTGCTTGGCCTCCGCACGCCAGTAGGCGCCGGCGTGGCGCAGGGGGGCGAAGTGTCCCTTCAGGTGCACGCGGATGACGGCGTCCCACTCCTCCTCGGACGTGTTGACGAGCATCCGGTCGCGCACGAACCCGGCGTTGTTGACGAGCACGTCGAGCCCGCCGAAGGTGTCGATCGCCTGGCGCACCATCGCCTCGGCCTGCGCGAAGTCGGCCACGTCAGCGCCGTTGGCGACGGCCTCTCCCCCGGCCGCGCGGATCGCCGCGACGACCTCGTCGGCGGGCGACTCTCCTGTGCCTTCGCCGGCCAGCGAGACGCCGTGGTCGTTGACCACGACCTTGGCGCCGTGCCGGGCCAGCTCGAGGGCGTGGGCGCGGCCGATGCCGCGACCCGCCCCGGTGACGATCGCGACGCGGTCCTGGAGAAGTGCAGGCACGGGGTGCTCCTTCGGTGGCTCAGGTGACGTGCAGGAAGACAGGGGGCTCGCCGCCGCCGTCGCAGGAGACCCGCGCACCGGAGACGTACGACGCCAGGTCGCTGGCCAGGAACACCGCGACGTGCCCGACCTCGCGCGGCCGGGCCATCCGACCGAGCGGGATGGTGCGCTCGATCGCCGCGACCCGGTCGTCGCCGCCGTAGTGGTCGTCGGTGTGCTCGGTGCGGCACAGGCCGACGTCGATGGCGTTGACCCGCACCGCCGGGCCCCACTCCACCGCCAGCGAGCGGGTGAGGGAGTCGAGGCCGGCCTTGGCGGCGCCGTACGCGGCGATGGTGGGCGCGGCCCGGTGGGCCGCGACCGAGGAGATGTTGACGATCGCGCCGCCGCCGGCCTGCTCCTGCATGACGGCGTTGGCCGCCTGCGAGACCACCAGCGGGCTGAGCAGGTTGAGGTCGACGACCTTCTGGTGCAGGCGCGGCGATGCCGTGGCGGCGTCGACGGCGGGCGCGCCGCCCGCGTTGTTGACCAGCACGTCGAGCCGGCCGTGCGTCTCGGCGATCCCGGCCACCAGCGCCGTCACGGCGTCGGGGTCGCGCACGTCGCACACCCGGTGCTCGGCCCCGTCGACGGTGGGCTCGGCCGACCGGGCACAGGTGACCACGGTGGCGCCGGCGTCCAGGAACGCCTCGGTGACGCCGCGACCGATCCCCTTGGCGCCCCCGGTGACCAGGACGACGCGACCGGACAGGTCGAGGGCGAGCGACATGGCTGCTACCCTACCAAGCACTTGCTTGGTCACCTGACGAGTCCCGGACGACGGCGGAGAGACGGCCCATGACGATCACCTCGACCCTGCGGGACGACGGCGTCCGCGTCGTCACCATGGAGCACCCGCCGGTCAACGCGCTGACCGTCCAGGGCTGGTACGACGTCGCCGCGGCGCTCGACGAGGCCTCGGCCGACCTGGCCACCCACGTGGTCGTCCTGCGCGCCGAGGGCCGTGGCTTCAACGCCGGCGTCGACGTCAAGGAGATGCAGCACACCACCGGGTTCGACGCGCTGATCGGCGCCAACAAGGGGTGCTTCGCGGCGTTCAAGGCCGTCTACGAGTGCGCGGTGCCGGTGGTCGCGGCGGTCCACGGCTTCTGCCTCGGCGGCGGCGTCGGCCTGGTCGGCAACGCCGACTGCGTCGTCGCCAGCGATGACGCCTACTTCGGCGTCCCGGAGGTCAAGCAGGGCGCGCTGGGCGCCGCGACCCACATGGCGCGGCTGGTGCCGCAGCACCTGATGCGCACGCTCTACTTCACCTCGCGCACGATCAAGGCCGCCGAGCTGGTGCAGTTCGGCTCCGTGCTCGAGGTGGTGCCGCGCGCCGGGCTCGACGACGCGGCGATGCGCGTCGCCGCCGACATCGCCGTCCAGGACACCCGCGTCATCCGCGCGGCCAAGGAGTGCCTCAACGGCATCGACCCGGTCGACGTCAACAAGAGCTACCGCTTCGAGCAGGGGTTCACGATGGAGCTCAACCTGATGGGTGTCAGCGACGAGTTGCGCGACCGGTTCGCCGGCACGGACAAGTCCGCCACGGCCGGAGGGACGGCATGACCAAGGGACCCCGCGACAAGCGGATGTCGATCGACGACGTCGTCGCCGAGCTGCGCGACGGGATGACGATCGGGATCGGCGGCTGGGGCCCACGGCGCAAGCCGATGGCACTGGTCCGCGCGATCCTGCGCTCCGACCTGCGCGACCTCACCATCGTGAGCTGGGGCGGCGCCGACGTCGGCCTGCTCGCGCGGGCCGGCAAGATCCGCAGGCTCGTCTACGCCTTCGTCTCCCTCGACACCGTGCCCCTGGAGCCCAACTTCCAGAGGGCCCGTCAGGAAGGCACCATCCCCGAGGTCGTCGAGCTCGACGAGGGCATGTTCCAGACCGGCCTCAAGGCGGCGTCCGAGCGGCTGCCGTTCCTGCCGATGCGCGCCGGTCTCGGCTCCGACGTGCTGGTCAACAACCCGTGGATCAAGACGGTCGACTCGCCGTACGCCGCCCCCGACGGCCAGGTCGAGACCTTCGTCGCGGTGCCCGCGCTGCGGCTCGACGTGGCCCTGGTGCACCTCAACCGCGCCGACCAGCACGGCAACGCCACCTACCTCGGGCCCGACCCGTACTTCGACGACCTCTTCGCGATGGCGGCCGAGCGCACGTTCCTCTCCGTCGAGCAGGTCGTCGACACCGCCGGGCTCACCATCGACACCCCCGTGCAACGGCTGCTGCTCAGCCGGATGCTGGTCGACGGCGTCGTCGAGACGCCCCACGGTGCCCACTTCACCGACTGCCGGCCCGACTACGCGCGCGACGAGGCGTTCCAGAAGGCGTACGCCGCCGCGGCCGGCGGCAGCGACGACGACTGGGCCGCGTTCGAGGACCGGTTCCTGTCCGGTGACGAGGAGGCCTACCAGGCCGCGGTCCGGGCCTTCGGCGAGGAGCAGGCATGAGCGAGCCGACGAGGGCCAACGTGTGCGCCGCCGCGGTGGCCGACGCGTTCGCGGACGACGGCGAGATCTTCGCCAGCCCGATGGGCACGATGCCGATGCTGGGGGTGCGGCTCGCCAGGCTGACGTCCAACCCCGACCTGGTGATCAGCGACGGCGAGTCGCTGTTCCTGGCCGGCACTCCCCCGATCTTCGCCCGGGCCGACGTCGTGGAGGGCTGGATCCCGTTCCGCAAGGTCTTCGACGTCGTCGCCCACGGCAAGCGGCACGTGATGATGGGCGCCACGCAGGTCGACCGTGACGGCAACCAGAACATCTCGGCGATCGGACCCTTCGCCCAGCCGAAGCGGCAGCTGCTCGGCTCCCGCGGCGCCCCCGGCAACACCGTCAACAACCGGACGTCGTACTGGGTGCCGCGCCACTCCCCGCGCGTCTTCGTCGAGGCCGTCGACATCGTCTCCGGCGTCGGCCCGAGGCGCGCGGCCGAGGCCGGCCCGGCGGCGTCCCGGTTCAACGACATCCACCGCATCGTCACCAACCTCGCCGTGCTCGACGTCAACGGTCCCGACCGCACCGTCCGGGTCCTCTCGCTGCACCCGGGCGTGACCGCCGCAGAGGTGCAGGAGGCCACCGGCTTCGACCTCGGCGATCTCGGCGCGGTGCCCGAGACGCGGACGCCGACCGCCGAGGAGCTCGTCCTCGTCGGCGAGGTCCTCGACCCCAAGGGCTACCGGTTCAAGGAGGTGCCGCGGTGATCGAGCAGCTGATCCGCACCCCGTTCACCGACCTGGTCGGCGTCCGGCACCCGGTGGTGCAGACCGGGATGGGGTGGGTGTCGGGCCCGCGGCTGGTCTCCGGCACCGCCAATGCCGGCGGCCTCGGCATCCTGGCCAGCGCGACGATGACCTACGACGAGCTCGAGCGGGCGATCGTCGAGACCAAGGCGCGCACCGACCAGCCGTTCGGCGTCAACCTGCGCGCCGACGCCGGCGATGCAGGAGCGCGCTGCGACCTGCTGATCGAGCACGGCGTCCGGGTCGCGTCGTTCGCGCTGGCGCCGAAGCAGGAGCTGATCGCCCGGCTCAAGGAGCACGGCGTCGTGGTGATGCCGTCGATCGGCGCGGCCAAGCACGCCGTCAAGGTCGCCTCGTGGGGCGCCGACGCGGTGATGGTGCAGGGCGGCGAGGGCGGCGGGCACACGGGTCCGGTGCCGACGACGCTGCTGCTGCCGACGGTGCTCGACGCGTTGCGCGATGCCGGCAGCGACATCCCGGTCATCGCCGCCGGTGGCTTCTTCGACGGTCGGGGCCTCGCCGCGGCGCTGTCCTTCGGCGCCGCGGGCGTCGGCATGGGCACCCGGTTCCTGCTCACCCAGGACTCCGCGGTCCCGCAGGCGGTCAAGGAGCGCTACCTCGCCGCCGACCTCACCGGCACCGTCGTCACCGCCAAGGTCGACGGGATGCCGCACCGGATGCTGCGCACCGACCTGGTCGAGTCGCTCGAGGGCACCAGTGCGGCCCGACGGCTCGGCCCCACCGTGCGCCGGACCCTCGACTTCAAGCGGGACGCGGAGCTGAGCTGGGTGCAGCTGGCCCGGGACGGCCACACCATGCGGAAGACCCAGGGCCGCAGCCTGGGGCAGATGGCGCTGGCCGCCAACACCCCGGTGATGCTCAAGGCCGGCCTCGTCGACGGCGACACGGACGCCGGCGTCCTCGCGTCGGGTCAGGTGGTGGGCGTGATCGACGACCTGCCGACGTGCGAGGAGCTGGTCGACCGGGTCGTCACCCGGGCCGCCGCCGAGCTGCGGCGTGGCACGTCGTACGTCGTCTGAGCGTGCGGCCGGCGCCCAGGCCGGCTCCTCGGTCATGATGCGGCTGCGGCTGCGGAGGAACGGCCCGGCGGGCTGGGTTCGCGGTCCCGGACCCGACAGGCGCTCCTGAACTCCCCCGCCGTCCCCGACCACCGGGGCCGCTCCCGGTCGAGGGTCCGGTGTGGCCGCCTACCCTGGACGAGTGACCCAGGAGCCGGCCCCGCGGCGCGCCAAGCACCTCATCGACCCCGACCGCCCGCGGGAGCGGGCCACCGCCGAGGACATCGCCCGTCTCGAGCGGGTGCAGCGCACCGTGCTGTCGGTCCTGGTCGGCACGACGATCTTCCACCTGTCCATCGGCCTGGTCATCGCGGCGATCGTCATCGACGACTCCGAGCGGGTGGCGCAGGTCGGGTTGTGCGTGCTCGGCGGCGCGTTCGGCGTCTGCGCGATCGCCGCGGCGTTCGCGATCCACCGGCGGACGGTGGCGAGCCCGTGGCTGGCGCTGGGCTTCGTCCCGACCGTCGTGGGGCTGTTCGTGGCCCTGCGCTAGACGCGGCGATCGCCGGCCGCCGCTGGTGCGGTCGCGCTGTGGAAACGTCCCGGAGTCGTCCACAGGAAACCCCGCCGGCCCGGTCGTCCACAGAGGTCAGCCCCGAGCGCGAGGCGTCGTCGCCGGTCGCTCCTACGGTCTCACCCATGACCGACCCCGTCCTGACCGAGCTAGCCACGTGGCTGCAGCGCGCCGCGCAGCTCGGGCTGCCGACCGGACCAGGAGAGGCTGCGCCCGACGACAGCCAGCGGATCGACCAGATCGCGATGATCGAGCGGGTCAAGAACGCCTTGGCCGCGGCGCAGGGTCGGATCGCGCACGCCTTCGAGGAGTCCCAACGCGCCGAGCAGCGCGCCGCCGGCGTACCGGCAGCCCGTGTCGGGGAGGGAGTCGCCGCCCAGGTCGCCCTGGCCCGGCACGAGAGCCCGCGCGTCGCCTCCACCTTCCTCGGGCTCTCGCGGGTGCTGGCGACCGAGATGCCCCACACTGCTCGCGCGTTGAGCGAGGGCCGGATCTCCGAGTACGCCGCCACGCTGCTCGCGCGGGAGACCGCGTGCCTCGCCGTGGGTCACCGGACCGCGATCGACGAGGAGCTCGTCGGCTCCGACCGGGTCGACCAGCTGAGTCGCAAGCAGCTCGTCGTCGAGGCCCTGCGCCTGGCCTCCCGCCTCGACCCCGCCGGGGTCTGCGAGCGGCAGGCCCTGGCCGTCAAGGACCGCCGGGTGACCATCCGCCCGGCTCCCGACACCATGACCTACGTGACCGCGCTGGTCCCGGTGGAGCAGGGCGTCGCCATGTACGCCGTCCTCACCAGGATCGCCGACCGAGCACGTAGCGACGGCGACCAGCGCGGCCGCGGCCAGGTCATGGCCGACGCGATGGTCGAGCTCGTCACCGGACGACACCCCCAGGCCCCACCCCGGGTGGACCTGCGTCTGGTGATGACCGACCGCACCCTGCTCGCCGGCGACACCGAGCCCGCCCAGCTGCCGGGCTACGGCGTGGTGCCGGCCGAGTGGGCCCGGACCCTGGTCAAGAGCGCGCTCGATCGCGCCGCGGTCTGGATCACGCGCCTCTACACCGCGCCCGGCACCGGCCAGCTGACCGCGCTCGACGCGCGACGCCGCAGGGCGCCGAAGGGCCTGACCGACTTCATCTCCGACCGTGACCAGCTGTGCCGGACTCCGTGGTGCGGCGCACCCCTGCGACACGTCGACCACGTCCGGCCGCACCGCGAGACCGGAAGGACCGAGGTCGACGACCTGCAGGGACTCTGCGAGCGCTGCAACCACGCCAAGGAGACCCTGGGATGGTCTTCCCGACCGCGACCCGGACCGGTGCACGGCACCGAGATCACCACCCCGACCGGCCACCGCTACCTGTCCTGGGCGCCGCCCCTCCCGGGAGGCAGTGGGGGCGAGGCGGCCTGAGGCGCGTGGGCGCTCCCTCAGGACTCCGTCTCGTCCAGGCCCGGTGGCCGGTAGCCGAACGGAGGGGTCCACTGCCCGTCGGTCGCCAGCTGCTCGAGGACGGCGTACTCCGGCGCGAACCACGTCCGCAGCTCGGCGGCCAGGTCCTCGGACAGCTCGGGTGCGGGACGGGCCGCGGCCCGGTTCCGTCGCGGCACGACCACCGGCGATCCCACGCGCTCGGAGAAGTACGCCGTCCAGACCTCCGGCCGGTCCACGGCGAAGATCCGGTCGATCCGCGCGCCGTTCGCCGCGTCGCCGGCGACGAAGCGGGCCGGGCGGCCCTTGATCCCGGTCCTCTCCTTGTCGGCGAGGAACTGCCGGGCGAAGTCGGCGAACCCGACATCGCCGGTCCAGCGATCGGCATGGTTGTCGCGCACGTCCGGTCGCTGCCGGTAGCGCCACCACGACTCGAGCCAGTCGACCGGGTCGCGGAACATCGCGACCACGTCGTACCGGTCTCTCTCGTAGCCGAGCCGGCTGATCTTGGGCACGGTGTGGCTGTGGAAGTTGATCAGGTTCTGGTGCTTGTGCGGTGCCCTGCCCGGGGGTGCCTGGTGGTAACTGCCCAGCGCCTCGTCGAGCGAAGTGGAGGCGACCTTCGGGACCGACAGCAGGACGAATCCGTGCGACGGAGCGATGATCACTCCCCCACCCTAGGAGCACCGCTTCCGTTCACCGCATGGTCGTCCGCGTGTGGTGCGATGCGGGCGTGTGCCACGACCACGAAGCCCCGCACGCCCACCCCGAGCCGTCGCCGTCGCTCTCCCGGCGGGCCGTCGCCGCGAGTGGCCCGGGCCTGCTCATCGCCGGCTCGCTCGGCGCGGCAGTCGGGACGATCGCGCCCGGCGCCGCCTACGGCTCCACCACCCCGCCGCGCGTCGGGGCGAGCCGGACGTCGCGGATCACCCGGGGCACCCGCCTGGTCCACGCCGACCTCCACAACCACACGCTCCTCTCCGACGGCGACGGCGACCCGGCACTGGCGTTCGCGTCGATGCGCAGCGCCGGACTCGACGTCGCAGCCCTGACGGACCACGCCACGCTGTCCGACAGCGTCCTCGGCGAGGTGCTCGACGGCCTGCTGCCCCCGGAGTACAAGCAGGTCGCCGGCATCACCCCCTCCGACTTCGCGCGCACGGGTCGGCTCGCCGACGCGGCCAACCGCGACGGCCGGTTCACCGCCATCCGCGGGTTCGAGTGGTCCGAGCCGTTGCTGGGGCACGTCAACGTCTGGTTCACCGAGCACTACGTCGACGTGCTCCAGGCCGGTCTGATGCAGCCCCTCCTCGACTGGCTGCGCCGCGAGCCCGGCCTCGTCCTCGACGGCGGCGCCGGCGGCCTCGCCGGGTTCAACCACCCGGGCCGCGAGCCCGGCCGCTTCCAGGAGTTCGCCTACGACGCCCGAGTCCGTGACCGGATGGTGTCGCTCGAGCTGTTCAACCGCGGCGACGACTACCTCTTCGAGGGGTACGCCGACGGCCGTTCGTCTCCGCTCGTCGCCTGCCTCGGCGCCGGGTGGCGCACGGGCATCGCCGGGGTGACCGACGAGCACGGCACCGACTGGGGGTTCCCGGAGGGCAAGGGACGCACCGGCCTCTGGGTCCGCGAGCACAACCGTCGCGGCGTGAAGGAGGCGATGCGGGCGCGCCGGTTCTTCGCCACCCGGACCTCGGGGCTGCGGGTCGACATGACCGCCACCTCCCGCGCGTCGGGACGCCGGGCGCGGATGGGCGGTCGGCTGGTGCATCGCCGCGGCGTCGTCCGGATCCGCCTCGACCTGGCCCGCGACGCGTCGTGGCGCGGACGCCGCCTGCAGGCGCAGGTGCTCCGGCCCGGCACCGAGGTGCCCGAGGTGGCCGACGTCGTCGACTTCAAGGTGGGGCCGGTGCTCGAGATCGACGTGCCGATGCGGCTCAGCGAGGGTGACTGGTTCGTGGTCCGCATCGCCGACCCGGCGCAGCGCAACGCGACCCGCGGCCCGGCGGGACACCCGGGCAACCGGCTCGGCGTCGCCTACACCAGCCCCGTCTGGCTCACCTCCTGAGCGGTCAGAGGCGCTCGATGATGGTCACGTTGGCCTGGCCGCCGCCCTCGCACATGGTCTGCAGCCCGTAGCGGCCGCCGGTGCGCTCGAGCTCGTGGAGCAGGGTGGTCATCAGCCGGGTGCCGGTGGCGCCGATCGGGTGCCCGAGCGCGATGCCGCCGCCGTTGACGTTGACCTTCTCGTGCGGCACGTCCAGCTCCTGCATCCACGCCAGCACCACCGAGGCAAAGGCCTCGTTGCACTCGAACAGGTCGATGTCGTCGATGCCCAGGCCGGTCTTCTCCAGCGCGTGCCGGGTCGCCCGGATCGGGCCGGTGAGCATCCAGACCGGGTCGTCACCGCGCACGGAGAGGTGGTGGATCCGGGCGCGCGGCGTGAGCCCGTGCTCGGCGACCGCCTGCTCGGAGGCGACGAGCATCGCCGAGGACGCATCGCATATCTGCGAGGCCACCGCAGCGGTGATCCGCCCACCGGGCGCCAGGGGCTGCAGGCCGGCCATCTTCTCCAGCGACGTCTCACGAGGGCACTGGTCGGTGTCGAACGTCGTCCCGTCGGCGAGCGGGACCGGGTCGATCTCGGCAGTGAACCGACCCTCGGCGATCGCCGCGCGGGCGCGGTCGTGGGAGGCGAGGGCGAAGGCCTCCATGTCATCCCGGCTGATGCCCCACTTCTCGGCGATCATCTCGGCGCTGCGGAACTGCGAGACCTCGACGTCGCCGTAGCGCGCAACCCAGCCGGGCGACTCGGCGAACGGCGTGCTGAAGCCGTACTGCTGACCGGCGAGCATCGCCGCCGAGATCGGGATCGCGCTCATGTTCTGCACACCGCCGGCCACGACCAGGTCCTGGGTGCCGGACAGCACGCCCTGGGCGGCGAAGTGCACCGCTTGCTGCGAGGAGCCGCACTGCCGGTCGATGGTCACACCGGGCACGTGGTCGGGCAGGCCCGCGACCAGCCAGGCGGTGCGGGCGACGTCGCCGGCCTGCGAGCCGATCGTGTCGCAGCAGCCCAGGATCACGTCGTCGACGGCGCCGGGGTCGACGCCCGTACGCCGCACGATCGCCGCGAGCGTGTGGGCGGCGAGGTCGGCGGAGTGCACGCCGGCCAGGGCGCCGCCCCGCTTGCCGACGGGCGTCCGGACGGCGTCGACGATGTAGGCCTCAGGCATGGTCGCGCTCCTCTGCGATCCCGTCGAGCAGGATGGTCAGGTACTGGTGGGCGATCCGGGTGTGGGTGAGCTTGCCGCCGGGGCGGTACCACCCCACCGCGACCCAGACGGTGTCGCGGATGAAGCGGTAGGTGAGATCGACGTCGAGGTCGGCGCGCAGCGCCCCGGAGGCCACCCCCTCCTCGAGCAGCGTGAGCCAGACCTGGCGCGACTGGGCGTTGCGCTCAGCGAGGTAGCCGAACCGCTCGAAGCCGCCGAGGTACGCCGCCTCGTTCTGGAAGATCGCCACCTCGTGCGGGTGGCGGTCGATCGCCGCGAACGACACCTCGACGGCCCGCTCGAGCTTGGTGCGGGCGTCGAGGTCGCTGCCGAGGATGGCGTCGTACTGGCCGAAGAGCTCGTCCTGGAAGGTCCGCAGGATCTCGTCGACCATCGACTCCTTGGAGTCGAAGTGGTGGTAGAGGCTGCCGGAGAGGATCCCGGCGGCGTCGGCGATGTCACGCACCGTGGTGCTGCGAAAACCCTTCTCGGCGAACAGCCCGGCGGCGATCGCCAGGAGCTGGGATCGCCGCGACGCGGCCGGCTCGGTCTCGGCGGCCATCGTCATGCCTGCTGGCTGCTGACGGCGACGACCTCGCCGGTCATGTACGACGCGTAGTCGCTGGCGAGCATGATCATCACGTTGGCGACCTCCCACGGTTCGGCGGCGCGACCGAACGCCTCGCGCTGCTTGAGCTCGGCCAGCAGCTCGTCGCTGGTCACCTTGGCCAGGAACGGGTGCATGGCGAGGCTGGGGCTGACGGCGTTGACGCGGATGCCGTGCGGCGCGAGGTCGATCGCCGAGCAGCGGGTCAGCGCCATCACGCCGGCCTTGGCGGCGGCGTAGTGGGCCTGGCCCTCCTGCGCCCGCCACCCGATCACCGAGGCGTTGTTGACGATCACGCCCCGCCGGCCGGCGGCGACCATGCGCTGACCGGCGGCGCGGACGCAGCGGAACGTGCCGGTCAGGGTGATGTCGAGGACCCGCGACCACTGCTCGTCGGTCATCTCGAGCACCGACGCCGTGCCACCGAGACCGGCGTTGTTGACCATCACGTCGACGCCGCCGAGCTCGTCGGCGGCGTCGAGCAGCGCGGCGACCTGCGACTCCTCGGTCACGTCGCAGACCAGCTGGCGCACCCGGGCGGCGCCGAACTCGGCCGCCAGCGCCTCCTCGGCCTCGGCCAGCCGGCGGGCGTGGGTGTCGGAGAAGACCACGGCCGCGGCACCCTCCTCGAGCGCCCGGCGTACGACGGCCGCGCCGATGCCGGCGCCCGCCGCGGCGGTGACCACCACGACCTTGCCGGCGAGCAGGTCGTGCCCCGCGACGTACGCGGGGGCGGGTTGCTCGGGGCGGTGGGTGGACATCAGGAGCCCTTCGGTTCGCGCGGGAGGCCGAGCACGCGCTCGGCGAGGATGTTCTTCTGGATCTCGTCGCTGCCGCCGTAGATGGTGTCGGAGCGCGAGAAGAGGAAGAGCCGCTGGTGCTCGTCGAGGTCGTACGCCGCGGGCTCACCGCCGGCCGGTCGGCGCAGCACCAGCCCCTCGGCGCCGGCGACCTGCATCGCCGCCTCCCCGAGGCGTCGGTGCCACCCGGCCCACACCAGCTTGAAGATGGAGCCGGCGCCCCCGCCGGCGGCCGAGTCCTCACCGCCGGCGAGCTGGGACAGTCCGCGCAGCCCCTGCGAGCGGATCACCGAGAGCTCGACCTTGAGCCCGGCGAGCCGGTCGCGGACCACGGGGTCGTCGAGCGCGCCGTTGCGCCGGGCGCGCTCGACGACGCTGTCGAGCTCGCGGGCGTAGTCGACGGTCTGGGCGAGCGTCGAGACGCCGCGCTCGAAGCCGAGCAGCCCCATCGCCACCGCCCAGCCCCCGCCGGGCTCGCCGACCACCAGGTCGGCGGCCGTGCGGGCGCCGGTGAGGAAGACCTCGTTGAACTCCGAGCCGCCGGTGAGCTGCTCGATCGGTCGCACCTCCACGCCGTCCTGGTCCAGCGGCACCAGGAGGAACGACAGGCCCTGGTGCCGCCGCGACCCGGGCTCGGTGCGCGCGATCACGAACACCCACTGGGAGAAGTGCGCGTTGGACGTCCACACCTTCTGGCCGTCGACCACCCACTCGTCACCCTCGAGCACGGCCCGGGTCTGCACGTTGGCCAGGTCGGAGCCGGCGTCGGGCTCGGAGTATCCCTGCGCCCACAGCTCCTCCACCGCCAGGATCGGCGGCAGGAAGCGCGCCTGCTGCTCGGGGGTGCCGAAGGCCATCAAGGTGGGCCCGAGCAGCTGCTCGCCGAGGTGGTTGACGCCGTGCGGGGCGTCGGCCCGGGCGTACTCCTCGTGGAAGACCACCTGCTGCCACAGGCTGAGCCCGCGCCCGCCGTGCTCGACCGGCCAGCCGACGCAGGTCCACCCGTGGGCGGCGAGGTGCCGGTTCCAGGCCAGCCGCTCCTCGATCGCCTCGTGGTCGCGGCCCGGACCGCCGAGTCCCCTCAGGCCCGACCAGTCGCTCGAGGCGAGGTGGTCCTCGAGCCAGGAGCGGATCTCGGTGCGGAACGCCTTGTCGGCGTCGGAGTAGGCGAGGTCCACGGGTGCTACCCTACCAAGCAAATGCTTGGTTTGGAGACGCTGCCCGCCCTGGTCCGCGACGCCGCGGCACGCTTCGGCGACCACCCGGCGTACGTCGAGGGTGGCGTGGCGACGTCGTACGCCGCCCTGCTCCGGAGGGTGGAGCAGGCCGCCGCGTCGTACGTCGCCCGCGGGCTGCAGCCGGGCGGCACCGTCGCGCTGTGGGCGCCCAACAGCACCGACTGGGCGGTGGCCGCGCTCGCCGTGACCTACGCCGGGGGCGTGCTGGTGCCGCTCAACAGCCGCTACACCGCCCACGAGGTGGCGGACGTGCTCGACCGCACCCGGGCCTCGGTCGCCGTGGTCGCCGACGGCTTCCTCGGCCGCACCCAGGTCGCCGACCTCGTCGAGGTCGGCACCGCGGCGCAGGTGGTCGACCTGGCCGACCTGGCCGGCGCCGAGGTCGCTGGATCGCCGGACCACCTCGCCGAGGCGCGCCGCCGCGCCGACGCGGTCGGGGCCGACGACGTCGCCGACGTGCTGTTCACCTCCGGCACGACCGGGCGGTCGAAGGGCGCGATGAGCGCGCACCGGCAGACGATCGGCGTCGCCCGGGCCTGGGCCGACCTCGGCGGCGTGCGTGCCGACGACCGCTACCTGGTGGTCAACCCGTTCTTCCACTCCTTCGGCTACAAGATCGGCATCGTCGTCGGCCTGCTCACCGGCGCCACGCTCTACCCGGTGGCGACGTTCGACGTCGACGAGACGATGCGGCTGGTCCAGGACGAGCGGATCACCCTGCTCCCGGGGGCGCCGACGATCTACCAGTCGCTGCTGGGCGCGCCCCACCGCGCCGCGCACGACCTGTCGTCGCTGCGGCTGGCGGTGACCGGTGCGGCCGTCGTCCCGGTGGTGCTGATCGAGCGGATGCGCGCTCCATCGCCGGCGGGGCTGGGTATCGACCAGGTGGTCACGGCGTTCGGGATGACCGAGGCCGTCGTGGTCGCGATGTGCCGGGCGGGCGACGACGCCGAGACGGTCGCGACCAGCTGCGGGCGCGCGGTCCCGGGCATGGAGACCCGCATCGACACCGAGACCGGCGAGCTGCTGGTGCGCGGGGAGCACGTGATGCTCGGCTACCTCGACGACCCCGACGCCACCGCGGCCGCGATCGACGCCGACGGCTGGCTGCACACCGGCGACGTCGGCACCCTCGACGACGCCGGCAACCTGCGGATCACCGACCGGCTCAAGGACATGTACATCTCCGGCGGCTTCAACGTCTACCCCGCCGAGGTCGAGCAGGTGCTGATGCGCCTCGACGGCGTCGACGACGTCGCGGTGGTCGGGGTGCCCGACGAGCGGCTGGGCGAGGTCGGCAAGGCGTACGTCGTCGGCGCCGCCACCGCCGAGGCCGTCGTCGCCCACGCCCGGGAGCGGCTCGCCAACTTCAAGGTGCCGCGCCAGGTGACCCACGTCGACGCCCTGCCCCGCAACCTGTCGGGCAAGGTGCTCAAGACCGAGCTCAGGAGCAGCTGATGGACCTCACCCTGTCCGAGTCCGAGCAGGCCTTCCAGGCCGAGGCGCGGGAGTGGCTGGCGGCCAACGTGCCGAGCGAGCCGCTGCCGTCGATGGACACCCTCGAGGGCTGGGCCCGCCACCAGGAGTGGGAGGCCCGGCTGGCCGAGGCCCGGTGGTCGGTCGTCTCGTGGCCGCGCGGCTACCACGGCCGCGAGGCGAGCCTGGTGGAGTGGGTCGTCTTCGAGGAGGAGTACTACCGGGCCGGTGCGCCCGGCCGGGTCAGCCAGAACGGCATCTTCCTGCTCGCGCCCATCCTCTTCGACCACGGCACCCAGGACCAGCAGGACCGGTTCCTGCCGTCGATGGCCACCGGCGAGCAGGTGTGGGCGCAGTGCTGGTCGGAGCCCGAGGCCGGGTCCGACCTGGCCGGCCTGCGCTCGACCGCGCGCCGCGACGACGAGCGCGGCGGGTGGGTCCTCGACGGGCAGAAGACGTGGTGCTCGCGCGCAGCGTTCGCCCACTGGGGGTTCGGGCTGTTCCGCTCCGACCCCGAGGCGCAGCGCCACGCCGGCCTGACCTACTTCCTGTTCCCCCTCGACGCCGCAGGGGTCACGGTCCGCCCGATCGCCCAGCTCGACGGCGAGCCCGGGTTCGCCGAGGTCTTCCTCGAGGGCGTCTTCGTGCCGGACGCCGACGTCCTCGGAGCCCCCGGTGACGGCTGGCGGGTCGCGATGAGCACCGCCGGCAACGAGCGCGGTCTGTCGCTGCGCTCCCCCGGCCGCTTCTGCGCCGCCGCCGACCGACTCGTCGAGCTCTACCGCGACTCCCCCGACGGTCCCGACCGCGACGCCGCCGCCCGCGGCGTCGTCGACGCGTGGCTGGGCGCCCAGGCCTACCGGCTCTACACCTGGGGCACCGTCACCCGGCTCGCCGATGGCGGCGACATGGGCGCGGCCGGCTCGGTCAACAAGGTGTTCTGGTCCGAGCTCGACATCGCTCTCCACGAGACCGCCCTCGACCTGCTCGGCTCGGCGGCCGAGGAGGAGTCGCGCTGGCTCGACGGGTACACGTTCTCGCTCTCGGGCCCGATCTACGCCGGCACCAACGAGGTGCAGCGCAACATCGTCGCCGAACGGGTGCTCGGCCTGCCGCGCGAGACCAGAGGAGCGGGCCGATGAGGTTCGAGCTCACCGACGACCAGCGCGACCTCGCGTCGACCCTCGACGGGCTGCTGTCGGCGTCCGACACCGTCGCGGTGGCCCGCGCCTGGGCCGACGACGACACCGCGCCCGGCCTCGCGCTGTGGAAGCGGCTGGCCGACCTCGGGCTGACCATGCTCGCCACCGAGGCCACGCCGGTGGAGGTCTGCATCGCGTTCGAGGCGCTCGGCCGGTACGCCGTGCCGGGCCCCTGGGTCGAGTCGGCGGCCTACCTTCCGGTCGCCCTGGGCCGCGAGGTCAGCGGCGTCGCCACCGTCACCGTGCCGCCGCTGCCGGAGGGACTGGACGCCGACGTCGCCGACGCGGCCTACCTCGCGCTCGGCGGCGACCTGTTCCAGGCCGTCCACGGCGACCGGGTCGCCTCGGTCGACCGCACCCGGCGGCTCTTCGCGTCCTCGCCGACCGAGCCCGTGCCCGCCGGCGACCTCGATGCCGCCTTCGACCTCGCCGTGCTCGCCACCGCCGCCCAGCTGCTCGGCGCCGGCGAGCGGGTGCTCGCCGACAGCGTCACCTACGTCAAGCAGCGCAAGCAGTTCGGGCGCGAGATCGGCAGCTACCAGGCCATCAAGCACGCCCTGGCCGACGTGCGCATCGCCCTCGACTTCGCGCGACCCCTCGTCCACGGCGCCGCGCTCGGCGAGGTGCCGGCGAGCGCGGCGAAGGTCGCCGCCGGCGACGCCGCCTACCTCGCCTCACGCACCGGGCTGCAGGTGCACGGCGCGATCGGCTACACCGCCGAGTTCGACCTGAGCCTGTGGATCACCAAGATCCGCGCGCTGCTCACCGCCTGGGGCACGCCGGCGTTCCACCGCGCCCGCCTGCTCGACGCGCTCGTCGGGACGGACGGCTGATGGAGTTCGGGCTCTCCGAGGAGCAGCAGGAGCTGGTCTCCACCGTGCGCGGCCTGCTGGCCAAGCGCGCCGACCCCCGCGCGGTCCGTGCGGCGGCGGCGTCCGAGGGCGGCCACGACGAGGCGCTGTGGCAGACCCTGGTCGAGCAGATCGGGGTGGCCGCGCTCGGCATCCCCGAGCACCACGGTGGCGCCGGCTTCTCGCTCTTCGAGGCGCTGCTGGTGCTCGAGGAGGTCGGCCGCTCGCTCGCACCGTCGCCCCTGCTGTCGTCGCTGGTCACCTCCGAGGCCCTGCTGGCCGGGGCCGACGACGCGGCCGCCGCCCGGCTCCTGCCCCGGGTCGCCGCCGGTGAGATCGCCGCGTTCGTCGACGGCTCGGGCGCGCCGGTGCTCGACGGCGACACCGCCACGGTGCTGGTCGCGGTCATCGACGACGGCCTGGTCGAGGTCGACCCGGCCACCGCCCGGCGTGCCCGCCTCGGCACCGTCGACCAGACGATCCGGCTCGCCGACGTCGACCTCGACGGCGCGGCCACGACCCCCATCGGCGACGCCGCGGCGGCCGGCGCCCGGGCGGCCCAGGTCGGGGCAGCCGGCGTCGCGGCACTCGCGACCGGCCTGGCGGCCCGCGGGCTGGAGATGACCGTCGCCTACAGCCTCGACCGGGTGCAGTTCGGCCGTCAGATCGGGTCGTTCCAGGCGCTCAAGCACCGGATGGCCGAGATGCTGGTGCTCTCGGAGATGAGCCGCTCCGCGTCGTGGGCGGCGTCGTACGCCGTCTCCGCCCGCGGCGACGACGCCGACCACCTGGCGCACGTCGCGGCGTCCTACTGCGCCGAGGCCGTGGCCCACGTCGCCGCCGAGACGGTGCAGCTGCACGGCGGCATCGCGATCACCTGGGAGCACGACGCCCACCTGGTGCTCAAGCGTGCGCACGCGCTCGGCCAGCTGTACGGCGCGCCCCACCACCACCGGGCCCTCGTCGCCCTCTGACGGGCGCCGACGTGGGCAAGATCACCGCTCTCGCCGGGCTCGGGAGTCGATCAGAGGACCCGTGACTTCCTAGGCTGGCGGCATGACCTTCGACGACGACGCCCTGGACAACACCGACGCCGCCGAGACCGCCCGCGTCGAGGACGACTACCCGACCGGGTCGGTCGCCAGCCCCAGCCGCACCCGCCTCTGAGTCCTCTGCCGGGCCCGGTACGCGCCCTGACGCGGGCCGTCAGGTGGTCGAGCGGTACTTGCCGCGGTAGAACAGCAGCGGCTGCTCGTCGTCCTCGGCCACCAGGTCGACGACCCGGCCGATGACGACGTAGTGGTCGCCGGCCTCGTGGACCGCGTGGATGGTGCAGTCGACGTGGCCGAGGGTGCCGGGCAGGACCGGTGAGCCGGTGACCGACGACGGGGCCCAGGCGAGGCCCGCGAACTTGTCGTTGCCCCGGCTGGCCATCGCGTTGCTCAGGTCGGCCTGGTCGTGGGCGAGGAAGTTGACGCAGAACCGGCCGGCGCGCTGCATCATCGGCCAGGCCCGCGACGTGCGGGCCGGGACGAACAGCACCAGCGGCGGGTCGAGCGAGACGCTGGAGAACGACTGGCAGGTCATGCCGACGGGCTCGCCGCCGCTCATCGCGGTGACCACGGTGACGCCGGAGGCGAAGCGGCCGAGGACGTCGCGGAAGCGCCGGGCCGCGGCCACGGCCTCGGGGTCGTCGGCCGAGACGCTGCTTCCCTCACCGGGCCGCCACTCGACGTCGAGGTCGACGTCGCCGAGCCAGGAGCTGATCAGCTCGGGGCTGGGCCAGCTCTCGCGCGCGTCGGCGCTCATCCCCTCCGGGATCTGGGGTTCGCGCGGGTCGACGGGCACGGCTGACACGGTAGGTCCTACGACCCGCCGCCGAAGTCGTGGCCCCAGTAGGACACCGCGGTCGACTCCCGCGCCACCCAGCGGGCGTCGTCGACGGTGAGGCCGTCGGTGCCGAGCTCGACGTCGAAGCCGCCGGGCGACCTGACGTAGAACGAGACCATCTCGTCGTTCATGTGCCGGCCGAGCGTCGCCGACAGCGGCGCCTGGTGCTTCTTGACCCGCTGCAGCGCGCGACCGACGTCGTCGAGCTCGTCGACCTCCAGCATGATGTGGACGCACTTGCTCTCGTTGGGCATCGGCAGGAACGCCAGCGAGTGGTGGCGGGGGTTGACGCCGAGGAACCGCAGCCACACCTTGGAGCCGGGCTCCTTGCCGACGAACTCACCCGGCATGCTCATCGAGTCGCGCAGCCGGAAGCCGAGCACGTCGGTGTAGAACCGCAGCGCCTCCACGTCGTCGAGCACCGGCAGCACGATGTGGCCCATCCCCTGGTCACCGGTGACGAACTTCGCGGCGTACGGCGTGACCACCGGTCGCGACTCGTAGGTGATGCCGTGGAACAGCTCGAAGACGTTGTCCCAGGGGTCGCGGAAGCGGACGAGCTCCTGGACGCGGCGCTCGTCGAGCTCCTCGCGGGTGCCGTCGGTGAACTCGACGCCGGCCTTCTGCAGGTGCTCGCGCGCCTCCTGCAGGGCGCGGGGGTCGGAGACCTCCCAGCCGACGCACTCGAGCCGGTCGACGTCGGAGGGGAAGACCACCAGCCGGGCCGAGACCTCGTCGATGCGCCAGTACTGGTGGTCGGGGTGCGGGCCGCGGCCCTCGGCGAGCCCGAGCACCTTGCCGGCGAACGTCGTCCAGGCGCCGAGGTCGGTGGAGGCCACCCGGACGTAGCCCATGGACCTGATCTCGATGGTCATGACTTCGGCCTCTCGACGTGGCGGGACAGGAAGGCGGTGGTGATCTCGGCGAACTCCTCCGCCGCCTCGATCTGTGCCCAGTGCCCACACTGGGGGAAGACGTGCAGCTGCGCCTTCGGGATCAGCTTGAGGGCGACCAGCGCGCCGTCGAGCGGGTTGACCCGGTCCTCGCGCCCCCAGGTGAGCAGCGTGTGCTTGCGCAGCCGGTGGGCCTCGCGCCAGAGCATGCCGTCCTCGGCGGTCTCGGGGTTCCAGAAGCTCATGCCCATCGAGCGCATCGCCTCCTGGGCGCCGGGCGCCGTGGCGTCGGCGAAGCGCTCCTCGACCAGCGCGTCGGTGACCAGCGACTGGTCGACCACCATCGTGGAGATGAACGCCCGCAGCCGCTCGCGGGTGGGGTCGGCGCCGAACTCCATCAGGCGCTGCACGCCCTCGGTGGGGTCGGCGTGGAAGAGGTTGAGGCTGAGCCCGCCGGGACCCATCAGCACCAGCCGGCCGACCCGGTCGGGGTGGGTCAGGGCGAGGCGCATCGCGGTGCCGCCGCCGAGGCTGTTGCCGAGCAGGTGCACCCGGTCGATCCCGAGCCCGTCGAGCAGCCGGACGACGTGGTCGGCGCTGTGGCGGTAGAAGTTGCCGACGACCGGCGGCTTGTCGGAGCCGCCGAAGCCGGGCTGGTCGACCAGCAGCGTGCGGAACGTCGTGGCGAAGTGCGGCAGGGCGGGGCCGAAGTTCGACCACGCGCTCGCGCCCGGACCACCGCCGTGCAGCATCACCAAAGGCAGCCCGCCCCCGGCCGGGGTCGGGTCGCCGGCCTCGTAGTAGGTCAGCGTGATGTCGCCGGCCGCGGCGGACCGGCGTACGTCGTCCTTGCGGAGGGGCGCGAGGGTCACTCAGTACATCCCGGGGTCGATCTTGTGGCCGAACTCGTGGGCGCCGAACATCTGCAGCGCCCGCTCGGGGTCGTTGGCGGCGTGGACGCGGCCCGCGTGGGCGTCGCGCCACGCACGCTGCAGGTAGGTGCCGTTGGCCAGGGCCCGGCCGCCGGAGGCCTCGAAGAGCGCGTCGATCGCGTCGATGGCGCGCTGGCTGCCGAGCACCTGGTCACGGCGCACCTTCAGGCGCGAGCGCAGCGGGATCTTCTCGCCCTTGGCGACGTAGGCCTGCTCCTCGCGGATGTTGGCGACCAGCAGGGCCCAGGCGGCGTCGATCTCCGAGGACGCCCGGGCGATCCGCACGGCGGCGAACGGGTCGAGCGAGGCCTTCTCGCCCAGGTAGGCGGCGCGTGAGCGCTGCTTCTGCATCTCGACGTGCTCGGCGTAGGCGCCCATCGCCATCCCGATGATCGGGGTGGTGATGGTGCCGGTGAAGATCGAGTGGAACGGCAGCTTGTAGAGGTCGGAGGTGTTCTGCTCCTGGCCCGGGCCGCGGCACTGGCCGGTCTCCCCCATGCTCAGGGTAAACGCCTCGGGCACGAAGACGTCGTCGACGACGATGTCGTTGGAGCCGGTGCCGGCCAGGCCGACCATGTGCCACACGTCGAGGATCGTGTAGTCGTCACGGGGCACCAGGAAGGTCTTGAAGTCGACGACCTGGCCGTCGCCGTTGAAGACCAGCCCGCCGAGCAGCACCCACGAGCAGTGGTCGCAGCCCGAGGAGAAGCTCCACTTGCCCGAGAGCTGGTAGCCGCCGTCGGCGACGGTCGCCTTGCCCGTCGGGGCGTACGACGAGCTCAGCCGGGTGCTGGTGTCCTCGCCCCACACGGCCTGCTGCGCCTCGTCGGCGAACAGCGCGACCTGCCAGGGGTGGACGCCGACCACGCTGGAGACCCACCCGGTCGAGCCGCACGCCCCCGCGATGTCGCGCACCGCGGTGTAGAAGTCGACGGGGTCGGCCTCGTGACCGTCGAAGCGCCGCGGCTGGAGCAGCGTGAAGAAGCCGGTCTCCTCGAGCTCCTTGACGGAGGCCTCGGGGACGACGCGGAGTCGCTCGGTCTCGTCCGCGCGCTCCCGCAGGCCGGGGAGCAGGTCGCGGACGCCGTCGAGAACGGCCTGGGACATCGGTGCCTCCTGGTGCGGTGCCTGGTCTGCGCCCAGACTAGAACACGTTCTAGTCTGGGTCCAGCGCAGAGGGGTGGTGCCGGTCTGGTCCGCGAGCACAAGACCCGCACAGACCCGTTTGCGGAGGTGCCGCGCGGGCTAGGGTGCCTGACATGTTCAAGAAACTGCAGGCCGCGCTCGGCAAGGGCGGCGCCAAGGTAGACACCGTCCTCGACCACCCCGTCGCCACCCCTGGTGGCGTCCTCACCGGACGCGTCGACGTCCGCGGAGGCGACGTCGAGCAGGCCCTCGAGGGCATCCGCGCCGCGCTCTCCGCCGTCGTCGAGGTCGAGAGCGGCGACGACGAGTGGGCCGCGGCCCGGCTCTTCGGCGAGAGCCGCATCAGCGGCCCGTTCTCGGTCCAGCCCGGCGGCCACGTCTCGCTGCCGTTCCAGCTGCAGGTGCCGGTCGAGCTCTCCCCCAACCAGATCGGCAGCCAGCACATCCACGGCCTCAAGATCGCCGTCGCCACCGTGCTCGAGATCGACAACGCCATCGACGCCAAGGACAACGACCCGATCAAGGTGCAGGCGCTGCCGGCCCAGGAGGCCACGCTGTTCGCCATGCAGCAGCTCGGCTTCCACTTCAAGAGCGCCGACTTCGAGGCCGGCCGGGTCCCCGGCTCGACCCTCGGCTTCTACGGCGAGTACGAGTTCGACGCCCGCAGCTCCGGGCGCCGCTTCAACGAGGTCGAGCTGACCTTCGTGACCCGGCCCGGCGACCTCGACGTCCTCCTCGAGGTCGACAAGCGTGGCGGTTTCTTCACCGAGGGCCGCGACGTGAGCCGCCGCTTCACCCTCGGTCACCACGACACCGACGCCCAGGCCATCGCCCAGCACATCGACAGCATCCTGGCCCGCGTCTGACCCCCGACCACCCCGAACCACTGCCGACGCCCCTCGACCGTCCCGGTCGCGGGGCGTCGTCGTGTCGCGAGGAGCCCGAGCGGTACGGTCCGCGGCATGGTGTGGACGGTCGCGACGGCACGGCACGAGCCGACCGGCGACCCGGAAGCCCTGGTCCCGGTCGACGACGCCGTGGTCACGCCGTTCAGCCAGGGACCGCTGCGGGTCGAGTCGGGTCCGCAGGTGTGGATCCGCGGCGCCGTGCACGAGGCCGACGGCGTCCTGGTGCCGGCCTCCCAGCACCTCTGGAACGGTGACCGGATGAACCCGGTCGCCGCCGACCCCGAGGTGGTCCCGGTCCCCGACGGCGCGCGCCGCCTCGACGGCACCTGGTTGTACGCCGGCCACTGGGCCGGCCACTTCGGGCACTTCCTGGTCGAGCTGCTGCCCAACCTGTGGCCTGACCCCGCCGACACCGGGGCCGTCGCCGGCGTGCTCACGCACCGGCCGGCGCGCGGTGTCGACTCCCAGCCGATGCGCCGCCTGCAGGCGCCGACCCTGTCGGCGTGGCAACGCGACCTGTTCGCCCTGGCCGGCTACGACCCCGACGGCGTCCGCATCGTGCGCGGCCGGCCGTTGCGGGTCGACCGGCTGCTGGTGCCGGCCCGGCCCGTCGTGCTCAAGCGGTGGGCCGCGCCGCCGGCGGTGCGGCTGTGGCGCCGGGTCTCCGACGCCGTCGGCACCCGTGGACCGCACCCGCGCGTCTACCTCTCGCGCACCCGCTTCCACGCCCAGGCCAAGGAGACGCGGGTGCGCACCGGGTCCGACCAGGACGCACGGCTCGACGCGGACTTCGCCGCGGCCGGGTTCGCCGTCGTCCACCCCGAGACACTGTCGATCACCGAGCAGATCGCGCTGGTGCGCGGCGCCGACGTCCTGGCCGGGCTGTCGGGCTCGGCCCTGCACCTCTCGGTCTTCGCCGCCCCCGGCACCCGCGTGCTCACCCTCGGCGACGCCCGCTCCCCGCTGCGCCCGACCCCGGCGCAGGTGGCGCTCGACGCCGCCTGCGGTCACCGGACGGCGTTCGTCGCCCAGGGCGACCAGGCCGGGCTGGAGGCCGTGCTCGCCACCCTGTGACCGGTCAGGAGCCGGCGGCGACCTTCTCCTGCTCGGTCCGGTCCTGCTGCTGCAGCATCAGCGCGATGTCGATGAGCTGGTCCTCCTGGCCGCCGATCAGCTTGCGGCGGCCGGCCTCGAGCAGGATCTTGGCGCCGGAGACGCCGTAGCGGTCGGCGGCGTTGCCGGCGTGCTTGAGGAAGGAGGAGTAGACGCCGGCGTAGCCCATCATCAGCGTCATCCGGTCGAGCCGGCACTCCTCCGGCATCGCCGGCCGGATCACGTCCTCGGAGGCGTCGACCACCTGGAGGAAGTCGACCCCGGTGGTCCAGCCGAGCTTGTCGCACACGCCGATGAACGCCTCGAGCGGCGTGTTGCCGGCGCCGGCGCCGAAACGGCGCACGGACCCGTCGATCTGGGTCGCCCCGGCCCGGGCGGCGATCACGGTGTTGGCGACGCCGAGGCCGAGGTTCTCGTGGCCGTGGAAGCCGACGTCGGCGACGTCGCCGATCTCGGCGACGACCGCCGAGACCCGGTCGGCGGTCTGCTCCATGATCAGCGCCCCGGCCGAGTCGACGACGTAGACGCACTGGCAGCCGGCGTCGACCATGATCCGCGCCTGCTTCGCCAGCACCTCGGGCGGCTGGGTGTGGCTCATCATCAAGAACCCGACGGTCTCGAGCCCGAGCTCGCGGGCCAGGCCGAAGTGCTGGACGGAGGTGTCGGCCTCGGTGCAGTGGGTCGCGATCCGGCAGATCTGGCCGCCGTTGTCCTGGGCGGCGCGGATGTCGTCCTTGGTGCCGACGCCGGGCAGCATCAGGAACGCGATCCGGGCGCGCGTGGCCGTCTCGGCCGCGATCCGGATCAGCTCCTGCTCGGGCGTGCGGGAGAAGCCGTAGTTGAACGACGAGCCGCCGAGGCCGTCGCCGTGGGTCACCTCGATCACCGGGATGCCGGAGGCGTCGAGGGCCGCGACGATGTCGTGGACCTCCTGGGCGGTGAACTGGTGCCGCTTGTGGTGCGACCCGTCGCGCAGGCAGGTGTCGGTCAGGCGCAGGTCGAGGTGGCCGAACGGGTCGTCCCCGTGGCTGCCCGACCAGGTGCGGGTGAGGGTGTCGCGGTCGTCCATGTCAGCTGGCTCCGATCCGGTGGCGGGCGATGTTGTCGCCCACCCGTGCCGCGGCGGCGGTCATGATGTCGAGGTTGCCGGAGTACGGCGGCAGGTAGTCGCCGGCGCCCTCGACCTCGACGAACACCGAGATCTTGGTGCGCCCCCGGGTCGCCTCGGACGGCCCGTCGACCTGCGGCTCCTGCAGCAGCCGGTAGCCGGGCACGTACTCCTGCACGGCCTTCTCCATCGCCACGACCGAGGCCACGATCGCATCGGTGTCGGCGTCGGGGTCGACGGCGCAGAAGATCGTGTCGCGCATGATCATCGGCGGCTCGGCCGGGTTGAGGATGATGATCGCCTTGCCCCGCTCGGCCCCGCCGATGGTCTCGACGCCGGCGGCGGTGGTGCGGGTGAACTCGTCGATGTTGGCGCGGGTGCCCGGCCCCGCCGACCTGGAGGAGACCGAGGCGACGATCTCGGCGTAGGACACCGGCGTCACCCGGGAGACCGCGGCGACCATGGGGATGGTGGCCTGGCCGCCGCAGGTGATCATGTTGACGTTGGCCTCGGCCACGTGCTGCTCGCCGTTGACCGGTGGGATGACGGCGGGCCCGACCGCGGCCGGGGTGAGGTCGACGGCGACGATGCCGGCCTCGGCGTAGCGCGGCGCGTACTCGCGGTGCACGTAGGCCGAGGTGGCCTCGAAGATCAGGTCGGGCAGCTCGTCCTGCTTCAGCAGCCAGTCGACGCCCTCGTGGCTGGCCTCCAGCCCCTGGTCGGCGGCCAGGCGCAGCCCCTCGGAGGCCGGGTCGACGCCGATCATCCAGCGCGGCTCCACGCTCCCCCCGTCGGCGGCGCTGCGCAGCAGCTTGTACATCAGGTCGGTGCCGATGTTGCCCGGCCCCACGATCGCAGCGGTCAGCTTCTCGCCCACACCTACTCCTCGAACTCGACGGACAACGGGGCGAACCCGCTGATGGTGGCCACGACCCGGTCGCCCGGGGCGAACGGCACGAACGGGCCCAGGGCCCCGGACAGGACCAGGTGGCCGGCGCGCAGCGGGTCGCCGAAGCGGAACGCCTGGACGGCGAGCCAGCGCAGTGCCTCGAGCGGGTCGCCGAGGCAGGCGGCGCCGGTGCCCGACGAGCGCACCTCGCCGTTGACGGTCAGCGACATCGCGACCTCGCGCGGCTCGACCTCGCCCAGGGTGCGGCCCTCGCGGCCCACGACGTACAGGCCGCTGGAGGCGTTGTCGGCGACGGTGTCGGTGAACCCGATGTCCCAGTCGGCGATGCGGGAGTCGACGATCTCGAGCGCCGGCAGCGCCACCTCGACCGCGTCGCGGACCGCCGCGAGGGTGATCTCGTCCTCGGTCGGCGGGGCGATGTCGGAGGCGAGCACGAACGCGACCTCGGCCTCGACCCGCGGCTGCACGAGGGTGCGCATCGAGACCGGCGTGCCGTCGGCGCCGTGGCTCACGTCCATGTCGTCGAGGAGGTAGCCGAAGTCGGGCTGGTCGACGCCGAGCTGGTCCTGCACCGCCTTCGACGTCGCGCCGATCTTGCGGCCCACGACCGTGGCCCCGCGGGCCAGCCGGGCCCGCACCAGGCCCTGCTGGACGGCGTACGCCGCGGGCAGGTCGTCGGTGCCGATCAGGTCGCGCACGGCGGCGCACGGAACGCGGGTCTCCTGGGCGGTCGCCAGCCGCTCGACAGCGGCCGCGACGGCGTCCTGGGAGGTCACGGCGCAATACTAGAACCTGTTACAGTTTCGCGCCATGAGCACCCCTCAGTCGTCGCTCCCCCGCGAGGTCGACGTCGTCGTGGTCGGGGCCGGCGGCGCCGGGATGACCGCGGCCCTCGCGGCCGCCGATCGAGGGCTCGGGACGGTCCTGCTGGAGAAGAGCGGCTGGTTCGGTGGCTCGACCGCCCGCAGCGGCGGCGGGGTGTGGATCCCCGGCAACTACGCGCTCAGGGCGGTCGGCCAGGACGACCCGCTCGAGAACGCCAAGCTCTACCTCGACTCGATCGTCGGCGACGTGGTGCCCAAGGTCCGTCGCGACACCTACCTCGACCGTGGCGCCGAGGTGATGGACTTCCTCCGGCGGCGCACGCCGGTCCGGTTCGCGTGGGTGCCCGACTACGCCGACTACCACCCCGAGCAGCCGGGCGGTCGCGCCCGCGGCCGGACCGTCGAGCCGGTCCCGCTCGACGCCCGCTTCCTGGGCCGCGAGCTCGAGCGGCTGCACCCGGCGTACACCAAGGCGCCGGCCAACCTGATCGTCACCCAGGCCGACTTCCGCAAGATCAGCCTCGGCCTGCGCACCCTCCGCGGCCCGCTCACCATGGCCAAGGTGACGTTCAGGCGGGTCGTCTCCGGGCTGCTGCGCCGGCGGATGTACGCCATGGGCAACGCGATCGCGATCGGGCTGCGCCAGGGGTTGGTGGACTGCGGCGTCCCGGTGCACTACGACACCGAGCTGCGCGACCTCGTCGTCGAGGACGGCCGCGTGGTCGGCGTGCGGGTGGTGCGCGACGGCGTCGAGCACGTCGTCCGCGCCCGTCGCGGCGTCGTGCTCGGCAGCGGCGGCTTCGAGCACAGCGCCGAGCTGCGCGAGCAGTACCTCCCGCAGCCGACCTCCACCGACTGGACCACCGGGTCGCAGAACAACACCGGCGGCGGCCTGCTCGCCGGCATCGCCGTCGGCGCCCGCACCGACCTCATGGACGACGGCTGGTGGGGGCCGACGATCCCGCTGCCGGGGCGGCCGTGGTTCTGCCTGGCCGAGCGCAACCTGCCCGGCTCGATCATCGTCAACCAGGCCGGCGAGCGGTTCATGAACGAGGCGCTCCCCTACGTCGAGGCGGTCCACGAGATCTACCGCGGCGAGGCCACCGGGGTCGGCCACGTGCCGTCCTGGATGGTCATCGACCAGCGCTACCGCAACCGCTACGTCTTCGCCGGGCTGATGCCGCGCCAGCCGTTCCCCGGCAAGTGGTTCGCGCAGGGCGTGGTCAAGAAGGCCGGCACCCTCGCTGGGCTCGCCGCCGAGATCGGCGTACCGGCGGCGGCGCTGGAACGCACCGTCGAGCGGTTCAACGGCTTCGCCGACAGCGGCGTCGACGTCGACCACCACCGCGGCGAGTCGGCCTACGACAAGTACTACTCCGATCCCACCGTCAAGCCCAACCCGTCGCTGCACCGCATCGACGAGGGTCCGTTCTACGCCGTCCAGATCGTCCCCGGCGACCTCGGCACCAAGGGCGGGCTGGTCACCGACGAGCGCGCCCGCGTGCTGCGGCCCGACGGGTCGGTCATCGCGGGCCTGTACGCCGCCGGCAACGTCTCGTCGGCGGTGATGGGCCACACCTACCCCGGCCCCGGCGGCACCATCGGCCCGGCGCTCGTCTTCGGCTACCTGGCCGCCGAGGACATCGCCGGCACGGTCGCGGTGCCGTCGACGCCGGCCGCGCCGGCCGTCGCGCGCCGCGAGCAGGAGACCGCCTGATGCCCATCGACCCCGACGTCGCGATCGGCGCCGACCTCGGTGACCGCACCTTCTCCTGGGCCGAGAGCGACGTGCTGCTCTACCACCTCGCCGTCGGCGCCGGCGCGCGCGAGGGCGACCCCGTCTCCCCCACGGCGCTCGCCTACACCCTCGACGGCCCCGGGCTGCGGGTGCTGCCGTCGTTCGGGGTGGTCGCGCCGACGTTCCACGAGACCGACCCGCCCCCGCTCGACCTGCCGGGCTGCGACATCAACCTGGCCCAGGTGGTGCACGGCTCGCAGGCGGTGACCGTGCACGGGCCGGTGCCCACCTCCGGCACCGCGACCATCTCCACGACGCTCACCGACGTCTGGGACAAGGGCAAGGCGGCCGTCATCTGGCAGGAGGGCGTCGCGCGGTCGGGGTCCGGCGACCCGCTGTGGACGGTGCGCTCGTCGATCTTCGTCCGCGGCGAGGGCGGCTGGGGCGGTGACCGCGGCGTCTCGAGCGCGGTGGCGGTGCCCGACCGCCGGCCCGACGCCGAGACGACGTACCGGGTCACGCCGCAGCAGGCGCTGCTCTACCGCCTCTGCGGCGACCGCAACCCCCTGCACGCCGATCCCGACTTCGCCACGAGGGCCGGCTTCCCGGCGCCGATCCTGCACGGCCTGTGCACCTACGGCATCGTGCTGCGCGAGCTCACCGACGCCCTGCTCGGCGGCGACGCCACCCGGGTGACGTCCTACGCCGCCCGGTTCTCCGGGGTCGTGTTCCCCGGCGAGACGATCCGGGTGCAGGGGTGGCGCACCGAGGGGTCGACGGTGGTGGCGACCGCGACCGTCGCCGGCGGCGAGCGCGACGGCTCCCCGGTGCTCGCCGACGTGGTGCTCGGCTCCGCCTGACCGGCGACCGCTAGTCGGGCGCTAGTCGGGCGCTAGTCGGGCGCCTCGCCCTGGGCGGCGTCGAACTCGGCCCGGGCGCGGGCGATCTGCTCCTGGTGCTCCTCGGTCCAGCCCACCAGCGCCTGGATCGTGCCGAGCAGCGTGCGGCCCATGGGGCTCAGGCAGTAGTCGACCCGGGGCGGCACGACCGGGTGCACGGTGCGGCACACCAGCCCGTCACGCTCGAGCTGGCGCAGCGTCACCGTCAGCATCCGCTGGCTGATGCCGTCGATCTCGCGCCGCAGCTCGGTGAACCGCATGGTGCGCTCCTGCAGCAGCGAGATCACCAGCAGCGACCACTTGTCGGCGATCCGGTCGAGGATCTGGCGCACCTCGCAGTCCTCGCGCCGGTCCCACTGGAAGGCGTCCCAGCAGTCGGGGCCGCCGGTCGGGTCCTGCTCGGGCCCGGACCCGGTCACCTCGGGGTAACCGGGTGACGTCGAAGTGCCTACTTCCTCCACCCGGGCATCGTGGACCACGCTGGGGGTCGGTTACAAGAGGTAACCAACCGTCGCCGTCGGCCCGAGGAGTGCCCGTGTCCACCGTCCCCGCCCAGGAACCGCACCGTCCCCTCGCCCGGATGACCGGGCGCGAGTGGGCCCTGCTGCTCGTGCTGTGCGGGGCGCTGTTCCTCGAGGGCATCGACGTCGCGATGCTCAACGTCGCCGTCCCGTCGATCAGCCGCGACCTCGGCCTGGCCACCGGGACCGCGCACTGGGTGATCAGTGCCTACGTGCTCGGCTACGCGGGCTTCATGCTGCTCGGCGGCCGCTCGGCCGACCTGTTCGGCCGGCGCCGGGTCTTCCTGGGCGCCCTGGCCGTGTTCGTGGCGTTCTCCGGCCTCGGCGGCCTCACCGACTCCGGGACGATGGTCGTGGTGGCCCGGTTCGTCACCGGCGCCGCCGCCGGGTTCATGACGCCCGCCGGCCTCAGCATCATCACGACCAGCTTCCCGGCCGGTCCGCTGCGCGACCGGGCGGTCGTCATCTACGGCGCCACTGGGGCCGCCGGCTTCACCCTGGGCACGGTCGCCGGCGGGGCGCTCACCAGCCTCAGCTGGCGGCTCGTCTTCCTGGCACCGGTGGTGCTGGGGACGGCGATCCTGGTGGCGGGTCGCGCGCTCATCCGCGCCGACGCGGTCACGCCGGCGCCGGCCGGTCGTTTCGACGTCACCGGCGCCGTGGTGGTGACCGCAGGGATGGTCGCGGCCGTCTACGGCCTGGTCTCCCTCGGCGAGGACGGCGACGTGGTCCGCGGTGTCATGGCCCTGGGCGTCTCCGCCCTCGCGGGTGCGGCCTTCGTCGCGGTCGAGCGGCGCGCGGCCGAGCCGCTGGTCCGGCTCGGGGTCCTGCGCGACGGCCAGCTGGTGCGCGCCACCCTGGCCGGCCTGCTGTTCATGGGGTCGTTCTTCGGCTTCCAGTTCCTGGTCACCCTCTACCTGCAGGACCTGCGCGGCTGGAGCCCGCTGGAGACCGGGATGACGTTCGCGGTGATGGGCCTGGACCTCCTGGTCGCGCCGCTGGTCACGCCGTACCTGGTGCGGCGGTTCGGGCACCTCGCGGTGATGACCGCCGGCCTGCTGAGTGCCGCGCTCGCCTTTGCGCTCTTCCTGCGGCTCGACGACGACTGGGACTACCTCGACATGCTCCCGATGCTGGTCCTGGTCGGCCTCGCCTTCGCGCTGGCCTACGGACCCCTCACCCTCGCCGCCACCCAGGACGTCGCCGAGTCCGAGCAGGGCCTGGCCGGCGGCGTGCTCTACACCGGCTTCCAGTTCGGGGCCGCGCTCGGGCTGGCCGCGGTCACCCTCGCCCTGGGCACCGAGGCGCACGAGACCTCGACGCTGGCCGACTTCCGCGGTGCCCTCGTCGTCCCGCTCGCGCTCACGCTGGCCGCGGTGCTCGTCATCGTGACGCGGTCGCACACCCGACGGTCCTAGAGTCGGGGCCATGGACGCCCCCGACACCGGTCACCAGCCACCAGGTCCCACGGTCTCCCTCGCCGACGTCGCGCTCGTGGTCAACGGCGGCTCCCGCAAGGGCCGCGAGGCCGGCGAGCTGGCCCGCGACCGGTTGCGGGCCGCCGGCGCCGGCACCGTCACCCTGTACGCCGCCCCCGACGGCTCACACCTCGGCTCGACCCTCGACGAGGCGATCGCCAGCGAGCCGAGCCTGCTCGTGGTCGGCGGCGGCGACGGGTCGGTCGGCTGCGCGGCCGGCCGGGTCGCGCACACCGGCACCCTGCTCGGCGTCCTCCCGCTCGGCACCGCCAACGACTTCGCCCGCACGCTGGAGATCCCGCGCGAGCTCGACGGCGCGGTCGCGGCCCTGGTCGACGGCCGGGTCGTCGACATCGACCTCGGCCGCGCCGGTGACCTGCCCTACCTCAACGTCGCGTCCCTCGGCCTCTCGGTCGCCACCACGGCGCGGCTGACGCCCGGCATGAAGAAGCGGATGGGGCCGCTCGCCTACCCGGCCGCGGCGGCCCTCGCCTACCGCACCCACGTCCCGTTCTCGGCGCGCCTGGAGTTCCCCGACGGCGACCACCCGCCGCTGGAGGCCCACGACCTGCTCCAGGTGGCCGTCGGCAACGGCCGGCACTACGGTGGCGGCTTCACCGTGGCCCGCGGCGCCGGCATCGACGACGGCACCCTCGACGTCTACTGCATCGAGAAGGCCCGGATCCGCGACCACGTCTCCATCGCCCGGATGTTCCGCACCGGCGAGTTCATCGACCACGACAACGTCCACCACGCCGTCACCTCCGCGGTCCGCGTGGTCACCGACCCGCCCCAGCCGGTCAACCTCGACGGCGAGGTGATCGCCGAGACGCCGCTGACGTTCCGGCTCGAGCGCAACGCCGTGCACGTCGTCGTCCCGGCCACCAGCCGCGCCGCCCGCTGGGACGGGAGTGGTCCCCAGGACCAGGACCCAGCGCCCTAGGGCTTGCGGCCGATCACGTAGAGGCGCTCCGACGTCTCGCCGCGGGCGGGGACGGGGCCCCGGCGGTACCACTCGACGTCGACGAGCCCGGCGCGCTCGACGAGCGCGGCGACCTCCGCGGGCTGGTGGTGGACGAAGTCGAGGTCGACCTCCTGCTCGAACCACGACGTGTGGTGGCGCACCTCGACGCCGGCGTGCATCGCCACCACCAGCCAGCCGTCGGGGCGCAGCGGCCGCACCAGCGACTCCACCGCGCCCGGCAGCTCGGAGGCGGCGAGGTGGATCAGCGAGTACCACGCCAGCACCGCCGCCCAGCCCGGTCCGTTGACGGGCCGCATCAGCGACCTGAGGTCGCCGACCTCGTAGACCCCGTCGGGGAAGCGGCGCCGGGCCTCCTCGACCATCTCCGGCGCCAGGTCGATGCCGGTGGCGTCGGCGCCGGCCTCGGCGAGGTACGCCGTGACGTGGCCCGGCCCGCAGCCGACCTCGACCACGGGGTCGGTGCCCGCGTGCGCGGCGACGCGGTCGAGGACCCAGCGCTCGAAGGGCAGCCCGGCCAGCTCGCCGGTCAGCGCCTCGGCGTACGACGCCGCGACGGCGCCGTAGGCCGCCCGCACCTTGGCGTCGCGCGCCGCGGGCCCGTCGGCGAGCACGACGTCGCGGTCGACCGCGTCAGCGGCGGGAGCGGCGGTGTCGGCCGGCAGCTCCACCGGGCCCAGCAGGTGGATCCACCGGCTCTCGCGCTCGCGGGGCTGGCGCGGCAGCTCGCGCACCAGCGGCAGGTCGCGGCCGGCCAGCCGCGCCAGGCACGCCTCGACGGCGCCGCGGTCGGGGAAGGTGTGCAGCCGCTCGGTGCGGGCCTTGAGGGCACCCGGGGGCTGGGCACCACGCAGCAGCAGCACGGTGACCAGCGCCCGCTCGTCGTCGGCCAGGTCGAGGCGCACCGACAGCGTCTGCACGTACTTCAGCGTGCGGCGGCCGCGGTCGTCCCAGGTGACCGCGGCAAGGTCGCGCTGCTTGAGCTCGCGCAGCGTCTCGTGCACCACGCGCTCGTCGTAGTCGACGACCGGCTCGCGGCTGCTGTTCTGGTTGCAGGCGGTGCGCACCGCGTTGACCGTCATCGGGTAGGTCGACGGCACCGTCACCTCCTTCTCCAGGAGGCTGCCGAGGACGCGTTGCTCCTCGGCGGTCAGCACGGGCAGGGCGGTCGGGCCGCTCGTCTCGCTCACGTCGGCCGAATCTAGTCCAGGTCGGACGACCCGCGGTCAGGCGCGGCCGCGCTCGACGAAGAACGTGCACTCCGAGACCCCGGCCGGCACCCGCGCCTTGAGCCTCGCCTCCGTCGACCCGTCGGGGCCGACGTCACGCACCACCTCCACCGCGCGGGCCAGCACGTCGGAGGTGTCGTTGATCCAGCTGACGGTGAGCGCGTAGTCGTAGCGCTCGTCGGCCGCGTTGGTGATCGTGCCGCGCACCACCTGGCGCCCCTCGTCGGTGCCGCAGTCGCCGAACTCGACGTCGCCCAGCGCCCCCTCCGCCCTGCGCAGGGTGGGGACCGGGGGCAGGTCGCTCGGCGAGATCTTCGCGGTGTCGACCTCGGGTGCCGGCGCGGCCTCGGAGGTGGTGCCCGTGCCGGTCCCCGACCCCGGGTCGGGCCCGTCGTCGTCCCCGGAGCACCCACCGAGCAGCAGCGGGGCCAGGAGCAGCGTCGACACAGCCAGGCTCGGCTGCCGGAACCGGCGGAACGTCGTCACGGGGTGTCCTCTCGATCTCTGCGGCGGCCGAGCAGCATCAGGACGGCACCCGCCAGCAGCAGGCCGGCGGTGAGCAGCAGGAACACGAACGCCACGCCGCCGGTGTCGGGCAGGAAGCCGCCGTCGCCGGTGCCGTCGGACCCGTCGTCGGTGTCGGTGCCGGTGTCGTTGCCGGTGTCGCTACCGGTGTCGGTGTCGGTGCCGCCCGGGTCGGGGTCGCTCGTCGTGGGCGGGTCGCTCGGGGAGTCGTCCCGGTCCACGGGCACGGCCACCGCGTCCTGGGTGCTGGCGACCTGCGCGCCGTCCGGGTCCTCCGCCGTCGCGGTGGCGACGTTCTCGACGGGTCCGTCGAGGTCGTCCCGGGTGACCTCGTAGGTCGCCGTGCAGCGGACGGTGTCTCCCGGACCGACCGGGCCCGCCGGGCACACCACGCTCGTCCCGGCCCGCTCGAGCATCGGGTCGTCCACGCCGACGTCGGTCACGGTGACGGTGCCGGTGTTGGTGACGGCGAAGGTGTAGGCGATGGTCTCCCCCGCATCGGCGCGGCGGTCGCCGTCGGCGTCGGCCAGCGTGGCGCTCTTGGCCAGCGTCAGGGCGGCCCGGGCCGCCAGGTCGGTGGACGTGGAGTCGGGCTGGCTGGTCACCGGGTCCCCCGCGGCCGCGGTGCCCGGGGCACCCGCCGCAGCGGCGGTGGCCGTGTTGGCGACCGAGCCGGCGTCCACGTCGCCCTGGGTGATCACGTAGGGCGCCGCGGTGCAGTCGACGGAGTCGCCCGGGGCGAGACGCCCCGCGGGGCAGGTCGCGCCGGCCAGCAGGTCGTCGTCGACGCTGACGCCGGCGAGGGACACGGTGCCGGAGTTGGTGGCCTCGAAGGAGTAGGTGATGGTGTCGCCGACGCCGATCTCACCGTCGTCGTCACGGTCGACCGGAGTGCCCGCCTGCTTGTCCAGGCGCAGGCCCAGCACGACGTCCGTGCTGGTGGTCAGGCGGTCCACCGCGTCCGGGACGGCGTCCCCGTCGGGGTCGACCGCGCCGGCGGTCGCGGTGTTGACCACCTCGCCGGCGTCGGCGTCGGCCTGCGTGACGACGTACGGCGCGTCGGCGGTGCAGGTGGTCGAGCCACCCGGCAGCAGCGGGGCCGGTGCACAGGTGACCGTGCCGACCAGGGGGTCGGTGATGCGCACGTCGCGGACCGGCACGTTGCTCGCGTTGGTGACGTCGAAGAGGTAGGAGATCGTGTCGCCGGCGGCGATGCGTCCGTCACCGTCGACGTCGACGGGGTCGGCGGCGCGCTTGTCGAGCAGCAACCCGGTGGCCGGCACCGTGGTCGTGGTCGCGGTGGTCGCCGGACCGCTCACCTCGGGGTCGCCGTCCGGGTCGGTCCCCCCGACGGTGGCGGAGTTGGCCACCACGCCGCGGGACTCGTCGGCCGCCGTGACGACGTACGGACCCTCGGCGCGGCACCGGGCCTGGCCCTGGGGGTCGAGCCGGGTCGGCGTGCAGGTGACGTCGATCCCGGCCTCGCCCAGGAGCGGGTCGTCCACCGCGACGTCGGTCATCGGCACGTTGCCGGTGTTGGTGACCACGAAGGAGTAGGTGATCTCGTCGCCGGCGTCGACGACGCCGGAGTCGTTGACGTCGATGGGGTCGCTCGCCGCCTTCTCGAGCACCAGCCCGGGCGCCGGCCGGGTCGCCGGCCGCTGGGCCGTGGCGGGCCCGCTCTCCACCGTGCCGCCGTCGGGGTCGCGGCCCGCGGCGGTGGCGATGTTGGCCACGGAGCCGGCCTGCTCGTCGGCCTCGTCGACGACGTAGGGCCGGTCGCCCGTGCAGCTGCTGCTGCCACCCACGCCCACCACCAGCGGGGCGCAGGTGATCCGCACCCCCGCCGCCTCGAGCATCGGGTCCGCCACCGCGACCGCGGAGACGGGCACGTTGCCGGTATTGGTCACCGTGAAGAAGAAGGCGATCTCGTCGCCGGCGTCGGTGAGGCCCGAGCCGTTGACGTCGATCGGGGTCCCGGCGCGCTTGGCCAGCGCGAGCGCCGGCTGCGGGACGGTCGTCGGTGTGGTCGACGTCGCCGGCGGGCTCGCGACCTCGGCGCCGTCGGGGTCGGTGGTGAGGGCCCGGGCCGAGTTGGCGACGGCACCGGCCCGCACGTCGGCGTCGGTGACGACGTACGGCTCGCTGGTGGTGCAGGTGGCCTGCCCGCCCGGCGGCACCGGACCCGCCGGGCAGGTCACGACGATGCGGCCGAGCAAGGGGTCGTCGATGCGGAGCGACCGCAGTGGGACGTTGCCCGTGTTGGTCACCGTGAAGCTGAAGTCGATCTCGTCGCCGGCGTCGGTGAGGCCCGAGCCGTTGACGTCGACCGGCTCCCCGGCGTCCTTGCGCAGCACCAGCCGCGGGGCCGGCACGGCCACCGGTGTCGTGGTGGTGTCGGGCAGGCTGCGGACCGGGGCGCCGTCGGGGTCGGTCGCGGTGGCCGCGGCGCGGTTGGTCACGAAGCCCGCGGCCTCGTCGTCCTCGCTGACGACGTACGCCGTGCCGGCCTCGCAGGTGGCCACCCGGCCGGCCGGCAGGGTCGTGGGTGCGCACTCGACCGCACCGACCAGCGGGTCGTCGACGCCGACGCCGCTCAGCGGCACGTTGCCGGTGTTGGTGACCACGAACGTGAACCGGATCCGGTCGCCGGCGTCGACGATGCCGGACCCGTTGGTGTCGACCGGCGCCTCCGCGGTCTTCTCGACCAGCAGGGACGGCCGCGGGGTGGTGGCGGTGGTCGACGTCGTGCTCGGCGGGCTGACCAGGGTGGCGCCGTCGGGGTCCGTGGCGGCCGCCGTCGCCCGGTTGGCCACCCGCCCGGCGGCCTCGTCGGCCTCGGTCACGACGTAGGGCCGGCTCGTGGTGCAGGTGGCCACCTCGCCCGGGCCGAGGGCGACGGGCTCGCAGGCGACGTCGACACCGGCCTCACGCAGCATCGGGTCGTCGACCGCGACCGCACCCACCGGCACGTTGCCGGTGTTGGTGACGGTGAACGAGAACCGGACGGTGTCCCCCGCGTCGGTGAGCCCGGAGCCGTTCCGGTCGACCGGCTCGCCGGCACGCTTGTCGAGCACCACGCCCGGCTGCGGCACCGTGGTGGTCGTCGACGTCGTGTCGCGCGCGCTCCGGACCTCGCCACCGGCGGGGTCGGTGCCGCCGGCGGTGGCCTCGTTGTCCACCCGTCCGGCGGACTCGTCGGCCTCGGTCACGACGTAGGGGTCCGCGGCGGTGCAGGTGGCGACGCCACCGGGGGTGAGGGTCGTCGGGTCGCAGGTGACCGCGATGCCGGCGCGGGCGAGCAGGTCGTCGGCGACGGTGACCCCACGGACCGGGACGTTGCCGACGTTGGTGACGGTGAAGGCGTAGGTGATCTCGTCGCCGGCGTCGGTGATCCCCGAGGAGTTGACGTCGGCGGGCGTGCCGGCGTCCTTGTCGATCGTGAGCGCCGGACGCGGCTGCGTGGTCGCGGTGGTGGTGGACGCCTGGTTGCTCGGCGGGGTGGCTGCGCCGTCGGGGTCGGTCCCCGTCGCGGTGGCCACGTTGACGACGTTGCCGGCCTGCACGTCGGCAGCCGTGACCACGTAGGGTCCGTCGGTCTCGCAGGTGGCCGTGGCCCGGGGCGACAGCGTCGTGGGCGTGCAGGTGACGGTGACCCCGGCCGCCTCGAGGGTGGGGTCGACGACGCGTACCGCCGTCACCGGCACGTTGCCGGTGTTGGTGACGGTGAACGCGTAGGTGATCTCGTCGCCCGCGTCGACCAGCCCGGAGCCGTCGACGTCGACCGGCGTGCCGGCCGACTTGGCGACCTGCAGCGAGGGCTGCGGGAGGACGACCGGGGTGGAGGTGGAGTCGGGGGGCCCGGTGACGTCGCCGCCGTCGGGGTCGGTGCCGCCGACGGTGGCGGTGTTGGCGACGGAGCCGCTGCGCTCGTCGGCCTCGGTCACCACGTAGGGGACGTCGGTGGTGCACGACGTGCTCTCCCCCGCCACGATCCGATCGGGACAGGCGATGGCGATGCCCGCGTCGGCGAGCATCGGGTCGGTGACCGTGACGTCGTCGAGAGGCACGTTGCCGGTGTTGGTGACGGTGAACGTGAACCGGATGGTGTCGCCCGCGTCGGTGAGGCCCGAGCCGTTGACGTCGACCGGCTCGCCGGCCGTCTTGTCGACCTCGAGCGCCGGCTGGGGCCGGGTGGTGGCGGTGGACGTCGAGCTGGGTGCGCTGCGCAGCGGGCCGGTGGCCGTGCCGGTCGCGGTGGCGGTGTTGGCGACGTAGCCGGCCCCGACGTCGGCGGCGGTCACGACGTACGGCGCGTCGGCGGTGCAGACGACCGACCCGTCGACCTCGAGCGTCCGTCCGGCGCAGGTGACGCCGGTGCCGACGGCCGCGAGGAGGGGGTCGTCGACCGCGACGTCGGTGATCGTGGTGTTGCCGGTGTTGCGGACGGTGAACGAGAACCGGATCGTGTCACCGCGGTCGGTGAGGCCGGACGCGTTGACGTCGACGGGGGCGGACGCGGACTTCACCAGGTTGAGGGCCGGCCGGCGGTCCAGCGGCGTCGACGTGTCGTCGCGCGGGCTCTGCACGACGCCGCCGTCGGGGTCGTTGCCCAGCCCGGTGGCGCTGTTGTTGACGACGCCGGCGTCGACCTCGGCCTGGGTGACCGTGTGGGTCAGCTCGACGCAGGTCGCGGAGCGCCCCGGCGCCAGGGTGATCGCGGCGTCGCACGCGGTGACGAACCCGCCGGTGGCGGAGGGGAACAGCGGGTCGGAGACGCGCAGCACCTCGAGCGGGACGTTGCCGGTGTTGCTGACCACGAACGTGTAGGTGACGGTGTCGCCGGCGTCGATGCCGTTGCCGTCGACGTCCTGCGGCTCGCCGGCGGACTTCTCCACGACCAGCGAGGGCTGCGGGAGCGTGACCGGGGTCGAGGTGGTGTCGGGGGGGCTGCCGACCGCTCGTCCGTCGGGGTCGACGCCCGTGGCCGTGGCCGAGTTGGCGACCGTGCCGGTCTGCTCGTCGGCGTCGGTGACGACGTAGGCACGGTCGGTGGAGCAGGTGGTGGACGCACCGACCGGCAGCCGCCGGTCGACGCAGGTGACGGTCAGGCCGGCCCCGGTCAGCAGCGGGTCGACGACGGCCACCGAGGTCACCGCGACGTTGCCGACGTTGGTGACCACGAAGGAGAACGTGACCTGGTCGCCGGCGTCGGTGATGCCGGAGCCGTTGACGTCGGCCGGCGCCGCCGCACGCTTGTCGACCTGCAGGCCGGGCTGGGGCGTGGTGGTGGCCGTGGACGCCTGGGCCGGCGGACTCACGACGCGGCCCCCGTCGGGGTCGAGGCCCTCGGCGGTGGCGACGTTGCTCACGGCGCCGGACCCGACGTCGGCGGTGGTGACGACGTAGGGCCCCGAGGTGGTGCACACCTGCTGCTCGCCCGGCGCGAGCCGCGGCTCGGGGCAGCTGATCGTGATGCCGGCAGCCGCCAGCTTGGGGTCGGAGACGGCGACGGCCCGGACCGGCACGTCACCGGTGTTGGCGACCGTGAAGGAGTAGACGATGCGGTCGCCGGCGTCGACCAGGCCGGAGTCGTTGGCGTCGACCGGCTCGCCGGCGGCCTTGTCGATCCGCAGTGCGGGCTGCGGCGCCCGGACCGGTGTCGTGGTGGAGTCCTCGCCGCTGCCGACCGGGTCGCCGTCGGGGTCGGTCGCCGTCGTCGTCGCGGTGTTGACGACCCGGCCCTGTGCCTCGTCGTCGGCGGTCACGACGTAGGCGTCGTCGGCCACGCAGGCGGCGGTCTCGCGAGGGGCGAGCCGCACCGGGGCGCAGGTGATCCCGGTGTCGAGCGAGTCGAGCAGGGGGTCGTCGACGACCACGGCACGCAGCGGCACGTTGCCGGTGTTGGTGACCGCGAACCGGAAGGTGATCTCGTCCCCGGCGTCGGTGAGCCCCGAGCCGTTGACGTCGACCGGGGCGTCGGCGGTCTTGCGCACCCGCAACCCGGGGGCCGGCGTGGCGGTCGGGGTCGTCGTGGAGGCCTCGTCGCTGGGGGGCGTGGGGTCGCCGTCGGGATCGGTGGCGCCGGCCGTGGCGACGTTGGTGACCGACCCGGCGGCCTCGTCGGCCTCGGTGACCACGTACGGCGCGGACGCCGCGCAGGTGGCGGACGCACCGGGTGCGAGGGCGGCGGGCGTGCAGCTCACCGAGACGCCGGCCCCGGTCAGCAGCGGGTCGTCGACCGTGACCCCGGAGACCGGGACGTTGCCGGTGTTGGTGACGGCGAACGCGTAGCCGATCTCGTCACCGGCGTCGGTGAGGCCCGAGCCGTTGACGTCGACGGGCGTCCCGGCGGTCTTGCGCACGACCAGAGCCGGTCGGGGCGTGGAGACCGGCGTGGTGGTCGCGTCGGGCGGGCTCGTCACGGCACCACCGTCGGGGTCGGTGCCGCCGGCCGTGGCGGAGTTGACGACGGTCCCCGCGACCTCGTCGGCGTCGGTGACGACGTACGGCGCTGACGCGGTGCAGTCGGTCGTCTCCCCGGGGGCGAGCGTGGTGGCCCCGCACGTGATCGTGACGTCGGCGTCGCGCAGCCGCGGGTCGTCGACGGCCACCCCGGAGACCGGCACGTTGCCGGTGTTGGAGACCGAGAAGGTGTAGGCGATCTCGTCGCCGGCGTCGACCAGGCCGGAGCCGTTGGCGTCGACCGGCCGAGCGGCGTCCTTGGCGACGGCCAGGGCCGGCACCGCCGCCGTGACGGGGGTCGCGGTGCTGTCGGGCAGCGAGGCGACCGCGCCGCCGTCGGGGTCGGTGGCCGACGCCGTCGCGGTGTTGGTGACCGCGCCGGCCGCCTCGTCGTCCTCGGTGACGACGTAGGCGCCGCTGGTCGTGCAGGCGCGGGACGCGCGGGGGGCCAGCGGCGCGGTGCCGCAGTCCACGGCGACACCGGCCGCCTCGAGCACCGGGTCGTCGACCGCGAGGTCGTCGACCGGCACGTTGCCGGTGTTGGTGATCGTGAAGGTGAAGGCGATCGTGTCGCCGGCGTCGGTGATGCCCGAACCGTTGACGTCCTGGGGGTCCGCGGCGCTCTTGTCCAGCACGACGGCCGGCGCCGGGCTGGTCACCGGGACCGACGTCGAGTCGGCGCCGCTGACGACCTCGTCGCCGTCGGGGTCGGTGCCGGCGGCGCGCGCGGTGTTGGACGCGGCGCCGGCGGCCTCGTCGTCCTCGGTGACGACGGTGGCGGCCGTCGCCCGGCACGCGGTGGAGGCACCGGGTGCCAGGGTCGTGGCCTCGCACACGACGGCGACGCCGGCGGCACCCAGCCGCGGGTCGCGGACCTCGACGCCGCGCACGGGGACGTTGCCGGCGTTGGTGACCGTGAAGGAGTAGGTGATCCGGTCGCCGGCGTCGGTGAGGCCCGACCCGTTGACGTCGACCGGGTCACCGGCCTCCTTCGCCACGACCAGCGAGGGCGACGGCGTCGACGTCGGCGTCGAGGTCGCGTCGGCGGCGCTGACGACGACCCGGCCGCCGGCCAGCACGCCCTCGGCGTAGGCACTGTTGTCGACCGACCCGGCGGCCTCGTCGGCGGTGGTGACGACGTAGGCCTGCGACGCGACGCACGTGGCGGTCGCGCCGACCGGCAACCGCGACGGGGCGCACACGACGGTGATGCCCTGGGCGGCGAGGGTGGCGTCGTTGACGGAGACCTCGGTCACCGGCACGTTGCCCTGGTTGGAGACCCGGAACTGGTAGCTGATGCGGTCCCCGGCGTCGGTGAGGCCCGAGGCGTTGACGTCGACCGGCGTGCCGGCGCTCTTCTCCACGACGAGCTCGGGGGCCGGCTCGGTGGTGAGCACCGTCGCGGAGTCGGGGTCGCTGCGCACCGGGTCGCCGTCGGGGTCGGTGGCGCGCGCGGTGGCGGTGTTGCGGACGAGCCCGTCACGCTCGTCGGCCGCCGTGACGACGTACGGCGTGTCGGTCGTGCAGACGGTCGACCCGCCCGCGACCAGCGGGCCACCGGGGTCGCAGGTGACGGACCCGCCGGCGAGCCGGGGGTCGTCGACCGACGCGGCCCGCAGCGGCACGTTGCCGGTGTTGGTCACCACGAACGTGTAGTCGACCTCGTCCCCGGCGTCGGTCACGCCGTTGGCGTTGGCGTCGAACGGCGCGCCCGCGGTCTTCTCGATGCTCAGCGAGGGAGCCGCGGTCACCGTCGGCACGCGGGTGCTGTCCTCGTCGGAGACGCGCGCCCCGCGCGGCGGTGCGGCCGTGACCCGTGCGGTGTTGACGACCTCGCCGGCCTGCTCGTCGGCAGCCGTCACCCGGTAGCCGCCCGACGCGACGCAGGTGCGCTCGGCGCCCGGGGCGAGCGGCCCCGCCGGGCAGGTGACGGTGAGGCCCTGTCCGGTCAGGAGCGGGTCGTCCAGCTCGACCGCGGTGAGGGGGACGTTGCCGTCGTTGACGACGCGGAAGCCGTAGGCGATGCGGTCACCGGCGTCGGTGATGCCGGAGCCGTTGGGATCGGTGACGGCATCGACGGTCTTGACCACGCGGACCGCGGGCGCGGGCGCCACGACCGGCGTGGTGGTCGAGTCGGGCGCACTGCTGACCGGGGCACCCGAGGGCGCCACGGCCCGCGCCGTGGCGGTGTTGGTGACGGCCCCGTCGGCCTCGTCGGCCGCGGTGACCACGTACGGCGCGCTCGTGGTGCAGGCGGCCGTCTCCCCCGGCGCCAGGCCACCCGCGGGCACGCACCCGACCGTGGTGCCGGCCGCGGCCAGGCGCGGGTCGTCGACGGCGACGGCGCTCAACGGCACGTTGCCGGTGTTGCGCACCGTGAAGGAGTAGCGGATGCGGTCGCCGGCGTCGGTGTTGCCCGAGCCGTCGACGTCGACGGGCTGCTCGGCGACCTTGTCCACGGTGAGCGACGGCGCCGGCGCGGCCACCGGGGTGGTCGTGCTGGCAGGCGGGCTGGTGACCGGGCCGTCCGTGGTCGTGCCCCGTGCCGTCGCGGTGTTCTGGACCGCGCCGCGGTCCTCGTCGGCGGTGGTGACGACGTACGGGCCCGAGGAGGTGCACGTCGCGGTGTCGCCGGGCGCCAGGGTGCGGGGCGTGCACGCCACCGTCACACCAGACCGTGCGAGCGTCGGGTCGTCGACGAGGGTGCCGCCGACGGTGAGGTTGCCGGTGTTGCGCACCGAGAAGGAGTAGGTGATCCGGTCGCCGGCGTCGACGATCCCGGAGCCGTTGGCGTCGACCGGGGCGCCGGCGGTCTTGGTGAGGGTGAGGGCGCCTCCGCGCGGCAGCGGGGTCGAGGTGGCGTCGACGTTGCTGGTGACGGTCGTGCCGGAGGGCCGGGTCGCCGTGGCGGTGGCGGCGTTGTTGACCGCGCCGGCGTCGACGTCGTCCTGGGTGACGGCGTACGGCGCCGCGGAGCAGGTGGTGGAGGCCCGCGGTGCGAGCGTGGTGGCCGCGCAGGTGAGGCCGGTGAGGCGGGAGTCCTGGACCGCGACGTCGCGCAGGGTGGTGGTGCCGGTGTTGGTGACGGCGAAGTCGTAGGTGATGCGGTCGCCGGCGTCGACGCGACCGCTGCCGTTGGTGTCGGCCGGCAGGGTGGCGGTCTTGTCGAGCAGCAGCTCGACGCGGGGGGCGAACGTCGTGGTGGCCGTCGCCGGGTCGCTGGTCACCGCACCGCCCTGCGGGTCGGTGGCCGTGGCCCGGGCCGTGTTGGTCACCGACCCGGCGTCGACGTCGACCTGGGTGAGCGTGTAGGCGGCCGTGCACACCCGGGTGGCGCCCGGGGCGAGCGGCCCGGTCGGGCAGGCCACGTCACCGACGAGCGGGTCGACCACCGTGACCCCGGTCAGCGGGACGTCGCCGCTGTTGCGCACCGTGAAGGTGTAGGGCACCCGGTCGCCGGCATCGACCCCGTTGCCGTCCAGGTCGGTGACCGGACCGCCTGACTTGGTCAGCTGGAGGGCCGGGCTGAAGACGTCGACGTCGGCGCTGTCGCGCGCGGTGACGACGCTGCCGACCGGGCCCGAGGCCCGGACCTGGACCGTGTTGGTGACGTCGGCGGTCACCCGATCCACGGTGCAGGTGTAGGTCCGGCTCTCCCCCTGCGGCAGGCTGGCGAAGGTCCGGTCGCAGGCGTCGACGCGGTCGTCGTCGACCACGACGTCGGTGAGCACGATCTCGCCGGTGTTCGCGACCACGACGGTGTAGGTCACCGACCCCCCGGTGCGCACGACCTCCGGGCTCGCCGTCTTGGTCACCGCCACCGCAGGGCGGACGACGTCGACCGTCGCGGAGGCCGAGTCGGTGGCGGCCCGGCCGAGCGAGTCGACGCCACGGGCGTTGACCGTGTTGGTCGTGTCGGCGGTGATCGTGCCGGTGCAGGTGTAGGTCTGGGTGGCGCCGACCGCGAGGGTGCCGAGGTTGGGACGGCTGCAGGCGGGGTTCGACGGGTCGCCGACGCTCACCGAGGCCAGAGGGGTGTCGCCGGTGTTGGACACCCCGATCGTGTAGGTCACGGTGGTGCCGGTCACCACCACGGCGGGCGCCACGGTCTTGACGACGTCGATCGCCGGGTTGAGGACCTCCACGGTCGCCGACGAGCTGCCGCTGATGGTCTCGCCGATCGGGCTCCGGCCCACGGCCTGCGCGGTGTTGGTGAGGTCGTCGGCGGGGGCCGCAGAGGTGCACGTGTAGGTGACGACCTGGCCACCGGCGAGCGTCCCGCTACCCAGCGGGCTGCGCGCGCACGCCGGGACCGCGGTGTCGACGACGCGGGCCTGGGTGATCGTGCTGGTGCTGGTGTTCTCGACGCGGATCGTCCAGGTGAGGGGGTCGCCCTGGTGCGCGACCGTCGGCGACACCGTCTTGGTGATGCACAGGTTGGGCACCACGACCGAGAGCCCCACCGCCTGCAGCAGGTAGGCGTCGCCGCTGGTGCCGAGCGAGAGCCGCGCGCTCGTGTCGCCGACCTTGATCACCGTGCCGGGCACGCTGAAGTTCTTGGCGTCGACGGAGAAGTTGTTGCTGTAGGCGGGCGCGCTCGCTCCCCGGGCGTTGCTGGTGAAGAAGTTGTTGGTCGCGCCGGTCAGCGGCTCGGGGATGTTGGTGCCGTTGATCGACAGCGTGTCGCCGGTGATGCCGGCGTCGCCCTCGTAGGCGATCACCCCCACGTTGGCGGGGGTGTCGCTGACGCGGAAGCCCCCGACGTCGACGACGGTGGCGGGGTCGTTGGCGCCCTGGCGGACGTGGCCGTCGTAGAGGAACACCCGCCGCTTGGGGGTCGCGCAGTCGGGGTTGACGACCTCGTAGACCACCTCGAGCGCCCACCCGCCGTGGCACGCGGGCCCCGAGCCGGAGAACACGTTGCCGACGGTCACGGTCGCGGTCGTGCCGCCGGCGACGGACGCGAGCTGGGCGGTGACGTCGGCCTCGGCGGTGTACTGCCGGGCGCCGGCGGTGCCGCCCGGCGTCGGACCGGTGTCAGCGGTGTACGACGCCGGGGCGACGGAGGAGTAGGCGCCGGCGTTGACGGCGAGCTGGACCGGGTCCCGGCTGGTGCGGTTGGCGGGAAAGACGGTCCCGGCCGTCGTGCCGGCCTCGCAGAAGGAGCCCTCGCGGACACCGCTCCAGTTGAGCCGGGCGTAGCGGACCCGGGTCCCGGTCGGGATGCTCAGCTGGGCGCGGGAGGAGTTGAAGGTCGAGGCCACGCCGTCGACGTCGGCGAACGACATCGTGTACAGGTTGTTGTGGCCGCTGGTCTGCCGGCTCGCGGCGGTGAGGCAGGCCGGTTGGTTGGGACCGCACTGGAGCACGGTGTTGCCGACCAGCACGAAGTCGCCGTAGACCTCCTGGTCGTAGACCGAGGTGACCGGCTCGATCACGCCCGCCAGGGCCCGCGGCGGCGTGAGCACGTCGACACTCGACAACACGCCCGCCACCAGGGCGACCACCGCCACCTGGATCCATCGCACTGATCTGAACACTCGCCGCCCACCGTTCCCTGGAGAGGGGCCCCCACCCCTTGGTCGTGCACTTGCGCGCACCCAAGGACCACGAGCCGTGGGGGGCGACGACGGCAAGATACTAAGTGTGACGCCGTGCCACACTCACCCCATCGGGCGTTTGCCACCTCGCACCACGTAGGGGTCAGCGACGCACGCGCCTGCCGATCGCCCGGACGACCCGGTAGCCGCCGGCACCGAGGAGGACCCACGGCGCCGCGACCACCACCGGGTCGAGCAGCTGGTGCCCGACGTCGACCCGGCCCTGGCCGAGGCGGGAGCGCAGGCCGTGGTGGGACGTCTCCGCGCGCAGCCCCGTCGGGACGAACGGCAGCTCGGGCCGGCCCCGCGTCCACGACCGGACCGTCGACTCCGCGACGTCGATGCGGTCGGCGGCGATCAGCGTCAGCCAGTGCGCGGCCCGGGCCTCGCTCCAGCGGGCGTAGGACAGCCGGCGTACGGCGCCGGACAGGCCGCGGGTGGGGCAGGACGTCCCGAAGACCGGGGTCAGCCTGGCGTGCTCGATCGACCGCTCGCGGTGACCGTCGGGGGTCTGCTGGGGGATCGGCTCGTCGCCGTGGACGCCGCGCACGTCGGACGGCAGCTCGCGCGGCACGGAGGGCCGCTTCGACCAGTCGGCGTCCACGCCCCAGCCGGGGATCCTGGCGCGCAGCTCGTCGGGGTCGTGGTCGGTGGTGCTCATCTCGGGTCGCCTCGTCGGGTCGTCCGGGTCGTCGGGGTCGTCCGGGTCGTCGGGGTCGTCCGGCCGTCGGTGGTCACGAGGCCGAGACCGTGACGAGCGGCTTGATGCACCCGTCGAGCTTGGCCGAGAAGACGTGGTAGCCCTCGGCCACGTGCTCGAGCGGGAAGCGGTGGGTGACGATGTCGCTCGGGCGGAACAGGCCGGCCTCGAGGTGCTCCAGGAGCCGGGGCCACTGCCGCTTGACCGGGCACTGGTTGCCGCGGATCGTCAGGCCCTTGTTGAGCGCGTCCCCGAACTTGACCGCGCTGAAGATGGGGCCGTAGGCGCCGACGACCGAGACGGTCCCGCCCTTGCGGACGCCGTCGATGGCCCAGTTGAGGGCCACCGGCGAACCGCCCTGCAGCTTCAGCTTCGCCGAGGTGATGTGCATCAGCGCGTTGCCGTCGGCCTCGGCGCCCACGGCGTCGATCGCACGGTCGAAGCCCCGGTGGTCGGTCAGCTGCTTCATCAGCACCACGACGTCGTCGTGCTCGCCGAAGTTGTAGGTCTCGGCGTGGGCGAAGGAACGCGCCATCGCCAGCCGGTCCTCGAGGTGGTCGATCACCACGACCCGCCCGGCGCCCATCAGCCACGCCGACCGCGCGGCGAACAGCCCCACCGGCCCGGCGCCGAGCACGACCACCGAGTCGCCCTCGCGGATGTCGGCGATCTGGGCCCCGAAGTAGCCGGTGGGCAGCGCGTCGGTCAGCAGGACGGCGTCCTCCTCCGACAACCAGTCCGGGATCCTGCTGGGCCCCGCGTCGGCGAACGGGACGCGCACGTACTCCGCCTGGCCGCCGTCGTAGCCACCGGTCGTGTGGGAGTAGCCGTAGATCCCACCCACCGCCGTCGCGTTGGGGTTGACGTTGTGGCAGTTGGAGTAGAGGCCGCGCGAGCAGAACCAGCAGCGCCCGCAGAACACGTTGAACGGCACCATCACCCGGTCACCGGCCCGCAGGTCCTCCACCGCCGACCCGACCTGCTCGACCACCCCGACGAACTCGTGGCCGAAGGTGTGGCCGACGCGGGTGTCCGGCATCAGGCCGTGGTAGAGGTGCAGGTCGGACCCGCAGATCGCCGCCGTGGTGACGCGCACGATCGCGTCGTGAGGGTGCTCGATCCGCGGCATCGGCTTCTCCTCCACCCGGACCCGGTAGGGACCGCGGTAGACCATCGCGCGCATGGGTGCTCCTCTGGGCTCGGACGCCGTGACGCTCGCCGGTACCCCGCACCCGGGACGTGACGCGTCGAACCGGTCATGGGACCAGGACCGCCACGGTGCCGGCGTCGGGGTCCCAGCGCCGCAGCGTCGCCAGGGTGATCGTCACGTCGTCGGCGCCGAGCACGTCGGCGGCGCGCTGGAGGTCCGCGCGCGGCAGGCGCCGGGCCAGGGTGAGGTGCGGCAGCCACCCCGGGTGCTGGTGGCCGGCGGTCGCGGCGCGCAGGTCGAGCACCGCGCGGAGCACCGCGTCGTCGACGTCGACGAGGCGCGCGACCGTGAGCTGGTGGCGCCCGAGGACCGCCAGGCCCGACGCGCGCACGGTGACCGGCAGCAGGGGCGCCAACAGCTCCACCGCCCGCTGCTCAGTGGCCGCGTCGATCGCCGGGACCGCGACGACCGTGAGGTGCGGGGTGTTGGTGGCGCCGCGGTGGTCGAGCATCGAGGGGAGCCCGGCGTCGCGCAGCGCCTGCCAGTCCCGGCGTACGACGCCCTCGCCGTCGGCGTCCGGCACCAGCTCGAGGGCGTGCAGGCGTGGCATCAGCGCAGCCAGGGCCGGGCGTTGCGCGTGTGCCGGGCCTTGGTGGCGCCGTCCAGGCCGTCAAAGGTGCGCACGGCGAAGCCCGAGCGGGCGTTGCGCTCGAACGTCTCGCGGTGGTCACGGACGAAGGTCCAGTAGAGCCCGTCCCAGGCGGCCTGCCAGTCGGCGCCGTCGCGGTCCCAGTCCTGGCTGGCGTAGTCGCTCATCTTGCGCAGGTAGTTGCTGCCCGAGACGTAGGGCTTGGTGGTGATCGCCTCGCCCGCCGCGAACTGGCTCATCGCGTAGACGTTGGGCACCATCACCCAGTCGTAGGCGTCCACGAACATCTCCATGAACCACTCGTACGCCGCGTCGGGGTCGGTGCGCAGCAGGCACATCGCGTTGCCGAGCACCATCAGCCGCTCGATGTGGTGGGCCCAGCCGTGGTCGAGCACCCGGCGTACGACGTGGTCCACCGGCGCGAGCCCGGTCTCGGCCGTCCACCACCCCTGGGCCAGCGGCCGGCCGTGCTCGAGCCGGTTGCGGGTGCGCAGGGCGCGGCCGCGGACGACGTAGGTGGCGCGCATGTACTCGCGCCAGCCGATCACCTGGCGGACGTAGCCCTCCAGGCTCTGCAGCGGCACCTCGTCGCGCTCGGCCACCTCGAGCGCCCGCGCCAGCACGTGCCGGGGCGAGACCAGCCCGATGTTGAGGGCCGGGGTGAGCAGGGAGTGGAACACCCAGGGGTGCGCGCTCGGCAGCGCGTCCTCGTAGGGCCCGAACTCGGCGAAGCGCCGCGCCAGGAAGTCCTCGAAGTGCTCCTCGGCCTCGTCGTGGCTGGTCGGCCACGCGAACTTGGTCGCGTCGCCGGGGTTGTCCGGGAACGCCCGGCGCACCCAGGCGATGGCCTCCTCGACCACCTCGTGCCGGTCGGGCCACTGCGGCTCGGGCACGGGGTGACCCCGTGGCAGCTTCTTGCGGTTGTCCTCGTCGAACGACCACCGCCCGCCGACCGGCCTGCCGCCGTCGGTGACCAGCACCTCCAGTCGCTGCCGCTGCCAGGCGTAGAAGTGCGCCATCCGCATGGTGCCGCCGGTCTCGGCGACGTAGTCGCTGAGCTGCTGGCGGGTGGTGAGGAAGTTGGGCGTGTCGAGCACGTCGCCCGGCGCCAGCGGGTAGCCGCCGTCGGCGAGCGCGGCCGTCAGGTCCTGCGCCAGCCAGTCGTCGACGACGTCGTGGACGGTGACGCGGGTCGGGGCGAGCCGCTTGACCACGCGGGCCAGCGCCGCGCGCGAGGTCGTCCGGCCGTCGGTCTCGAGGTGCTCGACGTCGTACCCCTGCTCGCGCAGGCGGGCGGCGAACCGCCGCATGCTGGCACGGTGGAGCACCAGCTTCTGCGTGTGGAACCGGTACTGGCGGAACAGCAGGTCGTGCTCGACCAGGACGAACGTCGTCCCCGCCGCCGCGTCGAGGTGGGACTCGAAGAGCTGGTGCGGCATCACGAGTCGGACGTGTCGCTCGGCCATCCCGGCAACCTAGGTGCCAGGGCGGGGCCCGGTGCTCACCCGCAGGATGCTCACCTCCCGAGCGTGACGGTCTCCCCGCGCGCCACGGTGCGCACCCGCTCCGCGAACCCGCGGCGCTCGCCCTCCGCGAGGAACTCGTGCAGCGGTGACCGGAAGACCCGGTAGTCGTCGTGGTGCACCGGGACGACGACGTCCGGGTCGAGGAGCTCGACGAGGTCGGCACCCTGACGGCCGTCCATGGTGACCAGGACGCCGGCGATCCTGGTGCCGCCGAGGTGCACCACCGCGGTGTCGAGCGGACCGGTCCGCTCGACGACGTCGGCGAGCCAGGAGCGGTACAGGGTGTCGCCGCTGAGGTAGAGGCGGTGCACCAGCGTGCCGGCCTCGCGCAGCTCGAGCACCGACCCCATCACCGTCGGCAGCAGCCGGCGCAGCACCGCCGGCGCGTGCTCCCCGGGGACGCTGGTCACCGTGAGCGACCACGGGCCGTCGGTCAGCTCGATCGTCTCCCAGCGCTGCATCCCCTGCGCCTCGCCGAAGCCCCACGCGTCGAGGCGGCGGGCGGCGGCGGGCGTGGTGAGGATCGGCACCGACCGGTCGAGCCCGCGCCGCGCCACCCGGTCGAAGTGGTCGCCGTGCAGGTGGGACAGCACGACCGCGTCGAGCGCGGGCAGCGTGGCCGGCAGGATCGCCGGCTCGGTGAGCCGCTTGCTCCACAACCCCTTCCCGAGGTAGGCCCGCTGCCCGCGGTGCAGGAAGTTGGGGTCGGTCAGGACGGTGAAGGGCCCGAGCCGCAGCAGCGACGTGGCCGTGCCGCCGAAGGTGAGCCGACAGGTGGGGAGCGCCATGCGCCGCCGGTACCCACCCGCGCGGCCCCGGCTCTCCCCCGACGCTGGTCGAGCCGGGCGAGCGCCAGCGAGCCCGAGTCGAGACCCGGCGAGGGAAGGCACCCACCCGCGCTCGGCTCAGACGACCCCGACGAGCGCGAGGCTGGCCAACGACACGGTCCAGCTGACGAAACTCCCGACCAGGAAGTACTCGGTGACCTCGTGCAGGCCCGGGCGGGAGCCGTCGGCACGGGCGGCCTGCAGCTCGGGAAAGCGCAGCAGGGCCTTGGCGGCGACGACGATGCTGGCCGCGGTGGCCTCGCCGGCCAGCCACAGCACCACGATGAACACCCGCTCGAGGGGTCCGAGGATGCGACCGCCCTTGAGGGACGGCGGGGGCGCGGCGCTGGTGGTGTCGCGCAGCGGGTTGGTGATGTGGGTGACCCCCAGCACGAGGCGGACCAGGACGTTGCCGGTGGACAGCTGCACCAGCAGCACACCGCCGACCAGGAGCGCCCGGTCGGGGTCGGTGCCGTCGAGCACGGGTACGTCGGACGCACCGAGCCAGTCGTCGAGCAACCCGCCGGCCTCGGGCGCCCACCCCGAGGCGAGCAGCGTCGCCGCCACGAGCACGCCCAGCACGGTCAGCGGCACGGCGTAGCGGTGGCGCGAGAACCCGTAGGTCACGCTCTCGCCGTAAGCGGCGACGGCCGCGGCGAGCACGACCAGGCCCAGCAGCTCGCCGGGGCCGGTCAGCCCCACCAGCAGCCCGACGGCGACCACGGCGACCGCGGCGCCGGCCTCGGCGACCCGGGGTCGGCGCGTGACCGAGAAGCCGATGTCGGTGAGCGCGACGCCGACCAGCAGCAGTCCCAACCAGGTCATGCAGGTCTCCTCACGTCAGCTCGGCCAGCAGCTCGCTCATCATGACCACCACGCCCAGCGCGTCGGCCCGCACCCGCTGGGAGACCGCCGAGGGGCTGATGCCCTCGTCGGCGGCGACCTCCCGCTGGGTGCGTCCCGCCAGCACACCACGCAGCACCGACAGCGAGCGGGCGTCGAGGCGACCGACGAGCTCGTCCCGGCCGAGGAGCGCGGCGTCGACCGCGCCGGTGGCCTCGTCGACGCCCTCGGCGACCCGGTAGGCCGTCCGCGCGCCGCGCGTGGCCGCCCGGGTGGCCGCCGCGTGGGCGGCGTCGATGGCGGTCCGGGCGGCCCACCACGCCGAGCCGTCCTCGATGCCGGTCCCGGCGTCGAGCAGGTGGCGTTCCCCGCGTCCGATCCCGTGCCGGACGTCGTGGTCGGGCAGCAGCGCGAGCCGCAGGGACAGGGCGACGGCGGCGGCCGCGCCGAGCGACGGCACGGTGCCCTGGTACTCGTCGCCGGCGATGATCCGCAGGTCGCTGCCCCAGCGGTCGTTGACGTCGTCGAGGGCGCGGGCGAGGCTGTCGTGCAGCCGCCCGCGGTCGCCCGCGCGGCGCGACCCCACGAGGTCGCCGATGACGACGACAGCCATCTGCTTCACCTCCGTCACATGAAGATCATACCTTCACCTGACCAGGATGAAGCAAGACACTTCACTAGGCTAGCCGCTGAGGATCAGCCCGCTCGTCGGGACGCCGGTGCCGGCGGTGACCAGGACGTGCGCGTCGACCGCCGCGGGCACCGGGTTGACCGACGTACCGCGGACCTGGCGCACGGCCTCGGCGATCCCGTTCATGCCGTGCAGGTAGGCCTCGCCGAGCTGGCCGCCGTGGGTGTTGAGCGGCAGCCGGCCGCCGACCTCGATCGCGCCGTCGGCGACGTACGCCGGCGCCTCGCCGCGCCCGCAGAACCCGAGCTCCTCGAGCTGCATCAGCACGTACGGCGTGAAGTGGTCGTAGAGGATCGCCATCGGCACGTCGTCGGGCGTCAGGCCCGACTGGCGCCACAGCTCACGACCCACCACGCCCATCTCGGGGATGCCGATGTCGTCGCGGTAGTAGGACGTCATCACGAACTGGTCGCGCCCGCTCCCCTGGGCCGCCGCCGTGACGTACGCCGGCCGCTGCGGCAGGTCGCGGGCCCGCTCGGCCGAGACGACGACCAGCGCCTGGGCGCCGTCGCTCTCCTGGCAGCAGTCGAGCAGGTGGAGCGGGTCGACGATCATCCGCGACGACTGGTGGTCCTCCAGCGTGATCGGCCGGCCGTGGAAGAAGGCGTGCGGGTTGGTCGCGGCGTGCCGGCGGTCGGCCACGGCGACGGCGCCGAAGTCGGCGGAGGTGGCGCCGTACTCGTGCATGTAGCGGCGGGCCTGCATGGCCACCGTCGCCGCCGGTGTGCCGAGGCCGAACGGGTAGGTCCAGGCGTTGTCGAGCCCGTTGGTGTTGACCTGCGTCGCGGCCGCGACGGAGAACTGGCCGAACCTGCTCTCGGACCGCTCGTTGAAGCCGCGGTAGGCGACCACGACGTCGGCGACCCCGGTGGCCACGGCCATCGCCGCCTGCTGCACGGTGGCGCACGCCGCGCCGCCGCCGTAGTTGATCCGGCTGAAGAACCGCAGCTCCGGCAGCCCGAGCTCGCGGGCCACCGCGATCTCCGAGGAGGTGTCCATGGTGAACGTCGTGAGTCCGTCGACGTCGCCGACCTCCAGGCCGGCGTCGGCGACGGCGGCGCGCACCGCCTCGACCGAGAGCTGCAGCTCGGAGCGGCCGCTGTGCTTGCTGAACTCGGTGGCGCCGATCCCGACGATCGCGGCCCTGCCGCTCAGCGTGCTCACACCGCGACCCGGACGGTGCCGGTGACGTGGTCGCCGAGCGAGACCCGGCCCACGACCGCGATGGTGGCGACGCCGTCGGCGACCTCGACGACGTCGCCGGTGAAGGTCAGCGTGTCGTAGGGGTGCGCGGGGGCGCCGAGCCGGATCGCGATGCCGCGCAGCTCGACGTCGTGACCGACCCAGTCGGCGACGTACTTCTCGACCAAGCCGTTGGTGGTCAGGATGTTCATGAAGATGTCCTTCGACCCGGCCGCCTGGGCGACGTCGCGGTCGTGGTGGACGTCCTGCCAGTCGCGGGTGGCGATCGCGGTGCTCACGATCGTGGTGGGGGTCATCGGCAGTCGCCACTCCGGGATGACCTGCCCGGCCTCCAGGGTCCTCATGCGGTCCTCCAGATCGGCAGGGTGAGGTCGTCGTCGACCCGGCGGTAGTCGACGCGCACGGGCTGGCCGATCTCGAGGTCGTCGACGTCGACCACCTCGCCGACCATCCGCACACCCTCGTCGAGGTCGACCAGGGCGATCACGATCGGCAGCTCCCGGCCGGGCACGGGCGGGTGCCGGTGCACGACGTAGGAGAAGACGGTGCCCTCCCCCGAGGCGACCTCGAAGCCGCGGTCGTACGCCGGGCACGACTGGCAGGCGGGACCCGGCGGGAAGCGCTTGGCGCCGCAGGCGTTGCAGACCTGGATGCGGAGCTCACCGACCTGGGTGCCGTCCCAGAAGAACTGCGAGTCGCGGTTGACCATCGGCCGCACCGTCATCAGCCGCGCTCCTTCGGGATGAACTTCAGGACGCGGAAGAGCATCGTCGCGACCACCTCGCTGCTTCCGTCAGGTGCGGCTGCGTACCAGGTGTTGCGCGAGGTGACGAAGTAGCCCTCGCCCATCGCGGTGCGCTTGGGCCCGACCACCGAGTCGAGAGCACTGGTCACGCGCAGCTGCTCACCCACCCGCACGTAGCGCTCGTAGGTCTGCTCGCAGTTGGTGCCGAGCACGGCGCCGTAGCCCTCGGCGGTGAGCACCTCGGTCATCCGGCTCAGCGGGTCCTCGGGCGGGCGCCTGCGGCCGAGGCCGGGCATCGTCCAGACCTGGGCCATCGACGGTGGCGCCTCGCCCCGGCGGAAGCGGTCGTTGTCGTAGCCCATCGCGTCGAGCCAGGTGCCGATCGTGGCCTGGTTGACGGCGTACGGCGCCTGCGACTCCGAGGCCTCGCCGAGCGCCTTGATCGTCTCGGCCTCGGCCATGATCCGTGCGTGCCGCTCGTCGGCGGTGCTCATCTGGGGACTCGCGGCAGCCCGAGACCGAACATCGCGATCAGCTCGCGCTGCACCTCCTGGACGCCGCCGCCGAAGGTCAGCACGAGGTTGCGCTTGGCCTGGTCGTCGAGGTAGCGGAGCAGTGCTCTCGTCTCTTCCTCGGCCGGGTCGCCGTAGCGCTGCACGATCGCGACGAGGTCGGCGGAGAGGTGCTGCACCCGGTCGGCGGCGAAGACCTTGGACGACGACGCGTCGCCCACGGAGATCTCGCCGACCGCGGCCGCGCGGGCGACCTCCCAGTTGAGCAGCTCGTTGACGCGGAAGACCGCGGTCACCCGGCCCAGCACGTCGCGCACGTCGTGGCGTTCGACCACACCGGCCTTGGTGGCCCAGTCGACGATCCGGTCGCGCAGGCCCTCGATGCGGCCGGCGGGGCCCAGCATCACCCGCTCGTGGTTGAGCTGGGTGGTGATCAGCCTCCAGCCCTGGTTCTCCTCGCCGACCAGCATGTCGACCGGGACCCGTACGTCGTTGTAGTAGGTGGCGTTGACGTGGTGGGAGCCGTCGGCGGTGATGATCGGCGTGAACGAGTAGCCGGGGTCGTTGGTGTCCACGATCAGGATCGAGATCCCCTTGTGCTTGGGGGCGTCGGGGTCGGTGCGGACGGCGAGCCACACGTAGTCGGCCTGGTGGCCGCCGGTGGTCCACATCTTCTGGCCGTTGACGACGTAGTGGTCGCCGTCGCGCCGCGCGGTGGTGCGCAGCGAGGCGAGGTCGGTGCCGGCGTCGGGCTCGCTGTAGCCGATCGCGAAGTGCACGTCGCCCTCGAGGATCCGGCGCAGGAACAGGTCCTTCTGCTTCGGCGTCCCGTGCTTGATCAGGGTGGGACCGACGGTCTGCAGGGTGACCGCGGGCAGGTGGACGTCGGCGTGCTGCGCCTCGTTGGCGAAGATCGTCTGCTCGATCTCGCCGAGGCCGTGGCCGCCGTACTCCTGCGGCCAGCCGACGCCCATCCAGCCGTCGGCGCCCATCGTGCGGATGACCCGCTGGTAGGTCTCGCCGTGGCGGTCCCGGCCCATGTCGGCGTGCTCCTCGTGGGAGGCGAGGCCGTGGAAGTAGTCGCGGAGCTCGGCCTTGAGGGCCCGCTGGGCGGCGGTCAGCTCGAGGTTCTTGGCGGTGGGGTCCTCGACCTCGACGTCGCCGGGCAGCGCGCCGAGCGCGTGGCCGAGGTCGACGACCCAGGAGTAGTAGTGGTGCAGCGGGTAGGTCTCGTCGACGCCCATCCCGCCGTGCAGGTGGTGGCAGGTGCGCAGCGCGGCCGGCGCCTCGGCGCACACCCAGTACGCCGCCACGGCCAGGTCGTCGGTCGCCGGCAGGCCGGCGCCCACCCGCCACGCGGCGTTGTCGGCGACGAGGTCGAGGGTGCGCGAGGCGATGTAGAGGTCGGCGGCCTGCATGGCGACGGCCTGGAACTGCGCGAGCGCCCGGCCGAACTGCTCGCGGCCCTTGACGTAGCCCGCGGTCAGGTCGACCGCGCCGCGGGTGACCCCCGCGGCGAGGAGTGCCAGGCCGGCCACGGCGTGCTCGACCAGGACGACGGCGGCGCCGTCGCCGAGCAGCTCGGCGGGCGCGCCGTCGAGGACCACGGTGTGCTGGGTGATCCGGGCCGAGGAGCCCGACTCGAGCAGGGTCACCCCGGGCCCCCGGGGATCGACCAGCGCGACCACGTCGCGGTCGCCGTCGCGCGCGGTCACCAGGAGGCGGGCGGCGTCGGCGGCGTACGAGACGCCGACCTTGCGCCCGGTGAGCCGCCCGTCGGCGTACGCCGTCTCGGGCCGGTCGGTGATCCGGCGGCCGACCTCGCGCAGCGCGGGCGACAGCACGACCTCGCCGGCGGCGACCCCGGGCAGCAGGGCCGCCTGCTGCTCGGGTGTGCCGGTCGCGGCGAGGGTGAGGACGCCGCAGCACAGCGTCTCCCAGACGGGCAGGTGGGCCGCGCGGGCACCGGTCTCGCGCAGCAGGACGCCGACCTCGGCGAGACCGAGGCCCTCGCCGCCGTGGGCCTCGGGCACCGGCAGCGCGAGCAGCCCGGCCGCAGCCAGGGCCTGCCACTCCGGCGCGGACGCCCCCTGTTGGGCCGCCTGCTCGAGCACGGAGGTGATGACCGAGCGGACCGCGTCGAGGGACTCCGGGTCCGCGGGCGTGTAGCCGTCGTCAGAACTCACGGACGAAACTGTAACCTGTTCTAGTTCTCGCTGCCACGCCTCACGACAGGGGTCCCCGATGCCCGCACCGACACCGGTCGGCCTGCTCCGGCGCCGCGCCTACCTGCCGTGGACACCGATCCCCGACGGCCGCCTCGTCGAGCTGCCCGGGCGCGGCACGACGTACGTCACGGACACGGCGGGCCCCTCCCAGGACTCCCCCACCATCGTCCTCCTGCACGCGCTGGGCTGCACCGGGCTGCTCACCTGGTTCCCGGCGATCGAGCGCCTCGCGCGCCGCTACCGCGTCGTGACGCTCGACCAGCGCTGGCACGGGCGCGGCATCCAGAGCGCGCAGTTCTCGCTGCCCGACTGCGCCGACGACGTCGCCGCGCTGGCCGACGTGCTCGGCCTGGGCAAGGTGGTCGTCGCCGGCTACTCGATGGGCGGCGTGGTCGCGCAGCGCGTCTGGCGCCAGCACCCCGACCTCGTGCGCGGCCTGGTGCTCTGCTCCACCACCGACCGGTTCCAGCACCACGCGGTCGAGCGTGCGTTCTTCACCGGGATGGGGGCGACCATGCTGGGGCTGCGCGAGGTGTCGCGCTCGCGCACCGCCACCAGGGCGGCCCGCGCCGCCGCCGGCGCCGTCGACCTGCGTCCCACCGACGTGCAGGACTGGGCGCTCGCGGAGTTCCGCTCGACCAGCCCGTGGGCCGTCGGCCAGGCGCTCGCCGCCCTGGGCCGCCACCACTCCCGTCCGTGGCTGGGGCGGATCGACATACCGACCGCCGTGGTCGTCACCACCCGCGACCGGGTCGTGCCCGCCGCGCGCCAGGTCGGCCTGGCCCGCGCCATCCCGGGCGCGACCGTGCACGAGGTCGACGCGGGGCACGCCGCGTGCGTGCTGGAGTCGGAGAAGTTCGTGCCGGCGCTCCTCGAGGCCGTGGGCACGGTGGTCGCCCGCGGGCGCGACGTCACGCGGAGGTGAGCGACCAGGCAACCCGACCCGGACCACCTGGCCGCTACCCGCGTCGCGGGCGTCCTCGGATCCAGTGTTCGGGTGGTGCGTCGTCGCGCCGCCGGGGTGGGGGTCGGAACTCGGGCCTGCCGTCGGCGCTGGACAGTCGGACCTCCCACGGCGTGTGGTGGATGGCCCGGTGGTGGGCGCCGCACAGCATCACGAGGTTGTCGAGGGCCGTGCGCCCGCCGTCGGCTCAGTGGCGGATGTGGTGCGCGTGGCACATCACGGGCGGCCGGGCACACCCGGGGAACACGCAGTGACGGTCGCGGGCGATGAGCGCGATCCACAGGGCCAGGGTGACGAGCCGGTGGGCGCGGCCGACATCGAGGAGCTGGCCCTGGGAGCCGAGGCAGACCGGGATGATGTCGGCGTCGCAGGCCAGGCGGCGTACGGCGGCCGCCGAGAGCGTGAGTCCGTCCTCGGTGACCGCAGGCCCGGTACCCGTGGCGCGACGCAGCCGTTCGAGGTCGATCAGGACCGCCACCCTCGGCCGAGCGCCGTGGCCGCTCGGTTGGCGGTCGGTGTCGAGCGAGTGCTGCGCGACCTCGACGAGCGCGTCCCACAGGCGCGCGCCGTGGTCGCGGGGGTCCTGCTGAGGTGACGCGGACGGGTCGTCGGTGTCGGACGCCGGCTCGGGCTTGGTCAGCGGGATCAGTGCCGCACGCAGCACGGCGGCGTCCTCGATCGAGCCGCGACCCTTGACCCGTACGCCGCCCGCCGCGTCGTCGGCGAGCGAGAGGAACCGGCCGAGGTGAGCGGCACGCTCCTCACGGGCGAGCTCGGACTCGGCCTGCCGCTCGGAGCGGTCGGGATCGACCACCTCGACCAGGTGGCGGGCGGCCTTGCGGAGCTCGGTGGCGTTGAGGCGCGAGGCCTCCTCGAGCAGCGCCTGCTCGCCCTGCTCGCGCAGGGCCGGGCTGGTCGGGAGCTGGTCGACCGCGTCGCACACGATGCCGGCCTGGACCGGCGAGACCTCACCGGCCGCGAGGGCGGACCAGGTGGCCTCGCACGCAGTCGTGAGGGCCTTGGCGTGCCCGACCGCACGGCGGGCCTCCCCCACGGTCAGCCCGGCGAGGTGGGCGTACCAGTCGTGCGTCGAGGTCCACGCCAGCTGACGCCGCGGCAGCTCGCGGTGGTCGATCTCGGCGAGCATCCGCGCCCGCACCGCACCGGCCTTCGCGACCAGGTCCTCGAGCGCCCGCACGCCGTCGAGCAGGTCCTCGTCGGCGGTGGCCGCCCAGAGCCGATCACCCAGCGCGCCGATCTCCGACCCGGCGGCCTCGAGGACCGCGGCCGGCGTGGCCGGCGAGGTGAACGACATGGGACTGCCTGACGAGTCGAACGTCGCCCGGGGACCCACCCGCCGGGACTTCACAGGACCTCGATGCCAGCGCGCCACCCGCGACGAGCTCCGGAGCACACCCGGAGGACTACTGCATCTCTTGGTGACGCGGACGCCACCGTGCTTGTCTATTAGAACACCTGTTCGGAGTCCGCGCAAGGCTCACGGATGCCGCATTCGCGACGGAATGACCCACCGGGATCAGTCGCAGCGCGGTGCTCAACTGCTGTTGAGCGCCGCACGATTTTCACGCACCCCCGGAAGACGGTCAATGGCTGCAAGATCTGGAAACGACCTCCGGCCGTCTATCGCTGCCCCTCAGATCCACCCCGGACTCGCGGACCTTACAAACGGTGCAGGTGCTGGGACTCTGCCGAAGTGGCTGCTGTCCCTCCGACGTCAAACGCCAGGTCGCAGCCGTCTTAGCGCGGAGAACTTCGCTCCTAAGGGTCAGGTGTGTGGAGGAACTTTTCCCAAGCGACGTTCTTGTTGAAGACGTACGCAGCAAACGAGATCGTGGCGGTGCCAACCAGGATGATGATTGGGTTCCACGCTGAGTAGTCGTACCCTTTGATATCTCGGAGGGGTGTGCTCGGTAACGCCAATGCCCATACCGCGAAGGCCAGGCACGCAGCGCAGATGTCGAAGTACGGCACCTTGAACTTCCCCGTGGGCCGCGCGTTCCTTTGTGCCCGATAGCCGAGGCCCAGGGTCATGACAAGGGTGGCCAGCACCATGATCACCAACACTGCCCATGGCCCACTGAAGTCCGCTTCGTGGAACTTCTTGCCCACGGGCGGCTTAACGTCGCCCATAGCCGCCAGGACAGCGATGTAAATGGTAATCGCCTCCGTGGGGACGTACTTCACCAATTGTGCTACGAAGTTGGAGTTCACGGAGCCGGAGGCGCTTGACGAGACGGCGCTCTTACCCGCTTCCGTGCCTTTCGCGGTTGCCTCATCCTTGCTCGAGCCGCTCTCGACTGCCGCAACGGCCGCCTCCGCGGACCTCCGCGCCACAACTTCGCTATGGCTAGCGGCCGGCGCTCCAGGCGCGAGACGTAAGGCACTATCTTGAGCGATTGACGAGATGCTCATTCTGGGTCCTTCCGTTAGAGCTGAAATCGTCATTATTCCTCGGCCGAGCGACGTTTGGAATAGTCACAACGGCCAAAACAGCACATGTGCCTGCCCTAAGCCTTCAGGCATGTGGAACGGCTCGGCGCCCGCTGTCGCCGCTTGCAGCCAGCTTTCACATACAGACGGGCGGTTCAGAGCAGTCGCCAAGCAATAGTCACCTCGCGTCTGTGCGTAGGGAACCTGCATGTGTTGGCGACAGCGCGACCCGTTCCGCATGACGACCTAGGTCCGAGGGAAGTGATCAGACGCGCCTGCGGCCGCCGATAAGCGATACGTCGCGGCCAGCGTCCTGCCGCCGTGGATCGTTCTCCATCAACTTTGTGATCGCCCGACGCGCGACGGCCTGGCCTAACAGCGTCGTCGCTTCGAACTGGTCGTCGGTGAGCCACTGGTTGAAGGTCGGAGTCTTAGGCACGTTGCGTACGTTCCAGGGCCACTTCGCGAGTCGGCGCGGACCAGCGGCGACCCTCTCCGCAGACTCTTGAGCCGACGGGTCGTCTTCGATCTCGGCGGCGAACGCCGCCTTGGCGAGAACGATGGTTCCCTCCGCGGTGGGGATGCCGTTCGGGGTGGAGTAGATGACGTGACGCACGACAGCGCAGTCCTCGGATACGTCTAGTCCGGCTAGCCGTGCGCTTGGCGTTTGACAACGCCTCAATGGGTCGGGTGTGGGGTGGCCGTCTAGTGCGCATGCCGGATGTTCTTGCGTTCCAACTGGATCGCAGATCGTCACCCCGAGATGTGCATGCGCGAGCCGCAGTGAGGAGTCAAAGGCGCTGGTGGAAAACCGAGGGTCGGCGCTTGCGTCGACGAGCAGGATTAACCCGCACCGCCGACGAAGGAGCTCCAGCAGTCCGAGGTTCTCGAGGTGCCCGCCGTCGCTGACATATATGTAACGACGCCGTCCTGGCATGAGGCCCGCTATCTCACGCAGCAGCAGGCTCGGGCGTCTCGTGCGTGCCCAGGCCGAGCGCGGGCCGCCGTTCTCAATCGGCCATGTGCCCTCAAATCGTGGGTTCGGCAGCCAAACTCCAAGGCGGCCGTTGACGAGCGCGATCGCGGTCCCGAGGGTGGGGATGCTGCTTCCCTGGCGGCCCAAGGCGGAGGCCACGGCGGCGCCTGAAATCGCGGCCGCCGACTGCAGGGTCCCGTCGGCGGCGAGTCTTGTGCCGAGGGCGCGCCGGAAGTCGCAGGTCCGCCACGAGCCGAGCTCGGGTGATCCGACGAAGTCGTGGGCAAACACGAAGGGGACGGCGCGGGTCCCGAACGGGGGGATTGAGGTGTCGACCACGTTGGCTGTCGCGCACACCAGCAGCTGCGGTCCGCCTGCCGGCGCCGCCCACGTATCGAGGTAGGTGTAGGTGTCGTAGTCCATCGGCAATGCGTCTGTGCCAGCGCGCCTCAAGGCGTAGGTCGAGGCGATCCGCGCCTTGTAGAAGGGGTGCGGGGAGTACCAGGTCTGGTCGGCGAAGAGGAAGACAACTGTGACGACGACGATTAGTCCGATCAAGCCCCTACCGTGGGCGAAAGGCCAATCGTCGGCGCTTCTCATCGTGCGGTGAACGATCGTGAGCGCGACGGTCACCCAGACGCCGGACCAGAGGGCGGCAACCAATTTGTCACTCTGATGACGGCCGGTAACTTTGACGATCAACATGGCTACGAGGGCACACATCAGCAGTCCCGGAGCCAACAGCCACGCGGGGTAGGTCGCCCCTGTAGTCGGCATGACGTAGCAGGCGCTAACCCAGCCAAACCCCGCGATAACGAGAGAAGCGGTGCGGAGCCTGTCGGACAGGCGGTCTCTGGGGGACGTCGACGGGTCGCCGGTCTGACTTGCCGACGCCTCGCCTCCTCCAGCCGGCGAGGCGCTACCGACTTTGCCTGCTGGTGCCCCGAGCTGCCAGAGCGCCCCAGAGACTATAAAGAGCACCACGACGCCCACGCACCACACCGACCACGATGTCGCCGGGTTCCTGACGAGGGTCATTGTGGCACCGATAGTTACTAGGAGGCCGCCCACGATTAGGACGTTCATCGCAATGCCTGCAACCACCGCGATAATAGTGCGCAACCGGCCGAGAGCGTCGTCACCGAGATAGCGGTGATGCGCTCGGACATAGCCCGACTCAGGAGCGCTCTCGGTGAATATCCCGGGCCCGGTCGCGGTGGCCTTGTCATTTGCCAGGCCGTGCCGGATCTGTTGCGATGCAACGCCCACGTAGCCTCCGCCCGAGACCGTGGTCAGGTACGCCGCCTTCTCCAAGGCGTACGCCGTTCCGGCAAGCGCCTGAATTGCGCCGGCCGAGAACGCTGCTGAGCGGATGCCACCGCCTGATAGACCGATCCCATATCCGCCTCCGGCAAACTGGGCGCCAGTGCCGTCGACGTACCAGTCGGCAGGAGACTTACTTGGAGTCACTTCCATCAGTCTGCTCCCGACCGCCCCTCGCGGGACCGCGGGTGAAAACCCCGGTGGCACGCTCCACGGCAGGACGAAGCGCCGGAGCCCGAGGAGAAGGGCGAGCGAAGCGACGAATGCACAGATCCCAAAGCCGATAAACTTCGCACTGGTGACCGCAGCCAGCGGGCCTGCGAGGTCGATACCTCCGTGTAACGCGACCAGTCCGTTCTCCGCGAGATCGATCAGGGCGGTCGCGGGCACGAGCCACCGGAGCCGGGACTTGAGGCTGTCGCGGATCCATCGCCGGCCTGCGCACCGGGCACCCCAGCGCCACGTCTCGCGAAACGTCCAGGTGTAGACGGCGATGAGCGCGAGGTCGCGCCACAGGAACGAGTTCAGATCGCCGCCGTCGGATGGGTCCTCGTCCACCGTCCAGCGGAACACTAGGTAAGTGATCGCGGCAAGGACCCAAAGGCCAGCGGCATTCTCGTTCCTAACCCTGTCCCCCTCATCGAGGACCGCGGCCTCCTGCTCTACTTCGCACGGTGGCTCGGTCATCGATCTGCCGCCACGGTCGTTCCCTGGCCCCAGATGCCTAACCCTCGGGGGCGTGCACGGCACTCCTCCCTGGTGCCGTTGACACCCAGCAGAACGAGCAACGTGGTCGATGTCCGGCCGCTGTCTACTGTGACGTCTCTCGAGCTCAACAGGGTCCCCTCTCGACACCGCCGGGGTCTACGCGGCATCGCCGGCGTGAGCGGAGTGTGTCGGTCCGTGTCAGCGTTGTCCATAGCCCATTCGGTGTCGGCTTAGGCTCCAGGGCACTGGGACCGGCGCTCGTGCAAGGTAAGGCGGGACGCGATGCCACGGTGAGTTCGGAGTCGCCAGAGTCAACGGCACGGGCGGCCGTGCACATGAACATTGACGCTGCCGCAAGGGCGATGGAGGTGGCCGCAGCCGGGGCGAGGCGGGCCCGGTGCGAACGGACAGCCCGACCGATCAGACGGCAAATGGTCGACGAGACTGAACCGTCCAGTTCCCCACACCCACGCCCACGCTTACGGGCTTCGCCTCGGCATGGAGGGGCGTTTTCCCTGTCCCAGAGGCGGCGGAATGTCGCACACGCAACGGGTGACTGGTCGGTCGTCCTGGGGTGTCATCTACTAAGCGAGGATGCGAACGTAGCGACCTCGAGTGTTCAGGCGCTCGATCTTGCCCTGAGCAGCAAGTTCGGTCATCGCGATCCTTCGGATTCGTGCTGCGTCCGGGTAGCCCAACCCGTAGGTCTTCTCCAACCACGGTCTGATCGACGTCATGACCTCGTCACCTGGATCCCCTAGCGACCGCAGGTAGTCGTACACGGCTGCGGTGTAGTCCATGCCTCCGGATCGAGCCGGCGTGCTCTGGTTACTCATTCTGCTTCCACCTCCAAGTCGTCTATCGCCTTAGAGAGGTTGCTAACAACGTTGGACAGAGCGAGGTAGCGGGGGTTGGCGTTGGACTTGGGCTCGCAGTAGCGCGTCCTAATCGCCCGAATGCGCTCCTGCATCACCTTGAGTTCTTGCACTGGGTCTCGGTAGTCGCCGCTCATGAAGACATCAGACATCGTCGAACGGGTCTGGTCCAGGGAGCCAATCCCGGCAGGAAGACTCACTGCAAGATCAATGCGTTCGGTGAGTGTCCCTGGGGTCAGGCGCCGACGCCCCGGGGTCGGCCCGGACGAACTAGCGCGAGCGCTCGTGAAGCTGGGAACGCGTCGCGTTGGTGCGGCAAGCTCTGCGACTGGGTTCGGAGGTGCGCCGACCATCGCCGTGACGCCTGCGCTGACGTTGCAAGCAGGCATCGTCCTCGCGGTCCCGGCTGCTTACGATCTGGTCGACAGCCCGGACCTGCGCAGGACGTCGTCCTGATCCTCGCGGCAGCACCGGCTCGCGTGGACCCACAGGGGACCTGCGGGACACCCGTACGCGGCGATACGACGCGGGTGAACGAGCGATGCGATCAGGTTTGGTCAACCACGTCGTCGACTTTGTCGTCCATCTCGGAGTCGAGGTCGGCCATGGACACAGGATGATTCCTTGCGAGCCACGCTAAGCCAGCTCGTAACGCACTCTCGGCCACATGCACCAAGTACATTGATGTCTTCTCGTCCCAGTTCAAGCCCCCTTCACGAGCCACGGCGTTGCGCGCTGCAAACAACGGTGGGTAACGAAGATGAGGCATGGCATCGATCGGAGCGACAATGTGCAGGAAGGCGCTGCATTGCCACTGGTGGCCGTTCTCGACGTGGTCGACCAGGTCGCTGAGCAACTGCTTCTGGCTCTTTGAGCGCTCGGTGTAAAGGCAGTGCGGCCCGCTCTGTCCGCAGCCGGCTCCGCAAGACAGGTAGGCGATACGACGTGCAATAGCCATCGTTTGCGATTCTTGCGGCGGCTTGTCCGCGCGGGAGAAAAGCAACTCGACGGCGATGCTCGACATCAGGACTCGCTGGTCAATGTCTTGGGTGCGAAAGCCTCGGTCGATGAGGCTCAGGGCTCTTAGCGCGCGCCGCTCGCCGTCAGCGCGAGACGCCACTTCGCTGCCGATAAGGGAGCCAAGCCACGTCATCGCGGCGTCGAGTTCGATGGCGGCGATGATGCCCTCGTCAAAGTCGAAATCAGACCATCCGCCGACGTTCTGCCAACCAGGTGCCGCTATCGGGGTCGCTCGGTCAAACAGTACGATGCTGTCGCGGCGACCAAACGCATGCTCGCCAGTGCGCCCGAAGCGATGGGTGTCGACGTTGACCCGGATGTGTGGCCGCGCGGCGAAGCGCAAGAGGGCAGTGGCACTTGACGCGATCTGTTCGACGATGGCCCGGTTTCCCTCCTGCCGAGCTCGCTTTTGGCCGTAGTTCTCGGGATGCGATGGGCGGCTCGGGACATTGCTGATTTCGAGCGCGGCGTCCTTGCCCCACTCGGCAAGCGACTGATGCACCGCTTCATGCGCTGCTCGCATCGAATCGGTGGTCGGCTCGCGACGAAGCGCGACGTCCAGTTCGGACTTGAGTGTGTGTCGGTCAACGAAGCGGGCTGCGCCGAAGGTCAGCGGACGCGCGAAGGTCATACCGGGCAGGCGAAAGAACGTGCGGGTGCTCCGGCCGACAGTGCCGTCAGCGTCGGAATGGGTGTCGGTCACATTAGGCCCAAGTTCGACGCGCGGCTGGCCGGGTCCCCCGCAACGGTGAAAGCACACGACGATGCTGGCACACGGTGAGCAAGCTCAGTTCAACGTGCTCAAGAAGATTACAACCAAGCACCACGGCATGGGGACGTCCCATGCCGTCGCTGGTGAGCGCCGTGGCCCTCGGCGCTTAGGGCTGGCTGCAAGGCTCTGCACCGACCGTCAAGTGTGACAACGGACGCGGCGGACGGACGCACCTGCTCGACTCGCGCCCGGGTCCAGGCACCGGTCTCGTTGAGTTGAGTTCCATTGCTCGAGTACTCCTCTACAAGATCGATGAGTTCGGCGTCCGATGGAGAACGACGATGGCGCGCGACGAACTGACCTTTCAGGGACGTCCGCCCACGCTCAGCTAGTTCGGCCATCATCTCAGCCCCACGGAGCCCCCACATCCCATCGAGAATCCCGATGGTCACCTTGCCCCGGGCAAAGTGCAGGTTGATGCCCTTGCGGACCCAGCCCAAGCTGAGCGCGTTCGCGCGGCTACGGTGCACCTGCACGTCCTCAACTGCGTGACCCAGGTGGTTCTCGGTTCGCGACCATAGCGCCTCCGCCGAGCTAGACCCGACCCGTAGAAGGTCTCGCGCAATCCCCGCCCGACCTCGACCGATTGGGCGCCTCAGACCGAATTGAACGCTGTGGATCCCAATCTGTTGAACACCACTGATGGGGCGCTCGAAGTTCTTCAGAATCACTTTCGACACCGCATGCTGACCGCTGACATGTGTCTCGGACGCAGCCAAGAGCCCAGCGGCGCGCGCTGCTGGGCTGAACTCGTTGTACCGCTCGGTCATACGCAGTTGGTACCCGAAGCACGACCACGATGTCGTGTGGATTTCGACCCCGGGCCCGAACCCGTTGTTGATGATGCTGCTCGCCGCCGCCGAAGTGCCGCCCAGACACGTCGACGGGGAGATCCCATATGGGCCGACCCGGAGCGTTGGCCGCGCCGATCGGGCGTAAGGCGGAGGAAACAACACCTCACTCAAGTCGCAACCCGAACGAGAAACGCCGGTGGGCGGCGGCCACGAAGGGTTTTGGGGCCAATGCGCCTACCGGGATGTGAGCGACCGATACCAACGGCGGGCCACGGGCGTGCTGCTGTGGTCGTCGTATTTGAAGCACTCAGTTAGATCCTCAGCCGCCTGCAGCACACCTTGGAGCACTGGTGGACTTAGGCTCGCCGACACAGCCGTTGAGTAGTGACTGACCCAGTTCGCAACTAGGGCGGGCACGTGCCTGGTCTCCAAGTCCGCGACCTGGCTGGCTTCGAGGATCAGACCACCAGCACGCTCCTGCAACTTAACCGCCGCCATGATTGCGTCAAGCGAGTTGCCAACCATGCGCATGTGATCCCGAATGGCGAAGTCAAAGGGAACAGGGATGTTGACCTTGCGGATGACCCTCTCCAGCGAAAACTCCAGGTACTGCCGGATGAGTGGCTCCGCCTCCTTAACTTGGCCAGCAGCAAGGAAACCATCCGCGGTTTGTCGGACTCGGTTGGCATCCTGCCCGACCGTCCAGACGGCGCCCAGTGGAGGCCAGCCCTGTAGGCGCTGATGGTGCCAGTCTGTCCCGCCTGAGAGTTTGTCGAAGTACTTTTCGAGCAGCCCGTCATGGCTGAGAAGGATGAACTGCAGACCGTCAGCACCTGGACGGTGCTGCAGGCGGAGTCGGATCTCATCCATGAGCCGCCACTGATGGCCGGCGTCGAAGCTCGACGTCACGTCGTCGAGGATCACCAACCGAGAGGCTGTCTTCTGCTGGGCAGCGGCGCTGAGGAATACGGAGATCGCCAACGCATTCCGATAACTCTCTGAAAGGAGGGCCCGTGCCGACAGACCAGCCATTCCGTGAAAGTCCTGAAGTCGCACGTCGAGTTGCTCGCCTCGATCCGATCGAGACAGCGTAGGGATGACGTCCCCCACGCCCATGATCTTGTGGAACAGCTCTCTGTACTGGTCACCCATCGCGTCCAACCGCGCCGCCGTTAGATTGGCTTCGGCCTTGCAGAGGTCCTCAGTGACTTGCCGGATGTACTTGGCCCAACTCTCGTACTTCGCGATGCGAGCTCGCGTCGCTGTCAGGTCGCTTGTGGCCTGCCAATACGCGGTCAACGCATCGCGACCCTGAGAGGCGTGCTCGATCTGAGTTGTGACCGCTACAAGGGATGGCGGCAGCTCTCGTTCGAGATCAGCACGACGACTCGATACCTCTGCACGGCGAGCGGCCAGCCGCTCCAGCAGGGTCGTGTAATGAAGTAGAGCTGTTGCAACCAACTCGGGGCTTGCATTGCCCAGTTGGACCGCGTCGGTCAACGGGCCCCATGCCGGCGCGGAAGCGGGAACGGCGAGTTCGTCGATGCTCTCGAGCCGCTTGAGCGCGCGCAGCCAGGTCAGGCGCGCGGTCAGGTTTCGAACCAGATCCTCCTGGGTCCGAACGGCCTCAAATCTGGCGACCTGCAATTGAATCGTCGGGAGTAGCGGCCTTGTGAACGCCGATTGACAGACCGCACATACGTTGGGCTCGTTCCACTCATCCGACCGGTAGAGACGGAGCGCCGCATCGTGAAGACACTTGTAGAGGTTGCCTGGCGTTGTCATCAACAACTCAGTGCGTTGCCGCAACGCTTCGGCCAGCTCTGCGGCTTGCGTTTTCGCACTCGCCAAAGACTCGGGCGCGAGGGCGTCCAGGCGAGCGCCTGCTTCGATGAGCTTCGCGAGTTCGTCGCGCTTCGCGCCACCCTCTTCGACTTTCACTGCGTCTCTGAGGGAAGTGAAGTCAAGCTCAGAAAGACGCTTCTCGCCGATGATCGGACGAAGAAGCTCGATGTTGATCCAAGGCTTGTCGAATGTCCGCGCCCCACCGCGCTACGTCTGAGGTATCGCCTGGACTTTTCCCAGTCAGATCGGTGTAAGCGCCACGAAACCGAGCGAACGCCTCGGCGGCGTTCTTTTCGTGATTCCAGGCCCGCGTTTCTAGTAGTGGTATCTCAAAGTCTGAGTTCAGGTTCCCCGTATGACTAAGCGTGCTTAGTACCTGGCGGAGTTGTGAGTACGCCGAGAGGCCAAGCAGGGAGGCAAATGAACGGCCGCGCTCAAGCGGGGTTCGGTCGATGAAGCGGGTGAACTCCTCGTAGTCCAAGAGGGTGAAGTCCTCGTTGAGGCTCCCGAGAACATGCTCTGGATCGGCGAGCCCAGAAGGGCTGTCGACCACCCTGGCACCGCTGGGTGTCCGGGTCACGCGGATTGATGACAGGTCCCCGGCTTCGTCCTTAAGTTCGATTTCAACGACTGCCGTCCTCTTCGAATGAAAGAGGTTCGAGACGTACCTGTCTGGCTCTTCGCCGGCCCGCAAGTGTCGGAGCTTGGGGACATGACCCTTGATCGCGAAGCACAGCGCCTCGAATATCGAGCTCTTCCCAGAGGCATTGGCCGCGAAGACCGAGTTGACAGAATCTGGCTTGAAACGGAGTTCTAGCGGCTGGTCCTCGTTGTTGATGCCCCTAAAGCCTTCAATCTTGACGCGCGTGAGGAAGTATCGACTCACGGTGTCAGTCCCTCGTCCAAGGCCCTGCGGACTTCTCCGCTGACCGCCGTCCGGACCGTCCTGCGGTCCGTGTCGGACATCTGCTCCAATACGTCGAACCTGAGGAATGGAGCGAGGATGGCTCCGAACATCGGATCCTGCTCGAGCAGGTACGCCTCAAGCGTTGCCTCATGGTCGTTCTTGGACGCTGCAGGGTCGAACTCGACCATGGTTCCCACTCTCCCAAGTGACGGATAGCTTCCGCCATCCGAATGACCGGCCGGCCAGGTCGTTGACGGTTGTCTTGCCCAGTGGTTCGCCGCCGGCCCGAGCCGCGGCATCCCAGTCGATCAATCAAGCCTAGTCACGGTTAGCGATTTGAGTCGGGATCTCTTCGCGTGGCGTCTGGCCAGGTGACCGTGCGTCTATCTGGGCGGAAAGACCCACCCCGCCCTCACCACTCGCAGATCAACCAGACACCACCTCCGCACCCAACGGCAACCGCCGCCGGCTCACGTGGTGGTACGCGGTCCCGTCGACCGGGTCGTCGTACTCGAGCTCGGCCGCCAGCAGCTGCAACGGCTCGGAGAAGTCGTCGATCGAGACCTGCCGGTCGACGGGGTAGAGCGGGTCGTCGACGATCGGCGCGCCGAGGCCGTGCAGGTGGAGCCGCAGCTGGTGGGTGCGGCCGGTGCGTGGGGTGAGCCGGTAGACCGCGAGGTCGCCGCGGCGCTCCTCGAGCTCGACCAGCGTCTCGGCGTTGACCGGGGCGCCCGGCACGACCTCGGCGCGTCCGGTGCGTGGGATGGCCCGGATGTGGTCGCGCACGGTGACCGGCTGCTCGAGGTCGGCCCGCCACGGCGCCAGGGCGCGGTAGGTCTTGCGTACCGTGCCGGCCGCGAACATCGACTGGTAGGCGCCGCGCCAGGGCCGCTCGACCACGCAGAGGACCAGGCCCGACGTCACCCGGTCGAGGCGGTGCATGGGCGTCAGGTCGGGCAGCCCGAGCGCGTCGCGCAACCGCACCACCAGGCTCTGCACCACGTGGTTGCCCCTCGGCACCGTGGACAGGAACGCCGGCTTGTCCACCACCACGACCCGCTCGTCGCGGTGCACGACGACCAGGTCGCCGGGCACGGCGGGCTCCTCGCGCAGGTCGCGGTGGAACCAGACGAACGTCGTCGCGCGGTAGCGGTCGCCCTCGCCGACCGGCTGCCCGTCGGCGTAGACGAACCGGCCGCGGGCGAGGAACCCCGCGACGTCGACGCGGGCGTCGACGTGGTGGTGCAGCCACTCCCCCATGGTCGACCAGGGCGCCGGTGTCGCCGGGTCGCGGTGCGGCGTGCAGACCCAGGCCGCGCTCAGCCCGTGCCGCAGCGGCAAGGGGGATCGGGGCGGCACGGCCCGATGCTACGGAGCCGCGTCAGCCGCGCTGCTCGCGGCGCTCGTGCAGCCGCTGCTGGGCGTCGGGCAGGTAGGCCAGGCAGGGCGCCTCGGCCCCGCGGTGCTGCTCGTGCAGGTGGAAGACCCAGCGGTCCATCGCGGCCAGGAAGCCGTTGTCGTCGCCCGGTCGGTACGCCGACCACGCCCGGTCGCCCTTCGCCGTGCAGGTGGTGCAGCTGATCTTGTAGACGAACTGCTGCTTCTCGTCGACCTCGATGCGCACCTGCGCCAGCGGTCCCGCCTCCGCGGCCGCCTTGCGCTCGCGCGCCGATCGGCTCGCCACCATGTCGTGCCCCTGTCGTCGACGTCCCGCCGACCCTACGGCCCGACGCCGAGCCCCTCGACCCCGCGGCCGAGGCGGGTGCGGCAGCGGGCCCGCCTTCTCGTCCGCTGGGAGGACCGTCGTGCCAACCGACGGCCCGGCTCGGGCGTCGCACCCACATAAGGACCCGCGCCTTCCTGACCACCGCGATCGCGGCCACCGTGCTCAACGCGTGCGGTGACACCGGCGACACCGGCGACACCGGCGACACCGGCGACACCGGCGAGGCTTCCGAGGCCGCGAGCCAGGGCACCGAGCCGGCTCCGACGTCCATGGTCGATCCGACGCCGACACCACAGGTCGAGACGGGGAACGACCGCAACGGCACTCGGCGCAAGACCAACCCGTCCGGCCCCTACGACCTGGTGCCCCGACACCTCCGGGTCGAGGAACGCGCGGCCGGCGACCGGGTGGTGCTCACGTTCGGAGGCCGAGGGACGGCCGGGTGGACCGCGACGTACGTCGAGCAGGCCGTGCTGGACGGCAGCGGTCGGGTCGTCGACCTCGACGGCGCCACCCTGTTGGAGATCGCGGTGTTCGGGACGCCGACCCGGCCGTCGGACCGCATCCGCCGGGTGCCCGCCACGGTCGGGGGTGAGGTCGCCGACGTGTTCGTGGGTGCGGCGTGGGAGGGCGCCACCCCGGTCTTCCTCGGGCTCGAGGGCGGCCGCCTGCCGTACCGGATCTCGACGCTCGGCTCGCCGTCGCGGCTGGTCGTCGACCTCGGCAACCGAACCTCACCGCGCCGGGAGTGATGCGTTGCCCGCTCCGCCGCGTTCGTCGATGCTGCCGGCCAGACGCGCCCACGCTCACGTCAACGCTCGGTGGGCTCACGTCGGTGCGCTGTCTGCCATGCCGCCCGTTGGGCTCCGAGCGTGGCTCGAACTGCTGGTCCACGGGCTCGAGACGTCACCGCGTCGGACGAGCGGCAACGCTACGTGCTTGGCCTTCGTGGATGTCGCTCACCCATTCCCAGCCGGGCTCGGCACTGTCTCCGATCCGCGGGTCGTCCGGGAGCCGGCCGTCACGCAGGGCGTGCAGGTAGGCGCGGTCCAGCTCGATCCGGGCGAGCACCTGGTCGCCGCGGCCGATGGACCCGTGGCCGGGCACGACGACGCTGACGCGCTGGGCGGCGTCCTGCACCACGCGCAGGCCGATGAGGTACTCCTCGACCGGATCGTTCGACTCATCGAAGTCGTCGAGCATGGGGACGAACACGTCCGAGAGCATGTCTCCCGCGACGAGCACCTCACTGTCCTCGACGACCAGCGCGGCGTGCCCCGGCGAGTGCGCCGGGTGCTCCACGATCGATACCCGCGGGCCGTCCCAGGGGATCTCCGTGCAGTCGAGCGCCACACCGGTGATGAGGCCGTACCAGTCCAGTGGCACGTCGTCGGCGATCTGCGGTGGCAGGGCATCAGCGGCGCGGGCCGCCCAGTCGTCACGCAGCCGCACGTCGCGGGCGGCAGCAGCACAGCGTGAGGTGCCGTAGCGGGGCACATCGCCGAGCGCCTCGTGCCAGAGCACGTGGTCCCAGTCCGGGTGCGTGGCGAAGCCTGCCGCCACACGCGCTCCCCTGACCCGCAGGTCGCTCGCGAGACAGCGCATCTCGGCATTCGTGGTGCCGGGGTCGACCAGCAGCACACCGTCTCGACCCTCGACGACGACCGTGTTGTTGCGCAGCAGCTCGCTCTGGTGGACCAGCACCCCCTCCGCGACCTCGATCAGCACCGGCGAGTCACGGCCTTCACAGTTGAGCTGTCCATGGCACTGAGACCCGGGCTCTCGACCAGACTCATCGGTGTGACTCATGGGGCGCCCGGGGACCGTCCCGGTGATCGCCCACGGGGCGCGGGCGCGTGGCCCTGTCTGCTACGACCCGCAAGCGGCGCTAGCGATCTCCTCGCGTGCGCCTCGAGTCCCACTCGTCCGTGCCGCGCTGCGGGCGTTGCAACGGTGTGGCCGATGTCGCGCGTGCGCCGCCCCGTGGATGCCCGGTAGACGCGGCACCCAGGTACCGACCCGCGGCACCCGGGACCGATGGGCCGTACCGCCCAGGCTCCTAGCGTCGACGACATGCACCGCCCCGTCGCGCTGGTCCTGGTCGCGCTCTACTCGCTGCTCGTCGTGCACCTCACCCTGACCGCTCCCTCGCAGGGCAGCTGGGCGTTCGACCTGGCCGACCGGATCGCGACGCGCGCCTCCGGCGGCCGCCTGACCTGGACCGAGACCGAGGTGCTGGCCAACGTCGCGCTCTTCGTGCCCTTCGGCTTCCTGCTCACGGTCGCGCTCGGTCGGGTCTGGCCCGCGGTGACGCTGTGCCTCATCGCCTCCTCGATGGTCGAGTGGGCCCAGCTCCGGGTCGTGACGAGCCGGGTGCCGACGATCGACGACGTCGTGCACAACACGACGGGCGGGTTGGTCGGCGCACTCCTTGCCGGCCTGCTGCTCGCAGCGGCGTCGCCCAGAGGACGTGCACACCGGACCAGCGACCGGCACGATGTCGTCATGGAGCCGTTGCGGTGACCCGCTTGGACCTCTCCGACCCCGCGTTCGACGTGACGTCGCCGGCGGTGCACGCGGCCCGGGAGGAGCAGTGGTACGTCGAGACCACCTACGGCTGGGCGGTCCTGCGCCACGCCGAGGCGTCGGCGGTCCTGCGGGACCGGCGCTTCCGCCAGGGCAACGCGCGGTGGCCGGCACAGAACGGCATCCACTCCGGGCTGTTCTCCGACTGGTGGGGCGAGACCCTGCTCAGCCTCGAGGGCGACGACCACGCCCGGATCCGTCGGCTCCTGGTCCCGGCGTTCCGCAACCGGACGATCGCCGCCTTGCGACCACGGTTCACGGCCCTGGCCCACGAGCTCGTCGACGCCTTCGCCCCGCGCGGGTCGGTCGAATTGATCAGCGAGTTCGCCGAGCCCTACAGCGCCCGCATCATCTGCGTCCTCCTCGGCCTCGACGAGGCCGACTGGCACCAGGTCGCGCGCTGGGCCGACGACCTCGGGGCGTCGTTCTCGATCGACGTCGGCAACCAGGTGCCCCGCATCGAGGCGGCGATCACCGGCCTGTCCGGCTACCTCGACAAGGTGGTCGCCGACCGCCGGCGCGCGCCGCGCGACGACCTCGTCTCGACCCTGGTGGCCGCCGACCAGCTCAACGACCGCGAGCTGAGCGTCGCGCTGGTCTTCCTCGCCTTCGCCGGCATGGAGACGACCCGCAACCAGATCGGGCTCGCGCTGCAGACCCTGCTGCGCCACCCCGACCAGTGGCGACTGCTGGGCGAGCGGCCCGAGCTCGGCGCCAGCGCCGTGGAGGAGGTCATGCGGGTCAACCCGACCGTCACCTGGGTCACCCGCGAGGCCCTCGAGGACGTCGACCTCCACGGCCTCCACGTGCCGCGCGGCGGCATCGTCCAGGTGCTCTCGCACGCGGCCGGCACCGACCCGCGGTCCGCACCCGACCCGGGGTTCGACATCACCCAGCAGCGGCCGCCGCACCTCGGCTTCGGCGCCGGCATCCACCACTGCCTCGGGCACTTCGTCGCCCGCACCGACATGGCGGTGGCCCTGCCGCTGCTCGCCGCCCGCCTGCCCGACCTGCGACCCGACGGACCGGGGCAGTGGCTGCCGGTCTCGGGCAACACCGGTGCGCTCAGGTTCCCACTGGTGTTCACACCCCAGGCGGTGCCCGCCGGCTGAGGCTGTCGGGAACAGTCGTGGCGGTCGTGCTCAGCACCTACGTGTTGCTGTACCTCATGCATGCCGCCTTCCTGTTCGCGTTTGCTGCCGAGGGCTCGCTGCCACCTCGGTGGCGCATCCCCGAGGTACCCGCCGGGGCGCGCGTCGTCAGCGAGACGAAGGAGTGCGGCTCGGGTGGGTGCTGGCGTCAGCTGGTCGTCCGGCCAGAGGTTGGTCAGACGCCCCGTGACCTGGCCAACGAGCTCGGCCCCACCGAGAGCGGACGCCAAGGCTGGCGGTGGTACGACCCGCACTCGGTGCAGATCGGCGTCCTGGTCGTCGATGGTGACGTCCATGTGACCGTGGGCTACTAGGCCGCGCTCCACGAGCCCGGCCCAGCCCGCCGATAGACCCTCACCTGCCGAAGGTCGGGCGCACGGTCAGCTGGTCACGGTTGTTCCGATGAGAACTCGCCGCGAGAGCAGTCAGAGGCTCGTCCACCACGATCGGAGAAGCGCTGTGCGAGATGTCGTGCTCTACACCCTGCTGTCCTTGGACGGGGTCGCAGAAGAACCAGGCAACTGGATGTTCGAGGCCGACGACGACATCTTCAGCAACCTGGCCCGGGTCATCGCGCCTCAGACCGACGTCGTCCTCGGACGCGGAACCTACGACTACTGGGCCGACTACTGGCCGGGATCAGACGTCCAGCCCTTCGCGGACTTCATCAACCACCGGCCAAAGCACGTGTTCACCTCCACACCGCTCGCAGCACCTTGGTCCGAGACCGTGGTGGTGAGGGAACCGCTGATCCCCTATGTCCACAGGCTCTCCGAGAGCGTGGGCGGCGACATCGGCGTCCACGGCAGCATCGAGCTCGCCCGAGCCCTCCTCGCAGCTGACCTCGTCACCCGTCTCGAGCTCGTCGTGGTCCCCACCCTCGCCGGCTCCGGGCGGCGTCTCTTGACCGACGCCACCGCCCTGCGACGCCTCGAGCTCACCGACGTCAGCCGTTCAGCGAGCGGATGCGTCCTGATGAGCTACCGCCGCCTGGCCTGAGCCCTCCCTCGGCACAACCGGCTCGACGCACCACGAAGACCACTCCCTGACAGAACCGACTGCGTAGGCGTCACCTCGAGCGCGCCGACCACGTCGACAGCGTCAGATCGGACGACCTCCCGCAAGGGCACTCGTCGACGCCGGCTACCTGTCACTGAGCGAGCTCCCGGCAGCCCTGCACCAACTCGCTGGAATCCGCGGAGTCGGACCCGCCGCACTCCGACGCCTCGCTGACGCTCGAGGCTGACTCCGCCCGAGCATGGCGCACTGCGGGCTCCGCCAGACCATGCCGCCGGGAGGCGTCAACTCTCGTCGCTCATGCCAGGTTCGTCGAAGATCAGCGTGAGCGTTGACTCGTAGGCGGTCCTAGTTGCGGTACCTGACCGAGGCGTCCGGGCTTGACCCTCGGGCCACGCCTCCACAGTTCGATACCGGAATCCGTCCTGCTCGGCATGCTCGAACTCGAAGGTGACTTTCTGTCCCGCCATCAAGGTGGCGAGACCGTCAACTAGAACCGAAGAGAAGTGCGTCCAGCAGCCACCAGGGGTTAGCGGTGAGTCGATGACCCCCCAGCCCTCGTCGTCATGCCACGTACGGACCACGCCAGACGCACTCATGCAGTGAGCATGCCCTGCCGGCGCCGAGGCGACTCGAGACCTCCGCTCATCTGCCGCGATGAGTGCGCGATCCTGCCGGGAGTCGGGCGGTTGAACGGAACGGCGTAGGTACGGTCTGAGCATGACCACTGCGTGGGGCGAGCCTCAGCACCATGCGGTGGGTGGGCTGACCGAAGCAGGCTTCGATGTGGATTCCGGTTTGCTACTGGTCGTGAGCCACCAAGGACGTGGCGTCTACGACCCGAGGACCGGTCAGAGACTGGCGCGTGACTCGGACGAGACGTTCGACTGGTTCGACCAACGCACCTTGCTTGTCGAGGGCGTCGGCCCCCTGGCGGGGCGGGACGTGAGGGTGACTGGGCTCGCTGGCGGCGAACCACTCACGCACACCACGAGCGACGGATGGTCTGTGCGCCCCACTGATGACGGGTTCTCCCTGAATGGGCCTGACGACCGCGTGCTGCTCCTTGGCGAGTGCGATGAAGCCCGTGCCTGGGGCTTCTCGCCGGATGGGTGCTCGGTCGTTCTCGCAACTTCGTCCACACTCACAACGCTGTCCCGGCTGTAGCGGACTCCGCCCGACCATGGCTCCCTTCTGTGTCAAGGGACGCGTTGTAGGGCCTGGTTCCTGAGCTCTTCCGGTTGCGCAGCAGGCGGTTGTAGCGTCGGTTCTGCGGGTCCGTGGAGTGGCTTATCCGAAGTGCCGATGTGCGGGGTCAGGTCGGTCGCGCTGGATTCTTGAGTCGCCCCGCAGTGCCCTCCCGGGCCCGCGCCATCCGCTGGCCCGTCGGCCTCTTTGGACCCAGCTTGGTCATCGACATGGTCCGTGGCAGCAGCCGGCTCGGCGTCGCGTCGGGCGTCGGCGAGCAGTTGGCGGTAGATGGCGTCGCTGATGCGGCGCTTGAGGCATCGCAGTGCTTCGAGTGGGGTCTTGCCGGCGGCGAGCTTGCGTCGGTAGTAGTCCCGGCCGGGGGTGTCGTTGCGGATCTGCACGACCGCAGCGAGGTAGATGACGTGGTTCATCCGCCGGTTCCCGGCCCGTGAGAGTCGGTGGCGGATCTGCTCACCGGAGGAGGCGTCGAGTGGTGCGGTGCCAGTCCACGACGCGAACCGGTTCCTGTCAGCGAACCGCCTCACGTCGCCGACGTCGGCCAGGATCCGGGCTGCACCTGCCGGGCCGATGCCGTACAGGTCGAGCAGGCTCGAGCCGCGTTCGCGCACTGCGGCGGCTTGGTCGGCTTTCATGGCCTTGAGCCGCCGGTCGAGGCGAACCAGGTCATCGATCAGCTCGACGACCATCCGCCGGCGGGTCTTGCTGGCGATGTCGCGCGGACGCACGGTCGCCAGGATCGCCTTGGCCTGCTGGGCGGAGAGGTCCTTCTTCTTCGTTCCCGGCACCAGCTCGGCCAGCAGCCGGTGGATCCGGTTGACCGTCTGGACCCGTTGACGCGACAGCTCGTCGCGGCGGTCGCATAACATTCGGATCGCCTCGAGCTCACCGTCCTCGCATAGTTCCCGCAGCCCGTCGCGGTGCTCAGAGCTGACCGCGACCATCGCGATCGAATGAGCGTCCAGGGCGTCGGTCTTGCGGTTGTGACCGGTGTCGAACAACCGGACCCGAGCCGCCAGCTTGGCCGGCACATCGACCACCCGCTCGCCAGCAGCAAGCAGCCGCTGCGCCACCGACCGGCCCGCCCCATTCGCGCCCTCGACCGCCCACACCCGCCGCGCCCGGTCGGACTCGAGACGATTGACGTAACCCCACATCGCGGCGAACCCCGCCTTGTCGGTGGCGAACCGACCCTCGCCGAGCTTGACCCCGACCGTATTGACGACCTCGATCGTGGCCGACAACTTGTGCGGATCGACCCCGATAACCACCTGCTGCTTGCTGCTCAACACCCACCTCCCGAAACGGACCGCGCCCCGAAACGGGGCCTGAGGACGGTCGGGTGGGCAGCGCTACTACGAGCAGAGCAGTCCCTTCTCGAGCCACACCAGACCACGGTGACCAGCCGGTCGCAGACCATGGAAGAGCCACACCAACACCCGGTGGGCAGCCGCACAGAGAGCCACCCAGCCAGTCACCTAGACCGCAGTCTGGCCAGACCCCGATCCTGCAGTCGAGTCTCTAGTAGCCGC
>NZ_JBZUJV010000006.1:0-383524 GCF_058559815.1 Nocardioides sp. WJ219
AGCTCCGCGACGAGTTGTCCACAACCCCTGTGGTTGAGCGGGAAACCCGCCGCAAACTGTCGGTGGTCGGTGCTGGAATAGTCTCATGGCCGAGCACACCGACACCCCCCGATCGGGACACCCGATCGAGGCGTTCCTGTGCTCGGTGCTCGACGACCTCCAGGCCCTGGCCGAGGTCCCGGCCTGGTCCATGGACCCGGTCACCACCACCCGCGTCGTCGGACTCGCCGCCCGGGTCGCCGCCGGCATCGCCGAGGTCGAGGCCCGCACCATCGGCCACGCCGAGGTCCTCGACCTCCCCGGCACAGCCCAGTGCCGCGACCTACGACGGTGGCTGCAGCAGACCACCGGCGTCACCCGCCGCACCGCTGCCGCGAAGACCAGGTTGGCGGGAGCGCTCGCCGGCCTGGAGCCGACCCGCGCCGCGACCGCCCGCGGTCAGATCCACGCCGAGCAGGCCCACGCCATCGCCGACCACCTCACCCGCCTCGACGACGACCACGTCCCCGCCGCCGACCGGGCCCGCGCCGAGGCGTTCCTCCTCGACCACGCCACCACCGGCGGCATCGACGCCGACGACCTCGCCCGGCTCGGCCACGCCATCGCCGAACGTCTCGACCCCGACGGCGCCGATCAACGCGAAGCCCGCGCCCTCGAGGCCCAGGAAGCCCGCGCCCGGAAGAAGACCCGCCTCACCATGGTCGACGCCGGCGACGGCCTGACCCACGGCCGGTTCACGCTGCCCACCCACGTCGCGGAGATGTTCCGCAAGCAGCTCCACGCCCTCGCCGCCCCCAAGCACGTCCGCGCCCACCACGGCCCCGGCACCTACGACTGGCAGACACCCTCAGCCGACAGGCTCGGCCACGCGTTCACCGAGTGGATCGAGACCTACCACCCAGACCAGCTCCCCCAGATCGGCGGACTCTCCGCGACCGTCATCGCCGTCGGGGACCACGACATCCTCACCGGCAAGGTCGAGGCCGCCGCCCTGGACACCGGCACCAAGATCTCCCACACCGAGTACCTACGTCTGGCCTGCGGGGCCGGTGTCATCCCCGCCTGGATGAACGCCACCGGCGAAGTGCTCGCCCTGGGCCGCAAGCACCGCTTCCACACCACCGCCCAACGCCTCGCCGCCATCGTCGAACAACGCCACTGCCAACACCCCGGCTGCGACACCCCCGGCTACCTCTGCCACACCCACCACCGGGTCCCGTGGCAGGACGGCGGCACCACCGACCTCCGCAACACCCAGCTCCTCTGCCCCTACCACCACACCCGCACCCACCAACCCGGCACGCACCCCATGCGAACGTGAGATGCAGGGCGGCGCCTCCGGCCCGTCCCTGCTCTCCTCCGTCCGACCAATCGCAGGCCCGGCCGCGTTCGACGTCGACGGGGGCGCCACTCCGTCGCCTACGCGCTCCTCTGCACCCGCGTGCCGGCACGGATCGCCCGCGGGATCTCGGCTACGGCGTCGACCACGGAGGCGAGGCGGGCGAGGTCCTCGGCCAGCGCCGGCGAGTCGATCAAGACTGAGTAGTTGATGCCGGTCGAGCACCACTCGGAGTCGAAGTCGCCGTCGGCTTCGACCGCGATCCCGTGCACCTCGATGCCGAGGCGCTCGGCCTCGCGGTAGGTGTCGTTGAGGACGCAGAGGGCCACTGACAGGTGGAGCAGGTGACCGCCGGTACTCGCGGGACCTGCGACGACGCCTTCCGCGGTCCAGGCGTGGTGGAGTACGACGCCTTCGAGCGCGCGTAGGGATCCGGCGGTCGCGCGTACGCCCAGTGGTGACAAGACCATCTGCCGATTGTGCCAACGAAAGAGACGGGCAGGCTCAGTCGGTCGCGAGATCGCGCGTCAATCCGCCGCGAACGAGCGCTGCCCGATTCAACTCAATCGTGTAGTGAACCTTGCTTTCACGCAGGTTTCTCGCCATAGGCCCGCTCCAAGCATGGCCTCACTCTCCTCGCGGCGAGTCCATGACCCGCGTTCGACGGTGACCGGGCGGGGTGCGCCACGAGCACTGGACTAGGCCATCGTGAAATCTACTTGATGTGTACATGGATGTACTGGATAGTGTTCCATGTAGTCGGGCACGCCGGCCGCACAACAACCAGGAGACCCCCATGGACAGCACTACCCCGGTTAGCGACAGCCCGTTCGCGTATGTTCCCGTCCCCAATGAGCACGTCCCGGCCGTCCTGACCTACCTCGCAGGTCTCATCGCGGGACAGCACAGTGCGGCTGCGGAGTCACTGACCACCTCGGTCTCCTCGGCTTCCTCGGCTTCCTCGCCTTCCGCCAATCCCGAGCCGCCCGCAGATGAGTGGACCGACGAGGAGCTGAGAGCCTTCCTCGACTCCGGGACCAAGACGGCGGAGATCGTCGGCCGCTTGATGGCGAACCTGACGGCGGCGGGCGACTCGGCTGCGCTGTCGACCACGGAGGTGGCTACGTCGCTAGAACTGACCTACTCGACGGTCAAGGTGCTGCCGACCCACATCACCCGGACCTTGCGCAAGCACTTCCCCGACAAGACCTCACCGCTGGTGCACATGTGGGGTTCCGAACTCTCCCCGCCGCGCGGCGACGAGCTGTACTACTCCGTAACGCCCGAGCGCGCCGCGCAGTTCGCACGCGTTACCGCGTAACCCGGACAGCCCCGCAGGCCCCGATCCCTCGGATCGGGGCCTTCGTGTGGTTTTGCCACGGCTTCCCTAGGTGACTCGGCGCCTTGCCCGGCTGGTTAGCCAGAGTCACGCTCGGGCCACCGCACCGTTCGGATCACTTATCCGACACGTGGCGATGACGTCCGCGCTGGTACGCGGTCGGTCAACACCATGATGGACTCCTCTGAGACCGTCGGTCCGTCGGACAGGGAGGCACCCATGGGAGTCATCGAGCTCGGGAAGAGCGTCGACGCCGAAGAAGCCGAGAGGTGGGTCTTGGCGGCGGCCGAGGGGCTCGTCGACGGCGAGGAGATGCTGGCGGTCTTCCGGGCCAACCAGATCAAGCCGGCCGCCGACGTCGCGTTCGTGACATCGGCGCGGATCATCCTGTGCGAGACCGCCAGGGGCTCGTTCCGGTTCAAGAGGGAGCACCGGATCGCGGACGTCCGGACGGTGACGGCCAACAAGCTGGGACTGAACGGCCAGGTCGCCATCACCACCGACGCTGGCGACAAGTTCAGGGTCTCTGTCGGCCGCTACAGGTCCGCGAAGGACGACGCAGTGGCGATGCGGGACGCGATCGAACGAGCCAGGACCCATCCCGACCATCAGCGCGCCAGCGCCAACCTGCCCCCCGTCGGACCAGACGGCGACCCGCAAGCACCGACGGCCGCACCTGAGGCGACCCCGACCCGGTTCGAGGCCAAGTCCGAAGCCCGGCAGCGCGCACTTGCCGAGCGGCAGGGCGAGCTGCAGAACCGCCTCGAGACCAGGGCCGACGAGGCGCGATCGGTACCCGAGCTCGGAAACAACGTCACCTTCGTGGGCGACCGGGCCTCGTCGAAGTCGGTCCAGGTGATCCTCGACCACTGCACGGACGACGAGCGACCGTGGCTCGTCATCGCGTCCACCGGCGCAGGAGTCCTGGCAGCCTTCGAGGACCGCCTGATGATCATCAAGACCGGAGCCGTCACCTCCTGGATGGCGGGGTCTCTGGGCGGAGGCAGGTCCGCAACGTTCCACTTCACCGACGTCACCGGGATCGAGTACAACTCCGGGTTGATGAACGGAGTCCTGGAGGTCCTCACGGCGTCCTACAGCGGAACGCTCGCAAAGGACTACTGGCGGGGAGCGGGCAGGTCACGCAACGCCGATGCGAGTGATCCCCACACGCTCAGCAACACGCTGCCCTTGACGCGGGCCCACCACGCGCAGGCGCAGCCCCACCTGAACGAGCTGCGGTCGCGGATCTCTGCTGCCAAGCGCCCCGGCTCGAGCGCACCTGCACCCGCCCCGGCAGCACCACAGCCCGACGTCATGGAGCAGCTTCGCCAGCTCGGATCACTCCGCGACGCCGGAGTCTTGACCGAGGATGAGTTCGACGCCAAGAAGGCGGAGCTGTTGCGGCGCATCTGAGCGGCGTCCGCGCCACAGCAGCGACTCATGGTCCCAAGCGGTGATGGCGGCCACGGCGCACGGCCGGTGTATCGGCCGCGTCGATCCGCCGCGAGCGGGCGTGGCGCCTAGTCGAGGACCACGCGCGGCAAGTAGCGCCTGGCGCCACGTGCCCAGTCGGTGGTGACGCTCGACCGGTACGGCCGGTAGGACTGGACCGCCACCCGTACTGAGGCTGGGTCGCCCAAGCAAGCGACTGGCGCGTTGAAGACCAACTCGTTCTGGCGTGGCCTCGTCGTGATGAAGCCCTGGTCCCAGTCGTCGGGTACGCACTCGTTCCAGTCGCCCCACGGGTCGACGCCGTTGGGGCGCAGCTTGTTCCACCCGGTGGTGGAACCTGCAGCCGTGTGCATCCCGTCCACCTTGACCACGTGATCCGGCTTGCGTTCTGCGTCAGTGTCGAAGTGGACGCCCAGTGCCGTAGCGACGGGGGCCCGGGAGCCCATCCGTGCGAAGTCACGCACACGGACCACGACGCGGACGGTCGCCGCTGAGTGAGAGACCGAGACGCGGGTGATGTCGAGCGCCCGGTGCGCGTCACGCCTGACGTCCCACTCGGTGATGTCGGCGTCGGCCAACGACCTCATCGGGACGCCGGCCGCGCCCTGCCCGGCATTTCCCGCTGTCCCGGTAGCCGCACTCGAGGGGATCGCGGTCGCCGCGGTCAGCGCGACAGCGGCGGACAGGACCACAGAAGCCGAGACGAGAAGACGCACGTGGCCAGTCTCCTGTGCGTGGGTGTCGAGCGTCTCGGGTTTCGACGATGTCGACGGCCTGGCAGCAGACCGGTGTCGGAGCCGGATCGGACTCACGTCGGCACCCAGCAGTGGGAGCCATACACGTGACTACTTGCGCGCGGGCCCACCCCACGGGGCGCCGATGCCGTACGCCTGGTCCATCTCCATCTGGTCGCGGTGGTAGGTGACGAGGCGCTCGGCCTTCATCTGGCCGCCGCCGGTGTTGGTGAGCATCGCGACGGCGCAGATGCGGAGCGGCTGGCTCTCGTCGAGGCGGACCTCGATGGTCGGGCCGCCCTGCTGGCTCACGCGGACGACGCCGTCGGCCTGGGCCCAGTTGGCGACGCCCTCGTAGATCATCGCGTAGATGAGGATGCGGTCGAACTTGTCGGAGTGCTGCTCGTTGATCCGCAGGGTCTCGCCGCCCGTGGCGGCGCCGCTGCGGTCGTCGCGGTCGAGCCGGATCCACGGCGCCTGGTCGTAGTCGCCGAAGGCGTTGCCGAGCGCCTGGATCCCGCTGACCTGACCCGAGGAGAGGACGAAGAGGCAGCAGAGGTCGAGGTCGATGCCCCGCGACTTGGGTTGCAGGAACCCGCGCTTCTGACCCCCCGGTGCCGCCTGGTTCCAGTCGAGGTTGACGACGAAGGCCCCGCCACCGCCCTTGGCGAGGTTGACCGACTCGCCGCGCTTGGTGAGCGTGACCTTGCTCAAGTTGGGAGCACTGCTCGCAGTCGGCGGGGGCGGCGGCGGCGGAGCCGGTGACGCCGCAACCGGTGCGGGCGGCGGAGGCGGCGGGGGCGGCGGGGGCGGCGGGGGCGGCGGGGGCGGCGGGGGCGGGGGTGGGGGCGGCGCGGCCGCCTCGCCCACCGAGATCCCGAAGTTGGTGGCGATGCCGGAGAGCCCGTCGGCGTACCCCTGGCCGACGGCCCGCAGCTTCCACGCGCCCTGGCGCCGGTAGACCTCGACGCAGAGCAGCGCGGTCTCGGCGGTGAGGCCGTCGGGGACGAAGGTGGCGACGGCGGAACCGCCCACCGAGACCGTCAGCGTCAGCGCACCGAGCTGCCCGAAGCTCGCCGGCCCGCTGCCGTCGAGGCTCGCGGCCACCACCACGCGCTCGATGTCGGGCGGCACCTGCGCCGGGTCGACGTCGACCCCGTCTGCGCGGTAGCGGACACCGCCGGCCGACGGCTGGTTGTAGAAGACGAAGTCGTGGTCGCCGCGCACCATGCCGGCCGCGGTGAGCAGCAGCGCCGACACATCGACCGCGGCGCCCGCCTGCACGTGCACGGAGACCTCACCCGGTGGCAGGGAGAGGTTCTGGCCCTTGCCCAGCTGCTGCGACATGCGCCGAGCCTACGGGCGGTTCCCTCGCCGGTCGTCCAGGACGTCGCGCCACGAGTGCTGCGGCTCGTAGCCGAGGAGCGCGCGGGCCTTGTCGATGGAGTAGAAGGTCTCGTCGCGGCCCATCTCGCGGCGTACCTCGACGCCGTCGTAGAAGCGCTCGATGAGCTCCTGGGTGGTCGCGGCCACGGACAGGTCGGCATTGGCGACGTTGAAGATCTCGAAGCCGAGGCCGTCGGTCTCCAGGCAGCGCAGGGTCAGCTGCCCGAGGTCGCGGGTGTCGATGTAGGCGAACAGGTTGCGCCGGCGCAGCGCGGGGTCCTCCAGGAAGGGCGGGAAGAGGGTGGCGTACTCGTCGGGCTCGATGACGTTGTTGATGCGCAGGCCGTAGATGTCGGCGCCGGTGCGGGCGTGGAAGGCGCGGGCGGTCACCTCGCCGGCCACCTTGGACATGGCGTAGGAGTCCTCCGGCACGACCGGGTGCTCCTCGTCGACCGGCACGTACAGCGGCTTGCGGTCGCCCTGGCCGAAGCAGACGCCGTACGTCGTCTCGGAGGAGGCGAAGACGATCTTGCGGATGCCGAGCCGGGTCGCGGCCTCGAGCACGTTGTAGTGGGCGACGATGTTGGTCGCGAAGGTCTCGTTGTCGGTGGAGGCCAGCGGCCGCGGGATCGCGGCGTAGTGCACCACGGCGTCGTACGCCGACCCGCGCGTGAGGTCGAGGTCGGGGTCGTCGTAGTCGGCCTGGGTGGGCACGGCGGCCAGCGCCGAGTAGGTCTGGCCGGCGTCGGTCAGGTCGACACGGAGGTCGGTGACGTCGGGGTGCCCGAGCGGGGTGAGGTCGGCGTTGGTGACTTGATGGCCCTGGGAGGCGAGGTACGGCGCGACGTGGTGCCCGGCCTTGCCACTGCCCCCGGTGAAGAAGATCCGCATGCCTCCCACCAAACCAGGCGGCCGGTCAGCGGCGCCGGCGGGCACCCGCCGACCGCGGGGGCGCGGCGCGCATGTGGTCGCGCACCGGCACCAGGAGCTCGCCCAGCTCCTGCGTCTGCGGGCCCGTCAGCACCGCGAACAGCTGCTGGCGCAGCACCTCGACGTGCCCGGGGATCACCTCCGCGACCCGGGAGCGCCCGGCGTCGGTGACCGTGACGGTCACGCTCCGCTCGTCGTCCGGGGACGGGGCGCGCACGACGAGACCGGCCTTCTCGAGCAGACCGGCCTGGTAGGTCAGGCCGCTGCGGCTGTAGACGACACCGTCGGCCAGGTCGGTCATCCGCTCGCTGCCGGTCGGTGAGTCCAGGGCCAGCCGCGCCAGGAGCTGGAACTGCACGTAGCTGAGGTCGCCGCTGTCGCGCAGCTGCTGCTCCACGGCGTGACGCAGCAGCCCCGCCACGTCCATCAGCGCGAAGTAGGCGCCGAGCTGGACGGAGTCGAGGGAGGAGGGCGAGTCGGGCACGGAACCAACCTACCAATTAATTCACCTTCGAAACACTTGCTTCGAGTTCGAAGGGGATGTAGCGTCCCTCTTGTGCTTCGGATTCGAAGCAACTCCCACCGAAAGAGAAGAAGGTCCGCCATGAAGGCCATCCGTTTCCACCAGTACGGCGACGTCGACGTCCTGCGCTACGAGGACGTCGAGACCCCCACCCCCGGCGCCGGCGAGGTCCGCGTCCGCGTCGCCGGGACGACGTTCAACGGCGTCGACGGCAACATCCGCGCCGGGTTCATGCAGGGGCCCATCCCCCTGACGCTGCCGCACGTCCCCGGCCTCGACGTGGCCGGCACGGTCGACGCCCTGGGCGACGGCGTCACCGGTCTCCAGGTCGGCGACCCCGTCGTGGGCTTCCTGCCGCTCGTCATCGACGGCGCCTCGGCCGACTACGTCCTCGCCCCTGCCGACGGCCTGGCGCCTGCCCCGTCATCGATCCCGCTCGCCGACGCCGCCGCCCTCCCCACGGTCGGCCTCACGGCGTGGCAGGCCCTCTTCGAGCACGCCGACCTCCGCCCCGGCCAGCGGATCCTGGTCAACGGCGCGAGCGGCGCGGTGGGCGGCTACGCCGTCCAGCTGGCCAAGGCCGCCGGCGCCCACGTCATCGCCACGGGCAGCGCACGCAGCACCCAGCACCTCCGCACCCGCGGCGCGGACGAGGTGGTCGACCACACCACCACCGAGGTGAGTGCCGCGGTGACCGAGCCGGTCGACGTCGTGCTCAACCTCGCGCCCGTCACCCCCGAGCAGCTCACCTCGCTCACCGACCTGGTCGGCGACGGCGGCGTCGTGGTCAACACCACCGTGTGGATGCCCGCCCCCAGCGACGAGGCTCGCGGGGTGCGCGGCATCGACCTCTACGTCCACGGTGACGCGCAGCAGCTCGCGGAGCTCGTGGCCCGCGTCGACCGCGGCGAGCTGGTCGTCGACGTCACCGAGCGCGTGGCGCTCCCCGACCTCGCGTCGGTCCACGCCCGCGCCGCCGCAGGCACCCTCACCGGCAAGGTCGTCGTCGTCCCCGAGGGCGACCAGCGCTGAGCGTCAGGACGCCAACCAGGCCGCGAACGAGTCAAAGGTGTACGGCCGGCCCAGGAAGTCCGCGACCAGGTCGGCCGCATCCCTGGTGCCGCCGGCCGCGAGCACCCGGTCGCGGTAGCGGCGGGCCACCTCGGGCTCGAACAGGTCGGTGGAGTCGAAGGCGCTGAACAGGTCCTTGGCGATCACCAGCGACCACATGTAGGTGTAGTACGCCGAGCTGTAGCCGCCGAGGTGGCCGAACGACGCGAACATGTGGGTGCCGTCCTGGTAGGGCCACGCGGAGTACTGCTCCTGCAGCTCGACCATCCGCGCGGTGAGGTCGTCGGGGCGCTCCACGTGGAACCAGTACGACATCGAGGCGTAGAACATCTGGGTGCGCGCCTGGGCGCCCTTGCCGAAGTCGTCGCTGGCGCGCATCGCCTCGACCAGGTCGGCCGGGATCGGCTCACCCGAGGCGTCGGTGGCGAAGGAGCGCAGGATGCCGGGGTCCCACGCCCACTCCTCGAGCATCTGGCTGGGGGCCTCGACGAAGTCCCACTCGGTCGCGACCCCGGCGAACCGCGCCCAGGCCACGTGCCCGCCGAGCACGTGGTGGACCAGGTGGCCGAACTCGTGGAACAGCGTCACGACGTGGTCGTGCTCCATCAGCCCGCGGCTGAAGTTGCACACCAGCACCCCCTCGGGCAGCTGCTGGCCCATCACGCCGTCGGTGAGCGTGAACTGCGCGGCGTGCTTGTACTTCCCGTCGCGCGGGTGGAGGTCGAGGTAGATCCGGCCGAGGCCGTCGCCCGAGGCGGTGTCGACGACGTCGTACGCCGTCACGTCGGGGTGCCACACGGCGGCGTCGGGCACCTCGTCGTAGCGCAGCCCGAAGAGCCGACCGGTGACGTCGAGGAGCCCGGCCCGGACCTTGTCGAAGGCGAAGTAGGTGCGCACCCGCTGCGAGTCGACCTGCAGCTGCTCCTTGCGGACGACCTCCTCGTAGTAGATGGCGTCGGCGACCGGCACCCGGTCGGCGTCGGGCCGGTCCTGGCGGTAGCGCTCGAGCAGCACCCCCAGGTCGCGCTCCATCGGCTCGCGTGCCGCCTCGGCGATCCGGTCGATGAACGCCGCGATCGCCGGCCCCTCGCCGATCATCTTGACCTCGGCGTCGTAGGACGCCCAGTCGGCGTAGCCGACCAGGCCAGCCAGCTCGTGGCGCAGGTCGAAGAGCTCCTTCAGCAGCGGCTCGGTGGCCGGCCAGCCGCGGTTGAGGAACGCGTCGAGCATGTCGCGGCGTACGTCGGCGTCGTGGGCGAACTGCCGCACCGGGATGGCGTCGGGGTAGTCGGTGGTGACCGTGACCAGCCCGTCGTCGCCGGCCGGGTGGGACTCCAGGAAGTCCTCGGGCAGGCCGGCCAGGCGCTCGGGGGCCACCCGGACCGTGCGGACGTCGTCGCGCACGACCTTGCCGAACTCCTGGTCGAGCTCGGTCATCCGCTCCCGGATCGCGGTGATCCGCTCGCGGGTCGCGTCGTCCTGGTCGACGCCGGCGCGGGTGAAGTCGCGGCGTACCTTGCCGAGCAGGCGCAGCGCCTGCTCGTCGAGGCCCTCCTCGGACAACCCGGCGAAGAGGTCGTAGAGGCCGCGGTCGAGCGAGAGCTCGGTGCTGAGCCGGCTCACGTCCTGCTCGGCCTCCTCGGCGGTGGTGCGCACCGACTCGTCGGGGTGCACGTTGCCGAGCAACGAGCCCATCGCGGCCACGTTGGACAGCTGGAGCGACAGCTCGTCCCACCGGCGCAGCACGTCGATCGCGTCGGCCGGCGGCGCCTCGCGCAGGCCGGACACGAGCTCGCGGGCCCGCGCCAGGCCGCTCCCGGCCCGCTCGCGCACCCACGCCTCCCACGCGGTGGCGTCGGCGTCGGCGGGCAGGGCCAGGGGCTCGAGCGTCTCGGGAGTCACGCGCCCAGGCTACGAGCAGCCGCCCCCACGTGCGCCGACCGTCACCCGGTCAGCTGGTCGCGCCGCCGGGTGAGGTACGCCGTCTCGGCGGGGTTGTCGATCAGCGCCAGCGCCGCGTCGTACGCCGCCCGCGCCTCGGCGGAGCGCCCGAGCCGGCGCAGCAGGTCGGCCCGGGTGGCGTGGAACGGGTGGTAGACCGCGAGCGCGTCGGTGAGCCGGTCGACGGTGGCCAGCCCCACCTCGGGGCCGTCGAGCTCGGCCACCGCGATCGCGCGGTTGAGCCGCACGACCGGGCTCGGGTCGAGGGCGACGAGCTGGTCGTAGAGCGCGGCGACCTGGGACCAGTCGGTGTCGGCGGCGGCGCGGGCGTCGGTGTGGACGGCGTTGATCGCGGCGAGCACCTGGTAGCGGCCGGGACGGTTGCGGGTCAGGCACTCGCGCACGAGCGCGTGACCCTCCTCGATCAGCGGCCGCGACCAGGCGCCGCGGTCCTGCTCGTGCAGCGGCACCAGGACGCCGTCGGCCGAGACCCGTGCGGGCCGCCGCGCCTCGGTGAGCAGCATCAGTGCCAGGAGACCGGTGACCTCGGGCACCTGCGGCAGCAGCGCCCGCAGGATCCGCCCGAGCCGGATGGCCTCGGCGGTCAGGTCGTCGCGGACCGACGTCCCCTCCGCCGTCGACAGGTAGCCCTCGTTGAAGACCAGGTAGACCACGGCCAGCACGGCGCTGACCCGCTCGGGCAGCTCGTCGAGCGACGGCACCCGGAACGGGATCCCGGCGCCGGCGATCTTCTTCTTCGCCCGGGTGATCCGCTGGGCCATCGTGGTCTCCGGCACCAGGAAGGCCTGGGCGATCTCGGCGACGGTGAGGCCGCCCAGCAGCCGCAGGGTGAGTGCCACCCGGGCCTCGGGGGCCAGCGCCGGGTGGCAGCAGGTGAAGACCATCCGCAGCCGGTCGTCCTCGACCGGCCCGGTGGGCTCGTGCGGGGTGTCGTCCATGATCGTGAGCGCGGCCTGGTGCTTGGCGTCGCGGTGGGACTCCCGGCGGATCCGGTCGATGGCCTTGCGGGTCGCCGTGGTGGTGAGCCACGCCCCCGGGTTGGGGGGCGTGCCGTCGACCGGCCACTTCTCCAGCGCGACCAGGAGCGCCTCGCCGGCGGCGTCCTCGGCGACGTCGATGTCACCGAAGCGCCGCGTCAGCGAGGCGACCACCCGGCCGAACTCCTCGCGGTAGACCCGCTCGATCGCCTCCACGGGGCGACGTCCCACCGACTCCGTCAGGCGTCCGGCTCGCCCTGGAACGGGCGGACCTCGACCTTGCCGGCGCAGGCGCGCGAGCCCTTCGTCGCCCAGGCGAGCGCCGCGTCGAGGTCGGCGGCCTCGATGATCCAGAAGCCGCCGAGGTACTCCTTGGACTCCGAGTAGGGCCCGTCGGTGACGACCGGGGTGTCGCCGGTGGCGTCGACGAGGGTGCTGGCGTCGCGGTCCTGCAGGCCGCCGGCGAAGACCCAGGCGCCCGCCTCCTGCAGCTCGGTGTTGAAGGCGTCGACGGCCTCCATGATCGGCTGCATCTGCTCCATCGTCATCTCCGCCATCTCGGCGGCGCCGGCCTCGTCGTGGTTGACGGCCAGGAAGTACTGCGCCATGTCGATCTCCTCGTTCGTGTGTGGGTGGTGCGGTGCGGCCCCGGTGGCCGCCTTCCACCCCTTCCACGAACGGGACGGCGGCGATACGACAGGTCCCCCGGAAGTTTCTCGGGACTTTCTACCGCGTGCCGCCGGTCCCGGGTCGCCGTACCCTGGCCCCGTGGCCAGCTACACCGTCAACGACGCCGGCGTCGCCCACGCCCGGGCGCTGATCGCCAAGCGGCAGTACGTCCTCGACAGCGACTGGGGCGAGGTGCAGCCGAGCGCCGCCGACCAGAACTCCTACCTCGACAAGCACTCCTGGGACGACTACGCCGGGTGGCACCTCGGCCTGACCGACGGCGCCAACGACGAGACCAAGGCCCGGTTCGCGTTCGGCTACGGCGACTTCCGCCGGTTGCACCGCTCCGGCCTGATCGCATGCGTCTACCGCGCCTCGGAGTGGCGGCACAAGCAGGTCGAGCTCGCCGCGCACGCGCTGCTGCAGGAGCTCGACGAGGCCGCCGGCATCGGCTAGCCGCACTGGTCGCGGAAGCCGGCCACGACGGTGGACATGTCCTGAAGATCCGCCAGCGCGGCGCTGGTCGCGCACCGAGCCGTCCGGTGTGGCGCAGCGGTACCACCAAGAGGCAGCGCCCTGAGCCGGAGAGCGAGCCAAGGACAAGACCGGCGTGTCAGCGCCTTGGCGGTGACACGCCGATCCGGGTCTGCGGCATGAGGTCCACGGACCTCGTTGATCCGTTACCGGACTTCGACGAAGTCGACGTGCCGCCGCACCGTCGGGTCGAACTTGCGCAACCTGAGCCGCTCGGGGTCGTTACGGCGGCTCTTGCCGCTCACGTACCGGAAGGAGGACTCCGTGGACTGGAGCAGAACCTTGCCGCGGAGCGAAGAGGAACGGTGAGCCATGATTGTCCTTTCCTGACTGCGGGTCGGCAGTCTGTCCGGCTCAACCCGCTCCAGGGCGCCGCCATTCCCACGCCGCCTGGCGCGCCGCCCCACGCAACGACGCCAGAGTTCGTCGGTCGGCGACCGATGCGCCCCGCCTCCCGCTGAGTGCGTCAACGCGGCGCCGCCCTCCTCCGTTGTCCGCCTGGACGACCGCCCCGACCCGACCCAGGAGCACGATGAGCCACCTCCGTCGCAGCGCGGCGACCGCTGCCGCCGTCACGGACGTCTACCTGCGTTCCCTCACGGGTGCTCCGTGACCTGGGCGGGCCGGTAGCGCAGGGCGACCGCCCCGGATCGGAAGTCGCGACGCTCCACGAGCTCGAGCTCGATGCGTTCACGCAGCCCGGCGAGCAACGTCGGCCCGTGTCCGGCGAGGACCGGCTGCACGACGAGCTCGTACTCGTCGATCAGTCCCAGACCTGCCAACGCCAGCGGGAGCGTCACGCCACCCACCAACAGGCCCTCGCCCGGCTCCGCCTTGAGCCGCTCGACCGCCTGCCGCAGGTCGTCCCGCACCAGCTCGGCGTTCCAGTCGACGGAGTCGAGGGTGCTCGACACGACGTGCTTCCTCGCCCGGTGGATGGCCTCGGCGAACGGGACCTCCCACTCACCCATCCACTCGGGCCACGTGCCCGTGGCCGGCTCGCGCCACGCCGACTCCATCATCTGGTAGGTCACCCGGCCGTACAGCAGGGCATCGGCGCGCTCGATCGCCGCGGTCCAGTACCGCATCGACTCCTCGTCCGGAGGAAGCCCTGCCTCGTGATGACAGCAGCCGTCGAGCGTGACGTTGATCGAGTAGCGGAGTGGTCTCATGCTGGTCCCTCTCGAGAGGCGGTCGTGCCGACCGGACCGTACTCAGACGGCCGCCGGCCCCGGATCTCATCGCCGTCCCGCTCGGTCGTCCTCGCCCGCCTCGTCGGCCTCGTCGTCCTCGTCCTGGAGCTCGCGGACCAGCCAGGCGGCGAAGGCGGCGGTGACGGCGCCGACCAGGGCGATCCCGACCACCATCAGCGCGACCGCGACGAAACGGCCGGTGGTGGTCACCGGGTAGATGTCGCCGTAACCGACCGTGGTGACGGTGGTGCACGCCCACCACACCGCGTCGCCGAAGGTGGTGATGGTCGCGCCGGGGGCGTCCTGCTCGGCGTCGAGGGCCGCCAGGGCGCCGAGACCGATCGAGGCCAGCGTCGCGCCGACCACGTAGATCCCCACCCGGCCGACCAGGGTGAGCCGGGCGCCGCGGTGCAGCAGGCGGGCGAAGGCGAGCAGCTGCAGGAGCCGCAGGGGTCGCAGCACGGGCAGCGCGACCAGCACGACGTCGTACCAGTGGCGCCAGGCGTAGCGGACCCGGTGCCGCGCCAGGGCCAGCCGGATCGCGAGGTCGACGGCGAACGCCGCCCACACCGTCCACGAGACGACGCGCAGGAAGTCCTCGACGCCCGGCTCGAGGCTCCGGTCGAGCACCGGCCACGCGTAGGCCACCAGGAACGCGAGCGCCAGGAGCACCAGTGGCACCTCGGTACGCCGCTCCCAGCGCTGCACGCGTTCCTCGGTCGTCACGACCCAGGAGCCTAGGCACCGGGTGCGCTTGACTGGACGGGTGACCACCGACGCCCCCGCCCCCGTCCGCGCCTGGCACCGGCTCGTCGAGAACCGCGACCCCGCCGGCCTCGACGACCTGCTGGCCGAGGGGTGCGTGTTCCGCTCCCCCGCCGTGCACACGCCGCAGGAGGGCAAGGCCGTCACGACCGCCTACCTGAGCGCGGCGATGGTCGTGCTCGGCCCGCACCTGCGCTACGTCGCCGAGTGGTACGCCGGCACGGACGACGACGGCTCGGCCGTGCTGGAGTTCGAGACCGAGGTGGCCGGCAAGGCCGTGCACGGGGTCGACATGCTGCGCTGGGGCGCCGACGGGCGGCTCACGTCGTTCACGGTGATGGTCCGCCCGGTCAAGGGGCTGGAGGCCGTGATCGCGGCGATGGGCGCCGAGCTGACCCAGGGCTGATCACGGGCTGAGGCCGGGGCGGCGTCCACGAACCGTCAAGGACCCCGCCGGCACCGTCAAGGAACCGTCAAGACCGTCGGGTCCGGTGTCGCGGCGGCGGTGCGATGGGGTCGTGACCGACGCCCTCTTCCTCCTCCTCACCCTCACGGCCTTCGCGCTCCTCGCGCTGCTCGTCGGGGTCCTCGACCGCACCGGCCGGCAGTCCCAGGGCGGGGAGCGGTGAGCGAGCTCGCCCCGGCGCTGGGCCAGGTCGCCCTGCTGGTGGCGCTGCTCGCGCTCACCGTCCCCCTGCTCGGCCGGTACCTGGCCCACGTCTACACCGCCGAGCGGCACCTCGCCCCGGAGCGGGTCGCCTACAGCGTGCTCCGGCTCGACCCCGACGCCGACCAGCACTGGCGCACCTACGCCCTGTCGGTCCTCGGCTTCTCGCTCGTCGGCGTGCTCGCGCTCTACGCGCTCGGCCGGCTCCAGCAGCACCTCCCGCTCTCGCTCGGCTTCCCCGCCCTGCCGAGCGACGGCGCGTGGAACACCGCGGTCTCGTTCGTGACCAACACCAACTGGCAGTGGTACTCCGGCGAGGCGGCGCTGGGCCACCTCGTGCAGACCAGCGGGCTGACGGTCCAGAACTTCGTCTCGGCCGGGGTCGGCATGTCGGTCGCGGCGGCGCTCGCCCGCGGCCTGGCGCGCAGCGGCACCGGAGGCACGAGCGGTCGCGTCGGCAACTTCTGGACCGACCTGGTGCGCACCGTGGTCCGGGTGCTGCTGCCGATCGCGCTGGTCGCGGCCGTCCTGCTGGTGCTGCTCGGCGTCGTCCAGAACCTGCACGACCCCGTCACCGTCACCACGCTGACCGGCGACCCCCAGACCATCCCGGGCGGCGCCGTCGCCAGCCAGGAGGCGATCAAGGAGCTCGGCACCAACGGCGGCGGCTTCTACAACGCCAACTCCGCGCACCCCTTCGAGAACCCGGGTCCGCTGTCGAACCTCCTCGAGGTCTACCTGATCCTGCTCGTCCCGTTCGGCATGGCCTGGGCCTTCGGGCACCTCGTGCGCGACCGCCGCCAGGGCGCCGCCGTCCTCGCCGTGATGGCGGTGCTCCTCGCCGTGTCGATCGGCCTGCTCACCTGGGCCGAGATGGCCGGCCCCGGCAGCGCCCCCGAGCTCGCCGGCGGCGCGCTCGAGGGCAAGGAGGTGCGCTTCGGGACGGCCGGCTCGGCGCTGTTCGCCGCGGCCACGACGGCCACGTCGACGGGTGCGGTCAACGCCTCGCACGACTCGTTGACCGCCCCCGGCGGCGGCGTCGCGCTGTTCGGCATGATGCTCGGCGAGATCGCGCCCGGCGGGGTCGGCTCGGGCCTCTACGGGATGCTCGTGCTCGCCGTCGTCACCGTCTTCCTCAGCGGCCTGATGGTCGGCCGCACCCCCGAGTACCTCGGCAAGAAGATCGGCCAGCGCGAGATCGTGCTGGTCGCGGCCTACGTGCTCACCACGCCGCTGCTGGTCCTCGGCGGCAGCGCCCTGGCGCTCTCGGTGCCGGCCGGCCTGGCCGGGCTGCAGGAGTCGGGCCCGCACGGCCTGTCCGAGGCGGTGTACGCCGTCACCTCGGCGGCCAACAACAACGGCTCGGCCTTCGGCGGCCTCACCTCGGGCACGCCGTTCTGGAACACCCTGCTCGGTGCCTGCATGCTGCTCGGCCGGTTCGTGCCGATGGTGCTGGTGCTCGCGCTCGCGGGCCGGTTCGCCACCCAGCCCCGGCTCCCGTCGGGGGCCGGCACCCTGCCGACCCACCGCCCGCTGTTCGTCGTCCTGCTCACCGGCGTCGCCCTGGTCGTGGTCGGGCTGACCTACGTGCCGGTGCTCGCCCTCGGCCCGATCGTGGAGTCCCTGTCATGACCACGCACGTCCTGACCCCCGCCCAGCTCGGCGAGGCCCTGCCCGGCGCCCTGCGCAAGCTCGACCCGCGCGCGCTGCTGGCCACCCCCGTGATGCTCGTCGTCGAGGTCGGCGCCGCGGTCACCACCGTGATCTCGGTGGTCGACCCGAGCGTGCTCGGCTGGTCGGTCACCGTCGGGCTCTGGCTGACCGTGCTGTTCGGCACCCTGGCCGAGTCGGTGGCCGAGGGCCGCGGCAAGGCCCAGGCGGCGAGCCTGCGCGGGCTGCAGACCGAGACGCCGGCGCGGCGGCGTACGCCGTCGGGCGGGCTCGAGGCGGTGCCGTCGACCGCGCTGCGCACCGGCGACGTCGTCGTGGTCGAGGCCGGCGAGCGGATCCCCGGCGACGGTGACGTCGTCGAGGGCGTCGCGTCGGTCGACGAGTCGGCGGTCACCGGCGAGTCGGCGCCGGTGATCCGGGAGTCGGGCGGCGACCGCAGCGCGGTCACCGGCGGCACGGTCGTGCTGTCCGACCGGATCGTCGTACGGATCACCTCCGAGCCCGGGCACTCCTTCGTCGACCGGATGATCGCGCTGGTCGAGGGCTCCGAGCGCCAGCGCACCCCCAACGAGGTCGCCCTCAACGTGCTGCTGACCTCGCTGACCGTCGTCTTCGTCGCGGTCGTCACGTCGCTGTACTTCCTCGCCGACCACAGCGGCGCGGGCCAGAGCGTGCTGGTGCTCGTCGCCCTGCTGGTCTGCCTGATCCCCACCACGATCGGTGCCCTGCTCTCGGCCATCGGCATCGCCGGCATGGACCGGCTCGTGCGCCGCAACGTGCTGGCCATGTCGGGCCGGGCCGTCGAGGCGGCCGGCGACGTCGACGTGCTGCTGCTCGACAAGACCGGGACGATCACCCACGGCAACCGCCGGGCCACCGCGCTGTCGCCACTGACCGGCGTCACCGCCGACGAGCTCGCCCGGGCCGCGCTGCTCGCGTCGCTGGCCGACGAGACCCCCGAGGGCCGCTCGGTGGTCACGCTGGTGGAGGGGCAGGGCATCGAGGTGGCCGCCGTCGGGGCGACGTACGTCGCGTTCTCGGCCGCCACCCGGATGAGCGGCATCGACCTCGACGGGCGGGAGGTCCGCAAGGGCGCGGCCTCGGCCGTCACGGCCTGGGTCGGCGGCTCGACACCCGAGCTCGACACCCTCGTCGAGCAGGTCAGCCGGACCGGCGGCACGCCGCTGGTGGTGGCCGAGCGCGGTCGCGCCCTGGGGGTGGTCCACCTGCAGGACGTCGTCAAGGACGGGATGCGCGAGCGGTTCGCCGAGCTGCGGGCCATGGGCATCCGCACGGTGATGGTCACCGGCGACAACGCCGTGACCGCCGCCGCCATCGCCGCCGAGGCCGGCGTCGACGACGTCCTGGCCGAGGCCACGCCGGAGGACAAGCTGGCGCTGATCCGCCGCGAGCAGGAGGGCGGCCGGATGGTCGCCATGTGCGGCGACGGCACCAACGACGCGCCCGCGCTGGCGCAGGCCGACGTCGGCGTCGCGATGAACACCGGCACCACCGCCGCCAAGGAGGCCGGCAACATGGTCGACCTCGACTCCGACCCCACCAAGCTGCTCGAGGTCGTCGAGATCGGCAAGCAGCTGCTGATCACCCGCGGCGCGCTGACGACGTTCTCGGTGGCCAACGACGTCGCGAAGTACTTCGCGATCCTGCCGGCGATGTTCGTCGGCGCCTTTCCCGAGCTCAGCGCCCTCGACGTGATGCGGCTCAGCAGCCCCGCGTCGGCGATCGTCTCGGCGGTCGTCTTCAACGCGCTGGTCATCGTGGCGCTCATCCCGCTCTCGCTGCGCGGTGTGCGCTACCGACCCGCGTCGGCGTCGGACCTGCTCACCCGCAACCTGCTCGTGTACGGCGTCGGCGGGCTGGTGACGCCGTTCATCGGCATCAAGCTGCTCGACCTCGTCGTCTCGCTGATCCCCGGACTCTGAGGAGCACACCCATGAAGGACCTCCACGCCCTCCTCCGCCACAGCCTCGCCGGGCTGCGCGTGCTCCTCGCCGCCACGGTGCTCCTCGGCGTGGCGTACCCGCTCGTCGTGCTCGGCGTCGCCCGGCTCGTGCCCGGACGCGCCGACGGCTCGCTCGTCAGCGTCGACGGGGAGGTCGTCGGGTCGAGCCTGGTCGGCCAGCTCGCCCCGCCCGACCTCTTCCAACCCCGCCCCTCGGCTGCGGGCGACGGCTACGACCCGCTCAACACCTATGGCTCCAACCTCGGCCCCGAGAGTCCCGAGCTCCTCGCCGCGATCGCGGAGCGGCAGGCCGAGGTCGCCGCACGCGAGGGCGTGCCGGTCGCCGACGTCCCGCCCGACGCGGTGACGGCCTCCGGCTCCGGTCTCGACCCGCACGTCTCGCCGGCGTACGCAGCGCTGCAGGTGGCGCGGGTCGCCGCCGCCCAGGGGCTGGGCGTCGACGTCGTGCGCGACCTGGTCGCCGACCACACCGAGGGCCGGACCCTCGGCGTCCTCGGTGAGCCGCGGGTCAACGTGCTCGAGCTCAACCTGGCCGTGCTGGACGCAGTGGGAGGATCTGGCCCGTGAGCGAGCACGTCCGACGCGGGCGCCTGACCGTCTACCTGGGCGCCGCGCCGGGGGTGGGCAAGACCTGCGCGATGCTCGGCGAGGCCCGGCGGCGGTGCGAGCGCGGCACCGACGTCGTGGTCGGCTACGTCGAGACGCACGGCCGCCGTCACACCGAGGAGATGGTCGCCGGGCTCGAGGTCGTGCCGCGCCGCGAGGTCGGTCACCGCGGCGCGGTGTTCGCGGAGATGGACACCGACGCGGTGCTCGCCCGCGCACCCGCCGTCGTGCTCGTCGACGAGCTCGCCCACACCAACGTCCCCGGCGGCCGGCACGAGAAGCGCGCCGGCGACGTCGAGGAGCTCCGTGCGGCCGGCATCGACGTCATCACCACCCTCAACATCCAGCACCTCGAGTCGCTCAACGACGAGGTCGAGCGGATCACCGGCGTGCGCCAGCGCGAGACCGTGCCCGACGAGGCGGTCCGCACCGCCGACCAGATCGAGCTCGTGGACATGTCGCCGGACGCGCTGCGGCGGCGGATGGCGCACGGCAACATCTACCGCCCCGACCGGATCGACGCCTCGCTGACGTCGTACTTCCGGGTCGGCAACCTCACCGCGCTGCGCGAGCTGGCCCTGCTCTGGCTGGCCGACCGGGTCGACGACGACCTCGGCGACTACCGCCGCGCCCACGCGATCGACCACCCGTGGCCGACCAGGGAGCGGATCGTGGTGGCGGTGACCGGCGGCACCGAGAGCGAGACGCTGCTGCGCCGCGGCGCCCGGCTCGCCCAGCGGGCGGCCGGCTCGGAGCTGCTCGCCGTCCACGTCATCGCCTCCGACGGCCTCGGCGGGCCCGACGAGACCCGCATCGCCCGCGCCCAGCAGCTGGTCGCCTCGCTCGGCGGCACCTTCCACTCCGTGGTCGGCGAGGACGTCGCCGCCGCGGTCGTCGACTTCGCCACCGCCGCCAACGCCACGATGGTGGTGGTCGGCGTCTCCCGGCACGGCCGGCTGCGCCGGCTCGTCGCGGGCACCACCGGCGACCGGATCGCCGCCCTCGCCGGGGCGGTCGACGTCCACCTGGTCACCCACGACCAGGTGGCCCGCGGCACCCGGCGGCGAGCGGTGCTATCGCCGCTCAGCCCGCGCCGCCAGGTGGCCGGCTGGGTCGCCGCCGTCGTCCTCCCGCTGCTGCTGACCCTGGTGCTCCAGGGCTTCGACGACACCGACCAGCTGCCGCTGGCCGAGATGCTGCTGCTCGCGGGCGCTGTGGCGGTCGCGCTGGTCGGTGGGCTGCTGCCGGCCCTGCTGGCGGCGCTGGTGAGCTTCCTGGCGCTCAACTGGGTCTTCACCCCGCCGACCGGGGAGCTCACGGTGGCCGACCCGGCCAACCTGGTCTCGCTGCTCGTCTACGTCGCCGTGGCCGCGGGGGTCGCCACCGTCGTCGACCGGGCCTCGCGGCGGGCCGCCGACGCCGTCCGCGCCCGGGCCGAGGCCGCGACCATGGGCTCGCTGTCGCGCTCGGTGCTGACCGGGCAGGACACCGCCGAGGCGGTCGTCGAGCGGGTGCGCGAGGTGTTCGGGCAGCAGTCGGTCTCGCTGCTCGCCCGCGCCCCGGCCGGGTGGGACCTGGTGGCCGCGGCCGGCGCCGACCCTCCCGCCCGTCCCGAGGACGGCGACACGCGGGTGCGCGTCGACGACGACCGGGTCCTGTGCCTGCGCGGCGCCACGCTGCGCGCCGGTGACCAGCGGGTCCTGGAGGCCTTCGCGGTGCAGACCAGCCTGGTGCTGGAGTACCGCCGGCTGCGCGAGCGCGAGCAGCGCGCCGCCGCGCTGGAGAGCGCCGAGGCCACCAGCACCGCCCTGCTGCGTGCCGTCTCCCACGACCTGCGCACACCGCTGGCGACGATGCGCGCCTCGGTCGACGGGCTGGTCCTCGGCGACGTCGGACCGGACGACCGGGCCGCCCTGCACGAGTCGCTCGACACCGCCACCGACCGGCTGGAGACCTTGATCGACAACCTGCTCGACCTCTCGCGCGTGCGGGCCGGGCTGGTGACCCCCACCCTGGCCGACCGCAGCCTCGACGAGGTGCTCCCGCTGGCGGTCGCGGGGCACCCCCCGGGCGCGGTGGTGCTCGACGTCGACGAGCCGGCCCCGGTGGTGCGCACCGACGCCGGCCTGCTCGAGCGGGTCATGGCCAACCTGGTCGCCAACGCGGTGCGCGCCTCGGCCGGCGAGCCGGTGCGGGTCCTGGCGCACGTGCTGCCCACGACCGTCGAGGTGATGGTCGTCGACCGCGGTCCCGGCGTGCCGCCCGACCAGCGCGACCGGATGTTCGAGCCGTTCCAGCGGCTCTCCGACAGCGCGCCCGGCGGCCTGGGCCTCGGGCTCGCGGTCGCGCTCGGCCTGACCGAGGCCGTCGGCGGCCGGCTCGCGGCCGAGGACACCCCGGGTGGCGGCCTCACCATGATCCTGTCCCTGCCACGGGGGGCGTCGTGAACGTCGGCGGCCGCCCGGGCCGGGTGCTCGTGGTCGACGACGAGCCGGCGCTGGCCCGCGCGCTGGCCATCAACCTGCGGGCGCACGGCTGGGAGGTGACCACCGCCGCCGACGGTCGCAGCGCGCTGGACGCCGCCGCGACGACCCACCCCGACGTCGTCGTGCTCGACCTGGGGCTGCCCGACCTCGACGGTACCGAGGTGATCGCCGGGCTGCGCGGCTGGACCAGCGTGCCGATCGTGGTGCTCTCGGCGCGCCAGCACGGTGAGGACAAGGTCGAGGCGCTCGACCTCGGCGCCGACGACTACGTCACCAAGCCCTTCGCGATGAACGAGCTGATGGCCCGGCTGCGGGCCGCGGTGCGCCGGGCCCAGGAGGCGGCGCCCACCGAGACCGTCGTGACGGCCGGCGACCTGACCATCGACCTGGCCCGCAAGCGGGTCGCCAAGGGCGGCGACGACGTCCGGCTCACCCCCACCGAGTGGGCCTTCCTCGAGCTGCTCGCCCGCCACCTCGGCCGGCTGGTGCCGCGCGCGCAGGTGCTGCGCGAGGTGTGGGGGCCGGCGTACGAGCACGAGACGCACTACCTGCGGGTCTACGCCGCGCAGCTGCGCCGCAAGCTCGAGGACGACCCCTCGGCGCCGCGGCACCTGATCACCACGGCGGGCCTGGGCTACACGCTCGAGCCCTGACCGTCGCCCTGGCCCTGGCCGCGCAGGCGGTCGCGGACGTCGAAGGAGTTGATGCCGCGCTCGCGGGAGACCGGCTTCTCGACCAGGCCGCGCTCGAAGACGATGACGCTGTCGTAGAGGTGCATCGACCGGGTGGTCCGGGTGAACTCGTCGACGACGAACCCGGGCTCGCGGGAGTGCCAGGCGTGGAGCTGGTCGCTGAGGTCCTTGGCGTACTCGATGAAGGTGCCCTCGCGCCGGTAGCCCCCGCCGTAGCCGGGCCAGTAGCTGGTGTGCAGGTCCTCGATGAGGAAGCAGCCGTCCTGGGACATGGCCGGGTAGATCTCCTCGAACGAGGCGATCTGCTGGCCCATGTGGTGGCCGCCGTCCTCGATCACCACGTCGAAAGGCCCGTGCTTCTCGTTGAGCGAGCGCAGGAACTCGCGGTTCTCCTGGTCGCCGATCTCGATCGAGACGTTGCCGCCGGCGAACTGGCGGCAACGCTCGTCGATGTCGACGCCGACGATGCGGGAGTCGTCGTGGAAGTAGTGCTGCCACATCTGCATCGAGCCGCCCTGGTTGACCCCGAACTCCAGGATCGTCGCCGGCTCGTCGCGGAACCGGGCGAAGTGGCGGTGGTAGATCTCGAAGTAGTGGATCCACTTGTGGATCCGCGGACCCTCGTGCTGACGGAAGAAGCGCAGGAGCGGATTGGGTCGGGGCACGCCACGGACCCTACGCGGGCGGACCCTGCTCGCCGGTCACCACGAAGTCGCGTTGCCGGATCAGCAGCAATGTCAGGACCGCCGAGACGAAGGCGATGACGGCCGTGATCAGGATGATGTGGTTGAGGGCGTCGACGAACGCCGTGGTCGCGGCGTCGGTGACCGCCGCCGGGGCCTCGTCGGCCAGCCGGCCCAGCCCGCCGTTGGTGACCGCGAGCGCGACCTCGCCGGACCGGCCTGCGGCCGGCGTGCCCTCGAGCGAGGCCGCGATCTCGTCGCGCACCTGGTGGCTGAAGATCGAGCCGAGGGCGGCGATGCCGGTGGCGATCCCGACCTGGCGGAACGTCGAGTTGACCCCTGAGGCCATCCCCGACCGGGCGACCTCGACCACGCCGACGGCCGTCGAGGCGAGCGGCGGGTTGATCATGCCGATGCCGATGCCGCAGACGAGCAGCCCCGGGATCAGGTGCGTCCACGCCCCGGGATCGCGGGTGGGCTCGATGCCGAGCAGCAGCACGAGGCCGGTGCCGAGGACCAGGAACCCGGGACCGATCAGCAGCTTGGTGGGCACCTTCTCGGTGAGCCGGCCGGCGATCGCTGCCGCCACGAACGAGGCCGCCGAGAGGAACAGGAACCGCACCCCTGTCTCGACCGCGGAGTAGCCGAGCACGCTCTGGACGTAGATCACCAGGTAGGCCAGCAGCGCGAAGATCGACGACGAGACGCCGAACGCCGCGATCAACCCACCCGAGAAGGTCGGCTTGCGCAGCAGCGAGAGGTCGAACATCGGGGAGCGGACCTTGAGCTGCACCACCACGAACGCCGCCAGCAGCAGCACGGCCGCGGCCATGCACACCTGCACGACGGTGTCGGACCAGCCGTCCTCGCCGGAGCGGATCAGGCCGTAGACCAGCAGTCCCAGGGCGCTGCTGAAGGTGAGGAACCCCAGCCAGTCGGGCGACCCGGCGCGCGGGTCGTGGGACTCCTGGACCCGGCGCACGGTCACCGCCAGGGCAACCGCGCAGATGGGGACGTTGACCAGGAAGATCCACCGCCAGCTCAGGCCGCTGGTGAGCACGCCGCCGAGCACGGGCCCGATCGCCACCGCGACGCCGGTGGTCGCCCCGAAGGCACCGAACGCGACACCCCGGTCGCGACCGCTGAACGCCGAGGCCAGCAGCGCGAGCGCGGTGGCGAACATGGCGGCGCCGCCGATGCCCTGGAAGGCCCGGGCCACCGTCAGCAGCCCGACGCTGGTCGCCGCCCCGCACGCCACCGACCCGATCGTGAAGAGCACCGTGCCGATCACGAAGACCCGCTTGCGCCCGTAGAGGTCGGCGAGCGAGCCGGCGGTGAGCAGCAGCGCCGCCAGGCTGAGCGCGTAGGCGTCGATCACCCACTGCAGGTCGGCGAGCGTGGCGTCGAGGTCGGTCTGGATGTCCGGCAGCGCGACGTTGACGATGGTGATGTCGAGCAGCAGCATGAACACGCCGGTGCAGACGGCCACCAGGGTCCACCACTTGGGGTCGCGCCCCGTCGGGGCCGCGTCGGTCTCGGTCTCGCTCACCGCGTCATCATGGCCGCGCCCACCGACACCCGGCTCCCCCCGTCAGGCCTTGGCGTGGGCGACGGCCTCGCCCTCCTCGGGCGAGAGCTGCTGGTCGCTGCTCCACGCGGCGATGCTCTTGGCGTAGGTGCGCGCCTCGCTGCGGCCGTGGATCGAGCTGAGCACGACGCCGTCGCCACGGTCGTCGAGCAGGGCCACGCTCCACGACAGGTGCCCACCGACGTCGTCGAAGGCGTCGTAGCGCACCACCGCGACGTGCCGCAGCCCGTCACCGAGCTCGGTGCGCAGGGCCGCGACCTCCCGGCGCAGGCCGAGCAGGTCGGAGGGCAGGTCGGACCCGTCGGCGCGCCGGTGCGTCCGGCGTACGGCGACGACCGCGAGGACCACCGCAGCCACGGCCAGGACCAGGGCGAGGACGGCGAGCGCGGTGGTCATGGGGTCACCGTAGGTCGGGGCCGAGCCCGACCCGAGGAGGCACACCGTCCGCCCAGCCGGACGGCGTGCCTCCCCGGGCGCCTACCGGGCCGGGGGCCCGCTGCGCCGGCGCGCGGCGCGGCCGCTGAGCACCAGCCCCAGGCCGACCAGCAGCAGGACCCCGGCGACCAGGAACAGGATCCCGGCCGGTCCGCCGGTCTCCGGCAGCCAACCGCCGTCCCCGCCGCCGCCGTCCCCGCCGTCCGCGGTGGGCGGGTCGACCGGGTTGCGCGTGCACAGCCGCGACTCCGGCGGGCAGCCGCCCGACGACGTCACCCCGGTCGGTGCCAGGACGTTGAGCAGCTCGCCGTCGCCGCTGCCGGGCTGGCCGACCCGGACGACGTAGCTGACCACGACCCGCTCGCGCGGCTCGAGGTCACCGCGCACCCGCAGCACCGAGCCCCGCAGCTCGGCGGTCACCACGTCGGTGCGGCGCCCGTCGGGCGTGGTGACCGTGGGCCCGCCGACCAGCTCGGCGTCGTCGAGGACGTCGGACAGGTCGTCGTCCCAGGTGACCTCGCCGGCGCCCGTGCCGGTGTTGGTGAACCCCAGCCGGTAGGTGAGCTCCTGGCCGGGTCGGACCCGGGTGCCCGAACCGGGGCGGACCGACTTGCGGGCCACGACCTCGGCGGCGTAGGTCACCGTGCAGGTGGTCGCCGCGGGGTCGCAGGTCGGCTCCTCCGGGGTCTCCTCGCCGGGGAGGAGCAGGAAGTTGGCCAGCACGTCGTCGCCGCGCCGTCCGTCGGGACGGACCTGGAGGCGGTAGGTCACCGTGACCTCCTGGGCCGCGGCCACCGTGCCGTGCACCCGGAACCTGGCGTTCCTGATGCGGGTGGCCTCCAGGGCCGGGTCGGAGCTCGACGGGTGCTCCACCACGCGGGCGTCGTCGACCACGTGGGTGAGGTCGTCGACCCGCTCGAGGTCTCCGGCGCCCTTGCCCTCGTTGGTGAAGGTGAGGGTGTAGGTCAGCTCGTCGCGGGCCGCGACCGCCGAGCCCGACGCCGGGGCGACCGTCTTGGTCTGGACCAGGCGCGGGACCGGGCTCCAGACGCAGTCGACGCCCTCGTAGCCCACCGGCGCCTCCGGCCGGCACTCCGGGGCGGGCTGCTCACCGGGGTCGAGCAGGAAGTTCAGCAGCTGGTCGTCGCCCCCGGCGGCCGCGCGCTCGGCGTCGGGCATGACCTCCACGGCGTAGCTGACGGTGACCACCTGCCCGGGCTGCAGCGTGCCGGCGACCGCCAGACGAGCATCGGTCAGCGTCGCGGTGAGCGCCGGGTCGGACGACGCGGGCGGGGTGACCAGCACCGCGTCGTCGAGCACGCCCGACAGGTCGTCCTCGCGGGCCACCACGCCGGGAGCCTTGCCCTCGTTGCCGAAGGTCAGCTCGTAGGTGACCAGGTCGCCCGGCAGCACCACGGTGCCGGAGCCCGTGTCGGCCGACTTGCCGTCGACCAGGCGCGGGATCCCGTTCTCCACGCAGTCGGGGTGGGCCGGCGCGCAGCCGGTGAAGGGCTCGTCCGGGTGCAGGATCGCGTTGAGGAGCCGGTCGTCGCCGCCGCGCTCGAACCGCACGGCGTCGGGCAGGACCCGCACCGTGTAGGTCACCGTGACCACCTGGTCGGGCTGCAGCGTGCCGGTCACCGCCAGGCGGGTGCCGGTCAGGGTGGCGGTCAGGGCGGGGTCCGAGACCGTCGGGCCGGAGAGCAGCTCGGCGTCGTCGAGGATGCCGCCCAGCTCGTCGTCGCGGGCCAGGGCGCCCGCGCCGGTGCCCTCGTTGGCGAAGGTCAGCGTGTAGGTGACCTCGTCACCCGCGAGCACGGTCGTGCCGTCACCGACGTCGTTGGCCTTGCCGTCGACCAGGCGCGGGATCTTCGTGCCCGTGCAGTCGGGGTCGTCGACCTCGCAACCGGTGAACGTCTCGCCCGGGTCGAGCAGGGCGTTGAGCAGCTCGTCGTCGCCGCCGTCGGCCACGCGCTGGTCGTCCGGCTTGACCCGCACCGTGTAGCTGACGGTGACCGTCTGGTCCGGCTGCAGGGTGCCGCGGACCGACAACCGGGTGCCGCTCAGCGTGGCCGTGAGTGCCGGGTCGGACGCCGTCGGGCCGCTGACCAGGACGGCGTCGTCGAGGACGCCGCCCAGCTCGTCGTCGCGGGCCAGGGCGCCCGCGCCGGTCCCCTCGTTGCCGAACGTGAGGGTGTAGGTGACCTCGTCGCCCTGCAGCACCACCGCGCCGTCGCCGACGTCGGTGTCCTTGCGGTCGACGAGGCGCGGGATGAAGCTCGACGTGCAGTCCGGGTCGTCGGCCTCGCACTCGTCGACCGTCGTGCCGGGGGCGAGGAGGAAGTTCTGCAGCAGGTCGTCGCCGCCGGCGGCCACCCGCTCCTCGTCGGGCAGGACCTCGACGACGTAGGTGACGGTGACCGGCGTGCGTGGCTGCACCACGCCCGCCACCGTGAACCGGCCGCCGGTGATCGGCGAGACCGTGAGGGCCGGGCTCGACGACGTGGGGGGCGAGACCAGCCGGGCGTCGTCGAGGACGCCGGACAGGTCGTCCTCCTTGCGCACGTCGCCCTCGGCCTCGCCGAGGTTGTCAAAGGTGAGCGTGTAGGTGAGGCGGGTCCCCTCGACGACCGTGCTGCCCGAGGCCGGGTCGACCGACTTGCGGTCGACGACCAGCGGGATGCGGTGCTCCGGGCAGCGACCCGGGAGGCACACCAGGTCGCCGCCGGGGTTCACCACGGCGTTGCGCAGCCGGTTGTTGCCCCCGCGGGCGATCCGCTGGTCGTCGGGCAGGACGCGGGCGGCGTAGGACACCGTGACGACCTGGCCGGCGGTGAGGGTGCCGGTCACCGAGAACCGGCCGGCCGCGATCGGCGAGACGGTCACCGACGGGTCGTCCGGGGTCGGCGGCGAGAGCAGCTCGGCGTCGTCGAGGACGTCGGCGACGACGTCGTCGTACGCCACCGGTCCCGGACCGTTGCCGTCGTTGCGGAAGGTGAGCGTGTAGGTCACGACGTCACCGGGCAGCACCCGCGAGCCGTCGGCCGGGACGGCCGCCTTGGCCGCGGTGATCAGCGGGACGCCGTGCACCGTGCAGTCGGGGTTGGCCGGCAGGCACTGGTCCCCCGGGTCGACGTCGGGCGGGACGAGGAAGTTGAGCAGCCGGTGGTCACCGCCGTCGGCGAGGCGCTGCTCGTCGGTCTTGACCCGCACGGTGTAGGTGACGGTGACCGTCTGGTCGGGCTGCAACGTGCCGGAGACCCGGAACCGTCCGGCGGTGGTGCCGGAGACCGCGAGGGCAGGGTCGGACGCGGCAGGCGCTGTGACCAGCACGGCGTCGTCGAGCACGCCGGCGATCACGTCGTCCTTGACCACCGGGCCGGGTCCGGCGCCGATGTTGCGGAAGGTCAGCGTGTAGCGGACCTCCTCGCCCGGCAGCACGGTCGTGCGCGACGGCGGGGTGGCCGACTTCTCGTCGACGATCTCGGGCACGAGGTGGACGGTGCAGTCCTCGCCGACGCACTGCGCGGGCGGGACGGTGCCGGCCTCGACCAGGAAGTTGGTGAGCACGTTGTCGCCGCGCTGGTCGTCGGGCAGGACCCGGACCCGGTAGGTGACGGTGGCCGTCTGGCCCGCCGCGAGCGAGCCGCGGACCTCGAAGCGACCGTTGGCGATCGGCGAGACCGTCAGCGCCGGGTCGGACGACGTGGGCGGCGTGACCACGACCGCGTCGTCGAGCAGCCCGGCGAGGACGTCGTCCTTGGCGACGGCTCCCGCCTCGGTGCCCCGGTTGGTGAAGCTGAGCGTGTAGAGCACCTCCTGGCCGACCGCGAGCGTCGTGCCGGAGACCGGGGTGGCGATCTTGGAGTCGACCAGCTCCGGCATCCGGTGCCCCGTGCAGCGGGGGTCGGGCGGCACGCAGACGCTCGTGTCGCCCGGTCGGATCAGGACGTTGCCCAGGTAGTTGTTGGTGCGCTGACCGGGCGGGCGTACCCGCACGCTGTAGGTGACGGTGGCGCGCTGGCCGGCCTCCAGGGTGCCGCGCACCTCGAACCGGCCGTTGGTGATGCCCGAGACGGTGAGCGCCGGGTTGTCCGAGGTCGGCGGCGTGACCAGGTCTGCGTCGTCGAGCACGTCGGAGGCGTCGTCGTCCTCGACGACCGCGCCGGCGGCCGAGCCCAGGTTGGCGTAGGACAGCGTGTAGGTGACGACCCGCCCGGTGCTCACGACCGTGCCGCTCGCCGGGTCGGCGGTCTTGGCCCGGACGATGTCGGGCATCCGGTGCTCGGGGCAGTCCGGGTCGCCGGGCGCGCACTGCGTCTCGCCGGGCAGCACGAGGGCGTTGCGCAGCACGTTGTCGCCACGCTCGCCGTAGGGCCGCACGCGGACGGCGTACCTGACCCGCACGGTCTGCCGGGGCTGCAGGGTGCCCCGCACCGTGAACCGCCCGTCGACGATCGACGAGACGGTCAGGGCCGGGTCGTCGGAGGTCGGCGGCGCGACGAGGTCGGCGTCGTCGAGGGCGCCGGCGACGTAGTCGTCCTTGGCGACGGGGCCGGGCGCGTTGCCGTTGTTGGTGAACTCGAGCGTGTAGGTGACGACCTGGTTCTCCGCCAGGACGGTGCCGGCGGCCGGGTCGGCCGTCTTGGTGTCCACGATGTCCGGTGCGAGGACGAGGACCGGGACCAGGTGGTCCTCGACCTCGCCGCCCGCCGCGTTGCCGGTGGCGGCGGGGGGCGTCGGCCCGTGAGCCAGCCGCAGGCGCAGGACCGTGGGGCCGGTGGCCGTGCCGGCGGGGAACACCAACGTGGGGCTGGTGGTGCCCGAGCCGCCGAGCACGGTGGCCTGCTGGCGCTCGCCGGGTGAGAACGTGCCGTTGCCGTCGAGGTCGAGCCAGCCGACCAGGACGGCCTGCTCGGCGGCGGTGTTGGTGACCGTGACCGGGACGGCGAGCGGCTGGCCCGGGGTGCGCGTCAGGGCGCCGACGGCGTCCTCGTCGTCGACGTCGGCGGCGTCGTCGCCGGTGGCCTGCGGGCCCGGTACGCCGTTGCCCTCGAGGTCGACCCGGCGCCCGAGCATCAGCGGGGCGGTGCGGGTGGCGGCGTCGTGGTCGCGGATGGAGTGGCGAGCGCCGTCGTTGACCTCGAGCCGGGTGCCGAAGCTGTCGGGCGCGTCCCCGAAGTCGATCGGCACGGGCGCGGTGGCGCAGCGCGCGCCGTCGTTGGTGCTGGTCTCGGGCCCGTCGGAGAACAACGCCATCGTGGCGGCCGGGTTGGGCGCGGTGACGTCGATGCGGAAGATGAGGCCGTCCTCGTTGTAGGAGGCGTAGACGTAGCGGTTGTCGGTGAACATGGCCCCGACCGCGTTGTTGGACGACCGGCTGCCGAGCGGGACCGGTGTGGACCACGTCAGCGTGGTGGTGTCGAAGGCCAGCAGCATCGACTGGAGCCCGTCGCCGCTGCGCGCGACCATCCACAGCTTGCCGGTCGACGGCACGAAGACCCAGTCCCGGCCGGCCTCGATGCCGTCGGGCCGCGGGCGGAGACCCGTGGCGACCGGGGCCGCGGTGTTCCCGGTGATCCGGATCTTGACGAAGGTGTCGCCGCCGTAGATCCAGTAGAAGCCCTGGTCGTCGACGTCACCGACGGCGGTGCCGATCGGCGTCGTCTGCGGGGGCGGTACGGACCCGTCGTTGTAGGCGATCGGCGTCGTCGTCCCGTCGGCGGAGATCCGGACGATCTCCCGCGCGTCGACGTCGGTGCCGTAGACGAAGTTGTCGAGCATGTTGTAGCCCACGCCGTTGACCCGACGGTCGAGCACCGCGCCCCGGGTGTAGGTGCCGAGGCCGAGCTCGACCTCGAAGACCGAGGAGTCGACCTCCCCGTCGGCGGACTGGAAGAGCAGCCCCTCGGGCTGGCACGTCCACGGGACCTCCGGTCCCGCCACCGCCACGCGGTAGTCCTCGACCTCGCCGCCCTGCGCTCCGCCGACCGGTGGCGGCGCGACGGTGCCACTGCTCAGGCGCAGGCGCAGGAAGCTCGACGCGGTCGAGGCGCTGGCCGGGAAGGTCAACGACACGGTCTGCGGAGCCGCCCCCGCAGGGACCGGGGTGGTGACCCGCTCACCGGGCTCGAAGACACCGTCGGCGTCGAGGTCGACCCAACCCGCGAGCACGGCGGCTGCGCCGCTGGTGTTGGTCACCGTCACCGGGACGGTGAGGGGCTGGTTCGGCGTCCGGGTCGGCGCGCTGCCGAGGGCGTCCTCGTCGTCGGTGCCGGCGAGGTCGTCACTGTCGGCCTGGCCACCGCCCACGCCGTTGGCGTCGATGTCGACCCGGCGGCCCAGCATCAGGGGCGCCGTGCCGGCGGCGGCGTCGTAGCCCAGCAGGGAGTGCCGGGGCCCGTTGTCGACCTCGAGGCGGGTGCCGTAGCGGTTGGGTGCGTCACCGAAGTCGACCGGCACCGCGGCGCGGGCGCAGCGGGCGCCGTCGTTGCCGCCCGAGATGGGTCCGTTGGCGAAGAACGACGCCCGCTCGGCTGCCGGGATCCCGTCGGCGAGGTTGACCCGGTAGATCTGCCCGGTGAGGTTGTAGGAGACGTAGAGGAAGCCCAGGCTGTCGGCGAACATGCCGCCGCTGCGGTTCTGGCTGCCGGCGCCACCGAGGTTGCCGAGGTCGATCGGCGTCGACCAGGTGTGCGTGGTGCGATCGAAGCTGGTCAGCAGCGAGGTCGTGTTGGTCGCGTTGGTGCCGACGGTCCAGAGCTTGTTGGTCCCCGGCACGTAGACCCAGTCGACGCCGGCATCGACGCTGGGGGGCCGCGGCGCCTCGCCGTCCTCGAGGACCGTGGTACTGCCGGCGTCGATGCGCAGGCGGTACCAGTGGGACCCAGGGTTGAGCCAGTACTCCCCCCGGTCGTCCACGTCACCGACCGCGATGTCCCTCGCGATCTGGTCCGGGTCCATGCCGATGGGACCCCCGAGGTCGTCGATGCCGCCGTCGGCGGCGACCCGCACGACACCGTGGGTCACGACGTCCCACCCGTAGGCGAAGTTGTCGACCGGGTTGTAGCCCACGGCGTTGATCTGCCGGTCCTGGATCGGCATCGGCTGCGGCCAGGTCCCCTCGGCGATGTCGACGCGGTAGACGTTGGTCGGGGTGCCGCCCTGGAAGAGCAGGCCCTCCGGCGTGCAGCTCCACGGGGCGACCGCGTCGAGCGCGGCGACGTCGTCGCGGGCCGCGGTGGCGTCGTCCTCGGGGGGCTCGGTCGGGTCGGGTTCCCTCGACCGGGGCCCGGCGTCGGACTCGGTCGGCTCCGGCCCGGCCGGCTCCGGCTCTGCCGGCTCAGGCTCCGGCTCGGCCGGGTCGGGGTCGGCCGGGTCGGGCTCGGCCGGCTCCGTCCCGGGCTGGGTCGGCTCGGTGGTCGGACCGTCGGAGGGCGACTCGGTGGAGTTGACGGGAGCGGGGGTGGGGCCCGGGTCGTCCGCGGTGGCGACCCCGGCGTCGAGGCCGGCGGTCAGGACGACGGCGGCGGCGACGACGGAGATCAGGCGACCGCGGACGGCGCGGTGGACGGGGAGGGAGCGGCGGCGCATGGGGGGCTGCTTTCTGGACCGAGAAGGGCGGTGCGTCCCCGCCGAGTGCGGGAACGCTCGCAGCCCGTGACCCTCCCGGCGGCGCCCTAGAAGCGCGGCGGGGTCAATTCACCCGCACATTTCATCCTTTCCGGCAGGACGGAGCAGGCCCTGCTCCCGGGCGGCCACCAGCGCCTCCGCACGCGACCGGACGCCGAGCTTGCGGTAGATGCTGTGGGTCTGGGACTTCACCGTGTGGCTCGACACCGAGAGCCGCTGGGCGATCTGCTCGCGGCCGAGCCCGGCGGCGAGGTGGCGCATGATCACCTGCTCGCGCCGGGTCAGGCGTACGGGCACGAGCGAGACCGGGAACACCTCGCGCAGGTGGGCGTCGTCGAGCGCGCGCAGCGCCGGCTGCGCGGCCGCCAGCCCCTCGGCGAGCAGGCGCAGGTCGGGTCCCGGCACCATCGCGAAGGCGCGCGGCGTCGTCGTCCCCTCGGCCAGCACCCGCTCGAGGTCGGCGCGGGCGCGGTCGGTGTCCCCCGACCGGTGCCGGGCGACGATCTCGAGCAGGACGAGCTCCTCGCGCACCCGCGTCACGGCCGGCCGGCTCAGCAGCGAGTCGCGCGCGAGGGCGACCGCCGACCCGGTCTCGCCGGAGAGCAGCGCCAGCCGGGCGCGCGGCGCGTCGAGGAGCGGCTGGTCGGTGCCGACGGCACGGACGATGGCGGCGGCATGGCGGCGGTGGCCGAGCGCCAGCATCAGGTCGACCTCGGCCGCACGGACGAGGGCGTCGAGGGCCGATCCCTCCCCCGACCAGTCCGGCCGGGAGGCGCGCTCGGCCAGGATGTGCTGGACGACGGCGACCCGGTCGCCCCACAGCAGCGCGTACTGCGCCCGCGCGTACAGGGCGAACGGCCACAGCTCGTCGAGCGGGTCGGTCGTGGTGAGCAGCTCGCGCAGCGCGTCGCGGGCGCCCGCGTGGTCGAGGCGGCCGACGGCGACCAGCACCCGGGCCACGTCGGCCGCGATCTCGGCGCGCGGACCGACCCACCCCGCGACCTCGGGACTGGTCGCCGCGCGGTCGAGCCAGGTGGCGGCCTCCTCGACGTCGCCGAGCAGGGCCAGGTCCATGGCGAGGTGCGAGGCGCAGTGCCGCGCCGACCCGCGCAGCGCCGAGTGCCCGGCCGTGTCGAACCCCCACCGCAGCGGCATCACGGCGCCGGGCACGTCGCCGTCCAGCTCGTGGAGGATGGCGGTGAGCAGGAACGTCGGCGCCAGCAGGTCGCTCACCTCGACCGGGCTCCAGACCCGCGCGGCCAGCACGATGCGCTGCAGCCGCTCGGCCAGCACCAGCGCCTCGTCGAGGCGGCGGGCGCGGCGCAGCCCGAAGAGGTGCACCAGGCCGGTGTTGAGCGTGGCTCGTACGTCGGGCGCGGCGGCCCGCTGCTCGATCTCGCCCTGGTCGGAGGGGAGCCGGATGACGTCGGCCGTCGGGTCGCGGGGCAGTCGCAGGGTCAGGTCGCGGACGCCGTGCAGGAACTCGCGCCGGGTGAACCAGTCGGCCGGGGCGTCGCGGAAGAGCCGGGTCAGCGCGTCGTTGTGGTAGACGAGCAGCGGCAGCCAGGCCTCGTCGAGGATGCCGCCCACCAGCTCGGCGTCGCCCGTGGCGTGGGCGTGCTCGATCGCCGGCGCCCACTCCTGTCGTCCGCGGTGCCAGGCGGCCAGCCGGTCGTCGGTCGCCCGGACGGCGGCGGGCGACGACGCCGCGAGGCCGGCGCGCAGCGCGTCGGCGACGGCGGTCGGCCAGTGGTGCACCGTCTCGCCGTCGGCGAGCGCCGACCCGAGCAGCGCGAGGTCGGCGAGGTGGCGCAGCGCGCCGGCGGCGTCGCGGGGCGGTACGCCGAGGACCGCGCCGGCCGTCTCGACGGTCAGGCGTCGCGGGAGGGCCAGGGAGCACAGGCGCGCGGCGACGTCGGGCGCCAGGCCGGGCAGCAGCTCGTGGTGCACGAGCTCGCGGGTCACCCGGTCGGCGAGCGCGAGGTCGTCGACCCGGCCGGAGGACTCCACGAGGGCCGCCGCCACGCGGCGCACGAGCACCGGCCACCCGCCGACCGCGGCGTGCACGGCGTCGACCTGGTCGTCGCTGCGCCGCAGCCCGGCGGCGGCGAACACCGCCCGGGCCTCCTGCGGCGTCATCCGCAGGTCGGTCGCGCCGATGGTCCGCCCGCCGCGCGAGACGAGGAGGTCGCCCGCACCCGGGCCGACTCCGGGCGCGGGCACGACCGGCCGGTCGCGCAGGCACACGACGAGCCCCAGGTCGGGCACGGCCGCGACCAGGTCGAGCAGCTCATGGCCCAGCATCTCGTCGAGGACGTCGTCGAGACCGTCGAGCACCAGCGTCGTACGGCGGCCGCGTCGGGCGAGCTGGGCGCGCACGGTCAGGGCGGAAGACGTGCGCGACGGCGCCGGCTCGAGGGCGCGCGCCACCTGGCCCCAGAAGGCCGGACGCCGACCCCCGCCCGCGATCGTCACCGGGACGACGTCGCCGTGGGTCGGGCCGCGGGTCTCCGCCCAGATCCGGGTCAGGGTCGTCTTGCCGAACCCCAGCGGCGCCCGCAGCACCGTCACGGAGTGCTGCTCGTCGAGCATCTGGAGCAACCGTGGGCGGACCACGAGCCGGTCCGCCGACGGCTGGGACCAGTGGACGGCGGGGAGGTCGTCGTCACGCTCGCCAGACGACACGTGAGCACCTCGTCCCGGAAGTTGCGCGCCGGCCCCCGATGACCCGCGAGCAGGCGCCCGTCCCCACGGCCGGGCGCCTGCGCCCACCCTAGGAGAACGCGGCCGTGCTCGCGCGCCTCGCAGAGGATGAAAGCGGGGATGAAACAGCGCCGCCGAGGCGCCCTGACAGGCTGGGCCGGTGGACCTCGCTGCCCTCGCGCTCACCTTCGGGGCGATCTTCGTCGTCGAGCTGCCCGACAAGACGTTCCTGGCGACCCTCGTGCTGGCCACGCGCTACCGCCCCCTCCTCGTGTGGGTGGGGGTCGGGCTGGCGTTCGCGGTGCAGACCGGGATCGCCGTGGCGCTCGGCCACGCGGCGTCGCTGCTGCCGCCCGAGCTGGTGCAGGGGACCGCCGTCGTGCTGTTCCTGGTCGGCGCGGTGCTGCTGGTCCGCGAGGGCCGGTCGCACCAGGAGGCCGCCGACGACGACTACGCCGACCGCGCGCCCGCCGCGACCGGCTGGCGGGCGGTGCTGGCGTCGTTCCTCGTGCTCTTCGCCGCCGAGTGGGGCGACCTGTCGCAGCTGCTCACGCTGTCGCTGGTGGCCCGCTACGAGGCGCCGCTCGAGGTGTTCCTCGGTGCCCTGGGCGCGCTGCTCACGGTCAGCGCCCTGGCGGTCATCGTCGGGCGCAGCCTGCTGCGCGTCGTTCCGGTGCACGTCCTGCACTACGCCGGTGCCGTGGTGTGCGTCGTGCTGGCGGTCCTCACCCTGGCCGAGCTGCTCGGCTAGGTCGCCGGCCGCCACCGGCAGCGCCGATTGTCTGACAATCGCCGGGGTCACTAGGCTCGGCGCATGGTGCACGGGGCGGACTCTGAGGTCGGGCGACTGCGGACAGTGATGCTGCACCGGCCGGGGCCGGAGCTGAGCAGGCTGACGCCGCGCAACAACGACCGGCTGCTCTTCGACGGCATCCCCTGGGTGGCCCGGGCGCAGGACGAGCACGACGCCTTCGCCCAGGCGCTGCGCGACCGCGAGGTCGAGGTCCTCTACCTCACCGACCTGCTCACCGAGACGCTCGCCGACGGCGACGCCCGCGACGTGGCGATCGAGACCGTGCTGGCCGACCTCGACCTCGGCGACACCATGCGCCACTACCTGCGCGGGTTCCTCGCGGAGGCCGCCCCGGCCGACCTCACGACGTACCTCACCGCGGGCATCCGCAACGACGAGGTGCGCGGCGGCTTCGGGCTGGTCACCTCCCTGCTGGCCTCCGACGCGTTCCTGGTCGACCCGCTGCCCAACCTGCTCTTCACCCGCGACTCCTCGGTGTGGGTGCGCGACCGGGTCGCGATCACCAGCCTCGCGATGCCGGCCCGCAAGCGCGAGACCGAGCTGACCGAGCTGATCTACACCGGTCACCCGCGCTTCGCCGGCACCCCGCGCATCCACGGCTCCCACTACGAGCACGTCGAGGGTGGCGACGTCCTGCTGCTCGGGCCGGGCGTCGTGGCCGTCGGTGTGGGTGAGCGGACGACGCCGGCCGGCGCCGAGCGGCTGGCGCGGCAGGTCTTCGACGACGGCCTGGCCCACACCGTGCTCGCCGTACCGATCGCCCAGGAGCGGGCGACCATGCACCTCGACACGATCTGCACGATGGTCGACGTCGACCTGATGGTCGTCTACGAGAACGTCGCCGACTCGCTGGTGGCGCACGCCGTCACGCCCGCCGGCCACGACGACGAGGGCAGCCTGCTCCTCGACGTCGCCGGCCCCCGCCCGTTCCTCGAGGCCGCCGCCGACGCGATGGGCCTCGACAAGGTGCACCGCATCGCCACCGGCCTCGACCCCGTGGAGGCCGAGCGCGAGCAGTGGGACGACGGCAACAACACCCTCGCGCTGGCGCCCCGCGTCGCCGTGGCCTACGAGCGCAACGACGGCACCAACGGCCGGCTGGAGGACGCCGGCATCGAGGTCGTCCGCATCGCCGGCTCCGAGCTCGGCTCGGGCCGCGGCGGCCCGCGGTGCATGAGCTGCCCCATCGAGCGCGACCCGCTCTAGGATCAGCCTGCTCCCTCCACCCCGCAGCACCGGCCAGGAAGGCTGACCCATGGCAACGTTCTTCGACTCCTTCACCCCTCGCGAGGTCGCCAAGATCAGCGCACACGGGCGGCGGGTCAAGCTGCCCCAGGGCTGGTCGCCGATCTGGGAGGACACCCCGGCCGACAAGGCCTACATCATCCTCGAGGGGTCGGTGTCCGTGCGGCGTGACGGCAAGGAGATCGCCCAGCTCGGCTCCGGCGACATCGTCGGCGAGGCCGCGATCGTCGGCCACACCCTGCGCACCGCCTCGGTCGTCGCGCTCACGCCGCTCGTCGCGATCCACTTCACCGACACCGACGTCAACGAGCTGCTCGAGGAGATGCCGTCGTTCCGCACGAAGCTGACCGCCGTCGTCGAGTCCCGGGTCAAGGGCTGACCCTGAGCGACGAGCCGGCCGCGCCCGACCCCCTCGACCTCCTCGACGCCTACCTCCTCGGTGAGGCGCCGAGCCTGACCCGCCGGCAGGTCAGCGAGCGCTCCGGCGTACCGCTCGACGACGCCGTGCGCCTCTGGGCGCTGCTCGGCTTCGCCCACGTCGAGGACGACGAGGTCGTCTTCACCCCGGCCGACGTCGACGCGCTGCGCGGTGCGCAGGAGCTGGTCGAGCTCGGCATCCTCTCCCCCGAGCGCCAGGCCGCGCTGGTGCGCACGTGGGGCCGCAGCTTCGCGCGGCTCGCCGACTGGCAGACCAACCTGCTGGCCACCGTGGCGCTGGAGAGCGGCGCCGAGCCCGACGTCGCCGCCCTCGCGGCCGAGGTGGTGCCGCGCGTCGAGGCGCTGCAGTCCTACGTCTGGCGTCGGCACCTGGTCAGCGCCGGGGCGCACCGCCTCGCCGCCCCCGGCGTCCCCACGGCGGCCGCACCGCTGGCCGTGGTCTTCGTCGACATCGTCGGCTACACCTCGCGCAGCCGGAACCTCTCCGAGGCCGAGCTGGTCGCCTGGCTCGAGCGCTTCGAGGACGAGACCACCGCCCTCGTGGTCGCCCAGGGCGGCCGGATCATCAAGAACATCGGCGACGAGGTGCTCTTCGTGGCCGACGACGTCCGCGCCGCCGTCGACGCGGCCCTCACGCTGGTCACCCGCGGCGCCGACCCCGACGACCCGTTCCCCGAGGTGCGCGCCGGCGTCGCGCACGGCGAGACCGTGCGCCGTCTCGGCGACGTCTACGGCGAGACCGTCAACGTCGCCGCCCGCCTCACCTCCGCCGCCCGCCCCGGCTCCGTCCTCGTCGACCGCGGTGCCTTCGAGGCGCTGACCGGCGCCGAGGACGACCCGTCCTCCGACGGCGACGGGACCCACCCCGACCTCGCGTTCCGGCGGGTGCGGCGGCTGTCGGTCAAGGGGTACTCGCGGCTCGCCGCCTGGTCGGTCCGGGCGCGGGGCTGAACGGCGGTCTCGTCGTACGGCGGGCTCAGCTCCCGGAGCCGGCGATGGCGGTGACCCGGATCTCGACACGCATGGCGGCGAGGCCCAGGACCGTGACGCCGGTCTCGGTCCAGATCGGCGCGCGACCGCCGAGGCGCAGCCGGAACTGCTCGGCCATGACCGCGTTGTGATCGTCGCCGATGACGTCCTGACCGGGCTCGACCTTGTGGTAGGAGTTCACGTGGATGACGTCCTTCCAGGTCGCGCCGACCGAGGCGAGCGTCAGCTCGACGTTGTCGAAGGCCCGGACGATCTCCTCCTCGAGCGAGTCCGGAATGGCGAGGTCGTCGTCGACCCCGGCCTGGCCGGAGATCTCGACGCGGTCGTCCACGCGGACGGCGCCGCTGTAGCCGAGGGCGTCGTGCAGCTTCTGGCCGAAGCCGGGGGCGACCCCGAAGGTGACGGTGCTCATGGTGGTTCCTCTCGCTCGGTGCGTTCCCTCCGGATGAGTTCACGCGTAAAGTGACGGTAGCACCGATGACTTCAAGAGTGAAGTGAGAGTGGATGGTCATGAGCACCGAGGAGCCCGACGCGACCGACGTGACCGAGGAGGAGGTGCGCTGGCTCGAGGCGCACGAGAAGGCGGCGTGGACGGGGTTGATCTCCCTGGTCCTGCTGCTGCCCGGCAAGCTCGAGCCGCCGCTGCGGCAGGAGCACGGGCTCACGCTGTTCGAGTACCTCGTGCTCAGCCACCTCTCCGAGGCGCCGCAGCGGACGCTGCGGATGGGAGAGCTGGCGTTCCTCGCCAGCGGGTCGCTGTCCCGCCTGTCCAACGTGGTCAAGCGCTGCGAGCAGCGCGGCTGGGTACGGCGCGCCCCGGACCCGGCCGACGGTCGCTACACCCTCGCTGCGCTCACCGACGCCGGCGTCGACGTCGTGCGCCTGGCCGCGCCCACCCACGTGCGCGCCGTGCGCCGCGCCGTCCTCGACCTGCTCGACCCGACCGACCAGGAGTCGCTCGTCCGCATCGCGCAGAAGCTGCGCGTCGTCCCCGACGAAGTCGGGTGACGCCGACGGCGCCGCGTCCTAGAGTCCGGGGACGACGACTGGCGTAGGTGGCCACCACCGGGGAGTGCCGTCGCCGCATCGACCGCCTGGGTGCTGCGTACCGCGAGGAGGCTGCCGTGCCGCACCGGATCCTGCACCTGTCCGACACCCACGTGACCGCGAGCGGACGCGACGAGGACGGCGTCGACGCGCTGGGGTCACTCGAGCGGATGCTCCACGACTGCCGGCACCTCGACGGCCTCGACCTGGTGGTCGTGACCGGCGACATCGCCGACGACGGCTCGCGCGAGGGCTGCGCGCTCGTCCGGGAGCGGGTCTCGGCGTTCGCCGCGGCGCGCGGGATCCCGCACGTCTACACGACCGGCAACCACGACCGCCGTCCGACCTTCACGGCCGCCCTGGGCACCGGCCACCTCGACGGCCGCGCGGGCCGGGACGCCGACGTCGGCACGCTCCTGCCGGGACTCGACGACGAGCGCGCCGCGGTGAGCACGGTCGACGGGCTCCGGGTCGTCACCCTCGACAGCCTCGTGCCCGGCTCCGCCCACGGACACCTGGGCACGGCGCAGCTCTCGGCGCTGCGCGAGCTGCTCGCCGACCCTGCACCCGCCGGCACGGTGCTCGCCCTGCACCACCCCCCGATCCACAGCCCCGCGGCGCCCTGGACGGAGCAGGCGGGGCTGCGCAACCGGGACGCCCTGGCGGAGGCGATCGCCGGGACCGACGTCTCGGCGGTGCTGTGCGGGCACTTCCACCTCCAGCTCACCGGGCGCCTCGGTGGGTCGGTGGTCTGGGTGACCCCGGGGATCGTGACGCGCGTCGACCTCAGCGCCCCCGCCCGCGTCGTCCGCGCGGTGCAGGGAGCCGGCGCCACCGTCGTCGAGCTCGGCGGCCCCTCCTCGCCGTCGTTCCACCTCGTGCACGCCCGCGACCCCCTCGCCGGCCGCCAGGTGTACGTCGTCGACCCCGTGACGTGGGACGACACCGCCGAGGAGCAGGCGTCCGGGCACGAGTCCTAGGAGCCTGCGGCGAGCCAGGCGTCGACCTCGGCGTCCGCCTCGGTGTCGGCCTCGAGGGCGTAGCGCCGCTCGTCGAGACCGTGCAGGACGTCGTCCAGGTCGTGAGCCTCGAGGAGGTGCAACGGATGGGAGCCGGCGGGGAAGCGCCCTATCGTGCGCCCATGACCTCGAGTCCCACACCTGCCGGCGACCTGACGCTCGGCCACGTCCTGGCGGCGTGCGGGGTCGACCCGAGCGACGTCCTGGTCATCCGGCACACGTACAACGACGACGGTCTGCGTCGTGGGGACGTCACCCTCGAGACGGTCCTCGCCTACACCCGGGTCCAGCGAGTGCGTTTCAACCCGGTCCAGCCGACGCTGTGGCTGAACTTCCTGGCCGTGGGCGGTCGACGTTCCCGGCTCTGGGGCGCCTTCGAGAACGGCGGGGAGGTCGTCGAGGAGCGGACCGACGAGTGGCGCTCGTTCGACCTCCGGCCGTCGGGCGTCATGTCCTCGCTGGCGAACCGCCTGACGGTGGAGTGGAGCCGCGACACGATCAACTGGGCCAAGCGGGGCCCGACCGCTGCTGGGTTCCCGGTCGTCGAGATCGCCGACCCGCAGGACGTGCCCTTCCCGGGGTTCGACCGCCTCGTGCTGAGTCACGCCGACCTGCAGACCGTGATGGCCGACTCCCGCTACGGAGCCTGGCGAACGGCGCTGGGGTCGGTCCAAGGGGTCTACCTCATCGCCGACACCAGCACCGGCCAGCACTACGTCGGCAAGGCCGACGGCAGCGAACGCGTCCTGGGCCGCTGGTTGCAGTACGCCAAGGACGGCCACGGCGGCAACGTCGCCCTGAGGTCGCTGGCCGCGGCCGACCGCCAGCACTCCCGCCACTTCGTCTTCAGCCTGCTGCGGGTGTTCGGCCCGGACACCCCCAGCCGCGACGTCGACGAGGCCGAGGCGCACTTCAAGAAGGCGATGCTCACCCGCGAGTTCGGGATGAACCGCAACTGAGGTGAACGAGACCATGGTCCGCCGAGCGCGCTGAGGCTGCACGGTGCCGGCATCACCGAACTGCGCGTCGCAGCTGGGGAGGGCACCCAGTCGGCGATCGAGCAAGGGGCCATGGCTACCCGCGAATCGACTGGAGGAATCGACCTGAGCCGTCGCTCAAGAGCCAGAATGTCCAACCATTCCGTTGTGGGCTGACATCTGGCTTGTAGTGAGAGATGACCGCTCTCGCAGCGCTGCTTGGTGACTTGAAGGACCGGCCGGCGAGAGGTCCGTCGACGACGTCGACACGGCTCGTCAGCTCCCGGAACAGCGCCGTAGTCCGGTGACCTTCGTAGTCCACATGGATTTCGACCACCTGGTCATCCGCCGCCCTCGGCGTCGAGGTCGGTGACGCGACTGGGGCCTGCTTCACCAGTCGAGCGACGACGCCACCGTGGGTAAGTCCGCTGAATCGCGCAGCGAGGTCGATTGCATCGTAGGTGTGTTGATCGAGGTCGATCGTTGGCATGAGTCACTCCTGGCCTGGGCGGGTGTACTCTCGCCGCTCATGAGAGAGAATAGAGCAGCATTCGAAGTAAACCAAGCAGCGGCGAGGCTGGGATGAGGCCGTGGAAGGACGACATCGTCCTGGCGCTCGAGACGATTGGCGGTCGCGGCACACTGTCCGACATCTACGCCGCGATCGCGCAAGTACGGTCGCCCCTGGACGGGCAATGGAAGGCAACGGTGCGCGGCACGTTGGAACGTAACTCGTCAGACTCCGAGAACTACCGCGGCGGCGAGGACCTCTTCTTCACCGTCAGCGGGATCGGTGGCGGGGAATGGGGCTTGCGCTGAACTGACTTCGAGCTCCTGGACTCCGGCATCCGTCCCCCTCCTTGTATCTCTGGACCGGCACATCTCAACTGGGTTCCTCAAGCCAGCACGGACGCGACCTAGACGCGTCGGTGGAAGGTGATGTCGCCATTGGGGTGTCGGGTGTGGTGGTAGTGGGGGTCGTGGGCTCGGTGGTGGTGGTGGGTGCAGAGGAGGACGCCGTCGTGGAGGTTGGTGTGGCCGCCGTGGGTCCAGGGGGTGAGGTGGTGGGCTTCGCACCAGGGCGCGGGGATGGTGCAGCCGGTGGCGCGGCAGGTGGGGTCGCGCAGGGCCATGGCTTTGCGTTGGTGGCGGCTGTAGAGGCGTTGGCTGCGGCCGAGGTCGAGGACGTGGGAGTCGCCGTCGAGGACGGCGGGGATCAGGTGGGCTTGGCAGGCCAGGCGGCGGGCGTGGGCGGCGGTGATGGGTTGGTCGCCGACCAGGGCGGTGCCGAGTCCGGTGAGCAGGGTGTGGAGGTCGAGGGTGACGATGACGGTGGTGGCGTCGCCGCCGTGCAGGGGCAGGCGTGCGGGGTCGAGGGTCTCCAGGAGGGTGGCGAAGGCGTGGCCGAGGCGTTGGGGGTAGGGGCGCCGGTCGTCGGGGTTGTTGCTCTCAGGGTCGCCGTGCTGGCCGGGCTGGCCGGGTTGGCCGCCGTGGCGGGGTGAGGTGAGGGCCTCGAGGTAGGTCAGGAGGCGGTCGGCGACGTGGTCGGCGCAGCGGATCGTGAGGTCGGTGGTGCCGTCGCCGCGGCGGTGGGTGTGCAGGTCGGTGGCGGCGTGGGCGTGGGTGTCCTGGGCCTCGAGGAGTCGCCGTTCGAGGGCCTCGTCGACCTCGGGTGCGACGACGGCGAGGATCTTGCGGCCCAGGACGCGTAGTCGACGGGGGTTGAAGTGGGTGGCCTGGTCGAGGAGGTGGCGTTCGGCGTGGTCGAGGGTCTCGGGTGAGATGTCGTGGGGCAGCTCGTCGAGCGCTCGCGCCACGACCGCGGCGCGGGCCCGGTCGAGGCGCCCGGATCGCATCGCCGCTGCCAGGTGGGGGCGCCGTTCCAGGGTGCGCGCCAGGGCGAGGTCACCGCGGGCGGTGGTGTCGTCGGTCCGGGTCTGGTGGGCCAGCCAGGCGGCGGCGTCGCGGGCGCCGTGGACGACGGCGACGTCGTCGGCTGCGGCGAGGACCCGTAGCCGCAGCTCGTCGAGCTGGGCGGCTGCGGCGGCGAGCTCGACCAGCGCGGTCTCCTTGTCGGCGGTGGCCAGGTACCGCGGGTCGACCTCGCTCACTCCACCGAGCGCCGCCCGCAGCGTCGCGGCGCAGGCCAGCACCGGGTGCGGGGTCGGGGCGAGGGGGTGGGACACGACGTACTCCGTGCGGGCGAGCTCGAGCCACGTGCCCGGGGAGAGGTCCCCACCAGGACTTCGGACGAGCTCGGAGCCAGCGCGACCCAGCGGGTCGGAGGACGGGGGCACGCACCCGCCGAAGTGTCCGGGACCGAGGTGAGCCGTTCAGCGTGCCGTTCCCGTCATCGTACACCTGTTCGAATGAACGCGCAAGCATCAGTCGCCCGACGGACGGTCAGGACCAGGAGGTCTCGCCGTGCCGGTGGGCGAACCGCCCCGAGCCGTGACCGGGCCCCTCGGTCGCGAGCGACACGACGGCGTCGGTCCCCTCGGTGACCGTCTGGGGGCCGCTGTGGGCGTTGAGGTCGGTGGCGGTGTAGCCGGGATCCGCGGCGTTGACGCGGATGTCGGGGAACGCCTTCGCGTACTGCGTGGTCAGCATCGTCAGGGCCGCCTTCGAGGCCGTGTAGATGGGCGCGACGACCTGCGACTCGGGGCGCGACGGGTCGTGGGTGTGCTCCAGGGACCCCATCCCGCTGCTGACGTTGACGATGACGGGGTCCGCGGACCGCCGCAGGAGCGGGAGGAAGGCGGAGGTGGTCCGGACGACGCCGGCGACGTTGACGTCGAGCACGCCGAGGACGTCGGCGCCGGTCAGGTCGGCCGGGTCGACGCCGTGGGTACCGGCGACGCCGGCGTTGTTGATCAGCACGTCGACGTGACCCTCGTGGGTTTCGACGTCGGCGGCGGCGGCGCGCACGGAGCGCTCGTCGGTGACGTCGATCTGGACAAAGCGGACGCCGAGGTCGGCCGCGGCGGCCGCGCCGCGCTCGGGGTCGCGGGCGCCCAGGAGGACGGTGTGGCCGAGGTCGGCGAGGCGGCGGGCGGTCTCGAGGCCGAGGCCCTTGTTGGCCCCGGTGATGAAGGTGGTGGTCATGGGTCGATCCTGCGGTCGCGCCGGGTCGCCCACCAGGGAGGACGCGACGGTAGGAGCAGCCGTACCACCCACAGCACCACCGGCGCGTGCTGTCGCGGGGGATGATCGTGCGGTGACGACCGCGAGTGCCCTGGGCCCCACCATCCGTGCCTGGCGCGACCGGCTCGCGCCGTCCGCCGCCGGGCTGCCCGCGCGGCACGGCCGGCGCACCACGGGGCTGCGCCGCGAGGAGCTGGCCGAGCTGGCCGGCGTCTCGGTCGACTACGTCGTGCGTCTCGAGCAGGGTCGCGCCACGACGCCGTCAGCCCAGGTCGTGGCCGCGCTGGCCCGGGCCCTGCAGCTGAGCGCCACCGAGCGCGACCACCTGTACCGGCTGGCCTCGCTCGCGCCGCCCAGCAGCGGCCGGGTCTCCGACCACCTCTCCCCGGGCGTCCACCGGGTGCTGTCGCGCGTGGGTGACGCGGCCGTCGCGGTGTTCGCCGCCGACTGGCAGATGATCTGGTGGAACCACAGCTGGGCCGCCCTCCTCGGTGACCCCGCCGGCGTGCCGGTGCCCGTGCGCAACTTCGCCCGCTGCATCTTCCCGGTCGCAGCCGACGGCCCGGCCGTCGCGCAGTGGCCCGTCGTCGTGCAGGACCAGGCCCGGACCGAGGCCGCGGTGGCCTCCGACCTGCGCCGCGCCACCGGCCGCTTCCCCAGCGACCCGCGGCTGGCCGGACTGGTCCGCAACCTGCTCGCCGGCAACGCCCGCTTCGCCGAGCTGTGGGCCGCCGGCACCGTCAGCGCGCACCGGGAGGACCGCAAGGTCGTCCACCACCCGGCCGTGGGGCCCGTCGCGGTCGACTGCGACACCCTCACCGACGGCGAGGCCGACCACAAGATCGTCGTGATGACGGCCGCGCCCGGCACGGAGGACGAGAGCCGGTTCCGTCTCGCGCTGGTGGCCGGCATCCAGCACGCCGTTCCGGCGACGAGGACCTGAGCCCCGACCCGGCGGGTCAGCCCTAGCGGATGGTGACCTGCCGGTTGGCCAGTCCCGAACGCGTCGAGCGCTGCTCCGAGGTCAGCTCGGAGGTGTCGGCGAGCGCCTCGTCGAGGGCCGCCTTGAACGCCGCCGCCGGCTCCTCGAGCGCCTCGGCGCCGGTGCCGAGCGGGAGGTCCCAGACCGGGGCGAGGAGGCCGTGGGCGCGGAACATGCCGACCAGGCGGGAGTCGGGGACGATCACGTCGGCGCCGGAGGCGTGCAGCCGCGAGAGCGCGTCGAGCAGGGCGTCCTCGGGCTCGGGCATCACCCAGCGCAGGTGCTCCTTGGTGCCGACGTCGGTCCAGTACGCCGCCTCGACCGACGTCAGGCGGGAGGTCGGCGTGGACGCCTCGTTGGCCTGGGCCATGGCCTCGGCCATCGCCTCGCTCTCCTCGACGTCGGCGAGCCAGAAGTCGAAGCCGTCGTGGACGGTGACCTCGAGCTTGTCGTCGGTCACCAGGTCCTGCAGGCGAGCGCCGGGACCGGGCGGTGTCGTCAAGCCGATGACGCCGGGCTCGGTCGCGGCCAGCGCGGCCTCCAGCACGGCGGCCAGGTCGCGCGAGGGGTCGCCGAAGGCGTGCTGGACCTGGAGGCCGAGCCAGGTCTGGCCGCTGTCGCGCGCCATGGCAGGCGACGCGGCCGGCAGCAGGGTGCACAGCTGGACGGTGCGGTCCTCGAAGCCCTTGATCGTCAGCGGTGCCGTGGCCGCGGGCACCAGCTCGCGCATCGCGACGATGTCGCACTCGCCGGGCAGGCCCTCGAACGGCCGGGCGACGAAGACGTCACCGCCGCCGGGGGCGCCGTGGCAGGCCTTGTAGCGCTTGCCCGAGCCGCAGGGGCAGGGCTGCCGGGGACCGACCTCGCCGGCACCGGCGGTGGACGCGACCTCGCGGGCCTTCGTGCGGGACTTCTTCGCCATGCCAGGAACCTACCGACCGAGCTGCTCCAGCACGTAGGCCGGGCGGTCGGTGATCACGGCCTGGACGCCGGAGTCGAGGCACAGCTGCAGGTCAGCCTCGGTGTTGACCGTCCACACGTGGATGTCGTGCCCGGCCGCGGTGATCTTGCGGGCCAGCTTCTTGTGCTCGCGCAGCATCGAGATGCCCGGGCCGACGATCCAGTCGGGTCCGATGACCCGGCGCAGCATCTTCCAGTACTGGTACCGGTCGACCAGCTGCACGAGCTGGATGTCGGGCGCCGCCCGCTCGATCCGCTGCAGCGCGGTGAAGGAGAAGCTCATCACCCGCACCGGCGCGCCCGGCTCGTCCCACCCGAAGTCACCGAGCATCTCCACCAGCCGCCGCTCGACGAGACCGCCGAACCGGGTGGGGTGCTTGGTCTCGATGGCCACCTCGACGCGACGGTCGTAGTCGGCCACCGTCTCGAGCAGCCTGCGCAGCGTCAGCACCCGGTCGAGGGACTCGTCGCGGTCGGGCGCCTCGTCGGAGAGGTCGGCCCACGGGTTCTTCCACGACGCGAAGTCGAGCTCGTTGAGGTCGGCGAGCTCCATCGTCGAGACCAGCCCGGGCGCCTGCGCCGTGCGCCGCAGGTCGCGGTCGTGCACGCACACCAGGTGCCCGTCAGCGGTCAGCCGTACGTCGCACTCGAGCCCGTCGGCGCCGGCCTCCAGCGCTGCGACGTAGGCGCCGAGCGTGTGCTCGGCATTGTCGTGGCTGGCGCCGCGGTGGGCCACGACCTGGGGGGTCACGGCACCAGTGTGCCGCAGGACCCCCGACGTCAGGCGGTGCGGGCCACCCGAGTCGCGAACGCGAGGTCGAGTCCCTCGCGCAGCATCGCGATCAGGTCGGGCACCTCGTCGACGGCGAGGCGGAACGTCGCGGCGCACACGTTGTCGCGCCACAGCGAGAGGACGACCACGTCGGCCTCCTGGTGCCAGGAGACCCGCAGCGCGCGCTCGCCACCGCGGGGGTCGAGGAAGATCGCCCCCGGCGAGGTGAGGGACCGCGGTGTGGTCATCCACCCATCATGCAGCGGTCGGGCCGCGTTGTCAGTGCCTCCGCCGAGGTGACTCCCAGCAGGGGTGCCTCCTCCTAGACTCGGCGCATGCCCGAGCTGCCCGAGGTGGAAGCCCTCGCCCTCGACCTGCGGGGCCGGCTGCACGGCCGGGCGATCGCCACGGTGCACCTCGCGGCGTTCAGCGCGCTGAAGACCTACGACCCGCCGGTCTCGGCGTTGACGGGCACCCTCGTCGACGACGTGACCCGCCACGGCAAGTTCCTCGACATCGACGCCTCGGGGCTGCACGTCGTCCTCCACCTCGCCCGCGCCGGGTGGGTGCGCTGGAAGGACGAGGTGCCCACGCTGCCGCCGCGGCCCAGCAGCAGGAGCGGCCTGGCGGTGCGCATCGTCCTCGACGACGACTCCGGGCTGGACATCACCGAGGCCGGCACCAAGAAGAGCCTGGCCATGTACGTCGTCCGCGACCCGCTCGAGGTGCCCGGCATCGCCAGCCTGGGACCCGACCCGCTCACCGACGACTTCACGCCCGAGGTGCTGGCCGGGATCCTCCAGCGCGAGGGCCGCAAGCAGATCAAGGGTGTGCTGCGCCACCAGGGCACGATCGCCGGCATCGGCAACGCCTACTCCGACGAGATCCTGCACGCCGCGCGGATGTCGCCGTACAAGCCGGCCAGCAGCCTGGAGGAGGACGACCTGGCCGTCCTCTACCGGGCGATCCGCGACACGCTCGGCGCCGCCGTCGACCGCTCCCGCGGGCTGGCCGCCAGCCAGCTCAAGGGCGAGAAGAAGAGCAACCTCGCCGTGCACGGCCGCACCGGGATGGCCTGCCCGGTCTGCGGTGACACCGTCCGCGAGGTGTCGTTCGCCGACTCGAGCCTGCAGTACTGCCCCACGTGCCAGACCGGCGGCAAGCCGCTCGCCGACCGGCGGACCAGCAAGTTCTTGAAGTAGGGCCGGCCTGGACCGGGCATCCCTCGCCACGGCGACGGCGCCGTCCATGCCCCGTTCGGGCTATTGTCCCCCGCTGCGAGCGGGAGGAGCATGGCCGCGGTCTGACGTCTCGGGTGCACGACCTCGGCCCCTCGTCGACATGGGGAGACCCCAGCCGCGCCCCCCGTGGGCGCCATGACCGCCGGCCTCTGACGTCGATCGGTCCAGGACCCTCAACTCCGCGACGAGCCCAGGAGCTTCGCGCATGTCGACGACGACCACACCCACCACACCCACCACATCCACCGGCACCACCACCAGCGACCCCGACCTCCGCCCGCCCGAGAACCTCGTCAACCAGGCGGCGTCCTCACGCGGGTTCGGAACCCCCCAGCGCCGGGCCCGCGGGCACGGCTACGAGCAGCGCGGCCTCGCCTACGTGCCGGTGTCGCAGCTGTTCGAAGGACGGTTCGGGCGGATGTTCCGCCTCGCGCCGTTCGTCCCCACCGCCGAGCGCATCGCCGAGATCGCGGCCGCCATGACCGAGGACGCGGCCAGCACCGACGCGGCCCTCGACAACCCAACCATCCCGGCGGGCTACACCTACCTCGGCCAGTTCATCGACCACGACCTCACCTTCGACCCGGTCTCGAGCCTCACCCGGCAGGACGACCCGGACGCCCTCACCAACTTCCGCTCACCACGCTTCGACCTCGACTGCGTCTACGGGCGCGGCCCGACCGACGACGCGTTCATGTACGACAAGCGTCCCGGCCGCGAGGACATGCTCCTGATCGGCGAGCACGACGACGAGGAGGACCTGCCGCGCAACAACCAGGACACCGCGCTGATCGGCGACCCGCGCAACGACGAGAACACCTTCGTCAGCCAGCTCCAGCTCACCATGCTCAAGTTCCACAACGCGGTGGTGGAGCTGGTCCGGGACGACGCCACGATGCGGCGCGGCAGCGAGACCGTGTTCGAGGCCGCCCAGCGCGTCGTGCGGTGGCACTACCAGTGGATCGTCGTGCACGACTTCCTGAGGCGGACGGTCGGCCAGGCCATGCTCGACTCGGTCCTCGACGAGACGTGCCCGGTCCCCCGGGTGACGCTGCAGCACTACCGCCCGCGCTCGTCCACGCCCTACATGCCGCTGGAGTTCTCCGTCGCGGCGTACCGCTTCGGGCACTCGCAGATCCGGGGCGGCTACGCCCTCAACTCGCTGGTGCGGGCGGCGACGTTCCTGCCGGGCAGCACCTCCGACCCGGCGCTGGCGCTGCGGCAGTTCGGTGGGTTCCGCATCCTCCCGCCCCAGTGGACCATCGAGTGGCGCCGCTTCTTCGAGGTCGACGGCGAGGGGGACGGCACCCTCCAGCCCACCCGGCTGATCGACGCCAAGCTGGCCAATCCCCTGGCCGCCCTGCCGGTCGAGATCGGCGGCGACCGGCCGTCCCTCATCGACCGCAACCTGACCCGGGGTGCACGGCTCGCGCTGCCCTCGGGCCAGGACGTCGCCGCCGCCATGGGTGAGGCACCGTTGGACGACACCGACCTGCAGCTCCCCGGCGGTGGGCCCGCCCCCCTGTGGTTCTACGTGCTGCGCGAGGCCCGGGTGCAGGCGGCCGGGCACCACCTCGGCGCCGTCGGTGGCCGCATCGTCGCCGAGGTCTTCCTCGGCGTGCTCGCGCGCGACCCCTCGTCGTACCTGCGCAACGAGCCCGGATGGCGCCCCACGCTGCCGTCGGCCGTCCCGGGCCAGTTCACGATGGCCGACCTCATCACGATCTCGGGCCACGGACTGGCGGTGACGCCGGCGCCCTGAGTCGGTGCGACACCACCCGGTGCCCCGTCGGCCAGCCCGGCGGGGCACCGATCGACGCCGTGGTGCACCTCCCGCCCAGGATCGGGCACCGGACGGGGACCCTCGGAGGACTCGTGGACCGGCGCCGCTCGTACCAGCTCTTCATCGACTTCGTCGACGTGCTCGCCGCCGAGGCCGCGCGCGACCCCCAGTGGTTCGACCGCATGCAGTCGGCCGCCTGGAGGCTCGGCGTGCACGCGGCACACCCCGACTGGGCGTAGGTCCCACCGCTGCGGCCCCTGCGTACCGTGAGGGGGTGACCACGACGCGCGCGACCAGCACCGCCGGCCGGGCCCTGGGCGCGCTCGCCCTCACCCTGGGCCTGTCCCTGACCGCCTGCGGCGACGACGGCGACGACGGCGGGGGTGGCGACGGCAGCAGCGAGGTCTCCGCCACCGAGCACAACGACGCCGACGTCGCCTTCGCCTCCGACATGCTGCAACACCACGCGCAGGCGCTGTCGATGGTCGACCTCACCCAGGGCCGGACCCTCGACCCGGAGGTGCAGGCCCTCACCGAGCAGGTCCGCGACGCCCAGGGCCCCGAGATCGAGACCTTCACCGACTGGCTCACCGACTGGGACGAGGAGGTCCCGGCGACCATGCGCGACCACAGCAACGCCGGTCACCACCAGGGCGACGTGGCCGAGTCGATGGAGGGCATGGACACCGACATGCCCGGCATGATGTCCGCCGAGGAGATGACCGCCCTCGAGGACGCCCCCGACGCCGAGTTCCAGACGATGTGGCTGGAGATGATGGTCGAGCACCACGAGGGCGCCGTGGAGATGGCCGAGACCGAGACCGAGGACGGGCAGTTCGAGCCCGCGGTCGAGCTCGCCGCCGACATCGCGGAGTCCCAGACCGCCGAGATCGCGACGATGCGGGACCTCCTCGGGACCTGAGCACCGGGCCCCGGCCGGTGGCCGGCTGAGTGGCAGACTGGACGGCAGCCGGACCACCACCGACGACCGCCGTCCCGAGAGGACCCCCGACCCGTGAACGTCCCCACCGTCGCCATGGCCGGCGTGCCCGACCCGTTGCCCGAGGGCCTCGCGGTGCTCGACGTCCGCGAGCAGTTCGAGTGGGACGCCGGGCACATCGACGGCGCGCTGCACGTCCCGCTCGGCGAGCTGACCGAGCGGCGCAGCGAGCTCCCCCAGGCGCAGACGCTCGTGGTGTGCAAGGTCGGCGGCCGGTCGAGCCAGGCGGTGGCCTGGCTCTCGCGCCAGGGCCACGACGTGGTCAACCTCGACGGCGGCATGCTCGAGTGGGAGGCCGCCGGGCGCCCGATGGTCAGCGAGACCGGGGCGCCGCCGCAGGTGGTCTGACGCCGGGACGGTGCTAGCGCGCGAACGCGCGGGGCACCGGCACGTCGAGGAGCCCCGCGAGCCGGACGGCGTAGTCGTCGCGGCCGACCTCGCGCACGCCGAGCGAGGCCAGGTGGGGGGTGGCCCACTGGACGTCGATCAGCCGCTCGGCAGCGTGCTCGTCGTCGAGCAGGTCGACCAGCGCGACCAGCGCCACCTTGGAGGCGTCGCGCCCGCGGTGGAACATCGACTCCCCCGCGAACAGCCCGCCGATCGCCAGGCCGTAGAGCCCGCCCTCGAGCCGTCCGTCGCGCCAGGCCTCCACCGAGTGCGCCCAGCCCAGCTCGTGCAGCCGCGTGTAGGCGCGGCGGATGCGCCCGTCGATCCAGCCGTGCGGACGTCGCCGGTCGGCGCACGCGTCGAGCACGTCGGCGAACGCCGTGTCGACGCGCACCTCGTAGTCACGACACGACCGGCGCAGCGACCGGGAGACGACGAGACCGTCGAGCGGCAGCACCCCGCGGCGCACGGGCGACCACCAGCCCACCGGGTCGCGCGAGGAGCCCAGCGGCATCGGGAACAGCCCCTGGCGGTACGCCGCCAGCACCGTCCCCGGCTCGAGGTCGGCCCCCAGCGCGACGAGGTCGTCGTCGGGGTCGACCCGGGAGTCCTCGACGTCGGCACCGATGGCCGGGAAGGCCCACCGGGTCGGCGGGGGCTCGACGGGCATGCGCCGAACCGTACCTGTCGCCCGTGGCGCTGGACCCGACTCCTACCATCGGGGCATGGGAGTGTCCCGCAGTGTCGGCAAGCATCTCGGCAGGCAGCTCGCCCCGCGCATCACCGACTTCGCGCCCCACGCGACGACGTCGTTCGTGCGCGAGGCGCTCCACCGGGCCATCGACGGGGTCGGTCCGCTGCCCCCGGCGGCCGAGGCGGCGCGCAAGCAGCTCGCGGCCCACGGCGGTGACGCGGCGAAGGCCGTCGAGGCGGTGGTCGACCAGCACGTCCGCTACGCCGGGGCCTCGGGGTTCGCGACCAACCTCGGTGGCCTGGTGACCATGGCCGTGACGGTGCCGGCCAACCTCACCGGGATGGCCTTGATCCAGTGCCGGATGGTCGCGGTCGTCGCCCACCTGCGCGGCTACGACCTCACCGACCCGCGGGTGCACAACGCGGTGCTGGTCACCACGCTCGGGGAGGAGGCCGTCAACCGGCTGGTCAAGAAGCGCACCCTCCCCGCCCCGCCGATGGCACTGGCCACCGCGCCGGTCCACGACGAGGCCGTCGACTCGGTGGTCTCGGCCGAGGTGGCCAGGTCGCTCATCTCCCGCGTGACCGGGCGCCGGCTGGCGTCCACGGTCGGACGCCGGGTGCCCGGGCTCGGCGGCGTCGTCGGCATGGGCACCGACGGCTGGGCGACGTACAAGGTGGGGCACTACGCCGAGCGCGAGCTCCTGCCGCGCAAGGCCCGGTAGACCTTCAGCGCGCCGCGCCCGGCGGCGCCGGTCTCGAGCCGGCGCACGGCCTTCTCGCGGGCCCGGTAGGTGGGCCGCAGGTAGGCCCGCTCGAGTGCCTGCCGGGCGTCGTCGAGCTCGACGCGCAGGCGCTCCTCCTCCTCGCGCAGCCGCGTGTTCTCGAGCAGCAGCGCCTTGATCACGTCGAGACCGGCGTGGGCCACGGCCTTCTCGCGCGGCCGGTCGGGGTCGGCCCACTCGTTGGGGGCGGTGCCGACCAGCTCGCTCACGTCGCCGATCACGTCGTAGCCGCGTCGGTCGATCTCCTCGGCCCAGGTGCGCTCGAGGTCGCCGACCCACTCCTGCAGGTCGGGCGGCAGCCCGAGCCGGGGCGAGCGGCGCCGCTGCGAGAGCGTCTGGTGGGCGAGCAGCTCGCGGACCAGCGGGCGGTAGTGCGCCGGCGGGAGCTGGCGGTTGGTGGCGCGGTTGATCCGGCGCAGCAACGCGATCTCGGGGACGCCGAGCGAGGGGTTGGCGCGGTCGGTCTGCAGGTCGAGGTCGAGGCCGTCGAGCTCGAACGCCTGGCTGAACCGTTTCCAGAGCACCTCGGGGGCACCGCCCTTGGGCGGCACCGTCACCAGGTGCACCCGCTCGGGAGGCAGGTCGCCGGCCCAGCGGTCGAGGATGTCGGGGATCTCCTGCACGCCCCAGAACCAGGTGGCGATCCGGCTCGACCGCTCGGGGTCGCGGATCAGCTCGAGGAACCGGGCGTAGCTGAAGGACCGGCGGTGCTTGACGTTCTCCTGCCACTCCGCCGGGATCTGCCGCACCAGGTCGCGCACCGAGAGGACGACGTGCACCTCGGGCTCGTCGGGGCCGCCGGCGCCGTGACCGAGCGAGCCGAGGGCCCGGCCGATCTGCGAGCGGGAGGCGGTGGCGAGGATCTCGTGGCTGATGATCGAGGTGCCGGGGTGGGCGCGGACCTGCGCGGCCAGCCGGTCCCACGCCCCGATCGCCTCCACCTCGAGCCCGCCCCACGGCAGCCGCATCAGGTCGAGCGCGGCCAGGAAGTGGTCGTCGAAGCGCTCGGCCGGGTAGAGGATGCCGGCGGTCGCGAGCGGCGCTCGGTTGCGGAACAGCACGTCCTGGACGTACGACGTACCGGTCTTGGGGGTGCCGACGTGCAGCACGACCTTGCGCCCCGTCACCGTCGTCCCTCCGCTGCCTCGTCGTCGTCGAGCAGCAGCCGGATCGCCAGGTCGAGCACCCGGCCGTCGTCGGGCCCGCTGCCGGGGGCCGGGTCGTCGGCGCGGGGCACCAGGCGGTCCGTGCTGCCGACGACAGCGTACTCAGCGTGACTCAGCACGCGACGGACGCGCTCACCCTGCTCGACCGCCCACGTCCGCTGGTCGGCGTCGAGCCGCAGCGGTGGGCCCGGGTGGGACAGCAGGCGGGGCAGCAGCGTCAGCCGGAGCAGCTCGACGCGGTGGTCGGGCAGCACCAGCAGCCCGAGCGGCGCCGAGACGCGACGGGCCAGGTCGGTCGCGTCGGCCGAGGGCACCGGCGGTCGGGGCAGCGCCCGGCGGGTGCCGAGCAGCCGCGGCAGCCGCTCGTGGTCGAGCACGACCCGGACCCGCTCGGGGCCGACGCCCTCGACCCAGGCCCGCACCATCCGCAGCAGGTCGGCGCGCGGGGGCGGACGGTGGGAGCGGACGGCGGCGGCCATCCAGTCCTCCCACGTCGGGCCACCCTCGTCGAACGAACGGGTCACGAACGCCAGCTCGGTCATCGTGCCGACGTCGGCGCCGAGGACGTGGACCACGAAGCCCTTGCCACCGGGACGGCGTCCGCGGCGGCGCATCTCGTCGCGCAGCGGCGCCGCGAGCCACGGCACGCCGGCGACCTGGAACGGCCGCCACGGCCGCCGGAGCCGCGGTCGGTCGTCGGGCGGCAGGCCGGCCCCGACGACGTCCTCGGCGATCAGGTTCGTGGCGACGCGGAGCAGCTCGTCAGCCGTCAGCCCGGCGGGGTCGACCGGACGGGGCCCCCACGCCGACGGCTCCACGGCGCCGACCAGCTCGAGGTCGGGGCGGCCGCGGCCCGGGGCGCTCGCCGCGAGCACCCGCTCGACCAGCTGCGGGCCCGGGCGCCCGGCGGCGTTGAGGCGGCGCAGCAGCTCGAGCTGCTGGGCGCCGGGCAGGAAGCGGCTGCCGCGGTCGGCCTCGGCGGTCCACGCCGACCACGGCGTCGTGCTGCCGTCGCGGAGCGCGGCGACCCAGCCCCAGGCGCGCTGCTCGGCGACCGGCCGGCTCACGGGCGCCCCGGGCGGAGGAGGGCGCGCGCCCGGGCGGTGAGCCGGGCGTCGGGGTCCTCGCGCCGGGCGGCCTCGTGCGTCATCAGCGCGAGCGCGTCGAGGGCGGCACCCAGCTGGGCCTTGGACGACACGCGCTCGGGGTCGACGTACGCCGCGGGGTCGAGCGGGGCCGGCACCAGGTCGGCGAGGTCTCCGACGACGTGGACCCCGCTGGCGGTGATCCACTCCGTCCAGCGCGCGGCCTCCGCCACCGCCCACGGGTGCATGGCCGGTGGCAGCTGCACCCGGGTGCCGCGCCGGTTGGCGAGCATCCCCTGGGCGAGGGTCTCGCGCACGACCCGGCCGTAGGAGGTGTCCTTGCGGCTGTCGCGGTCCATCCGCCGGTTGAGCCGACGCAGCACCGCGGTCTCGGCGACCCCCATCGACCGGTTGACGTGCTCGCTCTCCCGCGGCGCCCAGGCCGGGTCGATCCCGAACACCGAGCAGAAGCGCGACCACAGCAGGTCGCCCCGCTCGTGCGGCACGGTCACCACGTGGACCCGCTCGGGTGGCAGCGCCTCGCCCCAGGTGGAGAGCACCTGCGGGAGGTCGAAGGCGCGGGCGAACCACGAGCGGCCGCGGGTGATCCGGCGGCTGAAGCGGCGGTAGGTCCAGGTGCCGCCCTGCTTGATGCTCTCCTGCCAGGCGGCCGGCACCTGCCGGCCGGGGTCGCGCACGGAGTAGACGACGTGGACCTCGCTGCCGCGCAGGTCGTGCAGCGCGCGACGTACCTGCGCCGGCGTGGCCGGCGCGAGGATCTCGTGGCTGACCACGACGGTGCCCTCGAGCCGCGCGACACGCCGGGTCAGCGCGCGCCAGGCGCCCTCCGCGTGGCCCGGGCTGCCGCCCCAGTCCTGGCCGAGCAGGTCGAGCGCCGCGCGGAACTGGCTCAGCGTCGCGTCGGCGAGCGCGTGCCGGCTCGGGAAGTGCACACCGTGCTCCGCCAGCGTGCGGGCGTTGACGGCCAGCCGGTCCTGCAGGTAGGTGGTCCCGGTCTTGGGCGCACCGACGTGCAGGTAGACCGTGCGACTCACGTGGACAGGCTAGCGATCCCGGGTTCGGCGCCACCGAGGGCCCGCACGACCCCCGACGGGCTGGGACGGCCGAGGTGGCCGGCCATCCAGGTGCTCGTGGAGACCAGCGCCGACAGGTCGACGCCGTGCTCGATGCCGAGGCCGGCGAGGAACCAGACGAGGTCCTCGGTGGCCAGGTTGCCGGTGGCGCTCTTGGCGTAGGGGCAGCCGCCCAGCCCGCCCGCGCTGGCGTCGTACGTCGTCACGCCGGCACGGAGTCCCGCCTGCACGTTGGACAGTGCCTGGCCGTAGGTGTCGTGGAAGTGCAGGGCGAGCCGGTCGGCGGCGACGCCGGCGTCGGCGAACGCGGCGACCAGCGCGGTGACGTGTCCGGCGGTGCCGACCCCGATCGTGTCGCCGAGGCTCAGCTGGGAGGCACCGAGGTCGAGCAGCCGGCGTCCGGTGGCGACGACCTGCTCGACCGGCACCGCGCCCTCCCACGGGTCGCCGAAGCACATCGAGACGTAGGCGCGGACGTCGAGGCCGGCGGCGCGGGCGCGGGCGACGGTGGGCTCGAACATCGAGAACTGCTCGTCGAGCGAGCGGTTGAGGTTCTTCTGGGCGAAGGTCTCGGTGGCCGAGCCGAAGATCGCGACGTGGCGCAGGCCCAGCTCGAGGGCGCGGTCGAGGCCGCGCTCGTTGGGCACCAGCACCGGGAGGTCGCGGCCGGCATCACCGAGGCGGGTCATCAGCTCCTCGGCGTCGGAGAGCTGCGGCACCCACCTCGGGTGCACGAACGACGTCGCCTCCACGACCGGCAGGCCGGCGGCGAGGAGCCGACGCACGAACTCCTCCTTGACCTCCACCGGGACCATCGGCCCCTCGTTCTGCAGGCCGTCGCGGGGGCCGACCTCGTAGATCGTCACGGCGGTCGGCAGCCCGGGCTCGGGGACCGTCATCGGGAGCGTCATGCCGGCTCCACCACGAACAGCGGGGCGCCGAGCGGCACCTGCGCGCCGGCGACCGCGTCGACCGAGACGACGGTGCCGGCGAACGGCGCGGTGAGGGAGAGCTCCATCTTCATCGCCTCCATGGTGCCCAGGACCTCGCCCTCGATCACGGTGTCGCCCGTGCCGACACGGACGTCGAGCACGGTGCCCGGCATCGGCGCGAGCAGCGTCCCGTCGCCGGCCGTCGCGGTGCCGGCGAGCCGGTCGGGCGGGGTGAACACGAACCGCTGGCCCCGCCAGGCCACCTCGAGCACGCCCGAGCGCCCCGGTTGGACGTTGACCACCGCGCGCACCGTCTCGCCGTCGACGACGGCCTCCAGCACGTGGTCGGCGGCCCTGAGCTGGCGGAACGGGACGCCGTCGACGGTGCCGGCGGAGCGGTCGACGAGCACGTCGCGGTCGAGCTCGACGAGCGTGGGGGCGGGCGGGGCGCCGAGGCGGAACCCGTCGGGGGCGAAGGCGTGGTCGCGGTCGGACGCGGTGACCATCGCCGAGATCCAGGCCACCAGGGCCCGGGGCAGGTCGGCGTCGGGCGCGGGCACCTCGGCGGTGTCGAGCCAGGCGGTGTCGATGGTGGCGTCGCGGAACTCGTCGGAGGCGACCAGGGCGCGCAGGAAGCCGGCGTTGGTGGTCAGGCCGAGGATCGACGTCTCGTCGAGCGCAGCGACCAGCGCCGCACGGGCGCTCTCGCGGTCGGGCCCGTGGGCGACGACCTTGCCGAGCATCGGGTCGTACGACGTGCTCACGGCCTGCCCGGGCTCGAGCGCGTGGTCGACGCGCACGCCCGGTCGCCCGCTCGGCCACCGCACGATCGAGGCGGTGCCGGCCTGCGGCAGGAAGCCGCCGAACGAGTCCTCGGCGTAGACCCGCGCCTCGATGGCGTGACCGGTGAGCGTGACGTCGTCCTGGCTCAGGCTGAGCGGCTCGCCGGCGGCGACGCGCAGCTGCAGCTCGACGAGGTCCAGACCCGTCACGGCCTCGGTGACCGGGTGCTCCACCTGGAGCCGGGTGTTCATCTCCAGGAAGTAGAACTCGCCGGTGGCGTTGTCGAGCAGGAACTCCACCGTGCCGGCGCCGGTGTAGCCCACGTGGGCCGCGAGGTCGACCGCGGCGCGGCGGACCCGCTCGCGGGTGGGCTCGTCGAGGGTGGGCGCCGGGGCCTCCTCGAGCACCTTCTGGTGGCGGCGCTGGGTGGAGCAGTCGCGCTCGAAGAGGTGGAGCACGGTGCCGTGGGTGTCGCCCATGACCTGCACCTCGACGTGCCGGCCGCTCTCGACGTACTTCTCCACCAGCATCGTGTCGTCGCCGAACGCCGATGCCGCCTCCCGCTTGGCGGCGGCGACGGCATCCGCCATCTCGGAGGCCGCGCGCACGACGCGCATGCCCTTGCCGCCACCCCCGGCGGCGGCCTTGACGAGCACCGGGAACGGCGCGTCGTCGCCCGTCGGCACCACCGGCACGCCGGCGGCGACGGCGAGCTCGCGGGCGGCGTCCTTGCGGCCCATCTGCTCCATCACCTGCGCGCTGGGGCCGACCAGGGTGACGCCGGCGGCGTCGAGCGCGCGGGCGAAGGCGGCGCGCTCGGAGAGGAACCCGTAGCCGGGGTGGACGGCGTCGGCGCCGCCGGCGACCGCGGCGGCGACGACCTCGTCGATGTCGAGGTAGCTCCCGATCCGCACCGCGTCGTCAGCGGCACGCACGTGCGGGGCACCGGCGTCGAGGTCGGTGAAGACGGCCACGGTGCGGATGCCGAGGCGGCTCGCGGTGCGCATGACACGGATCGCGATCTCGCCGCGGTTGGCGACGAGGAGGGTGTCGATCATGCGGTGGCTCCTCGGGGGGTGGGTGCGGTGGTGGGGGCGCCGTTGCCGCGCGATCGAACGGGAACGACACGGAACGGCGACCCAGAACTGTCGTTGCCGCGCGATCGAACGGGAACGACACGGAACGGCGACCCAGAACTGTCGTTGCCGCGCGATCGAACGGGAACTACAGGAAACAGCGGCCCAGAACTGCCATTGCCGAACGATCGCGCGGCAACGACGGCCCCGGGGGCAGCGCTGACGACCTCCATCGGGGTCACATCCGCCAGACGCCGTAGCGGGGTTCGGGCACGGGCGCGTGCGCTGCGGCGGCCAGGCCCATGCCGAGGACCCGGCGGGTGTCGGCGGGGTCGATGACGCCGTCGTCCCACAGCCGCGCGGAGGCGTAGTAGGGCGAGCCCTGGGTCTCGTACTGCTCGCGGATCGGGGCCTTGAACGCCTCGACCTCCTCGTCGGTCGTGAGCCTCGGGTTGACGGTGGCCAGCACCGAGGCGGCCTGCTCGCCGCCCATCACCGAGATCCGGGCGTTGGGCCACATCCACAGGAACCGGGGGTCGTAGGCGCGCCCGCACATGCCGTAGTTGCCGGCGCCGAAGGAGCCGCCGATGACGACGGTGAACTTGGGCACCACCGAGCAGGCCACGGCGGTGACCAGCTTGGCGCCGTCGCGGGCGATGCCGCGGTTCTCGTACTCGCGCCCGACCATGAAGCCGGTGATGTTCTGGAGGAACACCAGCGGGATGCCGCGCTGGTTGCACAGCTCGATGAAGTGGGCGCCCTTGAGGGCCGACTCGCTGAACAGGATGCCGTTGTTGGCCACGATCCCGACCGGGTGGCCCCACACGTGGGCGAAGCCGGTCACCAGGGTCTCGCCGTAGAGGTGCTTGAACTCCTGGAACCGGCTGCCGTCGACGACGCGGCGGATCACCTCGCGCACGTCGTACGGCGTGCGGGTGTCGCCGGGCACGACGTCGTACAGCGTCGCGGGGTCGAGGGCCGGCTCCTCCGGCTCGCGCACCTCCCACGGCGGCGCCGGGGTCGGGCGCAGCGTGTCGACGATGCCGCGCACGATGGCCAGCGCGTGCGCGTCGTCGTCGGCGAGGTGGTCGACCACTCCGGACTTGCGCGCGTGGACGTCGCCGCCGCCGAGGTCCTCGGCGGTGACGACCTCGCCGGTCGCGGCCTTCACCAGCGGCGGGCCGCCGAGGAAGATCGTGCCCTGCTCCTTGACGATGACGGTCTCGTCGCTCATCGCCGGCACGTAGGCGCCGCCGGCGGTGCAGGAGCCCATCACCGAGGCCAGCTGCGGGATGCCGCGGGCGGACAGGTTGGCCTGGTTGAAGAAGATCCGGCCGAAGTGCTCGCGGTCGGGGAACACCTCGTCCTGCAGCGGCAGGAACGCGCCGCCGGAGTCGACGAGGTAGACGCACGGCAGGTGGTTGTCGGCGGCGACCTGCTGGGCGCGCAGGTGCTTCTTGACCGTCATCGGGTAGTAGGTGCCGCCCTTGACGGTGGCGTCGTTGGCGACCACGACGACCTCCCGTCCGTGCACGCGGCCGATGCCGGTGACCACGCCGGCGCTGGGCACCGGCGTCTCGCCCGGGGCGCCGTACATCTCCCAGGCGGCGAGGGGGCTCAGCTCGAGGAACGGGCTGCCGGGGTCGAGCAGCCGGTTGACGCGGTCGCGCACCAGCAGCTTGCCGCGGTCGGTGTGCTTGGTGCGGGCCGCCTCGCTGCCTCCGCGGCGGACGACGGCCAGGCGGTCGCGCAGCTCGTCGACGAGCTCTCTCAGGTCGGGCACGCAGCCAGGTTAGCGATCGTTAACCGGCGCGTCCATCACGTGGCACCGCCCCGGATTCTTGGGTGTGTCCATCTACTTTGGGCAGCACGCCCGACCCACAGGAGCCCGCCATGACCTACCGCCCCGAGACGTTGAACGTGCACGCCGGCCAGGAGGAGGCCGACCCGGCCACCAACGCCCGCGCCGTGCCGATCTACCAGACCACGTCCTACGTCTTCAACGACACCGAGCACGCCGCCAACCTGTTCTCCCTGGCCGAGCCGGGCAACATCTACACCCGGATCATGAACCCGACCCAGTCGGTCTTCGAGGAGCGGATGACGCAGCTCGAGGGCGGCGTCGGGGCGCTCGCGACCGCCTCGGGCTCGGCGGCCACGACGTACGCCGTGCTCAACCTGGCCGGCACCGGCGACAACATCGTCGCCCTCTCCACGCTGTACGGCGGCACCTACGCGCTGTTCGCGCACACGCTCCCCCAGTTCGGCATCACCGTCCGCTTCGTCGACCCCGACGACCCGGCCGGCCTGGCCGCCCACGTCGACGAGCGCACCCGCCTGGTCTTCGCCGAGACCGTCGGCAACCCGCGGATCAACGTCGTCGACATCCGGGCCTGGGCCGACGCCGCGCACGCGCAGGGCCTCCCCCTGGTCGTGGACAACACCGCGCCGACGCCGTACCTCGCGCGGGTCTTCGACCACGGCGCCGACGTCGCCGTGCACGCGGCCACCAAGTACATCGGCGGCCACGGCACCTCCATCGGCGGCGTCATCGTCGACTCCGGCAACTTCGACTGGGCCGCGCACGCCGAGCGGTTCCCCGGCCTGACCGGGCCCGACGCGGCCTACCACGGGGTCGTGTGGACCGAGGCCGTCGGCAACCTCGCCTTCATCATCCGGGCGCGCACCGTGCTGCTGCGCAACACCGGCGCGGCCATCACCCCGCTCAACTCGTGGCTGTTCCTGCAGGGCCTCGAGACGCTGCACCTGCGGATGGAGCGGCACAGCGCCAACGCGCTCCGGGTCGCCGAGCACCTCTCCCAGCACCCCCAGGTGTCGTGGGTGAGCTACCCGGGCCTGCCCGACTCGCCGTACAAGGCTGTCGCCGACCGCACCTTCACCGGTCGCGGCTACGGCGGCATCCTCAGCTTCGGCCTGAAGTCCGGCCGCGAGGGCGGCAAGACGTTCATCGAGGCGCTCGGGCTGTTCTCGCACCTGGCCAACATCGGCGACGCCAAGTCGCTGGCCATCCACAACGCCACCACCACCCACTCCCAGCTGACCCCCGACGAGCTCGTGGCGGCCGGTGTGCCGGAGGACATGGTGCGGCTCTCGATCGGCATCGAGCACGTCGAGGACCTGATCGCCGACCTCGACCAGGCGCTCGCCGCCACCGCGTGACCGATCCCGGCCCCCAGCGGGTCGTCCTGGCCACCCCGGACGACCCGCTGGTGCTCGAGCACGGCGAGCACCTCGCGCCGCTCGAGGTCGCCTACGAGACCTGGGGGACGCTGTCGCCGGCGCGCGACAACGTCGTCCTCGTCTGCCACGCGCTCACCGGTGACGCGCACGCCGCCGGGCCCGGGGGCTGGTGGGAGTCGCTGGTCGGGCCGGGCCGCGCCGTCGACTCCGACCGGTGGTACGTCGTGTGCGCCAACCTGCTGGGCGGCTGCCGCGGCACCACCGGCCCGTCGTCGGTCGACCCGGCCACCGGGCGCGCCCGCGGCCTGCGCTTCCCGCTGTTCACCGTGCGCGACCTGGTCGCGGTGCACCGGCGGCTGCTCGACCACCTCGGCGTCGAGCGGCTGCACGCCGCCGTCGGCGGCTCCCTCGGCGGCATGCAGGTGCTGCAGTGGGCGCTCGACGACCCCGGCGCCATGGACCACGCGGTGGTCGTCGCGGCGTCGTCGCGGCTCACCGCGCAGAACATCGCCTTCTCCGCCGTCGCCCGCGACGCGATCCTGCGCGACCCGGACTTCCAGGACGGCGACTACGTCGGCACCGGACGCCGGCCCGACCGCGGGCTGGCGGTGGCCCGGAGGCTGGCGCACATCACCTACGTCTCGGAGGGCTCGCTCGAGGCGAAGTTCGGGCGCGACCGGGTGGCGCCGGGGCCGCCGCGGCACGGCACGGACTTCCAGGTCGAGGCCTACCTCGACCACCAGGCCGCGGCGTTCCTGGCCCGGTTCGACGCCCTGTCCTACCTCTACCTCTCCCGGGTGATGGACTACTTCGACCCGTTCGCCGACCCGGGGGCCGCCACCCGCGCCGCGAGCGGGAGCACCCGCTTCCTGCACGTCTCGTTCGACTCCGACTGGCGCTTCCCGACCGCCCACTCCGCCCGCACGCACGCGTTGCTGCTCGAGGCAGGCGCCGACACCGAGCACGTCGAGATCGCCTCGCCGTGGGGGCACGACTCGTTCCTGCTCTCGCCGCCGGGCTACCACGAGCGGGTGCGCGACCTCCTGGAGACCTGACCCCCTACCGGCCCGGCCCGTGCGCCCGGTCGAGGGTGTCGAGCATCGTCGCGAGCGTGGCGTCGCGCTCGGCGACGCCGAGGCCCCGCAGCGGGCCCTCGGTGACGAGCACCGCGAACCCGTGCACGGCCGCCCAGCAGGTGACCTCCGCGCCCGGACGACGCGCCGCGTCGAGGTAGCCGACCGCGACCAGGTCGTCGAGGGCGCTGGTGAGGATGCCGTAGGGGTCGTCGTCCGCGGCCTCGGCGACGGGCGCGTCGGGGTAGGAGCTGAAGAGCACCCGGAAGAGGCCGGGCTCGGCCAGCGCGTACTCGACGTAGCCGGTCCCGGTCTCGACGAGCCGCCGCCGGGCCCGGGCCACCGGGTCGGACTCGGTCACGGTGGCGAGCCGACGCTGCATGACCTCGACCAGGCCGGCGTGGGCGCGCTCGGCGACGACGTCGACCAGCGCGTCGCGGTCGGCGAAGTGCCGGTACGCCGCGTTGTGCGACACCCCGACCCGGCGGGCCAGCTCGCGCACCGCGAGACCGTCGGGCCCGTGCTCGCGGGCCGCGGCGACGGCGGCGTCCGCGAGCGCCTCGCGGAGGTTGCCGTGGTGGTAGCGGGACGCGGTCACGCCTCGACACTAGGTCATGTTGACACCGCCCACATCGTCGGCCACGCTGATGTTGACACTGTCCACACAGGAGTGCCCATGACCCGCAAGCCGCTGATCCTGCTCACCGTCTGCCTCGCGGTCTTCGCGATCAACCTCAACACCACGATCGTCAACATCGCCCTGCCCACCCTGGCCACCGACCTCGACGCCAGCACCCGCGAGCTGCTCTGGATCGTCGACGGCTACAACCTCGCCTTCGCCGCGCTCGTGCTGGCGATGGGCAGCCTCTCCGACAAGCTCGGACGCCGCCCGGCGCTGCTCGTCGGCCTGGCCGGCTTCGCGGCCAGCAGCGCGGCCGGCGCGCTGGTCGACTCCGCGGGCGCGCTCGTGGTGACCCGGTTCGCGGCCGGCGTCTTCGCCGCGGTGATCTTCCCGACCACGCTCTCGGTGATCTCCAACGCCTTCACCGACCGGCGCCAGCGCGCCGGTGCCCTCGGCGCCTGGGGCGCGGCGGTCGGGGTCGGCGTCGCCGCCGGACCGGTGAGCGGCGGGGCGCTGCTCGAGGCCGCGGCCTGGCAGAGCGTGTTCTGGGCGATGGTGCCGGTCGCGGCGGTGGCCTTCGCGGCCACGGTGGCCTTCGTGCCGGAGTCGCGCGACCCCGCCGTACCGCCGCTCGACCTGCCGGGCATCGCCGTCTCGATCGCGGCCCTCGGCCTGCTCACCTGGACGATCATCGAGGCCCCCGAGGCCGGCTGGCTCTCGACGCAGACGCTGCTCGGCTTCGGGCTCACGCTCGTCCTGCTGACCCTCTTCGTCCGGCTGCAGCAGCGCGCCGAGCACCCGATGCTCGACGTCTCGCTGTTCAAGGACGCGCGGTTCTCCGCCGCCTGCGCGGCCGTCACCATCAGCTACTTCGCGCTGTTCGGCTTCATCTTCCTGATCACCCAGTACTTCCAGTTCATCCGCGAGCTGTCGGCCCTCGGCACCGGCGCCCGGATCCTCCCGGTCGCCACCAGCATCGCCGCCGCCTCGATCGCGGGCGGCCTGCTGGCGCCCCGGGTCGGCACCAAGGCCGTCGTCGCCACCGGCATGGCCCTGCTCGGCTCGGCGTTCGTCTGGATCGGGTTCATGGACGTCGACGCCGCCTACGCCACGACGATCGTCCCGCAGATGCTGCTGATGGGCACCGGCCTGGGGCTGATCACCACCCCGGCCACCGAGTCGATCCTGCGGGTGCTGCCCCCGGCGCGCGCCGGCGTGGGGTCGGCGGTCAACGACGCCACCCGCGAGCTCGGCGGCACCCTCGGCGTCGCCGTCGTCGGGTCGCTGTTCTCCTCCCTCTACGCCGCCAGCCTCGTCGACTCGCTGCAGGGGCGCGTGCCGGCGGCCGAGCTGGCGGCGGCCGAGGAGTCGGTGGGCTACGCCGACGGCCTGGCAGACGCGGTGCCCGGCGTGCGCGGTGCCCTCGAGACGGCGTTCATGACCGGGCTCAACACCAGCTGCCTGGTGATCGGCGTGCTCTGCCTGCTCGGCGCCGCCGCGGCGTGGGTCGCGCTCCCCGGCGACCGCTACGACCCGCTGGCCGAGCCCGAGCTGGTCCCCACGGGCTGAGAGGGCGTCGGAGGGGTGCGTTAACGCTCGCTAACCTGGGCCGGTGACCGAGACCGTCCTGAGCCGCCGCGAGCAGATCCTGGCGACCGCGGCCGAGCTGTTCGCCCGGCGCGGCTTCCACGGCGTCTCGGTCTCCGACCTCGGCACCGCCTGCGGCATCTCGGGACCCGCGCTCTACAAGCACTTCGCGTCCAAGGACGCCGTCCTGGCCGAGATGCTGGTCTCGATCAGCGAGCAGCTGCTCTCGATCGGGCGCGAGCGGGTGGCCGACGCCGCCGACCCCCGCGCGGCGGTGGCCGCGCTGGTCGACTGGCACGTCGACTTCGCGCTGCGCCACCAGGCGCTGATCGTCGTCCAGGACCGCGACTGGTCGTCGCTGCCCGGCGACGCCCGCGAGCAGGTGCGCTCGCTCCAGCGCGCGTACGTCGACCTGTGGGCCGCCCAGCTGCGCCGCGTCGACACGCGCCTGACCCTCGACGCCGCCCGGGCCCAGGCGCACGCGGCGTTCGGGCTGATCAACTCCACCCCGCACAGCGGGCTGCTGCCCGACGGAGCGATGCACGACCTGCTGGTCACGATGGCGACCCGGGCGCTGCTCGGCTGATCGGCGCCCCTCGGCCACCGCCCTCAGAGCAGGTGCTCGACGCCGCCGGGGGCGTCGCGGTCGAGCAGCTCGAGCAGCCGCGCGGCGCGGGCGGCCGCGTCGAGCGCGGTGTCGAGGGTCGCGGCGTCGAGGTCGTCGGGGTCGTCGACGGGGTGGTCGACGACGGTGCGTGCGTGCAGCCGGGCGAGCAGGTCGTCGCGGGCCAGGCCGCGCAGGTGGAGCAGCACCAGCGGGTCGGCGTCGACCAGCCAGGCGACCTGCGAGAGCACCGCGAGGCCGTGCGGGCACGGGTCGAGCCAGCCCACGCAGGTGCAGGTGCACTCGAGCTCGGTGCCGTAGGGCAGCAGCTCGACGCCGGCCTCGTCGGCGTGCTCGACCAGGGTGTGCGGGAGGTCGCCGGCCAGCAGCGACCCGATCCGGCCGGCCTCGGCGGCCACCACCTCCACCACCGTCGCCACGCCCTCGGCGTCGAGCACCGGCAGCCGGGCGTCAACGGTGAACAGGCCGTGCTCGTCGGCGACGGCGGCGACCATGCGGCCGGCCGTGAGCGAGATGCCGCCGACGGCGCCGCCGCGGGCCAGTGACCGCGCCAGCCGCAGGTCGGTCTCGGTGTACGCCGCCTCCTCGACGGCGCGCACCCACGCCCGGCCCCACCAGGTGGTCGCCCGCGCGGCGCCGCGCCGGGGCGCGACCGGCGGGTGCGCGACCACGGTGGCGCTCATCAGCGCCTCCCGTCGGGCCGCAGCGCCACCAGGTCGTGCAGCTCGCGGTCGTCGAGCTCGGTCAGCGCGGCCTCGCCGCGACCCAGGACGGCGTCGGCGAGCGCGCGCTTGCGGGTGAGCAGCTCGGCGACCTTCTCCTCCACGGTGCCGCGCATGATCATCCGGTGCACCTGGACCGGGCGGGTCTGGCCGATCCGGTAGGCGCGGTCGGTGGCCTGCTCCTCCACCGCGGGGTTCCACCAGCGGTCGACGTGGACGACGTGGTCGGCCCGGGTGAGGTTGAGACCGGTGCCTCCGGCCTTGAGCGACAGCAGGAACACCGGCACCTCGCCGGCCTGGAACCGGGCGACCATCGCCTCGCGCTCGCGCACGGGCGTGCCGCCGTGGAGCAGCTGGTGGGGCACCCCGGCCCGGCCGAGGTGGGACTCGAGCAGCCGGGCCATGGCGACGTACTGGGTGAAGACCAGCACCGACCCGCCCTCGGCGACCGCGGTGGTGACCAGCTCGTCGAGCAGGTCGAGCTTGTCGGAGCGGCCGCCCAGCCGCACGGCCCCCGACTGCTTGAGGAACTGCGCCGGGTGGTTGCAGATCTGCTTGAGGCCGGTGAGCAGCGCGAGCACGAGGCCGCGGCGGGCGTCCTCGTCGGCCCGCTCGATGCGCGCCATCGTGTCGCGCACGAACGCCTCGTAGAGGACGACCTGCTCGCGCGTGAGCGTGAGCGGGTGGTCGGTCTCGGTCTTGGGCGGCAGCTCGGGGGCGATGCCGGGGTCGGACTTGCGACGGCGCAGCAGGAACGGCGTGACGAGGTCGGCGAACTGCGCCGCCTTGGTGGGCTCCTGGCCCGACTCGATCGGCCCGGCCCAGGCCTTGCGGAAGGCGTTGCGGCTGCCGAGCAGGCCGGGGGTCGCCCAGTCGAGGATCGCCCACAGCTCGGTGAGGTTGTTCTCCACGGGCGTGCCGGTGAGCGCCACCCGGGCCGCGCTCGGGATGGTGCGCAGCGCCCGGGCCGTGGACGAGGCGGGGTTCTTCACGTGCTGCGCCTCGTCGGCGACGACGAGGTCCCACGGCACCGCCGCGAGCTCGTCCTTGCCGACCCGCATCGTGCCGTAGGTGGTCAGCACGAACCCGCCCGCCTGCACGGCGCCGTCGAGGTCGCGCTGGGTGCCGTGGAAGCGGCGTACGTCGACGCCGGGGGCGAAGCGACGCACCTCGGCCTCCCAGTTGCCGAGCAGGCTGGCCGGGCACACGACGAGCGTGGGACCGGTCGCGCCGGCCTCGACCCGGTGCAGGTGCAGCGCGATCAGGGTGACGGTCTTGCCGAGGCCCATGTCGTCGGCCAGGCAGGCGCCGAGACCGAGGGCGGTGAGGTCGGCCAGCCAGGTGAGGCCGTGACGCTGGTAGTCGCGCAGGTGGGCGTGGAGCCCGGCGGGCGGCTCGACCGGGTCGCGGGTCGCGGCGGCGAGCAGCTGCTCGCGCACCCGCAGCAGCGACGCACCCACGACCACCGAGGTGTCGGTGTCGGGCTCGGCCTCCACCACGCCGGTGAGCGCGGCCGCCACGGCCTGCACCGGCTTGACCGTGCGGATCAGCCGCTTGCGGGCCCGGCGCGCGGTGGCGGGGTCGACGACGGTCCAGGCGCCGCGGAGCCGGAGGATCGGCGACGCCGCCTGGGCCAGCTGGTCCATCTCCTCGGGCGTCAGCGGGTCGCCGTGCAGCGCCAGCTGCCAGCGGAAGCTGAACAGCGTCTCGGTGGAGAGCAGCGGCTGGTTGAGCGGCTCCTCCCGCACCACCCCGCCCGTGCCGCCGGCGGGCGCGCGGGGCGCGGCGTCGAGCACGGCCGACGACGTGAGGTCGCGCCCCAGCGCCCGCGGCCACATCACGTCGACCCCGCGCTCGCCGAGCGCCGCGACGCCGCCGTCGAGCAGGCTGACCAGCTCGTCGGTGTCGAGGGTGATCTCGTCGGGCACGCGCAGCGCCAGCAGGCGCTCGAGCGGCTGCCACACCTCGGCCGCCGCGCGCAGGGCGATGCTGGCGTGGGTGCGGGCGCGCTCGCCGAAGCCGTGCGTCTCGGCGTCGGAGGTGAACAGCAGCGCCGCGTCGCACAGGTGGAGCGGGTCCTGCTCGTCGTGCACCTGCAGCACCACCCGGACGGCGCCGGCGACCAGCTCCTCCTCGTCGGCCTCGACGCGCAGCGAGATGCGCACCAGCTGCGGCAGGTCGGCGCGGTCGGCGGCGGCGCGGTGCCGGGCGATCCGGGCCTGGAGCCGCTCGGCGAAGCCCTCGACGGAGGGGACGGGTGCGGCCCGGGGCGGCGTCGTACGACGGGGGGCCGGGGCCACGGGGGCGCTGCGCGGCATCGTGTCGGCGATGGCGTCGAGGACCTGGCGCACCAGGGTGGTGGCGTCGACGGCGTCGAGGTCGTCGTGGGCCCGCGACCCGGCGAGCAGCGCGACCCGCTCGGTGTCGCGGTCGTCGAGCGCGGCGATCCGCCAGGCGCCGTCGTCGGGGCGGAACTTGCCGTCGGCGACCAGCCGCATGCCGAGCAGCGCCGCGCCGGCCAGCAGTCCGACACTGGGGTGGACGTCGTCGCGGCCGCGGACCCGGGTCAGCACCGGCAGCGCCGCCCGCATCGGGAGCGCGACCGTGCGCCGGTCGTCGCTGAACTCGACCACGCTCTCGCGGGGCGGCTCGGCGGCACGGAAGGTAGCGACGCCGGTGACCGGGACGAAGCTCACGGGCCTCCTCGGGTGACGGGGGAACTCCGACCGTAACGACCGGCACCGACGGCGAGTTCCCGGCCGGCCCCCTGGGGCCCCCGAGACCCCCTAGACCGCGACCCGCCCGGTGATCGGCGGCAGGTCGGCGAGCGTGACGATGCCGGGGCGGGCGGCGACGACCGCCGGCACGGCGTTGGTGACGGGCATCGCGGTGTAGATCATGCCCAGGTCCATGACGCCCTCGTCCCAGTCCCGGGGCGGCAGGCAGTGGATGACCGTGCGCATGTTGGGCACGCCGAAGACCTGGACCACATGGCCGTGCGCGAGCGGCTTCGGCGGTACGACGTGCTGGCCCATCGTCCAGTTGAACCCGACGCTGACGACGTTGCGGTCACCGACCCAGCCGCGGTGGTAGCCCATCACGCCGGCGACGGTGCCGGCCGGGATCGTCATGAAGCCGAGGTCGGAGTCGCCGGTGGCGGCGGTGAACTCGACGTCGAAGGTGGTCCGGTCGAGCGTGACGCCGAGCGCGTCGGCCATCATCGCCGCCGACTCGGCGAACACCTCGCTCTCGCGGCGCACCGACTCGGCGAGCCCGGGTGTCGCCGGGTCCTGGGAGAACCCCATCGCGACCTGGGTGCCGGCCGACTCGTACGTCGAGCAGTCGACCGACTCGGTGATCCGGATCTCCTCGACCCGCTCGCACGACCCGCTCAGCACCATCCCGACCAGGTTGGTCATGCCGGGGTGCGCCCCCGACCCGAAGATCGAGGACCGCCCGGTCTCGCAGGCCCGCTCGATGCGGGCGCGGTCCTCCGGCGCCTGCTTGCCCCCGGTGATCCACGCGGCGCTGGTGCACACGTTGACCCCGTTCTCGAGCAGGGTCACCAGCTCCTCGACCGAGGGCCACAACGGGTTGTAGCAGCAGGCGTCGGGCCGCAGCGCGAGCAGCGCGGCGACGTCGGCGGTGGCGACGACGCCGGTCGGGGTGTCGAGCCCGCACAGCTCGGCGGCGTCCTTGCCGACCTTGTCGGCGCCGTGCGCGTAGACGCCGACCAGCTCGAGGTCCGGCCGGGCGATGATCGCGGCGAGCGAGCGGCGTCCGATGTTGCCGGTGGTCCACTGGATCACGCGCAGGGTCATGCCCGGAGGTTAGAACGTGTTCTAGTTTCGCTCAAACCTCTGGGCCGGACGCCGCTCGCGGCTAGCCGGTGTACGGCGGCCGCGGCGGCTCCTGCCGCAGCGGCTGGGTCTCCGGCGGCGCCTGGTACGACGGCGCACCCGGCGCACCCGCGCCGGGTCCGTCCGTCGGGTGGATCGCGGTGTCGTCGCGCGTGTCGTCGCGCTCGCTGCGGGCGCGCAGGCCGATCGCGACGAGCACCAGGCCGCCGAGCAGGCCGACGGCCAGGCCCCACCAGCTCGGGTGCTCGATCGCCAGCACCGCGATGGCGGCGGGCAGCACGACGGCGGTCATCGCGACCACCAGCACCTTGAAGCCGGGGGCGTCGGTCAGGTAGCCGGCGACGAGCCACACCGCCACCAGCACGGCGGCGAGGGCGAGGGTCACCCAGACGTCGTTGTCGTACTCGTTGTTGGAGCCGACGCCGACGGCGGAGGCGTCGCCGGTCATGTCGCCGGACATGTCGGCGAAGAAGGCACCGAACAGGGCGGCGACCCCGATCGCGGTCATGATGCCGGCGTAGGCGAGCACCGCGAAGGCCCCGACGGCCACCCCGACCACGACCCGGGCCGGGCGCAGCACCCAGGCGGCCGCGGTCACCAGCAGCACGAAGACCAAGACCGCGACGGCAAAGGTGATGAAGCCGTTGTCCTCGGCCGCCTCGAAGTCGACCAGGTCGCTGAACGCCTCGCCGTAGAGCAGGAACAGGCCGACCACCGCGGCCACCACGGGCGGGGCGCTGGGCGCCAGCACGTAACCGGCCGCGCCCAGGGCCACGACGACGGCACCGGCGAGGTAGACCGTCACGTCGGCGTCGTCGAGGGCGATGATGACCATCAGCCCGGCACCGACGGCGCCGAAGGCCATCGGCCACGAGATCAGGTCGTGGCGGGCACCGTCGTGCCGGACCAGCGCGCGGGCGGCGAGGCCGACGAGCAGGAGGCCGAGGGTGGCGGCGATGCCGACGCCGTAGTTGGACCAGTCGAGGTCGCCGTCCTTGCGGCTGTTGACGGTCGAGATGACGACGGCGGCGCTGAGCAGCGCGACGCCGAGGGCGATCGCGACGCTGTCGCGCCGCCGTCGGGAGGGCCGGGCCACCGGCACGGCCGCGGTCGCCGGAGCGGGCGGGTGGTGGGGGTAGGGGGTGGGAGCAGTGGTCATGGGCGGACTGTAGGGCGATGTCAGCGCCAGCGAGGCAATACCTCCGCCGCGACGGTGTGCAGGACGTCCTCGGTGCCCTGGTACGGCGAGTCGGGGCGCGGCCAGTGCGTCACCAGGTCGGTGAACCCGAGCTCGGCGGCCCGCCCGGCCACCTCCTCGAAGAACGCGACGCTGGTCAGCGCGAAGCGGCCGGTGCCCTCGCGGTAGGGAGCCGAGTCGGTGAGCAGGTAGCGCGGCAGGGGTCCGCGCCCCGACGCGGCGAGCGCCTCCTCGAAGGTCGCGGCCGACGTCGCGAGCCCGGCGAACCACTCCTCGACGGTCTCCACGGTCGGCCCGGTGGTCACCCAGCCGTCGCCGGTGGCCGCGGCGAAGCGCAGCGAGCGCGGGCCGTTGGCCGCCACCAGCAGCGGCGTGCGCCGCAGCGGCGGGAGCGTGCGCGCGTCGCTGGTCGAGAACCACCGCCCGGCGCTGGTCACGTGGTCGCCGTCGCGCAGGTCGACGAGCAGCCGGACGAGCTCCTGGAACCGGTCGACCCGCTCCCGCACGCTGAGCGCCTCCTCGCCGAGGACCTCGGCGTCGAGGTTGCCGCCGGTGCCGACGCCGAGCAGGAACCGACCGTCGCTGAGGTCCTCCAGCGCCTGGGCGTCGCGGAAGAGCAGGTAGGGGTGACGGAAGTTGGGCGAGGCGACGAGGGTGCCGAGCCCGATCGTCTGGGTGACCTCGGCGGCCGCGCCGAGCACCGGGGTCGCCGTGGTCCACGGCGCGTCGGGCAGCCCGCCCCAGACCAGGTGGTCGTAGGTCCAGGCGTGGTCGAACCCCATCTCCTCCGCCGCCTGCCACCGCGGCCGGGCCTCGGTCCAGGGGAGGTCGGTCAGCAGCGTGATCCCGAAGCGCATGCCGCGAGCCTAGGCCCGCCCAGGGCTCAGCCGAGACCGAGGACCAGCGGCAGCACCCGGGCGGCGCCACGCGAGCGGAGCGCGACGGCGGCCCGGGTGAGGGTCCAGCCGGTGACGACCTGGTCGTCGACGAGGAGCACGGTGGTCCCGTCGACGGGGTCGTCGAGCTCGAGGGAGAAGCGCCGTCCGACGGCGGCGACCCGCTGGGCCGAGTTCATCTGGCCGCGGCCGGGCTCGACCTCGGGGTCGACCACGGCGTAGCGACCCAGCACCGGCTTCCTCAGGAACCGCGACAGGTTGGCCGCCAGGTCGTCGGTGAGGGCCGGGCGGCGGACGGACTCGACGACGACGATGCCGTCGACCTGGGGCCGCCAGTCCATCAGCACCTCGACCAGCGCGCGGGCCAGGCCGGGCGGCACCGGAGAGTCGCCGGCGCCGTCGCGGAACAGGTCGCGCAGCGCCTGGCCGTGACCGAGGTCGGTGAGCCGGGCCACGGCCCGGCCCTCCTCGGCGCCCTCCTTGATCTTGCCGGTGAGGTCGATGCCGATCGACTTCAGCCCGGTGGGCCACATCTTGCGCGGCTCGACGGGGGTGCCGGGACGGGCCAACCGCTCCTCGGCCTCGGACACCGCCGCCTCGGAGACCGTGGTGTCGAGGACCATGCCGCCGCAGTTGTCGCAGCGCCCGCAGTCGGTGGCGTCGGGGTCGTCGAGCTGCTCGCGCAGGTAGCGCATCCGGCAGACGTCGGTGGCGAGGTAGTCGAGCATCGCCTGCTGCTCGCGCTCTCGGGCCTCACGCACCCGGCGGTAGCGCTCCTCGTCGTAGGTCCAGTCGCGGCCGGTGGCCTCCCACCCGCCGCGGACCCGGCGTACGGCGCCGTCGACGTCGAGCACCTTGAGCATCTGCTCGAGCCGGGTGCGGCTCAGCTCGACCCGCGTCTCGAGGGTGGCGGTCGACATCGACCTGCCCTCGTCGGTGAGCACCTGGAGGGTCTGGCGCACCAGCGGCTCGGGCGGGAACGACAGCGAGCCGAAGTAGGCCCAGATGTCGCGGTCCTCCAGCGCCGGCAGCAGGACGACGGCCGCGCCCGGGTCGGCGGGCACGCCGCGGCCGGCGCGGCCGACCTGCTGGTAGTAGGCCACCGGCGACTGCGGCGCCCCGAGGTTGACCACGAAGCCGAGGGTGGCGTCGAAGCCCATGCCGAGCGCGCTGGTGGCGATCAGGGCCTTGACCCGCCCGGAGATGAGCGCCTCCTCGAGGGCGAGGCGCTCGGTGGTCTCGGTCTGGCCGGAGTAGGCCGCCACCTCGTGTCCGCGCGAGCGGAGGTAGTCGGCGACCTCGTGGGTGGCCGCGACGGTGAGGCAGTAGACGATGCCCGACCCGGGCTGCTCGGCCAGGTGGTCGGCGAGCCACGCCAGGCGCTGCTGGGCCGTCTTCAGCCGGACGACGCCGAGGCGCAGGGACTCGCGGTCGAGCGAGCCGCGCAGCACCAGGGTGTCGGTGCCGAGCTGCTCGGCGACGTCGGCGGTGACGCGGGCGTTGGCGGTGGCGGTGGTCGCCAGCACCGGGATGCCGTCGGGCAGGTCGCCGAGCAGCGTGCGGATGCGGCGGTAGTCGGGGCGGAAGTCGTGGCCCCAGTCGCTGATGCAGTGGGCCTCGTCGACCACGAGCAGCCCGCAGGTGGCCGCGAGCCGCGGCAGCACCTCGTCGCGGAACCCGGGGTTGTTGAGCCGCTCGGGGCTGACCAGGAGGACGTCGACCTCGCCGGCGGCGATGGCCTGGTGGGTCTCGTCCCACTGCTCGAGGTTGGTCGAGTTGATCGTCACCGCGCGGATCCCGGCGCGCTCGGCGGCCGCGATCTGGTTGCGCATCAGCGCCAGCAGCGGCGAGACGATGACCGTGGGGCCGGCCCCCTGGGTGCGCAGCAGCAGGGTGGCGACGAAGTAGACCGCCGACTTGCCCCAGCCGGTCTTCTGCACCACCAGGGCCCGGCGCCGCCCGGCCGCGAGCGCCTCGATCGCCGTCCACTGGTCGTCCCGCAGGACGGCGTCGTCACGACCGACGAGCGCACGCAGGTGGGCCTCGGCGGCGTCGCGGGTCGTGCCGGCGGTCAGGTCGGGCGCGGTGGTCGGGGACATGCCGCCTGTCTACCAGCGGGCCCCGACAGGCCGGCACGTCCTCCACAGGCCGGCGCCCGCGCCGGTTCCACAGGATTCCCAGAGGATTCCGAAAGGGCGGTCGCGCACAGTGTCGGCATGCGCCAGACCACGCCCTCCCGCTCCTCCGTGACCCTCCACGAGCTGCCCGCTCCCGCGCCCGCCGCGCCGCTGCGCACCGACGCCCCGACCTCGCTCCCCGAGCGCGAGCACGTGGTCTTCGTGACCAACGCCGTCCGCCGCCGCGGCGGCCTGCGCACCCGCGCCGAGCAGCACGCCGGCCAGCACCGCCCCGTGCTGGCCGTCGTCGTGCGCTGACCCGCTCAGGCGGCGGGGCCGCGCCGGCGTACGTCGGCGACCGACTCGATCGCGGTGCGCAGCTCGGCGAGCCAGTCGTCCTCGTGCTGGGCCACCAGGCGCACGCACCACCCGAGCGCGTCGGACCTCGAGCGCGCCACGCCGGCCTCGACGAGCGTGTCGAGGACGATGCGCTGCGGCTGCTTGAGGCGGGTCATCACCGGGACCGACGCGTGCGTCCACAGCTCCTCGTGCCCCTCGTCGTCGGTGCCGACGACGACGCCCCACGACACCGTGCGCTCGAAGCGCCGCTCGGCCTCGCGCGCGATGGCGATCCGGGCGTCCCGGGTGTCCTCGCGGAACGCCTTGGCCCGGCCCGCCCGCGCTGCCGACCGCTCGACGTCCGACACCCCGTCGTCGAGGTCGACGTCGCCGATGCCGAGCACGACGGTGACCTCCTCGCGGTCGACCGTGACCCGGGGCGGGGTCGCCACCCAGGCCTCGGGGAGCCGACCCGTGAACCAGCCCCGTACTCGCTCTACCGTCTCGTCCGTTGTCATGATTACATGATTACACGCACCCCCTAGGAGGACCGATGGCCGTGGACGAGCCCGACCTGCCGACCCTGCACGAGTGGGCCGGCGGCGACACCGCCGTACGCCGGCTCATCGACGCGTTCTACGACCGCGTCGAGCGCGACGAGCTGCTCACCGGGTTCTTCCCGGGCGGGGTGACCGAGCACCACCGCGAGCGGGTGGCCGCGTGGTGGTGCGAGGTGCTCGGCGGCGCGACCGCCTACACCGACCGGATGGGCGGCTACCCCACCATGCTCGACCACCACCGCGGCCTCGCGATCACGCCGGAGCAGCGGCACCGGTTCGTGGCCACGATGAGCCTCGCGGCCGACGACGCCGGGCTGCCGGACGACCCGGAGTTCCGCGCTGCCGTCCTCGGCTACGTCGAGTGGGGCACGCGCCTGGCCATGGGCAACTCCCAGCCGGGCGCGCCGGTGGTCACCGCCGCGCCCGTGCCTCGCTGGGGGTGGGGCGTCGCCCCGCCCTGGCAGGGCTGAGCCGACGCGTCACGCCAGGAGCGTCGCCGCGCGCTCGCGCCAGAGCGCTGCCGCCGGGGCGATCATCGCCCGCACGGTCTTGCCGTCGACGAACTCGCCGAGCGCGGACATCTCCCAGGCAGACGCCCTGCGGAAGACGACGCACATCAGCACGCCCGTGCGCGCCTGCGCGCCACCGAGGTCGAAGCGCACCAGCTCGGCCCCCGAGGTCCCGTCGACCAGCCGGCAGAAGGCGCTCTTGACCGCGTCGAAGGTCTGGCCCTGGAAGGAGTTGACGGTGAAGAACAGGGCCGCGACGTCGGCCGGCAGCGCGCCGAGGTCGACCCGGATCTGCTCGTCGTCGCCCGCACCGGCCCCGGTCAGGTTGTCGCCCGAGTGCCGGATCGCGCCCTTGAACGCCTTCTTGCCCATGAACCACACCGTGTCGAGCTTGCGGCCGTCGGCCGCCAGGGCGATGCAGGAGGCGTCGAGGTCGATGGAGCGCCTCCCGGCCACCGGGTCCCACCCGAGGCCCATCACGACCTGGGTCAGCGGGGGTGCGCCCTGCTTGGTCAGCGACACGGTCTGGCCCTTGCGCAGCGAGACCCCGCCCTTGTCGAGGGTGAGCTTCTGCGCCGACGGCGCGGACGGCGGCGGGGGCGGTGGGGGCGGCGGCGGCGGAGTCAGGGACCCCGGCGCGGGGGACGGCGGAGGCGGCGGAGGCGGCGGAGGCGTGCCCGGCTCCTCGGCGACGCTGATCCCGAAGTCCGTGGCGATGCCCGCGAGCCCCGAGGCCCAGCCCTGACCGACCGCGCGGACCTTCCAGCCGTCCTGGCGGCGGTAGACCTCGACGAGCTTGACCGCCGTCTCGCCGCCGAGGCCCTCGACGTCGTACGTCGCCCGGTCGCCCGGACCGCTCAGCGTGACCACGACCGGGCCGACGTCGCCGAAGGTGGCCGGCGCGCCGGTGGCACCGTCGACGCTCGCCACCACCACGACCCGCTCGACGTCGGCGGGGACCGCGGCCGGGTCGACGATCACGACGGCGCCCCGGAGGCTGACCCCGGGACCCGTCGGCTGGTTGTAGAAGACGAAGTCGGCGTCGTCGCGCACGCGGCCCGCGGCCGTGACGAGCAGCGCCGAGACGTCCAGGCCGGCCGCCCCCACCGACACCTCGACCGGCCCGCCGCTCAGCGGTGCGTTGGTGCCCTTCGCGAGTGCCGTCATCGGGGGACGCTCACCAGGACGGGCGGTTGAGCGCGGCCGCCTGGCTGCGCCACAGCTGCCCGGCGGCGCCGACCATGTCCTTGACGGTGCGGCCGTCCTGGAAGATCCCGACGCCGGTCATCGCCCAGCCCGGGCCGCTGCGGTGCACCATCGCCATCATCACGCCGGTGCTGGGGGCGCTGGTGCCGAGGTCGAAGCGCACCAGCTCGGACCGGCTGCCGTCGTCGACGAGCCGGCACCAGGCGTTGCGCACGTCGGTGAACCGGTGCCCGGAGTAGGAGTTGACGCTGAAGACCAGCGCCTCGACGTCGCGCGGGAGGGCCTGCAGGTCGACGAAGATCAGCTCGTCGTCGCCGCCGCCGTGACCCGTCGTGTCGTCGCCGGAGTGCCGGATCGCGCCGCGGAACTCCGACTTGTCGTTGTACCAGCAGATCCCGCGCTTGCTGCCGCCCGACCCGAGCGCGATGCACGAGGCGTCGAGGTCGATCCGGCCGTAGCCCGGCGACGGGTCCCAGCCGAGGCCCATGATCACCCGCTGCAGGTAGGGCGTGCCGCCGCGGGCGAGGTTGACGGTCTGGTCCTTGCGCAGGTTCACCGTGCCGTGGTCGAGCGTGTACGCCGCGGGCGCGGCCGGCGGCGCCTGGCCGTAGCCGGGCTGCGGGTGGCCCGGCTGCTGCCCGTACGCCGGCTGGCCCTGCGGCGGCTGCCCGTAGGCCGGCTGGGGCGCCTGGCCGTAGCCCGGCGGCGGTCCGGCGGGCGGCGGGGCGCCGTGGCTCGGCGCGGCCGGCGGCTGGAAGAACCCGGGGGCCGGCGCCGGGGCTGCCGGCGGGGCCTGCGGGACGTGCGGCTGGTGCGGGGCCGGCTGGTGCGGGGCCGGCGGGGCACCGTAGCCCGGCTGCGGCTGGCCGAACCCGCCCTGCTGGGGCTGGCCGAAGCCCCCGGCCGGCGCGGCGGGAGGGGCCGCGGGCGGGGCGGCCGGCGGCGCGGCCGGCGGCGCGGCTGGCGCGGGCGGCGGCGTACCGGGAGCGCCCGCGGGCGGCGGTGCCGCGTCGCCCAGCACGCTGACGCCGAAGTCGGTGGCGATGCCGGCCAGGCCGCTCGACCAGCCCTGGCCCACGCCGCGGACCTTCCACTCGCCCGTCGGGCGGCGGTAGAGCTCGACCAGCATCACCGCGGTCTCGGCGCCGAGGCCGTCGGGCGCGAACTGCACGACGTCCTGGCCGCCGGCGGAGACGGCGGTGACCACCAGCCCGACCGCGCCGAACGTCGACGGCGTACCGGGGGTGGCGTCGACGCTGGCGACCACCACCACCTTCTCGACGTCGGGCGGCACCTGGGCGGGGTCCACCTCGATGCCACCGCGGTCGAGCCGGACGCCGGGCGCGGCCGGCTGGTTGAAGAACACGAAGTCGGCGTCGGAGCGGACCCGGTCGGCAGCGGTGACCAGCAGCGCCGAGAGGTCGAGCGGGGCGCCGGCGCGCACCTCGACCCGCAGCGGGGCGTGGGGCAACGGGGCGTTGGCGCCCTTGCTGAGCTGGGTGACCATGGGGAAACTCCTCTTCTCGGACTACCAGATCCGGACGCGGTCGGCGGGGTCGAGCCAGAGGCCGTCGCCCTCCGTGGTGGCGAAGACCTCGTGGAACTCGTCGAGGTTGCGCACGATGTTGGCACGGAACTCCGGCGGGCTGTGCGGGTCGATGGTGAGGAACTGCTGCTCCTGCTCGGGCCGCCGCTTGGTGCGCCACACGAAGGCCCAGTTCAGGAACAGCGTCTCGCGTCCCTGCTGCGTGACCTCGGCGCCGTGCCGGGCGCGGTTGATCGCGTAGGCCTTGAGCGCGATGGTCAGCCCGCCGAGGTCGCCGATGTTCTCGCCGACGGTGAGCGAGCCGTTGACCTTCTCGCCCGGCAGCGCCCGCGGCTCGAACCCGTCGTACTGCTCGACCAGCGCCTTCGACTTCAGCTCGAACGCCGACTTGTCGGCCGGGGTCCACCAGTCGTTGAGGTTGCCCTGGCCGTCGTACTGCGCGCCCTGGTCGTCGAACCCGTGGCCGACCTCGTGGCCGATGACCGCGCCGATGCCGCCGTAGTTCTCGGCGGGGTCGGCGTCGGGGGCGAAGAACGGCTTCTGCAGGATGCCGGCCGGGAAGCAGATCTCGTTGGTGCCGGGGTTGTAGTAGGCGTTGACGGTCTGCGGCAGCATGAACCATTCGTCGCGGTCGACCGGCGAGCCGATCTTGGCCAGCTGGCGGTCGGTCTCGAACGCCGAGGCGCGGTGCACGTTGCCGAGCAGGTCGCCGCGGTCGACCGTCAGCGCGGAGTAGTCGCGGAACCGGTCGGGGTAGCCGATCTTGGGCCGGAACGTCGCCAGCTTGTCGTAGGCCCGCTCCTTGGTGGCGTCGGTCATCCAGTCGAGCTGCTCGATGGAGGAGCGGTAGGCCGCCAGCAGGTCGTCGACCAGCTCGTCCATCAGCGCCTTGGAGGTCGGCGGGAAGTGGCGCGCGACGTACTCCTTGCCGACGGCCTCGCCGATCGCGCCCTCGACGAAGCCGACCCCGCGCTTCCACCGCGCCCGCAGCTCGGGGGTGCCGTTGAGGGTGCGGCCGTAGAAGTCGAAGTTGGCCTCGACGAAGTCGTCGGTGAGGTACGCCGCCGCCGAGCGCAGCACGTGGCTGAGCAGCCAGGCCTTCCAGTCCTCGATCGGCACCTCGTCGAGCACCGTGGAGAGGTGGGAGAAGAACGACGGCTGCCGCACCACGACCTCGGCGATGGTCTCCCGGGTGCCGCCGAGGTTGCGGGCGTAGGCGTCCCAGTCGAAGCTCGGGCAGAGCGCCACGAGCTCGTCGTAGGTCATCAGGTTGTAGGTCTTCTGCACGTCGCGGGTCTCGGCGCGCTCCCAGTGGCCGGCCGCGATCCTGGTGTCGATCTCGAGGATCGTGGCGGCCGCGGCCGGGGCGTCCTCGTGCCGGCCGAGGGTGAGCAGCCGGACCAGGTAGTCGACGTACGCCGCGCGCTTGTCGGCGAACTTCTCGTCGCGGTAGTAGGACTCGTCGGGCAGCCCGAGCCCGCCCTGGAACAGGTTGACGACGTAGCGGTCGGAGTCCTTGTCGTCGTTGTCGATGTAGGACCCGAACAGGCCGTGCCCGCCGATCCGCTCGAGCTCGCCGAGGAACGCCGCCAGGTCGCGCACGTCGCGCAGCGCACCGACCGCGTCGAGGACCGGGCGCAGCGACTCGGTGCCGCGCGCCGCGATCGCGTCGGTGTCCATGAAGGAGGCGAAGAGATCACCGATCTTGCGGGCGTCGTCGGGGTCGGACCCGGTCGACGGGTCGGCCGCCAGGGACTCGATGATCTCGCGCACGTGGGCCTCGGCCGCGTCGGCCAGCTGCACGAACGGTCCCCAGCTCGAGCGGTCGCTGGGGATCTCCACGGTCTCCAGCCAACGTCCGTTGACGTGGCCGAACAGGTCGTCCTGGGGGCGGGTGCCGAGGTCCATGCCCTCGCGGGCGTCGTCAAGGATGCTCACGTCGGCGACAGTATCCGCACGACCCGCGCGCACCTACCGTCCAGGGTATGGCCGGTGGCGGGTCGACGCGCAGGGCCGACGCCGGTCAGGGGGTGTGGCGGCCGAGCTCCGCGTCCAGCCGGTCGCGCCAGTCTGCGTCCGCCAGCCCACCGTTCACGAGCACGTCGCGCCAGTCGAGAGCGGCGAGGCGGGCCTGGACCCGGAGCTCGTCGAGGTCCCCGTGCGCGGCGACGACGACCGCCGCCTGCACGCGTTCGGAGTCGGCGGCACCCGAGACCAGCCGTCGGGCCTCGTCGAGATCCGAACCGACGTGCTCGCGCTCGATGCGTCGGTCCAGTCGGCCCGAGATGGTGCTCACCTGCGCGCTCCCCGATTCCCGCGTGGGCCGGCACCCAGCGCTCGCACCGCCACGCCGGTGAGCGTCGCGGCCGCGACCACCAGCAGCCCGACGACGATCTCGGCACCCACGGCGTTGCCGCGCAGCCGGTCGCCGACCAGGGACATCACGACCGCGACGGCGAGGGTGCCCATGGCCAGGGCGACGAAGGTCAGGCCGACGACCGCTAGCGGGTGACGCGCCGGTGCGACAGGCCCGGCGGCGGGCTCCGCCGGGTCCTCGACCCCGCGGAGGACGTCGACCAGCGCATAGAGGCCGCACCCGCTGCACAGCGCCAGCACCGCGACGCCGCCGACGTCGGTGGCGTTGCCGGTGGCCAGCATGGCCACGAGGACGACGGCCGGCACGGCCGCCACCAGCCCCGCCACCGTCAGGGCGACCAGGCCCCGGGGGTGGTTCGGACCGAGCACGATTCCTCCGGTGTGGCTTCGACGCCGGCCGGCGAGGCGGCGTCGACCGGACCCCAGCGTATCCGCGCACGCCACGGCACCGGCGCGGTCACGTCGGGCGGGGGGCGAACCGCTGCCGGTAGGACGTCGGGGTGGTCGCGTACGTCGCGACGAAGTTCTGCCGGAACGTCACGACGCTGCTGAACCCGCACGCCGCGGCGATGCCGGTGACCGGCCAGGTCGTCGTCTCCAGCAGGCGCCGGGCCTCGTCGAGGCGCTGGGCCAGCACCCAGCGGGCGGGGGTGGTCCCGGTGACCTCGGCGAACCGGCGGGTGAAGTTGCGCCGGCTCATCCGGGCGTGGGCCGCGAGGTCGTCGACCGTGAGCCGGTGGTCGAGGTGGGCCAGCGCCCAGTCGACGGTCGGGCCGAGGTGCCCCACGCCGCCGGGCTGCGGCATCGGGCGGTCGACGTACTGCGCCTGGTCGCCGTCGCGGTGCGGGGCGACGACGAGGTGGCGCGCGACGGTCGCGGCGGCAGCCGAGCCGAGGTGGGAGCGGACGATGTGCAGGCAGGCGTCGATCGCCGAGGCGGTGCCGGCCGAGGTGAGGACGTCGCCGTGGTCGACGTAGAGCGCGGCCGGGCTGACCCGCACCCCGGGTCGCCGCCGGGCGAGCTCGTCGGCCGCGCCCCAGTGGGTGACCACGTCGCGACCGTCGAGGAGGCCGCTGTCGACCACCGGGAAGGCGCCCAGGCACAGGCCCGCGACCTGGCTCCCCCGCGCCTGCGCGGCGCGGATCCTGCCGACCAGCGCGTCCCCGGCGGGCGGCAGGTCGGTCGGCCAGGACGGCAGCACCACCAGGTCGGCGTCGTCGACCGCCTCGGGACCGCGGACGTCGTCCACCCGCGGACCCTCGGCGGTCCGGACCCCGCGGCCGTCCTGGGTCCACACGACCGGGTCCCAGCCCGCGGCCAGTCCCTGCCGGCCCACCTCGCCGAAGACCAGCAGCGGCGCGGCGAGGTGGAACATGGTGATGCCGTCGAAGGCGAGGACGGCGATCCGCATCGTTGGCCCGATCTCATCGGAAGTAGTCGTGTGCGCCACTCACGCTAGCCCGCCGTCCTTGGCGAGGGTGGAGCCAGGAACACCCACCCGCCCCGAACGGAGCCAGCCATGACCCGCCGAGCCCTCGTCGTCGTCGACGTCCAGCAGGAGTACTTCGACGGGGTCCTCCAGGTCCAGGCCCCGTCCCCGGACACGACCCTGGCCCGGACCCTGGCGGCCCTCGAGGTCGCCCGGCAGCACGGCCTGCCCGTGGTCGTCGTCCAGCACGAGCTGCCGGAGGGCGCCCCCGTCTTCGCCGTGGGCAGCGAGAGCTGGGCGCTGCACCCCGAGGTCGAGCAGCGCCTGGACCCCTCGTGGAAGCGCGTCACCAAGGACAAGGGCAGTGTCTTCGCCGGCACCGACGTCGGGCCGTGGTTGGCCGAGCAGGGCGTCGACACCGTCACGATCGCCGGCTACATGACCAACAACTGCGTCATCGCCACGGCCGTGGGGGCCGAGGAGCTCGGGATCGCCGCCGAGGTGCTCTCCGACGCCACCGGCGCCATCCACCTGGCCAACGAGGCCGGCAAGGTCTCCGCCGACCAGCTGCACCAGACCCTGCTCGTGCTCCTGCACTCCAACTTCGCCGCCGTCGCGACCACCGAGACCTGGACCGCGGCCGTCGCCGCCGGGGAGGCCCTCCCCAAGAGCGACCTGGGCACCTCGGCCGTGCAGGGCCGGGCCGCGTTCGGCGCCTGACCCGCGACGGCCCGGGGTCACCGCAGGCGCAGCGTGACGGCCCGGGGCTCGGTGAAGAAGTCACGCGAGAAGCGGCCGCCCTGGCGGCCCACGCCGCTGCGTCCCTCGCCGCCGAACGGCAGGCGCAGGTCGCGCTCGTAGAAGCAGTTGACCCAGACCGTGCCGGCCCGCCACCGCGCGGCCATCCGGTGCGCGCGGTCGAGGTCGCGGGTGAAGAGCATGCCGGCCAGTCCGTACGGCGAGTCGTTGGCGATGGCGAGCGCCTCGTCCTCGGTCCCGAAGCCCAGCACGGTCTCGACCGGCCCGAAGATCTCCTCGCGCGCCGTGCGCGACCGGTTGGTCAGGCCGTCGATGACGGTCGGCGGGTAGTACGAGCCGGCCGCGTGCTCGGGTCCCTCGAGCCGGGCGCCGCCGAGCAGCACCTCGCCGCCCTCCCGCTGGGCCAGCTCGACGTAGCCGTGCACCGTGGCGAGGTGGGTCGGCCCGACCAGCGGTCCCACGAAGGTCGTCTCCGCCTTGGGGTCGCCGACGGTGAGCGCGGCCGCCTCCGCGAGGAACCGCTCCAGGAACGCCGACCGGATGCCGTGCTGCACGAGCAGCCGCGAGCCGGCCAGGCAGACCTGGCCGTTGCCGGCGAAGCTCGCCCGGATCGCCTGCGGGACCGCGACGTCGAGGTCGGCGTCGTCGAAGACGACCGTCGCGGACTTGCCGCCGAGCTCGGCCGAGACGGGGATCAGGTGGGCCGCCGCGGCCGCCAGGATCCGCGACCCCGTGGCGCTCGACCCGGTGAACGCGATCCGGTCGACGCGCGGGTCGGAGGTGAGCGGCCCGGCGACCTCGTCGGCGCCGTGGCCCTGGACCACGTTGAGCACGCCCTCGGGCAGGCCGGCGTCCAGGGCGATCCCGGCCAGGAGCGCGGCCGTGAGCGGGGTCTGCGGCGCGGGCTTGAGCACCGCGGTGTTGCCGAAGGCGAGGGCGGGCGCCAGCTTGGAGGTCGCCAGCACGAGCGGTGCGTTCCACGGGCTGATCGCCGAGACGACCCCGGCGGGCGGGTGGAGCTGGTAGCTCAGCAGCTCGCCGTCGGGGTACGCCTCGTTCGGCGCCATCGCGGCGTAGTCGGCGTAGAACCGGAAGTTCTGGGCGACCCGGGGCAGCTCGGCCAGCCGCGCCTGGGTGATGGTCTTGCCGCTGTCGCGGGTCTCCACCATCGCCAGCTCGTCGGCGCGGGCGTCGACGCCGTCCGCGACGCGGTGCAGGACGTCGCGGCGCTCCGTGGCCGACATCCGCGGCCAGGGCCCGCTGTCGAACGCCGTGCGCGCGGCGTCGATCGCGCGGGCCGCGTCGTCGGCCGTGCCCCGCGCCACCGTCCCCAGCAGGGAGCCGTCGTGCGGGTCGTGGGTCGCAAAGGTCCTGCCGTCGGAGGCGTCCACCCACTCCGTGCCGATGAGGTGCTGCACGGTGCTGACGTCGGGGGTCATGGACTGCCACCTCGCTGGATGCTCGCCGGTGCGGGTCACTCGTCCCGAGACGGACGGCCGCGCGCCGAGGATGCCACGGCGCCGCCGCGACCGGCGAGGGCGTCGCGCAGCTGGCCGCGGACGGTGATGCCGAGCTTCGGGTAGGCGCGGTAGAGGTGGGCGCCGACGGTGCGGTGGGACAGGTAGAGCTGGTCGGCGATCTCCTTGTTCGTCAGGCCCCGGGCGGCCAGGCGGGCGACCTGCAGCTCCTGCGGGGTGAGCAGGGTGACGGGGTCCGGCCCGGCTGCCGGGCCGGGGCGGGCCGGTACGACGCCGGCGGCGCGCAGCTCCGACGCCGCCCGCTCGGCCCAGGGTCGGGCGCCCGCGGCGTCCAGCGTGTGCAGGGCCTCGGTGAGCTGCTCGCGGGCGGCCACCGTCCGCCGCTGGCGCCGCAGCCACTCGCCGTAGAGCAGCCGGGTACGGGCCAGCTCCAGCGAGGTGCCGGCCGCCCGGCCGGCGGTGACCGCCGCGTGGAAGTGCTCCTCGGCGGCGGGCCCGTCGCTCAGCAGCGCCCGGCTGCGCGCGACCAGCAGGTCGAGGTGCGCCGAGCCGAAGGCCGCCGCCGCGTGCGCGGCGGCGTCCACGACCGCGGTCACCTCGCGGGCCTTGCCCGCCCGCACGGCGGCCTCGGTCAGGTCGCCCAGCGCCCACAGCGCCACCGTGGGGTGGGCGGAGACGCGGCTCAGCTCGATCCACGCGTCCCGGTAGCGCTGGTCGGCGAGCGCGATCAGCCCCCCGGCCCACGCCTGGTCGGCGGTCACCAGCGCCAACGGCGCCCGAGCCGACAGCTCGCGGCTCCGGGCCAGGGCCTCCGTCGCCCGCGCGAGGTCCCCGCGCCAGCCCTGCGCCCGAGCCGCCACCGCGGCGGTCGCCGCAGTGCTGATCGGCAACCCCATCTCCTCGAACATCCGCAGCGCGTGCTCGGCGTCGTCCAGCGCGGGCACCAGCCGGCCGAGCACCAGTCCGGTGGTGGCCCGACCCCGCAGCGCCTGGCACTCGTCGTTGTGGAACCCGGTGCGGCGCGCCAGCTCCGTGGCGCTGCCCCAGATCCGGTGCGCCGTCGGCACGTCCTGCAGCGACTCCGCGGCCAGCGCGAGGATCTGCTGGCCCAGGAGGTCCTCGGACAGCGCGGACGCCAGGCGGCCGAGGTGGGGCCGGACCTCAGCGGCGCGGCCGACGGGGTCGAGCAGGGCCAGGGCCATGTGCCGCGGGGCGGGGTCACCGCCGGCCAGGTCGATCGCGACGAGCTCAGCCTCGACCGCGCGTCGTTCGGCGTCCGGCAGGGCCCGGCCGAAGCACTCGATGGCGGCACCCCACAGCAGCGCGACCCGCTCCCGCGGGTGCTCGTCCCCGCCGGGTCCGGCGAGGCGGCGGGCGAGCGCGACCAGGTCGCCGGCACTGGGACCCGGCGTGCCGGCGGTGTTGCTGAGCAGCAGCCGCGTCGTCGAGAGCTGGACCAGCACCGCCGCGTCGGTGGCGTACGGGAGGGCCTCCTCCAGCACGCTCGTCGCGACGGCGGTCGCCCCGGCCCGGCGCGCGGTCTCGGCCGCGGCGGCCAGCCGCCTGACGCGTTCCGCGGGGTCCGGGGACAGCGCGGCCGCTCGCCGGAGGGCGGCGACGGCCTCGGGCTGGGCACCCCGTCGGCGTGCCTCCTCGGCGGCGTCCTCGAGGACGGCGGCCACCTCCTCGTCGCGCTCGTAGGCGGCCGCGGCCCGGTGCCAGGCGGCTCGGCTGGGGTCGGCCGTCACGTCGGCGAGGGCGCGGTGCACCGCGGCACGCTCCGCGGTGGTCGCGGCCCCGCACACCGCCGACCGCACGAGGGGGTGTCGGAAGACCAACCGGTCGCCGGCCACCGACACCAGTCCCGCTCGTTCGACCGGGTCCAGGTCGGCCGGGGTGATCCCGAGGCGGCGTCCGGCCGCGAAGAGCTCGCTGAGCGCGGCGTCGTGGGCGGTGGCCGCGAGGAGGAGCATCCGGCCGCTCGCCGGGGGCAGCAGGGCAGCGGTGCCGAGGAAGGCATCCTCCAGGCGCCGGGTGGTCGGCAGCAGCCCGGACGACCGCAGCGCCTCCTCGTCGTCGTGGGCGCTGACGGCCGACGCGAACTCCCGCAGCGCCAGCGGGTTGCCACCGGCCTCGGCCAGGACGCGCCGCCGCGCCGTGCTGCTCAGCCGCACCGGCAGGGCGTCCAGCAGCGCGCCGGCCGCCTCCGGCTCCAGCGGCCCGAGCTGGATCCGGGTCAGCGGCAGCCCGGGCAGCGGGTCGTCGGTGGCGTCGGCGCCGCCGGTGCGCACGCTGACCAGCAGCAGGATCGGGGCGTTGCTCAGGCGGCGGGCCAGGAAGGTGAGGGTCTCGACGGTGGAGCTGTCGAGCCACTGCAGGTCCTCCACCACGAGGACCAGCCGTTGCTTCGAGGCCACCTCCTCCAGCAATCCGAGCACGGCCAGGTAGATGAGCAGCCGCTCCGGGGCGGGCCCGTCGGCCAGCCCGAACGCCGTCGACAGCGGCGCGTTGCCGCGGGGGCAGCAGCGCGACCTGGTCGAGCACCGGGTGCAGCAGCTCGTGGAGACCGGCGAACCCGGCAGTCGTCTCGCTCTGCACCCCGGTGCACCGCAGCTCGCGGAAGCCGGCGTCGACGGCCAGCGCGGCGGCCGCGCCCATCAGCGCGGTCTTCCCGATCCCCGCGTCACCCTGGACGACGGCCGCCTGGCCGCGGTGGGCCACCTCGGCCACCAGCCGCGCCACGGCGGCCAGCTCGGCGGCCCGACCGATCACGGCTGCCCCGCCGGTGCGGGCCGGGAGGCGCGGGGGCAGTCATCTGACCGATGTGCTGCGACACGTGGGGGCGGGAGGCTGGGCGAGCACGCAGGACCGCGTGCTGCGACCGAGAGGACCCACCCCGTGACCGAGCCCCTGAAGCCCGTGCTGGAGGCACCCGCACAAGCGTTCAGCGACGCCAATGCCAGTCCTCCGTTCCTGTACCAGCTCTCCCCGGAGGAGGGCCGGAAGATCGTCGACAGCGTACAGAGCGACCCGCCCCCGGTGCTGCGGGACGCCGACGTCTCCGACCTGACCATCGACGGTGGTCCGACCGGGTCGATCCGGGTCCGGATCGTGCGCCCGCCGGGCGCCACCGGCGTGCTCCCGGTGATCCTCTACGTGCACGGGCTGGGCTGGGTGTACGGCGGCCCCCAGACCCACGACCGGCTGGTCCGTGAGCTCGCCGTCGGCGCCCAGGCGGCGGTCGTGTTCCCCGACTACGACCTCGCCCCGGAGCACCGGTACCCCACCCAGGTCGAGCAGGTGTACGCCGTGGCCGACTGGATCGCGATGAACGGCCCCGAGCAGAGCCTGGACCCCGCCCGGATCGCCGTCGCCGGCGATTCGGTGGGCGGCAACATGGCCGCCGTCACCACCTTGCTGGCCAAGCAGCGCGGGGGCGTGTCCTTCGTCGGCCAGCTGCTCTACTACCCGGTCACCGACGCCGACTTCGAGACCGGTTCCTACCACCAGTTCGCCGAGGGGTACTTCCTCCCGCGCGCCGGCATGCAGTGGTTCTGGGACCAGTACACGACCGACCCGGCGCAGCGGGCCGAGATCACCGCCTCGCCGCTGCGCGCCACGCTGGAGGACCTCGCTGGGCTCCCGCAGGCGCTGGTCATCGTCGGTGAGGCCGACGTGCTCCGCGACGAGGGCGAGGCCTACGCCGCCAAGCTCCGCCAGGCCGGCGTACCGGTGACCACCGTGCGCTACGCCGGCATCGTGCACGACTTCGTCGGGCTCAACCCGCTGCGGCACACGTTCGCCGCCGAGGCGGCCATCAACCAGGGCATCGCGTTCCTGCGCGGCGTCCTCGGCACGGACTGACGACGTGGCGGACGCGGCGGAGCTGCTGCACCGCATGCTCGGGGAGGTGTTCAACGAGCCCGACGCGGGGCGGCGGTCGGCGGTGATCACGGAGCTGTTCAGCGACGACGTCGTCTTCACCGACCCGGAGCGCACCGTGGTCGGGCGCGACGACCTGGCCACCACGGTCACCGGCCTGCTCGCGGGTGGCCCGGGACTGGTCTTCAGCCACAGCGGACCGTTCCGCGGCGCGGGTGACCTGGGGATGCGGCCGTGGTCGCTCGGACCGCCCGGGGCCGACCCGGTCGCCGGCGGTCTCGACGTCGTCCTGGTCAGCGACGGCCGGATCGCCCGGCTCTGGACGGTGCTCGACGCCTGACCGGCGGGCTCGTCGTCGTCCCGGAGGCGCCCGGGACGGCGGCGAGCCACCGACCGTCGCCACGTGAGTCAACGTGCTGATGCGTGCGGGGGGCGGGTCCTCCTAGCGTGCCGGGCATGACTGCGATCCACACCCCCTCACCGCGGTGGTCGCGCGATGACCGGCCTGGCCCTGCGCTGCGTCGCCGACTGGGCGGTGGACCCGGTGACCGCGGACCGGCTCTGGGACCTGGGGCTCGACGCCGTCCGGGCCTGACTCGGCCGGCGGCGGACGACGACGCCCCGGGTACGGAGCGGCGACGCGCGGCGGAGCATGAGCCACGATTGCGGTCATGGCAGAGTTCGAGGGGTGAGGACCAGCTGGACGGCGGCGCCGGTCTGGCTCAAGCTCCTCTGCATCGTGGGTGTGCCGTGGTTCGTAGGCTTCGTCGCGCTCGGGCTCCCGCTCCTCTTCCGTGAGGGTCCAGGCCTGCCGCTCCTGGTGCTCGGCGGCCTGGGAGTCGGGCCCTGGGCGGTCGTCGCCCTGGACCTGTACCAGCGCTCCGAGCACTGAGGAGCGCTGTCCCTCGTGGAAGGCGCGACCGAGCTCCTCGTCGACGTGGCTGTGCGAGTCAGAGCCGAGGTAGCGGGTCGTGAGGCCCCGGCGCGACCCCGGTCTCGAGGAAGACGATGTACCTCTGCAGGTCCGTGGCCAGCTCCGTTGCTGTGTACTGCACGTAGGCAGTCGCGGCGCTGGCCATGGCCGAGCGTTCGGCAGGTGTGTAGCCGCCGATCGGGCGGCAACGGAAGAGGCGGTCGGAGAGGTCGTCGGGCAGCTCGGGGCGCGGCCCGGTGAGGGCGCGGACCATGGCATCGACGAGCGGCTGACGCGAGTGCCGCTCTCGCCACCACCCACGCACGAGCTCTGGCGTCCAGTGGTCGTGGCCGTCGTCTGCATACCCGCGGAACGGGTCGGACTCCGCGGCGTCGAGCAGCGCCTCCACCTCCTGGTCCGTGCGCGGTTGCCGCCAGACGAAACCGCAACCCTCGTGGTCGTAGAGCAGGGACGCCGGCGCCAGGGCAGGCCCGTCGCAACACGTATCGGTAGCGGCGCCGTAGAACCGACCGGGTGAGCTCAGCGGGTGCCGCTCATCCCATCGCCCGCAGAACAGCTCTCGCGGAGCCGTTCCACCGTGACGGTCGACCAGCTCGAGGCTGCGAGCGATCCAGTCCACGGCACCAGGCTAGGCGCGGCGCAGGACGTCCTCGGTCGACTGTCGTTCCTCGGTCACCATCGCAGTATCGCCGGGCCGGATTGGGCGATGGTGGGCGCAGCCGGGCCGGCCTGGCCGGGCGCTCGTCACCCGGCGACGACGAACAGCGACGGGTGCCTCAGCGCTGACCCCTGCGGCTGAGCAGCCACAACACGAGCGCCACCAGGGCCACGACCCCGACCAGCTCGAACACGCCCACACCGGACATGCGCACACGGTACGGGGGCCCGAGCCTGGACGGCGAGATCACCTCGGGCGGACCGGGTCGGTGGGCGCGGCCCGCACCGCGACTCCCCGGAGCCCCGGCGCCTTGGCGATCACCCGGAACCCGATGTCCGCGTCGACGTCGCCGGGACGCAGCCGGAACGTCAGGCCGTCCGCGCCGGGGACGACGTCGGAGCGCACGAACCACCGGTAGGAGAACGTCACCCCGGAAGCCGGCGTGAAGGTGCCGGGGTCGGCCGTGAGGGTGCCACCGACGACCGGCTTCCCGGTGATCCTCGGCCGGGTCGTTGACCGGACACGTGGGACGGACGTCGCCGCCTCGCTCGTCGACCACAGCTCGGTGCCGAAGAGCTCGTCGTTGGTGGAGAAATAGAGGACCCCACCGGCGCTGACCAGGTACGACGGGACGTTGCCGTAGCCGCCGCCGGCCACGTCGTTCACGTCCACGACCAGCTCGGTGCCCTCGGCGGTGCCGTCGGTGCGCCAGAGCCCGCCGCCCGTCTCGTCGCCGTACGCCGAGAAGTAGAGCCGGTCCTGGTGCACGGTGAGGTCGTAGGGGCCCGAGCCGCCGGGCTCGTCGTCGACGGACCTGGCCGTGTTGATGTCGGCCACCAGGCGGGTGTCCTCAGCGGTGCCGTCGGTGCGCCACAGCTCGCGTCCGACGCGGCCGTTGCCGGCGGAGAAGTACGCCGTCCCCTCCCAGACGGTGACGGGGCTGGGGTCGGAGCCGTCGACGCCGTCGTCGACCGTGACCGGGTCGAGGTCGGCGACGAGGTGCGTGCCCTCGGCGGTGCCGTCGCTGATCCACGGCTCCTCACCGGTGGTCCCGTCGTCGGCGGAGAAGAGCAGGGAGTCGCCCAGGACACCGAGGGGCTCGAGGCCGGCGAAGGGGGCCGGGGGCTCGTCGTCGTCGGGGTTCTCGTCGGGCTCGTAGGCGTCGAAGGCACCGGGGGTGATGTCCTCGACCAGCCGGGTGCCGTCCTCGGTGCCGTCGGAGACCCACAGCTCGTTGCCGTGGGTCTCGTCGGTGGCGGCGAAGAAGACCCGGTCGCCCACCGCGGTCAACAGGAGCGGGCGGGACCCGTCCGCCCCGGGTCGGATGTCGGCGACGAGGCGGGTGCCCTCCTCGGTGCCGTCCGAGGACCACAGCTCCCTCCCCGTCTCGACGTCGTCCATCACGAAGAGGAGCGTGTCGCCGACGGCCGTCAGGCTGCGGGGGGCGCTCTCGCTGCCCGCACCGGGGCGCGACACGACGACCGAGGTGCCCTCGGGCGTCCCGTCCGATCGCCACAGCTCGGACCTGGACTCGTCGCCGGTGACGAAGAACAACGTGTCGCCGACCGCGGTGAGCTGACGGGGACCGTCGAAGCCCTCCGTGCGAGCGGCGTCGGTCAGGTCGACGACCATCCGTGTCCCGGCGGCGGTGGCGTCGGTGCGCCACAGGTCGTGCCCGGCGCGGTCGTCGCCCCGGAAGTAGAGGACGCCGTCCATCTCGGTGAAGACGACGTCGGGTCCGTCCTCGTCCTCGTCGAGGACTGGGGCCACACGGGCCAGGGGCGCGACAGCCGACCCGTCGGTCACCCAGAGCCCGGACCGGCCGCCGTAGGCGGAGAAAACCAGCCGGTCGCCGACCGCGACGCCGTCCGACGGGAAGGACCCGGCGGTGCCGGTCTCGATGTCGGTCAGCATGGCCGCGTCGCCCACGGCGACCTCGGGCGGGCTCGGTGCCTCCGTGCCGGCAGGCGTCGGCACCGGGCCGGACGAGGGCCCGGACGACGGCTCGGCGTCGGCGCTGCACGCCGCCACCGCGCACAGGATCCCGATGAGCACCGCCACCGGCGCTCGCGTGCGAGGGGGACGGACGGTCTTCGACATGGGCACCTCACTGTCAGGGGGCCACGGTACGTCCCGGGGCCGCTCGGCGGGGACGGCTGCTCCCCGGATGGCCGGCTCAGGAGAGGAGGGTCGGGACCAGCGTCCGGTCCTCGACCGACCACTCGTAGTACGCCGGGCCACCGGACGGGCTGTCGTCGATCCTGGTGACCAGGTGGGCGCCGGCGTCCGTGGTGTAGGTCTCGAAGTAGGGACCCTCGCCGGCGAACTGGCCGAGCACGACGTCGTCGTCCGGTTCGGGGAGGTAGAGCTCGCCGTCGTCCAGCACCGCGAGGAAGGTGTTCACGTGCTCGCCGCCACTCTGCGTCACCAGGTAGCCGATGCCGGCGTCGCCGAGGTCGACCGTGACGTCGTAGATCCAGCCCTCGGCGCTCGTGGGCAGCTCGACGGAGAACTTCTCCTCCGCGGCCGTCGTGACGCGGAGGTGGGTGCCGTCGGAGGACGCGCTGCTGCTGTCGGCGAAGACGGTGTCGCGGGGGAACGGGACCCGGTTCATCTCGTCCTTGGCGCCGAGGTCGTCGACGGTGCGCGACGACGTGCTCGCTGCGGTCTCGGGGTCGGTCTCCGGCACGGTGTCCGGTTCGGGCTCGGGCACCGGCTCGCCGGTGTCGGTCTCCGGGGAGGTGGTGTCCGCAGGCGCCGAGGACCGGGGCGAGGCGGCGCGGTCCACAGCCTCGCGGCCGTCGGCACCGTCGCCGGCGGTGTCGTCGCCGCAGCCGGTGAGGCCCAGGGCCAGGACGGCCACGGCGAGGGAGGAGGTGATCGCGGCGCGGCCGCGCTGGCGGGAGGGGAGGGAGAGGTTCATGCCAACTCCGACGCCGGTCGGCGGTGGAAAGTTATCCACGCGACCGGCCGGCGCCGCGAACCGGCCCTACTCCGCGGTGTAGCCGAACTCCGTGAGGTCGAAGTCGAAGGTCGTCGCGGTGTCGGTGGTCTCGACCACGGTGACCGGGACCTCGCGGGCGACGTCGTCGATGGTGGCGGCGCAGGTGCTGGTGGCATCCACCTCGTCGTCGATCTCCTCGCACGACTCGACGGTGCCGGTGATCTGGTTGCCCGCGAGGAAGTCCTCGAGCGCGGACTTCACGGTCTCGGTGGGGACCTTGCCGTCGTCGGCGAAGGTGGAGTCGTCCCCGTCGTCGTCGGCGTTGGAGCAGGCCGCGACGGACAGGACGAGCGGGAGGCTCGCCAGGGCGAGGAGGAGGCGGGGGTGACGGTTCACGGGTGACCTTTCTCGGAGTACGCCGCGGACGCGGCCACTCACGGTAGGGGCGCGCCCGACGATCCAGAGGGGCATTCCCGCAAAACCGGTGGGGTGGGCTAGCCCCGACCGGCGGGGCGGAAGGCGTCGCCGTCGAGCAGGGGTACGACGTCGCTCACCCCGACCTGCGCCGCGACCCGGACGTCGTCGGCGAACCCCTTGGCCGCCAGCTCGCGCCCCGACGCGCACCCGAGCAGCGACGACTCGACGTCGCCCGCGACCGCGCGCCACGCGTCGACGGCGAGCCGCGCCTCGGGCGACAGGTCGTCGGGCCGGCCCATGGCCGCCAGCACTGCGCCCGCGCCCCAGAGGTCCTCGACGGCCGGGCGCAGGGACCCGTCGGGCCACCGCTCCCCCGCGGCCACCACCGCCACGGTCGCCCCGCGCGGCAGCCACCGGCCCACCGCGGCCGCGTCGCGCAGGCTCGCACCCACGACGGTGCAGCCGGCCCCGGCCAGCCGGAACGAGATGGCCGACCCGTTGGGCGACGGCAGCACGATCCGCTCCACGTCGCGCGCTGCCGGCGCCAGCAGCGACGCCGGCGAGAGGCTCACGCCGCCCTGCCCGAGCCGGGCCTCGAACCGCCCGACGGCTAGCACCGCGTCGCGCTCGGCGGCGTACGACGCGGCGCGGTCGTCCTGCCAGCGGTAGGGGTGGACGGTCATCCCGCGGCCGAGCGCGACGTCGAGCGTCGTGGTGAACGACAGCACGTCGACGACCACGGCGACGTCGGCCCCGGCCGCGACGGCGTCGGCGCCGGTCGGCCCCCACTCGAGCCGGACGGCGTAGGACCCCTGGGTGTGCGCGGGGTCAGTCGCGGACACGCACCACCGACTTGCCGAGCGTGCGCCGCTCGTCCATGTCGACCAGCGCCTGCCCGAACTCCGCCAGCTCGTAGACCTTGCCGACCGGCGGCCGGACCGACCCGTCGTCGATCATCGGCACCAGCCGCGCCCACTGCTCCTGCATGTAGCCGGGCCTGGTCATCGCGAACGCGCCCCAGCCGACCCCGCGGACGTCGACGTTGTTGAGCAGCAGGCGGTTGACCTTGACCTCGGGGATGCCGGCGCCGGAGGCGAACCCCAGCACCAGGAGGCGGCCCTGGGTCGAGAGCGAGCGCAGCGAGTCGGTGAAGGCCGGCCCGCCGACGATGTCGGCCACCACGTCGACGCCGGCACCCCCGGTCAGCCCCTGGACGGCGTCGCGGAACCCGTCGAGCAGCACCACGTCGTCGGCCCCGGCCGCACGCGCGGTCGCCTTCTTCTCCTCCGTGCTGACCACGCCGATCACCCGGGCGCCCATCCCCTTGGCCACCTGGACCGTCGCGGTGCCCAGGCCGCCGGCGGCGCCGTGCACCAGCACCGTCTCCTCTGCCCGCAGCCCGCCGCGCTCGTGGAGGGCGAACTCCGCGGTCAGGTAGTTCATCGGCAGCGCCGCGCCCTCGTCGTACGACGTGGCGTCGGGCAGCGCGAAGACGAACATCGCCGGCACGACCACCCGCTCCTGGGCGTTGCCCCACGGCATCACCGCGGCCACCCGCTGGCCGGTCTCGAACGCCGACCCGTCGGGCGCGCGGACCACCGTGCCGGCGACGTCGACGCCGAGGCTGAACGGCGGCTCGGGCTTCATCTGGTACTCGCCCCGGCTGAGCAGCAGGTCCGGGAACGACACCCCGACGCGGTGGACCTCGATCAGGACGTCGTCGGCCCCGGGCGTGGGCTCCGCGACCTCGGTGACGACGACGTCGAGCGGACCGGTGGGCGTGACGACCTGGACTGCGCGCATGCCCGCCATCCAACCAGCGTCGGGGTCGGGCCGGGGCACGTCCTAGCCGGGCGCCTTGAGCTGCGCCAGCTCGAAGTGCATCGGGTCGGTGTAGGCCCAGTCACCGCCCCAGGCGAAGCCCCAGTACTTGAAGATCGCCACGACCTCGCGGTCCATCTCGCCGACCGTGCCGCGCAGGTTGCCCGGCACGTTGAAGTCGAGGGCCAGGCCGAAGGAGTGGTTGGACAGCGTCGTCGATCCCGCGATGTAGCGGGGGTAGTAGCAGCCGGCGTACTCGTCGGGGTCGATCTCGTCGGCCAGCCCGCGGGTGACGACCTCGGCGAGCGCGGCCTTGAGCTGCGGCATCAGGTACTTGTTGCACGTGACCGAGCCGAGGATCGGCACCACCTCGGTGACGATGTGCTCGCGCACCCACGCCGGGTCGGGGGCGATCCGCCCGTCGCCGGTGGGCGTGTAGTTGAAGACGCCGACGGCGTCGGCGAAGTCACCGACGAGCACGGCCGACTCGAAGGCGCCCGGGTCGAGGCCGTAGCGGGCGACGGCGTCGAGGTTCTGGATCGAGGCGTCCTGGCCGACGATCTCGGCGATCGGCTGCTTCAGCGACTCGGGCGCGGTCTGCCCGGTGCTGACCAGCAGCGCGTTTCCGGGCACCATGCCGAGGGCCTCGCCGCGCAGCGTGTTGACGACGAGGTCGACCTTCTCCGGCGCCTCGGCCAGGGCGCCCAGGTGCACCTGGCCGCCGCCCTCGGTGCTCAGCGCGAGGTAGCCCTGGTCGTCGACCGGCACCTTCTTCGCCAGGTCGGGCGCCACGGCGACCTCCCCGGCCGCCACCCGCTCCCAGGCCTCCTGGAAGTCGGCGTGGGTGGTGAACAGGCGGTACTCCGCGGGGTCGACGGCCGCGACGTTGTAGACCTTGTTCTCCATCGCCACGTTGGCCAGCGAGATCGTGGTCGTCGCCACCACGCCGTCGAGCGCCTCGACCTGCTCGACGAGGTCGGGGTCGAGCGTGCCCTCGCCGGCGATCATGATGTCGGCGACGCTGACCTGCTCGGTACGCCGGCCGGGTGCGTCGACGGCGTACGCCGGGTCGAGCGCGTCGGGGTCGGCCGCGGGCGTCGCGGTGTCGGCGTCGGGGTTCGCGTCGGGGTCGGCCTCGCGGGTCGCGCCGGCCTCGGTGGCGTCGGAGCCGCCCGGGGCGGGGTCGCCGGAGCACGCGGTCGCCACCAGCACCGCCGCGACCGCGGCGGCCGCTCCAGCGCGCGACAACCTCATGGCTCCTCCTCCCCTCCCGTCAGGGTAGAGGGACGTCGCAACGCCGGTGCCGGTTCCGGATCAGCGCAGCACGCGCGCGGCGATCCAGGCGATGTCGTCGGCGGTGGCCGCGGGTGGGGCGGTCGGCTGCATCACGTGGCTCAGCACGACCCGCACCACCATGTCGATGGCCGCGTCGAGCCGGGCTGCGTCGAGCGGGACGCCGTACGGCGCGATCCGCTCGCCGATGACCGTCTTGGCGGCGACCAGCAGCGACTCGGCGTGGGTCGTCAGCAGGGGGAGCAGCTCGGTGTCGGCGCCGTGCGTGGCCGAGACCACGGCGTGCAGGAGGTGGTTGTCCTGGGCGTGCTCCAGCACCGTGCGCGAGGCCTGGCGGATCGCGTCGACCAGGTCGGTCGGGTGGGCGTCGAAGGCGACCTCGACGACGCCGAGGAACCGCTCGAGCTCGCCGAGGATCATCGCCTCGGCCAGGCCGGACTTGGTGCCGATCTCGTTGTAGACCGTCTGCCGGCTGACGCCGACGTGGTCGGCGAGCTTGGCCATCGTGACCTGCGCCCACCCGACCTCGGCCGTGAGCCGCACGGCGGCGTCGACGATGCGCTCGCGCGTCGTCCCGGCCGCCGTCTGCTGCATGCCACCAGCGTAGGCAGGAGGGGTTCAGCCCGTGAGGGTGAGGGCCAGCACGGGGCAGGCCTGGGTGGCGGCGTGCACGTGGCCGCGGTCGGTGTCGGGCACGTCCTCGCGGACGACGTGCAGCTCGTCGTCGCCGTCGGCGGACTCCGCAAGCTCGAAGTAGTCCGAGGCCATCGCCTCGCACATGCCGAGGCCCTCGCACCGGTCGCGGTCGACGACGATCCGGGCGGCCACGTCAGGCGTCCTGCTTCTCGACGGCGACGAAGTCGACCTTCTCGCGCACCCCGCAGTCGGGGCAGCACCAGTCGTCGGGGATGTCCTTCCAGGCGGTGCCGGCGGCGAAGCCCTCGAGCTCGTTGCCGACCTCGACCTCGTAGGTGTAGCCGCACCCGGGGCAGCGGGCGGCGAGCACCTCCTCGGCGGCGGCGGCCGCGGCGGCCGCGAGGGCGGCGTCCTCGGCGGCGATCCACTCGGCCTCGAGCACGTGGGCCGGGCGCGGGTAGCGGGCGAGGTACCTCTCCCGGCGGTTGGGCTGCACGTTGGCGAGCGTGACGTCGCCGCCGAAGTGGTCGACGACGCGCTGGTCCATCGCCCTGCGGAACAGCGGCGGGACCAGCGCCAGCACGATCATCCCGGCGTAGCCGGTGGGCAGCACCGGGCTCTCCTCGAAGTCGCGCAGCGTCTGGTAGCGCCGGGTCGGGTTGGCGTGGTGGTCGCTGTGGCGCTGCAGGTGGTACAGCAGCACGTTGGTGGCGATGTTGTTGGAGTTCCACGAGTGCGACGGGTCGACGCGCTCGTAGCGCTGCCGGTGCCCGGCGCCGACCTTCTGGCGCAGCATCCCGTAGTGCTCCATGTAGTTGACGACCTCGAGCAGCGAGAAGCCGATGACGGCCTGGACCACCAGGAACGGCACGACCTCGACCCCGAGCCAGGCGACCAGCCCGCCGAAGAGCACCGCCGACATCAGCCAGGCGTTGAGCACGTCGTTGCCGAGGTGGAAGGGGTGGGTCTTCTTGCGGGCGTAGCGCTTCTTCTCCAGGTGCCAGGCGCTCCGCAGCGAGCCGACGACGGTGCGCGGCCAGAACGCGTAGAAGGTCTCGCCGAGGCGGGACGACGCGGGGTCCTCGGGGGTGGCGACGCGCACGTGGTGGCCGCGGTTGTGCTCGATGTAGAAGTGGCCGTAGAAGCTCTGCGCCAGCGCGATCTTCGACAGCCAGCGCTCGTTGGCCTCCCGCTTGTGGCCGAGCTCGTGGGCGGTGTTGATGCCGATCCCGCCGATGCACCCGATGGAGACGGCCAGGCCGACCTTGTCGAGCAGGGTCAGCTCACCGAGCCCGAAAGGCGCCCCGCGGGCGATGACGTACAGCGCCAGCACGAACCCGGCGTACTGGATGGGCAGGAAGAGGTAGGTGATCCACCGGTAGTAGCGGTCCTTCTCCAGCGCCTCGATCGCGTCGTCGGGCGGGTTGGTGCGGTCGAGCCCGGCGACCAGGTCGATCGCCGGCACCAGGCCGAGGATGACGATCGGGCCGATCCAGAACCAGACGCCCCACCCGGTGGCCGCCCACATGCCGCCGGCGACGAACGCCAGCGACGGGACCACGAGCCCGATCAGCCAGAGGTAGCGCTTGCCGTCCCTCCAGCCCTCGGTCGAGCTCTGCGACACCGTGCTGTGGCGGATCGTCTCCATGCTGCCTCCTGCGTCCGTGCGGGTTTACAGAACCGTAGGGGTTGTAAACCGTCTTGACAAGAGGTCGCCGTTTGTAAAGCGGCCGGGGCGGCGATGGGCGCAGCTGTAACTCACCGTCCGGTGCGCTTCCCCGCCGATCTACGGGCGGGTAAGTGCGCCGAACGGTGAGTTACTTGCGACCGGCCGCCCGCCCGCCTACCCCACCTACCGCGCCAGCTCCACCAGGTCGCGCAGCTCGGCGGCGCCGGCGACGCCGTCGAGCTCGTCGAGGCGGGCGTCGAGGTCGTCGAGGGTGACGCCCCGCTCGGCGTACGGCGACGCGCCCTTGAGCAGCTGCGCCAGGTCGGCGGCGACCGTGGCCAGTCGCAGCGCGTCGGACGGCTCGCCGTCGGGGTCGGCGGCGACCAGCCCGACCTCCGCCTCGGCCGGCTCGGCCTCGCCGGAGCCGGGTCCGGTCAGCTGCCACAGCAGGGACGCCGTGCCGATGGGGTCGCCGGGCGCGACGCCGTCGGCGAGCACCACCTCGTACAGCGCGGTGGCGTGGTGGCCCGACCCGAGCTCGCCGGCGTCGACGCCGAGGTCGGTGAAGTCCTCGTCGGCGAGGTCGCGGTTCTCGTAGCCAATCAGCCGGTACGACGACACGACCTCGGGGTCGAACGACACCTGCGCCCGCGCCTCGGCGGCCACCGGCACGAGGGTGGTGGTGAGCTCCTCGGCGAAGACCTGCTCGGCCTCGTCGTAGGTGTCGACGTAGGAGTAGAAGCCGTCGCCGAGGTCGGCCAGCTGCTCCATCAGGTGGTCGTCGTAGTTGCCCATCCCGAAGCCGACCGTGACCAGGTTGATCCCGTCGCGGCCCTCGCGGGCGATGGTGTCGGTGATCGACCCGGGACCGGTCGCGCCGATGTTGGCGACGCCGTCGGAGCAGAGGACGACGAGGTTGACGGCGTCGGGGTCGTAGGCCGTGCGGGCCTGCTCGTACCCGAGCCGAAGGCCGGCCTCCAGGTTGGTGCCGCCGCCGGGCTGCAGCTCCTCGACCGCGGCGAGGATCGCCTCGGTGTCGCGCACCGGCGTCGGCTCGAGGATCGGCTGGGCGTCGTCCTCGAAGGAGACCACCGAGACCGTGTCGTCGTCCTCGAGCCGGTTGGCGAGCAGGGCCAGGGACGACTGCACCAGGCCGAGCCGGTTGCGCACGTCCATGCTGCCGGAGCGGTCGACGACGAGGGTGACGTTGACCCGCGGCCGGTCGGCCGGGTCGACCTCGCGGGCGCTGACGCCGACCCGCACCACCTGGGTGCCGTCGTCGAGGGTCGGCGCGAGGCCCGACTCGGCGACCAGGCCGAGGTCGGCGTCCTCCGGCGGCGGGTCGTCGTACGGGACGGCGTTGACCCACTCCTCGGGGCGCACCGACGCGGCCGGCACCGGGTAGCCGTCGCTGAGCAGGGCGCGGGCGACGCCGAGCGAGCCGGTGTCGACGTCGAGGGCGAACGTCGACAGCGGGTCCTCGGTCGTCGGCACGAACCCGTTGACGCCCGGGTCGACGAAAGTGTTGTCCTCGTCGGGGTCGGGCACGTCGGGCGTCTCCGGCCCCCCGGGCGCCTCGGCGGCCGACGGTGCCGGGGCGGCGGCGTACTCCTCCTGCGTCGTCTCGTAGTCGTCGTAGTACTCCTGGGCATCGACGTCGCCCGCCGAGGGGCTGGCGTCGACGTCGTCGCCGCTGCAGCCCGCCAGGGCCAGTCCGGTGGTCAGGGCCAGGACCGCGAGTCCCGCCAGCCTGCTCGTCGTCCGTGGTGTGGTCATGCGGCATGGGACGGGCCGGGGCCACCTGTGGTTCCGGTCGCCCCGACCAGCCACAATGGGCGCCATGTCCGACCCGGCCCCGATGGCGCGCTTCGACGCCGACGAACCGGACGCCGACGACGGGCGCGAGCGCCACGTCGTGTGGCGCGCCCTCAAGCGGGTCCGCGTGGTGATCGTGCTGCTGCCGCTCGTCGCCGGGCTGCTGGTGGTGGCCGGCATCGGCGCGAACAAGCTGTGGGCCGACCTCCCCGAGCGCGGGACGGTGTCGCCCGACGTCACCTGCTGGGACAAGGAGGTCCGCCCGGCCGACCAGTGCCCCGAGCCGTCGGGCGTGTTCGGCCTGCGGTGGGTCTTCCCGAGCTTCCGGCCCGACGACTCGCGCTGCGAGCGGATCGCCCGCAGCCGTCGCGACGAGGCACGCCCCCTCGAGTTCGCCTGCTCCTACAGCTTCGACCAGCGCCCGATCACGGTGACCTACAGCGTCCGGACCTCGCTCGAGCAGGGCCTGGCGTTCCTCCGGCGCCGCTACGACGCCGAGCCCCGGCCCGAGGCCGACGGGGAGCGCCTGGTCTTCGCCGTCAGCTCCGACACCGGCGTGCACGTGACCACGGTCGCCTACGCCGACTACCCGTTCGCGGTCACCGTGGAGGCCCCCGAGCCGGGGCTGCGCGACGACGCGCTCGCCGAGCTGGTCGACTTCCGCCCCGCCGACGAGCTGCTCTTCCGCAAGCGCCCCGTCGAGTAGGAGCGAGGGGCCAGCGGCCGCCCGGACCTAGCCGCGCACCGCGGCGGCGACCGCCTTGGTCACGTCGGGGTGGAAGACGCTGGGGATGATGAAGCTCTCGTTGAGCTCGTCGTCGCCGACCACGTGCGCGATGGCCCGGGCCGCGCGCAGCAGCATGTCGATGGTGATCTCGCTGGCGCGGGCGTCGAGCAGGCCCCGGAAGACGCCGGGGAAGGCGAGCACGTTGTTGATCTGGTTGGGGTAGTCGGACCGGCCGGAGGCGACCACGGCGGCGTACTTCCCGGCCTCGGCCGGGTCGACCTCGGGGTCGGGGTTGGCCAGCGCGAAGACGACCGCCTGGTCGGCCATGTCGGCGATCCACTCGGCGGGGAGGATCCCGGGGGCGCTGACCCCGATGAAGACGTCGGCGCCGTGCAGCGCGTCGTGCAGGTCGCCGGTGACGCCGCGCGGGTTGGTGGTGGCGGCCAGCTGCTGCTGGGCCGGGGAGAGGCCGTCGAGGTCGGGCACCAGGCACCCGACCCGGTCGACCACGACGACGTCGGTGACCCCGGCGGCGACCAGGAGCGTGACGATCGCGGTACCGGCGGCCCCGGCGCCCGAGACCACCACGCGGGCGCGCGGGAGCTCCTTGCCGACCACCCGCATCGCGTTGGTCAGCGCGGCCAGGACGACGATCGCCGTCCCGTGCTGGTCGTCGTGGAAGACCGGGATGTCGAGGCTCTCGCGCAGCCGCTGCTCGATCTCGAAGCAGCGCGGCGCGGCGATGTCCTCCAGGTTGATCCCGCCGAAGCCGGGCGCGATCATCTCCACGGCCTTGACGATCTCGTCGGTGTCCTGGGTGGCCAGGCAGATCGGCCAGGCGTCGATGCCGGCGAACCGCTTGAACAGCGCCGCCTTGCCCTCCATCACCGGCAGCGCCGCGCCGGGCCCGATGTTGCCCAGGCCGAGCACCGCCGAGCCGTCGGTGACCACGGCGACGGAGTTGCCCTTGATGGTGAGGCGGCGGACGTCGTCGGGGTTGTCGTGGATCGCCATGCTCACCCGGCCGACGCCGGGGGTGTAGGCCATCGAGAGGTCGTCGCGGTTCTTCAGCGGCACCTTGGAGGACACCTCGATCTTGCCGCCGATGTGCAGCAGGAACGTGCGGTCGCTGACCTTGTAGACCTCGACGCCCTCGACGGCGTCGGCCGCCGCCTCGAGCTCGGTCGCGTGGCTGGCGTCGCCGGCCGAGCAGGTGACGTCGAGCACCAGCCGGGCGTGGCTCGACTCGGCGACGTCGATGGCGGTCACGATGCCGCCGGCCGCGGAGATCGCCGTGGCGACCGCGCCGACGACGCCGTGGTCGGGCGCCGTGTGCAGGCGCATGGTGATCGAGTACGACGACGTGGTGGCAGGTCGGGACACGACGGTCACCTTGTCACCGCGGGGCGGTGACGCGCGAGTAGGCGTGGGCTAGTGCGTGGGCTAGTGCGTGGGCTAGTGCGTGCCCTGGACGCCGAGGTGGGTCAGCAGGTTCTTGCCGAACCGGTCGCCCATCTGCGCGATCACCCCGCGCATCGCGGTGCGCACGGCACCGCCCGACAGCCGGGGCAGCGGCAGGTCGACGCAGATCTCCATGCTCGTCTCGAGCACGACGCCGGAGCCGTCTGGGGCGTCGGAGAGGGCGTACCAGCCGTGCACGCCGGCCCGCTCCTTCTGGCCGGGCGGCGGGTCGTGGGTGAACTCGATCCGCTTGCCCTCCTCCAGCGTCATCCGCTCGGTGAAGGTCGCGCTGAACCCCTTGCCCATGATCGAGATGCCGCTCAGGTGCCAGATCCAGTGGTCGCCGCCGTCGGTCGTGATCGAGGCGACGAACGGGGTCAGCCGGGCCACCAGCGCGGGGTCGGTGAGCGCGTCCCAGACGCGGGCGCGCTCGACCGGCACGAGTGCCTCGGCCGTGGCGGAGGAGGAGAAGATCGCCACCGCTCAGCCCCCCAGGGCCTTCTCGATGTCGGCCGCGATGTCGGCGGGCTCGGTGTTGGAGCCGTAGCGCTCGATCACGGCGCCGTCCCTCCCGACGAGGAACTTGGTGAAGTTCCACGGCACCCGCTTGCCGAGCGTCCCCCGCTTCTCCCGGGTCAGCCACTGGTACAGGGGGTGGGCGTTCTTCCCGTTGACGTCGATCTTGCTCATCATCGGGAAGGTGACGCCGTAGTTCTTCTCGCAGAACGCGCCGATCTCGGCCTCGGACCCCGGCTCCTGGTGCAGGAACTGGTCGCAGGGGAACCCCAGCACGACGAGCCCCTGGTCGGCGTACTGCTCGTGGAGCCGCTGCAGCCCGGCGTACTGCGGGGTGAACCCGCACTTGGAGGCGGTGTTGACCACGAGCACCACCTGGCCGGCGTACGCCGAGAGCTCGACGGGCTGCCCGTCGAGCGTCGTGGCGCTGAAGTCCTTCAGGGAGGTCATGGCGCCGATCCTCTCAGGCGCGGCCTCACCCGGGCGGGTTGTCCGGATCGACGGGACGACGCCTCAGCACCAGCGCCAGCGCGGCGAGCAGCACCACGTCGGCGAACAACGTGAGCGCGACCAGCAGGCCCGCGCCCTGCTCGCCCTCGACGCGGTAGCGCGACGGGTCGTCGGGGACGACGCGCACCGCCACCGTCTCCTCGGACTCCGCGCGCTCGAGCGCCTCCTGGCCGACCGCCGACTGCCAGGTGCTCCGGTCGGGGTCGACGTCGTCGGTGAACCGGAACTCGACGAGCCCGCCGTCGCCGTCCCGGTCGCGGGTCCCGGTGACCTCCGCGGTCACGTCGACGCCGTCGCGGTCGACCTGCCGGTCCACCCAGGCGCCGTGCAGGAGCGGGAGGTTGACCACCACCAGCAGGGCCACGACGACGAGCGCACCGCGGCGGTGCCTCACCGGCCCCACGGGCGCCACCCGTCGGCGTACGCGATCTCGGCGAGCGGACGACGGGTGCGCTCGCGGTCGTCCCGCTCGCGGTCGCGCTCGGGCACCTCGCCCGGGTCGCCACGCACGCCGACGGCGATGCCGGCCAGCAGCCGCACGTGGTCGGGGACGCCGAGCGCCGTCGCGGCGCCGGCCTTGTCGAAGCCGCCGAACTGGTGGGTGTGCAGCCCCATCGCCCGGGCCTGCAGGGTCACGTGCGCCGCCGCCTGGCCGAGGTCGTAGCGCGCCGTGTCGGGGTCCTTGACGTCGACCACCTCGCACCCGCCCACCAGCACCAGCGACGCGCGCGGCACCCAGCCGGCGTTGCCCCGGCTCAGGTGCGGGACGAACGCCGCGTGCGCGGCGCTCCCCCGCGGGGCGACCACGAACCGCCACGGCTGGCTGTTGCCGCTGCTCGGCGCCCACCGCGCCGCCGTCAGCAGCGTCGCGACGTCGCCGGGCTCGAGCACGTGGTCGGCGTCGAAGACGCTCGGGCTCCAGCGCGAGCGCAGCGGCTCGGCCAGCGGCTCGGCTCCGGGCATCGGCGCGTGGGACACGCGCGGAAGTCTGTCAGGGCACGACACCGGAAACGGGGTCCGCCCGGAGAAACCGTCCCCCGCTCTCCCCCCACGGTCGAGCGGGGGACGGCGATTTCAGGGTAACGGAGTGCGCAGGTGCCGACGAGGCCCTGGTAACCAAACGTTTGCTCAAGATGGCGGACGGGTGCTGCCGGCCAGCGTCCAGCTGGCGAGCACGCTCAACGTCCGCGCCGAGGGCGAGCCGGGCTCGGTGGAGTAGGCGAACACGGTGGTGCCGGGGTCACCGGGCAGGGTGAGGCTCTCGTACTCGACGGTCAGGTCGCCCACCAGCGGGTGCCGCAGCCGCTTCGAGCCGTGGGTGCGCTGGTAGACGCGGTGCTCCGCCCACCAGCGGTCGAACTCCGGGCTCGCGCCGCGCAGCTCCTCGATCAGGGCTGCGGTGGCGCGGTCGGACGGGTCGTTCCCGGCCTCCAGACGCAGGCTCTCGACCGCCGCGCGGGCCTGGTCGTCCCAGTCGACGAACAGCGAGCGGGCCTCCTCCTCCAGGAGCAGCCACCGGGCGTAGTTGCGCCGGGTGGCCGGGAACCGCTCGAAGTCGGTGAAGAGCGCCCTCCCGAGCCGGTTCTGGGCCAGCACCTCGGCGCGGCGGCCGAGCACCAGCGCCGGGACGCCGTCGAGGGCCTCCAGCAGCTGGTGGACCCCCGGCCGCACCCGCTGCACGGGCCGCGCACGGGGGGTCGGCGTACCGGAGCCCGCGCCGATCAGGTCGGCGAGGTGGGCCCGCCCGGCCCGGTCGAGGCCGAGGGCGCGGCCGAGGGCCTCGACGACCGAGGGCGACGGGGTGATCCGCCGGCCCTGCTCGAGGCGGGCGTAGTAGTCGGCGGACACGCCGGCCAGCAGCGCCACCTCCTCGCGGCGCAGGCCGGGCACGCGGCGCACGCGGCCGTCGGCCGGGAGACCGGCGCGGGACGGGTCGACCTGGCTCCGCGCGCGCCGCAGGAAGTCCGCCAGCTCGGTGTTGCGCTCCGCCATGCCGTCCAGTCTGGCGGCCACCCGGGGCCGGTGGGGTGCGCTACCTGGACCTCCGCGTCCTAGGTCGGGCCGGCCCAGGACCGAGCGGGCCTCGTGAGCGGCTCCACGAGCCCCCCGCCGGCGGAAGGGTTCGTGGGGACGGCACGCCCGTGCCGTCGTCGATCCTCCGGAGGAGAAGCCCATGACCTACCCCACCGACCGACCGGCCACGTGGCTCGTGACCGGCGCCTCGCGCGGCCTCGGCCTCGAGCTCGTCACCCAGCTGCTCGAGCGCGGCGACCAGGTCGCGGCGACCACCCGCTCCGCCGAGCGGCTCACCGACGCGCTCGCGGGCTCCGACACCAGCCGGCTGCTCGCGCTGACCGTCGACCTCGCCGACGAGGACCAGGTCGCCCGGGCGGTCGCCCGTACCGAGGAGCGCTTCGGCGGCCTCGACGTGGTCGTCAACAACGCCGGCTACGGCTACCTCGGCGCCGTCGAGGAGGTCTCGGACGCCGACGCCCGCGCGATGTTCGACGTCCAGGTGTTCGGCGTCTGGAACGTGCTGCGCGCGGTGCTGCCCGGCTTCCGCGCCGCCCGCAGCGGCCACGTCGTCAACGTGTCCTCGGTCCTGGGGCTGCTGTCCTTCCCCGGCTGGGGTCTGTACGGCGCCGGCAAGTTCGCGCTGGAGTCGCTCACCGAGTCCCTCGCGGCCGAGGTCGCCGACCACGGCATCCGGGTCAACCTCGTCGAGCCCGGCTACCTGCGCACCGACTTCCTGCGGCCCGTCTCGATCGGCCTGCCGGCGGTGACAGGCGACGCCTACCCGGCGGTCCGGGAGATGGTCGACCAGCACCTCGCGATGCCGGGCACCCAGCTCGGCGACCCGCGCCGGGCCGCAGCGGCGATCATCACGGTCGCGACCAGCGGGACGGCTCCGCTGCACCAGCTGCTCGGGTCCGACTCGCTCGCCCTCGCCGAGGGCCGGGTGCAGGCGCTGGCCGCCGACATCGCCGCCTCCCGCGACCTCGCGGTCACCACCGACATCCCCGCGGCCTGAGCGGGACGGCGGGGCGACGGGGCGACGGTCAGACCACCGCGGCGGCCGCCGCCCGGCCGGCGGCGCGGCCGGAGAAGAGGCAGCCCCCGAGGAACGTGCCCTCCAGGGCGTTGTAGCCCATCATCCCGCCGCCGCCGAACCCGGCGACCTCGCCGGCGGCGTACAACCCGGCGTACGGCGTCCCGTCGGCGCGCAGGCACCGGCCCTGCAGGTCGGTCTCGAGACCACCGAGCGTCTTGCGCGAGAGGACGTGGAGCTTGACCGCGATCAGCGGGCCGGCCTTCGGGTCCAGGAGCTTGTGCGGGGTGGCCACCCGGATCAGCCGGTCGCCGCGGTAGCCGCGGGCACCGCGGATCGCGGTGACCTGCGCGTCCTTGGAGAAGTCGTTGTCGATCTCGCGGTCGCGGGCCTCGACCACCCGCCGCAGCGACGCCTCGTCGACGAGGGGTCCGTCGCCGATCCGGTTCATGCCGGCGACCAGCTCGGTGAGGGTGTCGGCGACGACGAAGTCCTCGCCGTGCTCCTTGAACGCCTCCACCGGACCGGGTGCGCCCGGCTTCACGCGGGAGAGCAGCAGCCGGACGTCCTTGCCGGTGAGGTCGGGGTTCTGCTCGGAGCCCGAGAGCGCGAACTCCTTCTCGATGATCTTCTGGGTCAGCACGAACCAGGAGTAGTCGTGGCCCGTCCGGCGCAGGTGGCGCAGGGTGCCGAGGGTGTCGAAGCCGGGGAAGTACGGCGCGGGCAGCCGCTCCCCGGTCGCGTCCAGCCACAGCGAGGAGGGCCCGGGCAGGATCCGGATCCCGTGGTTGTCCCAGATCGGGTCCCAGTTGCGGATGCCCTCGACGTAGTGCCACATCCGGTCGGGGTTGATGACGTGGGCGCCGGCGTCCTGGGTGATGGTGAGCATCCGCCCGTCGACGTGGGCGGGGACGCCGGAGACCATGGTCCGCGGAGGCGTGCCGAGCCGGGACGGCCAGGCCTTGCGGACCAGGTCGTGGTTGCCGCCGATGCCACCGCTGGTGACGACCACCGCCTGACCACGGATCTCGAAGTCGGCCTGCTCCACGCGCGAGCTCGGGCGGCCCCGGTCGACCCCGGTGGGCTCGAGCACCCGCCCGGTCACGCCGGTCACGGCGCCGTCCTCGACGACGAGGCCGTCGACGCGGTGGCGCAGGGCGAGGGTGATCCGGCCGGCGTCCACGTGCGCCCGCACCCGTCGCTCGAAGGGGTCGACGATGCCGGGGCCCGTGCCCCAGGTGAGGTGGAAGCGCGGGACCGAGTTGCCGTGGCCGTCGGCGCGGCCGTCACCGCGCTCGGCCCAGCCGACGACCGGGAAGAACCGGTGGCCCATGGCACGCAGCCACGAGCGCTTCTCGCCCGCCGCGAAGTCGACGTACGCCTCGGCCCACGCCCGCGGCCAATAGTCCTCCGGGCGGTCGAACTGGGCGCTGCCCAGCCAGTCCTGCCAGGCCAGCTCGTGGGAGTCCTTGATCCCCATCCGGCGCTGCTCCGGGCTGTCGACGAGGAACAGGCCACCCAGGCTCCAGAACGCCTGGCCACCGAGCGACTGGTCGCCCTCCTGGTCGACGAGGACGACCGAGCGGCCGGCGTCGGCCGCCTCGGCGGCGGCGGCCAGACCGGCGAGCCCGGCTCCGACCACGACGATGTCGGCGTGCATCAGGGGGGCTCCGTCCGTCGGGGGACCAGCGGCGCTGCGCAGGTACCGGGCTGGGTCTTCGATCCTGGTCCGGAACCTAGCGGCCGTGCGAGGCCGCCCGGACGGCGGCGCGCGCCACCAAACGTGGCGAGGGTTCGGGCCCGTCGCGGCGGGCAGGGTCGCGACGTGAGCTCCGACGCACCCACCCGCCCGCGGCCCGCGCTCGTCCCGACGGTGCTGCTCGTGCTCGCCGTCATCGCGCTCGTCGCGTCCGCCGTGCTGCTGCACCGCTCCATCAGCCAGACCATGCGGGGCGAGCTGGCGGGCGAGGACGCGGTCGCCGAGCCCACCTCCGTGCACACCGAGGTGCGCTGCGCCTCGGTCACCCAGGGGCCGTTCATCGACGATCGGGGCGAGAACACCAAGCTGAACCGGGACCTGGTCGACTACAGCGGTGGCGAACCCCGCTCGGGCGACTGGCTCGACGAGGACTCGCCCTTCTCGGGCGACTTCGACGACGCCGGCCTCACCCGCGAGCAGGTGTGGCGCACCTGCGACCGCTTGCGCCAGGAGCGCACCGGGCACGCGCTGGAGCTGGCGGTCGGCGGCGTCCTGGCGCTCCTGGCGGCCGGGTGGTCGACGGCGCGACGGCGCCTGGGGACCGACCGTTCTTTCGCTAGGATGGCCGGATGACCGACACCCCGGGTGGGACCAAGCGATCCGAGCCCCGCGAGCGCCTGTTGCGCACCGCGAGCGCGCTGTTCTACGCCAAGGGCATCCGGGCCGTGGGCGTGGAGGAGGTCCTGGCCGAGGCCGGCGTGACCCGCGCGACGCTCTACCGGCACTTCGACGGCAAGGACGACCTCGTCGCGACCTACCTGCGGGCCGCCCACGAGGGCATGCGCGCGCAGTTCGACTCGGCCGGCGGTGACGGGGTGAGCGCGGAGGACCAGGTCCGGACGGTCACCCGGCTGATCGGGGAGCAGATCACCTCGCCCGGCTTCCGGGGGTGCGCGTTCCTGAACGCCGTCGCGGAGTACCCGGACCAGGAGAGCCCGGCCCACCGGGCCGTGCTCGAGCAGCGGACCTGGCTCCTGGAGACGGTCACCGGCCTGTTCGAGCGGGTGGGTGCCACGGAGCCGATCGCGGCGGCGCAGCACTTCGTGATGCTCCGCGACGGGGCGATGGCGGCGGGGTGCCTGGGTGAGCCCGACGCCGTGGCGGCCGTCTTCGTCCGCGGCATCGACCGGATGCTGGTCCGGATGGAGCTGTCCCCCACGTGACGAGGCCCCCGAGCCGTCGAGATCGGGATCTCGTCGGTCGGGGGCGTCGTTCGGGGTGTCGACAGGGGTGTCGGTCAGGGGTGTCGGTGGGGCGTCAGCCGACGGTCGCCTCGAGGGTGACCGGGATGTTGCCCCGGGTGGCCTGGGAGTAGGGGCACATGGCGTGCGCGTCCGCGAGGAGCTGGTCGGCGACCTCCTGGGTCACCCCGCTCAGCTCGACGTGCAGCGCGGCGCTGAGGCCGAAGCCGCCGTCCGGCGTCGCGCCGAGGTGCACCTCGGCCACCACGGCCGAGTCCTCGACCGGGGTCTTCTGCCGGGCCGCGACCGCCTTGAGGGCGGAGTGGAAGCAGGAGGCCCAGCCGGCCGCGAACAGCTGCTCGGGGTTGGTGGCCCCGCCGGGGCCGCCCATCTCCGCCGGGATGGCCAGGTGGAGGTCGAGCAGGCCGTCGCTGGTCTGCGCGCGGCCTCCGGCGCGGCCGTCTCCGGTGGAGGTCGCGACAGCGGTGTAGAGGGGGTCTGACATCGGCGTTCCTTTCGTTGGGTGTGCTGGGTCGTGCGGGGTGGGGGTGCGGTGGGAGGTCAGGCGGTGGGGGACGGCGTACCGGGCCGGCCGTAGGCCTCGAGCAGGCGGAGCCAGACCTCGCTGATGGTGGGGAACGCCGGGACGGCGTGCCACAGGCGGGCGATCGGGACCTCGCCGACCACGGCGACCGTGGCCGCGTGCAGGGTCTCGGCGACGCCGCTGCCGACGAGGGTGACGCCGAGCAGCACCTCACGGTCCTCGTCGACGACCATGCGGGCCCGGCCGCGGTAGCCGTCGGCGTGCAAGGTGGCGCCGGCGACCGCACCGAGGTCGTGGTCGACGACGCGGGTGCGGTAGCCGGCCGCCTCGGCGGCGGCCGCCGACAGGCCGACGGCGGCCACCTCCGGGTCGCTGAAGACGACCTGCGGCACCGACCGCACGTCGGCGGTGGCGGCGTGCCGGCCCCACGGGCCGTCGTCGACCGGGCGGCCCGCGGCGCGCGCCACGATGACGTCGCCCGCGGCGCGTGCCTGGTACTTGCCCTGGTGGGTCAGCAGGGCGCGGCGGTTGACGTCGCCGACGGCGTACAGCCAGCCGCCCTGGAGCGGGGCACCGCTCGGGTCGGTGACCCGGAGCGTCTCGTCGACGGTGAGCCAGCCGCCGTCGGCCAGCCCGACCGACGCGAGCCCGAGGTCGGCGGTGTTCGGCGTGCGGCCGACCGCGACCAGCACCTGGTCGGCCTCGACCTCGGTGCCGTCGCCCAGGGTCAGGGCGACGGTGCCGTCGTCCCGGCGGGCGCCGACCACCTCCGCCCCGACCCGGACGTCGACCCCACGCGCGCCGAGCTCGTCGACCACCAGCTCGGCGGCGAACGGCTCGAGCGTCGGGAGCACGCCGTCGCGGGCGAGCAGGGTCACGGCCGACCCGAGGGCCGCGAACGCGGTGGCCATCTCGGTGCCGACGACGCCACCGCCGATGATGGCGAGCCGCGCCGGGACCTGCCGCACGGCGGCGGCCTCGCGGCTCGTCCACGGCGTGACCTCGCGCAGGCCGGGCACGGCGGGCACCAGCGCCGAGGTGCCGGTCGCCACCACCACCGCGTGCCGCGCCGTGAGCAGCGTCGTGCTCGCGCCGTCCGGGCCGGTGGCGACCTCGACGGTGCGCGTGCCGACGACGCGCGCCCGGCCCCGGACCAGCGCGATCCCGGCGCCCTCGAGCCACGACACCTGGCCGTCGTCGTGCCAGTCCGAGGCGAACCGGTCGCGGCGCGCGAGGACGGCCCCGACGTCGAGGCGACCCGTCACCGCCTCGGCGGCTCCGGGGACCCGGGACGCCGCGCGGACGGCGTCGACGCTGCGCAGCAGGGCCTTGGTCGGCATGCAGGCCCAGTAGGAGCACTCGCCGCCGACCAGGTCGGCCTCGACGACCACCGCGGTCAGACCGCCGGCGACGACGCGGTCGGCCACGTTCTCACCGGCGGGGCCGGCGCCGATCACGACGACGTCGTACTCGCGGGTCTCTCGTCCCCGGGCCACCTCAGGCCACCTCCGCGGCGGCGGGCTGCGCCGCGCGCCCGAGGCGCAGCGCCGAGACGAGGAAGAAGACGCCGCCGAGCACCGCGTAGCCGGCGATGGTCGACACCGAGTCGGCGTCGCGCGAGGACGCGGCGATCGACGCCCCCGCGACGACGGACAGGCCGCCACTGAGCATCATCGGGAGCTGGCCGCCGAGGTCGCGACGCAGGACGCCGACGGCGAGCTGCACGGCACCCGCGGCGATCGCCCACGCCCCGAACACCAGCAGGATCCCCTCGGTGTCGTCGCCGACGACCGCCAGGGCGACCGCGGTGACGGCGCTGAGCGCGATGTTGAGGTAGAGCGCCACGGACGGCCGGCCGCCGTCGGCCGCGGTGCGGCGGTCGACCAGGGCGGCGACGACGTCGAACGCCGGGTAGGCGACGAGCAGCACCACGGCGAAGGTCTCGACCGGCGACGACGTGACCGCGAACAGCGCGGCCCACACCAGGGCGAAGACGAAGCGGACGAGGTAGAGGCGACGCAGCGCCAGCCTCGTGTGGTTCTCGGGTGGTGCCGAGGTGACGGTGGTCATGGAGAACTCCTGGAGAGGGGGTGCGGTTCGTAGGGAGAACGAACGGTCTTGCTCACCGTGGCACACGGAGCGCGCCTGGTCAACCGATCGTTCTTTCTCTTTCGGTGCCCACGCCAGTGGGCCGACCACGCGGCGACGCGGGAAATGGGAGAAGCCCCCGACCGTGGTGCCTGGTCAGGGGCTTCTCTGGTTCATCGCGCCGGCCGGGAGGCAGCTCCCGGACCGGCTGTGTGCGCGAGGGGGGATTTGAACCCCCACGCCCTTTCGGACACTGGCACCTGAAGCCAGCGCGTCTGCCGTTCCGCCACTCGCGCAAGTAGCCCACGGAGGGTATCCCAGGCGGTCAGCCCCGCCCAAACCGGTAGACCGCCACGGTCCGGGGTAGGGACCGGGTTGCGCGGCTCCCGGGTGGCGTCTCGCTACGATCGACGGAACTTCCGGTCCACGACCGGCGGTTGGCGTGCCACGACGACGTGGCGCGACGACGGGCAGGGACGACGCCGCGACGAGGAGGTGCGCGATGGGCGGGTTGCAGCGCTTCGAGCATCGACTCGAGACGATGATCTCCAGCGCGTTCGCCAAGACGTTCCGCAGCGCCGTCCAGCCGGTCGAGATCGCCGCGGCGCTCGAGCGCGAGCTCGACAACAACGCCCAGATCCTGTCCCGCGACCGCCGGCTGGTGCCCAACGACTTCCACGTCGAGCTCTCGGCCACCGACCTCGGCCGGCTGGCGCCGTACGACTCGACGCTGGCACGCGAGCTCTCCGACCAGCTGCAGCAGCACGCCGAGGGACAGTCCTACGTCTTCCCGGGCCCTATCCGGATCGGGTTCGAGGTGGCCGAGGACCTCACGACCGGCCGGTTCCGCATCCGCAGCGAGGCGCAGGCGAAGGTGGTCGGCACCGCCACCCACACGCAGGTACGCCGCGCGCTCGCGCTGATCGAGGTCAACGGCAGCCAGCACCCGCTGCAGCCGCCCGGCATGGTCGTGGGCCGCGGCACCGACGCCGACCTGCGGATCAACGATCCCGGCATCAGCCGGCGGCACCTGGAGTTCATGGTGACCGCGGTGCGCGAGGGCGAGGACCCCGTCGTCGAGGTCCACGACCTCGGCTCGACCAACGGCATCAGCGTCGACGGCCGCAAGGTCCCCCGGGCCACCCTGCGCGACGGCTCCCAGGTGAAGGTCGGCACCACCACGATGACGGTGCGGATCGTCCACGACCAGCCCGGTGACGGCCGGGCCGATCAGGAGGCTCGCGGTGTCTGAGCTCACGTACTTCCTCATCCGCGTCGCCTACCTGGCGATCCTGTGGATCTTCGTGCTCGCCGCGATCTCGGTGATCCGCTCGGACATGTTCGGCGCGCGGGTGCCCGAGGCCCAGCGCGCGGTCCGCGGCCCGGCCGCGCCCAAGCCGCCGAAGCAGAAGGCGTCCAAGCGGCGCGGCTCGCCGACCCGGGTGTCGGTCACCCAGGGCAGCAACACCGGCGCCACCGCCGGGCTCGACCGGGCCCCCATCCTCATCGGCCGCGGCTCCGACGCCGCGATCCGCCTCGACGACGACTACGTCTCCACCCGGCACGCCCGGATCGCCGCCTCCGGCGACCAGTGGTTCGTCGAGGACCTCGGCTCGACCAACGGCACCTACATCGGCAGCGTCCGCATCACCCAGCCCACCACGATCACGCTCGGCACGCAGGTGCGGATCGGCAAGACGATCCTGGAGCTGCAGAAATGACCGAGCCCGTGCTGGCGGCGCCACCCACCGGTGAACGTCTCCTGCTGCACTACTCCGCGATCTCCGACGTCGGCCGGGTCCGCAAGGACAACCAGGACTCCGGCTATGCCGGCCCGTGGCTGCTGACCGTGTGCGACGGCGTGGGCGGCGCCGCCCGCGGCGACATCGCCTCGTCCACCGCGGTCGCCGAGCTCCGCGCCCTCGACGTCGAGCCGCCGTCGGCCGGTGGCACCGCCCCGGCCACCGCCACGGCCGCCGACATTAACGCCGTCGCCGAGGCCACCGGCGGCCGGGGCACCGCGCTGCGCGAGCCCGCCATCCTCGACCGGGTCACCGACGCGCTGCACGCCGCGCACGAGCAGATCGGGCGCCTCGTCGACGCCGACCCGTCGATCAACGGCACCAGCACCACCGCCACGGTCGCGCTCTTCGACGGCCGCCGCGTCGGCATCGGGCACGTCGGCGACAGCCGCGCCTACCTGTTCCGCGACAACGAGATCAGCCAGCTCACCACCGACCACACCTTCGTCCAGAGCCTCATCGACGAGGGCCGGATCACCGAGGAGGAGGCGCGGGTCCACCCCCACCGCAACCTCATCCTCAAGGCACTCGACGGCGTGCACGAGGCCGAGCCCGACCTGTTCGTCCTCGAGCTGGTCGCCGGCGACCGGTTGTTCCTGTGCAGCGACGGCGCCTGCGGCGTCCTCGACGACGGCCGGCTCGCCGACATCCTCTCGATGGGTACCCCCGACTTCGCCGCCGTCGAGCTGGTGCGGGCCAGCCTCGAGGCCGGCAGCTCCGACAACGTGACTTGCATCGTCGCCGACGTCGTCACCGCCGAGCACGCCGCGGCCGACCCGGCGTACGCCGAGCTGGAGCCGATGCTCGTCGGCGCCGCCGCCGAGCTGAAGCGCAAGCTGCCGCGCGGGCTGTTCCGCGGCCACCGCTCCGGCGACACCGGCGAGCTCGAGCCGGTCGACGCCGAGATCCCCGACGACCTGCCGTTCGCCGTCGCCTCCGACCCGCTGCACCCGGCCGACGCCGAGGCCGCCCGCTACGCCCCGATCGCGCCACCGCGCTACACCTGGCTGCGCCGGGCGATGGTGGCGGTCATCGTGCTCGGGCTGCTCTGGATCGTCGCCGCGGCCGCCTGGTCCTACGTGCAGCGCCAGTACTACGTCGGCGAGCAGGACGGCGTCGTGGTGATCCACCACGGCCTGAACGCCTCGCTCCCCGGGATCGACCTGTCCGAGGTCGTCGTGGTCACCACGCTCGAGGTCGACTCCCTCGAGGAGTTCGATCAGGACATGGTGCGCGACGGGATCCCGGTCGACGACCTCACCGAGGCGCGCGACCAGGTCGACGCCCTCAACGGGCGGCAGGTGACCCCCACCGACCCGACCGACCCGACAGAGCCGACCGACCCGACCGAGCCGACCGAGCCGACCGAGTCCTCGGAGCCGTCGACCTCGACCACCACGCCGGTGTCCCCGGCGACCACCACTCCCGGCGAGACCGGTTAGGCGGTGGTCAGCGCACCCAGCACGTCCGCCCTGATGGGGTTCGTCCACCGGCGTCGCCGGGGGGCCGAGCTCTTCCTGCTCGTGCTCGCCCTCGCGGTCGGCGTCGGCGGCTACGCCGCGGTCGGCCTCGGCGTCAACGGCGAGGTCCCGGCCGACGTGATCGGCTACGGCGGCTGGCTCGCCGCCCTGATGGTCGGCGCCCACGTGGTCGTCCGGCTCGTCGCGCCGTACGCCGACCCGGTGCTGCTGCCGGTCGTGGCCGCCCTCAACGGCCTCGGCCTGGCCGTCATCTACCGTCTCGACCTCGCCGACGACACCACGTTCGCGCGCCAGCAGCTCACCTGGATGACGGTCGGGGTCCTGCTCTTCGTCGCCACCCTCGTCGTGCTGCGCGACCACCGGGTCCTCGCCCGGTTCACCTACACCTCCGGCCTGCTCGCGATCGTGCTGCTCCTGCTGCCGCTCGTGCCCGGCCTCGGGCTGATCATCAACGGAGCCCGCATCTGGGTGAGCGTCGGACCGTTCAGCTTCCAGCCAGGTGAGGTCGCCAAGGTACTGCTCGTGATCGCCTTCGCCGGCTACCTGGTGCTGCACCGCGACGCCCTCGCGCTCGCGGGGCGCCGCATCCTGTTCGTCGACCTCCCCCGCGGCCGCGACCTCGGCCCGATCCTGGCGATGTGGCTGGTCAGCCTCGGCATCCTGGTCTTCCAGCGCGACCTCGGCTCGAGCCTGCTGTTCTTCGGGTTGTTCCTGGTGATGCTCTACGTCGCCACCGAGCGTCCCGGCTGGATCGTCGTCGGCGCGCTGCTCTTCCTCGGCGGCGCCGCCGCGGCCTACCGGCTCTTCGGTCACGTCCGGGTGCGCGTCGACACCTGGCTGCACCCGTTCGACTACTACAACAACCCCAGCGGACCCGACAGCTTCCAGCTGGTCGAGGGCCTGTTCGGTTTCACCTGGGGCGGCCTGATCGGCCGCGGCTTCGGCGAGGGCGACCCGTCGCGGGTGCCCTACGCCGAGTCCGACTTCATCATGGCCGCCATCGGCGAGGAGCTCGGCCTCACCGGTGTCCTTGCGGTGCTGCTGCTCTACGGCATCGTGGTCGAGCGCGCCCTGCGCACCGCGGTGATCTCGCGCGACAACTTCGGCAAGCTGATGGCCACCGGCCTGGCCGGCGTCTTCGCGCTGCAGGTCTTCGTCGTCGTCGGCGGCGTGACCCGGCTGATCCCGCTGACCGGTCTGACGACCTCGTTCCTGTCCTACGGCGGCTCGTCGCTGGTGGCGAGCTGGGTGATCATCGCGCTGCTGCTGCGGATCTCCGACCAGGCCCGACGCCCGGCCCCGGCCCTGGAGCCCGTGGACGAGGCGGCTGCCGCCGAGGAGTCCACCCAGGTCATCAAGCTCGGGAAGGCCTGATGAACAAACCCATCCGGACCGTCGCGGTCTTCTGCCTGGTGCTGTTCGTCTCGTTGATGGCCAACGCGACCGTCTACGGGTTCTTCCTCGCCGACGACTACAACGACCGCGCGGAGAACCAGCGCGTGCAGCGCGCCGCCTACGCCAGCGAGCGCGGCGCGATCCTGGTCGGCCGCACGCCGATCGCCGAGAGCGAGTCCGTCGACGACGAGTACGAGTTCCTCCGCACCTACCGCAACCCGTTCCTCTACGCCCCCGTCACCGGCTACTTCTCGCTCAACACCAGCACCGGGATCGAGGACTCCCAGGACCGGGTGCTCTCCGGCGACGACCCCCGCCTGTTCATCGGCAGCCTGGTCGACCTGCTCGGCAACGAGTCGCCCCGCGGCGGCAACGTGCAGCTGACCCTCAACGCCGAGGCGCAGCGCGCGGCGTACGAGGGGCTCGAGCAGCTCGGCGAGGGTGTCGAGGGGTCTGTCGTGGCCCTCGAGCCCTCCACGGGCAAGATCCTGGCGATGGTCTCGCTGCCCACCTTCGACCCCAACAACCTCGCCACCCACGACTTCGAGGCCGCCGACGAGACCTACCAGCGGCTCGACGCCGACGAGACCGAGCCGTTGGTCAACCGGGCCATCGCCAAGCGGCTCTTCCCGGGCTCGGTCTTCAAGATCGTCACCGCGGCCGCCGCGCTCGAGTCGGGGCGCTACGCCGACGCCGACGCCGTCGTGCCGGGTGGCGACACCTACCAGCTGCCCCAGACGTCGGGGCCCGAGGCGCTGATCGACAACGAGGGGCGCAGCTGCCCCGAGGGCCTGACGCTGCGCGAGGCGATGGCCGAGTCGTGCAACACCACCTTCGCCCAGCTCGCCGTCGAGGTCGGCTCGGAGGAGCTGCTGCGCCAGGCCGAGAAGTTCGGCTTCAACAGCGACTACCTCGAGGACCTCGACGGCCAGGTCCGCTCCAACTTCCCCGCCGACCTGCCCCCGCCGCAGGTCGGTCAGGCCGGCTTCGGCCAGTTCGAGGTGCAGGCCACGCCGCTGCAGATGGCGATGGTCGCCGGCGCGGTCGCCAACGGGGGCGTCGTGATGCGTCCCTACATCGTCGACGAGGTCCAGTCGGCCGACTTCGACGCCCGGACCACCGACCCGGAGGAGCTGTCCGAGGCGATCTCGGAGGACACCGCCGCGGCCCTGACCGAGGCGCTGGTCACCACCGTCGACGACGGCACCGCCGCCCCCGCCCAGATCGAGGGGATCGAGGTCGCCGGCAAGACCGGCACCGCCCAGCGCGGCATCCCGGGCGAGCCGCCGTACGCCTGGTTCGTGTCGTTCGCGGCCGCTGACGACGCCGACGTGGCGGTGGCCGTCATGATCGAGGAGGCACCCGGGCTGCCCGACGGCGGCGAGATCGGCGGCGGCCGCCTCGGCGGCCCGATCGCCAAGGCCGTGATGGAGGCGGTGCTGCGATGACACCCTGCCAGCGGGACTGCCGCGACCGGCCCGCCCCGACCACCGAGAGGAGCACGCGATGACCGAGCACGCCGACGACGCCGGCCGCTACCGCCTCGACTCCCGGATCGCCACCGGCGGCATGGGCGAGGTGTGGCGCGGCACCGACACCACGCTGGGCCGCGAGGTCGCCGTGAAGCTGCTCAAGGTGGAGTACGCCGACGACCCGACGTTCCGCGCCCGCTTCGAGACCGAGGCCCGCCACGCCGCGGCGCTGCACCACCCCGGCGTCGCCTCGGTCTTCGACGTCGGCGAGCGCGCCGCCACCGACGGCTCGGGCCACCCGCGCCCGTTCCTGGTGATGGAGCTGGTCGACGGCAAGCCGCTGTCCGACCTGATCGCCCCGGCCGGCCAGGGTCGCGAGCTCGACCCCGCCGCGGTGCGCGACCTGCTCGCCCAGGTCGGCGACGCCCTCGGAGCCGCCCACCGCGCCGGCATCATCCACCGCGACGTCAAGCCGGCCAACCTCATCGTCACCCCGGCCGGCAAGGTCAAGGTCACCGACTTCGGCATCGCCCGCGCGGCCGACGGCGTCGGCATCACCCGCACCGGCGCGGTGATGGGCACCCCGCAGTACCTCTCCCCCGAGCAGGCCGAGGGCCGCCCGGCCACCGCCGCCTCCGACGTCTACGCCCTCGGCGTCGTGGCCTACGAGTGCCTCACCGGACGTCGTCCCTTCGACAAGGAGTCGTCGGTCGCCACGGCGCTCGCCCACGTCCGTGAGCCGGTCCCGACGCTGCCCGACCGGATCCCCTCCGACCTGGCCGCCGTGGTGACCCGCGCGCTGGCCAAGGACCCCGCCGAGCGCTACCCCGACGGCTCGGCGTTCGCCGCCGCGCTGCGCGACCCCGCCACTGCCTCGCTCCAGCGCCCCACCGCTGCCGTCGCGCCCGTCGTGCCGGTCGACGACGACTCGCGCACGCAGGTGCTGCCCGCCACGCCGTACGCCGGGGCGGCCGCGGCCGCCCCGCCGGTCGTCACGACCACCACCACGACCGAGCCCGCGCCCCGGCCCGACAAGCGCCGCAACCCGTGGCCGATCCTGGCCGTCGTCCTGCTCCTGGTCGCGCTCGCGGTGGTGCTCACGCTGCTGCTCACCCAGGGCGACGACGACCCCGACCCGTCGGCGAACGAGTCGTCGTCCGCGCCGACCCGCACCCGGCCGCCCGCCACGCAGCCGACGTCGGAGGGTCCCGAGACCGTCCAGGTCAACGCGGGCGACTACGTCGGCCTGCCCGTCGAGACCGTCGAGGCCCGACTGCGCGACCTCGACCTCGAGGTCGAGCTCGACGCCCTGGACAACACCGACCCCGCGGTCGACGGCCTGGTGGAGGGCGTCAACCCCACCGGCACCGTCGACGTCGGCGACACCATCACCGTCACCTACTGGGACGACGCGCCCGAGCCCGAGCCGGAGCCCGAGCCCGACCCCGAGCCGTCCTCGGAACCGACGTCGGAGCCGCCCCCGTCCGAACCCACGTCCGAGCCGACGTCCGAGCCGACCGTCGACCCCCCGCCGACCGAGCCCACCGAGGGGGAGCAGACCCCGTGAACGACCACAGGTCCGACGAGCCCACCGGCGGCCACCCCGGCGCGGGGATGGTCGGCGGCCGCTACCAGCTCGGCGAGCTACTCGGCCGCGGCGGCATGGCCGAGGTGCGCAAGGGCACCGACTCGCGGCTCGGCCGCATCGTCGCCGTCAAGCGGCTGCGCACCGACCTGGCCAGCGACGCGACGTTCCAGGCCCGCTTCCGGCGCGAGGCGCAGTCCTCGGCCTCCCTCAACCACCCCTCGATCGTCGCGGTCTACGACACCGGCGAGGAGGAGGCCACCGACGGCTCCGGGGTCGCCCAGCCCTACATCGTGATGGAGTTCGTCGCCGGCCGGACGCTGCGCGACATCCTGCGCGAGGGCCGCAAGATCCTGCCCGAGCGGGCGCTGGAGATCACCAGCGGCGTGCTGTCGGCGCTCGACTACAGCCACCGCGCCGGCATCATCCACCGCGACATCAAGCCCGGCAACGTGATGCTGACGCCGAGCGGCGACGTCAAGGTGATGGACTTCGGCATCGCCCGCGCGATGAGCGACGCCGCCAACTCCATGACCCAGACCGCCGCGGTCGTCGGCACGGCGCAGTACCTCTCCCCCGAGCAGGCCCGCGGCGAGACCGTCGACTCGCGCTCCGACGTCTACTCCGCCGGCTGCCTGCTCTACGAGCTGCTCACCGGCCGTCCGCCGTTCGTGGGCGACAGCCCGGTGGCGGTGGCCTACCAGCACGTGCGCGAGCAGGCCGACCCGCCGTCCGCGCACGACGGCGACCTGCCCGAGGACGTCGACGCGATCGTGATGAAGGCGCTCGCCAAGCGGGTCGAGGACCGCTACCAGTCGGCCGGCGCGATGCGCACCGACATCGAGCGCTACCTCGCCGGCCGCCCGGTCGAGGCCGCCGTCGTCCCGCCCCCGCCGCCCGAGCCGGTGCGCGCCGCCGTCGCGGCCGCGCCGGTGCCGGCGACCCCGCCCCGTCGTCCCGACCCGGCGGCACTGCCCGACGACGACCACCCACCCCGCACCGGGCTGTGGGTGGTGCTCGGGCTGCTGCTGATCGGCCTGCTGATCGCGTTGTGGTTCCTCTTCCAGGACTCGCTGTTCCCCGACTCGCCCGAGCGGGTCGAGGTGCCGCAGCTGGTCGGGTTGACCGAGGACGAGGCGCGCGCCCGCATCGGCGACGCCGGGCTCGTGCCGGAGGTGCTCGTCGAGAACAGCGACACCGTGCCGGTCAACCAGGTGATCAGCCAGGAACCGGCCTCGGGGTTCCTCGACCCGGGCGACACCATCACCATGACCGTCTCGATCGGCCGGGAGGAGATCGCCGTCCCCGACGTGGTGCGGTCCGACCTGGCTGATGCGAGCGCCCGGCTCCGCGAGGCGGGGCTGCGACCACGCAAGATCGAGGAGAAGAGCGACCGCCCCGCCCGCGAGGTGCTCTCGCAGTCGCCCGAGGCCGGCGAGATGGTCGAGAAGGGCGCCGTCATCACGCTCTACTACTCCGACGGCATGGAGCAGGTGCCGCCGGTCGTCGGCCTCACCGAGGAACAGGCCCGCCAGCGGATCGAGGCTGCCGGGTTCGACGTCGACGTCGGCGAGGACTCCGCCTCCACCGAGGTGGCCGGCACGGTGACCCGCCAGTCCCAGCCGCCGGGGTCCGAGCTGCCCGAGGGCAGCGTGGTGACGATCTTCGTGTCCGTCTTCGTCGAGCCGACGACCACGTCACCGCCGACCACCACCACCCCGCCGACCACCCCGCCGCCGACCACGACCCCGCCGCCGACGGGGCCGCCGACCACGACGCCGCCCGCCGGTCGGCGGGGCGAGCGGGGCCGCGACGACTGACCCGGGCCGACCCGGTTCAGCCGAGCGGTCGGGCCTGGTCGACGTCGAGCAGGCCGTCGTACGCCGGCGCCTCGACGGTCTCGTCCTCGGCCAGCGACCACCCGACGCCGTACTCGTCGGTGTCGGAGCGGAACGCAGCGACGTCGCCGTCGCCGTCGACGGCGGCCACGAGCTCGCTGGGGTCTCCGATCGCCTCGATCGTGTAGGGCTCGGGGTAGGGCACGCCCTGCAGCTGGACCGCGCTGCCCGAGCACTTGATGCCCGTGGTGGTGACGATGCGCTGGCCCTGCACGGTGACGGCCTCGGCCCCGCCGGCCCACAGCGCGTTGACCACCGCCTGGAGGTCCTCCTGGTGCACGACGAGCAGGTCGGGGTCGATGCCGGAGTCGGGCGCCGCGGCCTCCTCGAGGCGCTCCTCGGACGCATCGGACATCACGATGGTCAGGCCCGGGCCGGCCACGGGCTCGAGCCCGGCGGGTCCGCGCAGGGCCTGCGCGCGGCGCTGCTCCTTGCGCACCCGCGCGTCGTCGACCTCGCGGGCCAGGGCGTCGACCTCGGCCTCGAGCGCGGCGGCGTCGGCCTGCAGGCCCTCGTAGGTCTGCGAGGCGCCCTCGGTCAGGTCGGCCAGCGAGGTGTAGCGCCCCGGGCGCAGGTCGGTGCCCTCGCTGTTGGTGGCGCTCAGCACGAACAGGCCCCCGCAGAGCAGCACCACGAGCGGGGTGCCGACGCGCCACGGCCCCCGCGAGCGGGGCTCGGTTCGGTCCGGGGAGGTCACGCGACTAAGGTAGCCCGCGACCATCGACCCGAAGGACTCTCCACCGTGGCCAAGCTCAAGTCGAAGCAGCAGCAGACGTTCGACCCCGACCGGGGGCCGATCCTCAGCGTGCGCTTCGCGCTCGCGCTGCTGCTGATCGCGCTCGGTATCGCGTGGATCGCCTTCTACTACATCGGCGTCCGCGCGCCCGAGGGCTTCAACGACGAGGGCCAGCCCTACCCCGCCACCGGCCCCGGCTTCATGCGCGACCTCGCCGGCTGGAACTACGTGATCGGCTTCGGCGCGATCCTCCTCGGCCTCGTCGTCTCGGCCCACCCCTCCACCCCGCTCGGCCGCGGCCGCGGCGTCGTGGTCGGCATGCTCGGCTGCTTCCTGATCGGCCTGGCCTGGATCTGCGTCTTCTACGCGATCGCCCAGGACACCTCCAGCGTCCCGGTCTTCAACGACCTCGACCAGAAGAACCTGATCGTCGGCATCGCGTTCATGGGCGTCGGCTTCACCTTCGCCACCCGCTGGGAGTGACCCGACCCGCTCCCCGCTGACCCGTCGCAACGATGCGACGGGTCAGTCCCTTTTTCGCGCTGACCCGTCGCCACGATGCGACGGGTCAGCGCGCGTGCCGGGTTATCCACAGGGTTGTCCCCAGCTGTGGAACGAATGACACCGGTGTAGTTGTCCACCGGGCTGTCCACAGCTGTGGACAACCTCGGGGTCAGGCGAGGGCGGCGGAGCGGAGGATGATCGCGAGGGCGACCAGGGCGGCCACCCCGGCCAGGGCGGACCACTGCACGAAGGAGCGCCGGGCGCCGCGGGGGGCGTAGACGATGATCGCCGTGGCCAGCGCTCCGCCGACGAAACCGCCGAGGTGGGCCTGCCAGGAGACGTCGGCGCGGAGGCTGGCCACCACGTTGACGGCGAGCAGGACGCCGATCAGCTGCAGGTCGCCGTCGACCTTGCGGATCAGCACCACGAGGGCACCGAAGATCCCGAAGATCGCCCCGGACGCGCCGAGCGTGTAGGTGTCGGGGCCCTGGAACGCGTACGCGACCGCGGAGCCGGCCAGCCCCGCGAGGAAGTAGATGGCGAGGAACCGGGCCCGGCCGACGGCCGCCTCGACCCGGGGGCCGAGGAAGAACAGCCCCAGCATGTTGCCCGCGATGTGCCAGATCTCCACGTGCATGAACGTGCTGGTCAGCAGCTGCCAGACGGCGCCGTCGGCCACCCCGGGCACCCAGCGGGCGTCGGGGCCGACGCACAGCTCGGACCCGGAGGCCGGGTAGTAGGCCCCGGCCGTGCCGACCGACTCGCAGAAGCCCCGGGCGAGCAGCGAGAGCCGCGGCACGAGCCGGCTCTCGTGCCAGCCGGTCGCGAGCACGGCGAACCAGACGGCGAGGTTGAGGCCGATCAGCACGTACGACGTCAGCGCCGGGTTGGTCGAGCGTCGCCCGCCGTACGGCGACATCGCCTGGCGCGTCGAGCGGGCCCCCTCGGCGATGCAGGAGGGGCACTGGAAGCCGACCGCGGCGTCGCGCATGCACTCGGGGCAGATCGGCCGCTCGCAGCGCTGGCAGCGGATGTGGGTCTCACGCCCGGCGTGGCGGTAGCAGACCGGCACGCCGGACGCGGGAACCGACATCGAGGGTCAGCCCTTGTCGCCGACGATCTCGACGCTCTCGAAGACCACCGGCTCGACCGGCCGGTCACCGGCGCCGGTCGGGGTGGCCGCGATCGCGTCGACGACGTCACGCGAGGCCTGGTCGGCCACCTCGCCGAAGATCGTGTGCTTGCGGTTGAGCCACGGCGTCGCGCCGACGGTGATGAAGAACTGCGAGCCGTTGGTTCCCGGCCCGGCGTTGGCCATCGCGAGCAGGTAGGGCTTGTCGAAGACCAGCTCGGGGTGGATCTCGTCCTTGAACGTGTAGCCCGGCCCGCCGGTGCCGGTGCCGAGCGGGCACCCGCCCTGGATCATGAAGCCGGAGATGACCCGGTGGAAGCCCAGGCCGTCGTAGAACTTGCCGGTGCGGCCGTCAGGGGTGGAGTAGGACTTCTCGCCGGTCGCGAGACCGGTGAAGTTCTCGACCGTCTCGGGGGCGTGGTTCGGGAACAGGGTGATGGCGATGTCGCCCCGGTTGGTCTTCAAGATGGCTTGCAGGTCTGCCATGACAGCCTTTCGCGATGGAGGTCGACGGCGCCGCGTGACGCCGTACGGATCTCCTCGATCCTGCCATGTGGCCCTCACCCGCCCCGGGGTGGATTCGCGTGGGACGGGGTGGTTGGGTGGAGCAACACGCCCGCTGCAGGCCGTACTACCCGGAAAGGGAGGCTCGTATGGGACTCCGCAAGAACAAGTCGCTGGTCGACCAGGCGCGCGACCAGGCCATCGACGTCGTCGAGACGCTTCGCCCGCACGTCGACTCCGCCTACGAGCAGGCCCGCGAGTTCGTGCAGGACACCGCGATCCCCGCACTGGCCGACGCCCGCGACAAGGCCGGCCCGGCGCTGGTCGACGCCCGCGACAAGGCGGCCCCGGTGCTCGCCGACGCGCGCGCCAAGGCCGTCCCGCTGGTGGCCGGCGGCGCCGCGCTGGCCGGTGAGAAGGCCGTCGCCGCCCGTTCGCTCGCCGAGACCAAGGTCGCCGAGCTCCGGGGCGAGCAGCCCAAGAAGCGGAGCAAGATCAAGACGCTCCTCGTCCTCGGCGTGGTCGCCGGCGGCGTCGCCGTCCTCGCCAAGAAGCTCCAGGGCGGCGGCAACGACAACTGGCAGTCGTCCTACACGCCCACCCCGGCGCCGGCGGCCAAGCCGGCACCCACCTCGACGCCGAGCGCGGTCCCGCCGACCGACGCGGTCGACACCGGCGGCGCGGGCCCCGACGAGGCGATCGCCGACGCGACCGAGGCGCCGCACCCGGTGACGACGCCCGACGAGCCGGCCGAGGTCGTCGACCTCGACCCCGACACGAAGTAGCCGGGCTCAGCCCGTCCGACCACCTGTCCCGCCGTCCGGCGGGGCAGGTGGTTGCTTGTCCGGCACCAGCAGCCGGCGCCGCGGGAGGTCCTGAGGGGCGTGCTCGCCGACCCACGCGTCGATGCGCTCCCACCACCCGTAGAGCCACTCGATCCGGCCGTCGCGGTCGGCCGGGATCTCCGCGCGCGGCACCTGCCACCAGCGCATCACGATCCGCTTGTCCATCGGCAGCTCGCGCCACAGGTCCCCGACGGTGAGCAGGTGGTCGAGCCCGGTGTGCGCGACCAGGACGACGTCGGCGTCCGGTGCGGCGTCGAGTGCGGCGAGCAGCCCGCCCGGTCGGGGGGCGAGCACCCGCGTCATCGCCTCGGACCGCTCGGCCATCGCGTGCAGCCCGAGCTTGTGCAGCCGGGCGATCGCCCGCGTACGGCGCGCCTCGGTGAAGTTGCCGCCCTCGGGGAAGATCACGAACGCGTCGTTCTCGTCGAGCCCGGTGGCGAGGTCGCGGATGAGGGACTCGAGGTCGACCCCCGGCCCGGGGTCGGGCGTGATGAACCGCGCCGGGATCCGCCGCAGCAGCACGTCGATGGCCGGGTCCCAGGCGAGGGTGTCCTTGAGCACCACCCGCGGCTCGCGCCCGTACCAGTGCATCAGCGCGTGGAGCAGGGTGAAGGAGTCACCGGGCCCGGCGTGCCGGCACGCGACCACGATCGGCTTGCCCGGGTGGGCGTCCGGGGTCGGGCCGTCGGTGTCGATGCGCAGCCGCAGCACCCGCTTGGCCTCGCGGAAGAAGATCCACAGCGTGCCCTGCACCAGGTCGTAGTGCAGCCGTTCCCAGTACGGCGTCCGGAGCCGCCAGCCGAAGCCGGAGGCCAGCCACCAGCCGAACAGGATGACCAGCAGCAGCACCTCGACGGTGACGTAGAGGACGGCCAGCCAGAACAGGCGCAGGGCCCGCCAGTGCCCGGGCAGCAGCGGGGAGAGGGCGGCGGCCACGACTAGCCACAGCGGCAGGGTCACCCACAGCACCGCGGCGAGCAGGAAGACCAGGGGCACCAGGACCACCCGCCGGACCACCCTGACCACGGCTCAGGCCCCCAGGTCGTCGAGGTACGCCGTGCTCGCGGCGTAGGTCTGCTCGATCCGGCGCTCGACGCTGCCGAAGTCGCGGGCGGCCCAGATGGTGTCGTCGCGATCGGAGGTGCCCCGGGCCGGCAGCACGTGGCACTCGACGTGGTCGGGCAGCTCGGCGAGCTCGCGGACGAACCGGTGCCGGCGGGCGACCTCGAACGCCACCCGCGCGACCTCCCACGGCCGCCGCGGTACGTCGAGGGGCCGGTCGAGGCGACCGACCTGCAGCACGAAGACGCGGGTCGCACCCAGCGCGACGGCCCGGCCGAGGGGGACGGAGTTGACGATGCCGCCGTCGAGGTAGTGCTCGTCGCCGACCTTGGCCGGCGGGAGCAGGCCGGGGACCGCGGCGCTGGCGATCACCGCGTCGACGACGCGGCCGCTGGTGAACCAGTGCTCGGCCGAGCGCTCGATGCTGGCCGCGCAGACCTGGAACGGCACCGGCAGGTCCTCGAAGCGCACGTCGCCGAGCTCGTCGGCGAGCCGCCGGGCGAGGGGCCCGGCGCTGTAGAGGTGGGTGCCGGTGGACACGGCCCGGCGCACCGTCCTGATCCGCGACCCGCCGAGCACGTCGCTGCCGGTGCCGGCGGCGTCCGACCACAGCGCGAGGAGCCGGTCGACCACCCGCGCGTCGGGCTCGCGCGCCACGAGGGCGCCGTTCATCGCGCCGATGCTGGTGCCGAGCACCAGGTCGGGGGTGATGTCGTGCTCGAAGAGGGCGCGCAGCATGCCGACCTCGACGGCGCCCAGCACGCCGCCGCCGCCGAGCACGAACGCCGTGGTCACGGGCTCGCAGTCAGCGCCGTGGTGCTGTCGGGTCCGTGCTCCTCGCGGACCCGGCGGGTGGCGCGGTGCTCGGCCCAGAACGACAGCAGCGGCACGGTGCCGCAGACCAGGGTCACGGCGGTGAAGGGGATGTCCCAGTCGGCCCGCCGGGAGAGCCAGAAGGCTGCGAACAGGAAGATCATGTAGAGCCAGCCGTGCAGCACGCCGAGGTTGGTGGTGATCCACTCGCCGGCCTCCTGCAGCGAGGTGCCGTCGTCGAGCAGGTACTTCATCGGCACGCCGACCAGGATCAGCACGACGAGCAGCACCCCGACGACCGTCGCCATCACCCGGTAGGCCTTGAGGGGGGTCGCGACGTCGGGGCTCACGGGCCCGACGCTACCGCGTGGACCACCGTGGCGGCCTCGTGGGACTCGCGCACGAAGCGCCACCACACGAAGCCGGCGAACGCCCCGAAGACCCACCACTCGATGGCGTAGAGCAGGTTGCGCAACGCCGTGGTCCCGCTGGCCTCGGGCAGCTCCGCGAGGTCGCCGGCCGGCAGCCCGCCGACGCCGTCGCGGGCCACGGCGTAGGCGCTGTAGAGGTCGGCGTCGACGCGCTGGGCGAGGTCGGCGACCCGCAGCTGCGGGAAGACGTCGTCGGCCGGGTCGTCGTCGACGGCGCCGGTGCCCTCGGGGGGCTGCAGCCAGCCGTCGAGCTCGGCGGCGCCCTCGGGCGCGGGGGGTACGTCGTCGGGCGAGGCGACCCACCCGCGCACCACCGGCAGCGACGCCTGCTCGGGCCCGGCGACGAGCAGGGGGGTCACCACCCAGTAGCCGTCGACGTCCGCACGCGGCCGGTCGGAGATCAGCGCGGTGGCACCGGGGTCCCAGGTGCCGGTCACGGTCACCGGCTGCCCCACGCGGTCACCCGGGAACGGGTCGTCGGGACCGATCACGTCGGCGAGCGGGACGGGGTCGGCGCCGGTCAGGTCGACCGCCTCGGCCGAGCGACGCTCCTGCCAGGCGTCGTACTGCCACAGGCCCAGGGTGAGCGCGACCCCGACGGCCACCAGGCCGAGCAGGTGCGCGGCGAGCATCCTCGGGGTCAGCAGCGCGCGCACCGCTCCAGCCTACGGACGCCGCCCGGGTGTCGGGAGCGCGGTCACGCCGAGCGGGAGGCCGCCGAGTCTGCCACCATGCCTGCGTGATCCGTCACCTCAACTGCGCGTCGTTCGCTCCCCGGCTCGTCGGTCCGATGGTTGCCCACGTGCTGCTGGTCGAGCGCGACGACGGTCTCCTCCTCGTCGACAGCGGCTTCGGCACCGACGACCTCGCGCACTCCGCGCGGCTCGGCCGGGCGTTCAAGGCGATGATGCGGCCGGCGCTGCGGCCGCAGGAGACCGCGCTCGCCCAGGTGGAGGCCCTCGGCCACCGCGCCGAGGACGTCACCGACATCGTGCTCACCCACCTCGACCTCGACCACGCCGGCGGCGTCGGCGACTTCCCCCACGCCACCGTGCACGTCTACGACGCCGAGCTCGAGGCCGCGCGCAACCCGCGGGGCATGGAGCACGGGCGCTACCTCGAGGCGCAGTGGAAGGACGCCCGGTTCGCCACCCACCACGCCGTCGGCGACGACTGGTTCGGCTTCGAGTCGGTGACGGTGCTCGGGGACGACGTCGTCATGGTGCCGCTCGCCGGGCACAGCCGCGGGCACGCGCTGGTCGCCGTCCGCGACCCCGGGACCGACGACGGCTGGGTGGTGCACGCCGGCGACTCCTACTTCCACCCCGGTGACCTGACCGAGCCGCCGACCACGCCGCGGGCGCTGAGGGTGGTGCAGAAGGTCCTCGCCCAGGACAACCCGACGCGGGTGGCCAACCAGGCCCGGTTGCGCGAGCTGGTCGGTGCCGAGCACCCGGGGCTGCGGGTCTTCAGCGCCCACGACCCGACCGAGCTGGCGGCGTTCGCGACGGCCTAGTCACCGCCGGGAGGCGCGGTCAGCGTCGCCGCACGGTGACCCTGAGCGTCGCGCGCGCCCCCGGCTCGACGAACGCCGACCCGCCGTGGGTCACGGTCAGGGTCCGCCTGCCGGCCGGCAGCCGGGCGAGCCGGACCAGCGCCGAACCGTCCGCGGCGACCGGGGCCGTGCCGACCTTGCGCGCGCCGTCGCGGACGACGACGCTGCCGCCGGGGCCGGTGACGCCGGAGGCCCGCACGGTCACCGCCACCACGCCGCGGGCGGCGGTGGTCAGGCTCCCCGGGTTGCGCAGCGTGGCGCCGACCCGGGCGACCGCCCTGGTCACGGTGATCCTGGCGGTGTCGCTCGAAGGTCGCAGGCGGTCGTCCCCGGCGTACCGGGCGGAGAGCTCGTGCACGCCGGGCGGCAGCGCCCGCGGCGCGACGGTGACGGTGGCAGCCGACATGCCGGGCACCTCCGCGTCGGGCACCAGCGCCGCGCTGCCCACCGGCGTGGTGCCGGCGAGGAGCTCGACCGGGCCGTGTGCCGCGGGGCCGGTCGCGACCACGACGATGCGTGCTTGCGTGCCGGTGCCGTAGCGCAGCGAGGTGTCGCCCACGCTCAGCACCGTCCTGGAGGTCACCGCCGCCGCGGCGATCCGCTCGAGGGGGACCGCGTCGGCCAATGCCTGCTGACCCAACGTGTTGACGTGCAGGCCGTCGACGTCGTACGCCGCCCGGATCCGGTCGGGGCTGCCCGGGTCGCGCAGCACCTGGTCGAAGTCGATGACGCCGTCGCAGGTGCCGCTGCAGCGGCCGCCCTCACGGATGAAGGCGTTGACCTCGGCGCGAGCGGCGTTCTGCGCGGCGTTGTAGGTGGGACGCGGCGTGACCGGGGTGACGAACACCTTGATGCCCGCGGCGCGCAGCTCGGCGAAGGTGGCGCGCATGCTCGAGACGAGCGCCTCGGCGTTGCAGCCGTTGCCGAGGTTGGCGATGTCGTTGGTGCCGTAGTAGTAGATCAGCGCGGTGACACCGTGCAGCGACAGCACGTCGCGGCTCAGCCGGGACACGCCGTCGTTGCCACCGCCGCCGCACGCCGGGGAGGCCGTGGTGCCGCCGATCCCGGCGTTGACGAGGGTCAGCTGCCGGTCGGCGGGGAGGGCGTCGTCGATCCTGCGGCCGACGATGTCGGTCCAGCGCATGTAGGGGTCGGGCTCGGTGCAGCCGGGGCCGCAGCTCTCCGAGCCGGTGCCGTCGACCACCGAGCTGCCGTAGGCCACCACCGTGCCGGCCAGGTCGTCGTCGTGGACGTCGACGGCGCCGACGATGTAGTTCCACCCGTGCGTCTCGGTGAAGGCGGCGCCCGACTCGGCCGCCGCGAAGTCGCCGCCGTTGTCCGGGGCGAACCAGTTGGTCCGGCCCGCCCGGTCGTGCAGGGTCGTCACGGTGGCGTTGCGCACGTAGAACGAGATCGTCACGTCCTCCTGCGCCTGGGTGGCGAGGTCCACGGGGTCGCTCCAGACCGAGCCGCCCGCCGGGATGCTGACCGCCTGGGCGCCGTCGAACAGGACGGGTCGGACCGTGCCGGCCACGATGCCGGCACCCGCGCCGGTGCGGCCGACGGTGGTCTTGTCGACCACCATCGGCGTCGTCCCGAAGGTGTTCTCCAGCCGCAGGCGGACCTGGTCGCCGCCCTGGGTGAGCCGGCTGACCTGGCGCAGGGTCCGGTTGGTGAAGGTGAGTCCCGACCGGCGCTGGATCGACTGCGACCACGAGGTGAACCAGCCGTCGTCCGCTCCGTCGGCGGGGGCGACCGACGACGCCGCCGAGGGCGCCGGCGCCGCGGTGGTCGGCGCCGCGAGCCCGCCCGCGGCGAGGCTCCCGATCATCGTCACCGCGAGGGTCGCTGCTGCGCTGCGGAGTCTCATCGTGCTGCCTCTCCTGCGGCCGGGGCCGCGCGGTCGTGTCGGGGTGACAGCACTTCTGGGTGCCCGCCGTCGATCGGCTGGTGCACAAGGCCGACCTTGTGACGGACGTCATACTAAAGTCCGGCGCCGCCGGGGTGTCAAGGACGGCGTCCGGTGCCCGACACCAGGGCTCAGCGGGGCTGGTCGTCCCCGCACACCGCGAACGGCAGCAGCCGCTCCCGGGTCAGCCGCGCGGCCACGGGTCCGTCGCCGACGCGGAACCCGATGCGTCCCGTGCGCGGGTCGGCGACCACGGGCTCGGTGAACCCGGCCCCGAACTCCGGGTCGGTGGGCGGCAGGGTCTCGACCAGCCGGGCCCGCTCGAAGGTGTCGTCGCGCAGCGGGCCCAGCCGCGCGGTGACCAGCCGGGCGCCGAACCCGACCGAGAACGGCCCGAGCGGACCGAGGTCGGCGAGGTCGTCCGCGACCGCGGGTGCGAGGTCGTCCGCCGCGGCGCCCAGGACCTCGGCCACCGGCACGCAGTCGCGCGAGACGTACGTCGCCGCGGCCGTCGGACCGACGAGCTCGAAGAGCGCGGGGTCGGCGGCCCAGCTCGTGGCCGGCTCGCGGGTGGCGCCGACCGCGGCGACCTGGACGCCGGGCACCACGACGGCCCCGGCCAGCGGCCCGGTCGAGGCGGCGGCCGCGCGCTGCACGCCCCCCAGGTCGAGGTCGTCGCGGAACTTCACGACGTACCCCTCCCCCGCGGGGCCGGTGAAGTGGGCCTCCCACGACACGTCGTCCTGGCCGAACCCGAGCTCGCCCTCGTAGCCGGCCTCACGGAGCATCCCCGGGCTCAGGAGCGCCGCCTCAGCGTCGGCCCGTCGCCAGAAGTCGCCGCGCACCTCCGGGTCCGAGGCGCTGGACAGCTCGCCGAAGCCCAGCTGCAGCCGCACCTGCTCGAAGTCGGTCACCTCCAGCACGGTCGCGTCGCCCGGCACGATCGCCATCACCGCGGCCGCCGGCTCGAGCTCGGCGTCGTACGCCGGGGGCTCGGTGGTCGCCGCGGCGTCCGGCTCCACCAGCACCGGGTCGCGGTCGTCGTCGCTGCACCCGGCCAGGGTGGTCGCCACGGCGACGGCGACGACGAGCGCGAGACGCGGGTTCACGAGGGCCATCTCACCACCGCTCCCCCGGCAGGGTGCCGCCAGGGCGCCGGCGGGGGGCCGGCGGGGGGCAAGGGACGTCGGGACGGTGGAGCCTAGGGGACTCGAACCCCTAACCCCCTGCTTGCAAAGCAGGTGCGCTACCAATTGCGCCAAGGCCCCCGGGTGCTGCGGCGGAACGGCTCAGCGGGACTTGGAGACCGCGTCGGTCGCCTCGGCCCACAGGGCCTGCTCGGTGCGGCCCTCGGCGATCTTCTTGCGTGCCGCGACCGCGCCGGCGGCGGCGAGCGCGAGCAACAGGATCTTCTTCATCTTCGCCTCCAGGGGCGTCGTGCGGTACGTGGGCCTAACAGGACTTGAACCTGTGACCTCTTCCTTATCAGGGAAGCGCTCTAACCGTCTGAGCTATAGGCCCGAGTGCCCGGTGGGGCGGCGGGAACACTACTCCACCGCGGTGGTGCGTTCCCAATCGGTACGTCGGTGGCGGCGACCCTCAGTTGTCCTCGGCGAGGGTGACCTCGATGCCGCCGAGCAGCGCCGCGGACATGTTGTAGAGGAACGCGCCGAGGGTGGCGATCGCGGTGATCAGGACGACGTCGACCGCGGCGACCAGCATGGTGAACCCGAGGACCCGGTCGGTGCCGACGTAGTCCTCGACGTCGAACGGCTGGTTGCCGGGCTCCGTGACGACCTCGTTGATCGACTCGTTGATCGACGTCCACACGCCCGCGGCGCCGATCACCTGCCAGATCATCGCCACGGCGACGACGGTGACGATGCCGAACGCGATCGAGAGCAGGAAGGCGGTCTTCATCACCGACCAGGGGTCGACCCGGGTCAGGCGCAGCCGGGCGCGGCGCGGACCACGGGACTGCGGCGCCCGCGACGTCGCGGAGGTCGTGCCCGGCACCCCCTGGGAGGTGCCCACCGAGGTCGCGCCGTTCCGGTCGGACGACTGGGTGGCCGAGGCGAGCTTGGCCTGGATGCGCTCGGCGAAGCCGACCCGCACCGCGGTGTCACCCGCGCCGGGGGACGCCGCCTTCTCCAGGCGTGGCGCGCCGGGCGATGCCGGAGACTGGGACGGACGGCCGGCAGCCGGGGTCCGCGGCGGCGCCGGCGGCTGGGCCGGCAGTGCGGGCCGATCGGTCATCAGCCTTCATCCTCACCTGGGTCGGGGGCGTCCGTCTCGGAAGCCTCGACGGCGATTGTGTCATCCGCTACCACATCCGCGGAAACCTCGGCGCCGGCGCCACCCCCCTCGATCGTCCGCTCGACCGTCTCGGCGACGTCGGCGAGGGGCGTGTCGGGGGCGCCCTCCTCGGCGACCTCCTCCACGACCTTGGCCTCCACCGAGCGCGCCACGACCGCGACGGCGTCGCCCTTCTTGGCCGTCACGAACTTCACGCCCTGGGTGGAGCGGCCGGTCGGCCGGAAGTCGGCGTTGATCGGGCTGCGCACGACCTGCCCGCTGGTGGTGATCGAGAGCACCTCGTCGCCGTCCTCGACGATGAACGCGCCGACGAGGCCGCCGCGGTCCTCGTTGGTCAGCGTCATCGCGCGCACGCCCTTGGTCCCGCGGTTGGTCAGGCGGTACTCGTTGATCCGCGAGCGCTTGGCGAAGCCGCCGTCGGTCATCGTGAAGACGTACTGCACCTTGACGTCGTCGCTCTCCTCGGCGTCCTCCACGGCCGCCTCGGCCGCCCGGATCACCGACATCGAGAGCACCGAGTCGCCGGCGCCGGTGGCCATGCCGGTCACGCCGGACGTCGCGCGACCCATCGGCCGCAGCTGGCCGTCGTCGGCCTTGAACCGGACCGCCTGGCCGCGCCGCGAGACCAGCAGGATCTCGTCGTCGGGGCCGACCAGCTCGGCGCCGATCAGCTCGTCGTCGTCCTGGCGGAAGTTGATCGCGATCACCCCGGCCTGGCGCGGGGAGTTGTAGTCGCCCAGGCGGGTCTTCTTGATCAGGCCGGCGCGGGTGGCGAGCACGAGGTAGGGCATCTGCTCGTAGTCGCGGATCGCCAGGACCTGGGCGATGGACTCGTCGGGCTGGAAGCTGAGCAGCCCGGCCACGTGGCCGCCCTTGGCGTCGCGCGAGGCCTCGGGGAGGTTGTAGGCCTTGGTCCGGTAGACCCGGCCGGCGGTGGTGAAGAACAGCAGCCAGTGGTGGTTGGTGGTGGCGATGAAGTGCTCGACGACGTCGTCGCCGCGCAGGGTCGCGCCGCGCACGCCCTTCCCGCCGCGCTTCTGGGTGCGGTACTGGTGGCGCAGCGTCCGCTTGGCGTAGCCGCCGCGGGTGATGGAGACGACGAGCTCCTCGTCCGGGATCAGGTCCTCCATCGACAGGTCGCCGTCGGCCGCGATGATCTGCGTACGCCGGTCGTTGCCGTACTTCTCGACGATCTCGCTGAGCTCGTCGGCGATGATCTGCCGCTGCCGGGCCTCGTTGGCCAGGATGTCCTCGAGGTCGGCGATCAGCAGCTCGATCTCGGCGAGCTGGTCGACGATCTTCTGCCGCTCGAGCGCCGCGAGGCGACGCAGCTGCATGTCGAGGATGGCATTGGCCTGGACCTCGTCGATCTCGAGCAGCTGGATCAGGCCCTGTCGGGCGTCGTCGACCTCCGGCGAGCGCCGGATCAGCGCGATCACCTCGTCGAGCGCGTCGAGCGCCTTGACCAGTCCGCGCAGGATGTGGGCCCGCTCCTCGGCCTCGCGCAGGCGGTAGCGGGTGCGCCGCTGGATGACCTCGACCTGGTGGGCGACCCAGTTGCTGATGAACTGGTCGACCGACAGGGTGCGCGGCACCCCGTCGACCAGCGCCAGCATGTTGGCGCTGAAGTTGGTCTGCAGCTCGGTGTGCTTGAGCAGGTTGTTGAGCACGACCCGCGCCACGCCGTCGCGCTTGAGCACGACCACCAGGCGCTGGCCGGTGCGGTCGGAGGTGTCGTCGCGCACGTCGGCGATGCCCTGGACCTTGCCGGAGTCGGCGAGCTCGGCGATCTTGAGCGCCAGGTTGTCGGGGTTGACCATGTAGGGCAGCTCGGTGATCACCAAGCAGGTGCGGCCCCGGTTGTCCTCGTCGACCTCGATCACCGCGCGCTGGGTGACCGACCCGCGGCCGGTGCGGTAGGCCTGCTCGATGCCCTGGCGGCCCACGATGAGCGCGCCGTTGGGGAAGTCGGGGCCCTTGATCCGCTCGATGAGCGCGTCCTGGAGCTCCTCGCGGCTGGCGTCGGGGTGCTCCAGCGCCCAGCGGGCGCCCTCAGCGACCTCGCGCAGGTTGTGCGGCGGGATGCTGGTGGCCATGCCGACCGCGATGCCGGCGGAGCCGTTGACGAGCAGGTTGGGGTAGCGCGCCGGCAGCACGACGGGCTCGGCGGAGCGGCCGTCGTAGTTGGGCTGGAAGTCGACGGTGTCCTCGTTGATGTCGCGCACCATCTCGAGCGCGAGCGGGGCCATCCGGCATTCGGTGTACCGCATCGCCGCCGCGGAGTCGTTGCCCGGCGAGCCGAAGTTGCCCTGCCCGTGGACCAGTGGCGCGCGCATCACCCACGGCTGCGCCAGGCGCACCAGGGTGTCGTAGATCGCGGTGTCGCCGTGCGGGTGGTACTGACCCATGACGTCGCCGACCACGCGCGAGCACTTGGAGAACCCGCGGTCGGGGCGGTAGCCGCCGTCGTACATCGCGTACAGCACCCGCCGGTGGACCGGCTTGAGCCCGTCGCGGACGTCGGGCAGCGCGCGGCCGACGATGACCGCCATCGCGTAGTCGATGTAGGCGCGCTGCATCGAGGTCTGCAGCTCGACCGGCTCGATGCGCCCGCCCAGGGGAGGAGTGCCGCCGTCGGTGGGTGTCTGGGTCATCGCTCAGTCTCTTTCGTTCGTGTGGACCGGGGACCTGAGTGGTGAGGCCGCGGTCTGGCAAGGCGGAGGAGGGAAGGCGGCCCGTTCTTGGCCGTCGACCGATCGACAACGCCGCCAGGGCGCGAGCATCACCTCTCAGATCAGATGTCGAGGAAGCGGACGTCCTTGGCGTTGCGCTGGATGAACGAGCGGCGCTGCTCGACGTCCTCACCCATCAGGATCGAGAAGATCTCGTCGGCGTGCGCGGCGTCGTCGAGGGTCACCTGCAGCATCAGGCGCTGCTCGGGGTCCATCGTGGTCTCCCACAGCTCCTTGGCGTTCATCTCGCCGAGGCCCTTGTAGCGCTGGACCGGGTTCTCCTTGGGCAGCTTCTTGCCGGCCTCGACGCCGGCCTTGAGCAGCGCGTCACGCTCGGCGTCGGAGTAGACGAACTCGTGCTCGGCCGGCTTGTTCCAGCGCAGCCGGTAGAGCGGCGGCTGGGCCATGTAGACGTAGCCGCCCTCGATCAGCGGGCGCATGAACCGGAACAGCAGCGTCAGCAGCAGGGTGTTGATGTGGTGGCCGTCGACGTCGGCGTCGGCCATCAGCACGACCTTGTGGTAGCGCAGCTTGTCGACGTTGTACTCGTCCTGGATGCCGGTGCCGAGCGCCGAGATGATCGACTGCACCTCGGCGTTGCCGAGGACCTTGTCGATGCGGGCCTTCTCGACGTTGAGGATCTTGCCGCGGATCGGGAGGATCGCCTGGATCCGGGGGTCCCGGCCCTGGCGCGCCGAGCCGCCGGCCGAGTCGCCCTCGACGATGAAGACCTCGCACTCCTCGGGCCGGTTGGACTGGCAGTCCGACAGCTTGCCGGGCAGGCCGCCGCCACCGAGCAGGCCCTTGCGGGACCGGGCCAGCTCGCGCGCCTTCTTGGCCGCCTGCCGGGCCTGGGCCGCGGCCTGGGCCTTGCGGACGATGTCCTTGCCCTCGGCGGGGTTCTGCTCCAGCCACATCTTGAGCTGGTCGTTGACGATGCGCTGGGTGAAGCCCTTGGCCTCGGTGTTGCCGAGCTTGGTCTTGGTCTGGCCCTCGAACTGCGGCTCGCCGAGCTTGATCGAGATGATCGCGGTCAGGCCCTCGCGGATGTCGTCGCCGGAGACCCGGTCGTCCTGCTTCTTCATCAGGCCCCAGTCGAAGCCGGCGTTGTTGATCAGCGAGGTGAGCGCCGCGCGGAAGCCCTCCTCGTGGGTGCCGCCCTCGTGGGTGTTGATGGTGTTGGCGAAGGTGTGGACCGACTCGGCGTAGGTCGTGTTCCACTGCATCGCGATCTCGAGGCTCATGTGGTTCTCGGTCGACTGCGGCGTCTCGGCCTCGAAGCTGATGACGCTCGGGTTGGCCGGGGTCTTGGCGCGGTTGAGGTGCTCAACGTAGTCGACCAGGCCGCGGTCGTACTTGAAGACCTGCTCGGTGCCGCCGTGGGCGCCGGCGCCGAGGGCGTCGTGACCGGCGGAGTCGAGGTCGTTGTCGACGGTGTCGTCGGCGACGGCCTCGGCCACCGCGTCGGCGGTGACCCGCTCGTCGCGCACGACGATCTCGAGACCCTTGTTGAGGAAGGCGTACTCACGGATCCGGGTGGTGATGGTCTCGAGGTTGAACGTCGTGGTCTCGAACACGTCGGTGGAGGGGTAGAACGTGATCGTCGTGCCGGTGCGCTCGCCCTCGGCGAGCGTGCCGACCTCGTCGAGCTCGGTCACGGGTACGCCGACCTCGAACTCCTGGCGCCACTGCCGCCCACGGTTGCGGACCTCGGCGACCACGCGGCTCGAGAGCGCGTTGACCACCGAGATGCCGACGCCGTGCAGGCCGCCGGAGACCTTGTAGCCGCCGCCGCCGAACTTGCCGCCGGCGTGCAGCACGGTCAGCGCCAGCGTCAGGGCCGGCAGCTCCTGGCCCGGCGCCGTGTCGGTGGGGATGCCGCGACCGTTGTCCTCGACCCGGACGCCGCCGTCGCCGAGCAGCGTCAGCACGATGCGGTCGCAGTGGCCGGCCAGGGCCTCGTCGACGGAGTTGTCGACGACCTCCCAGATCAGGTGGTGCAGACCCCGCTCACCGGTGGAGCCGATGTACATGCCCGGCCGCTTGCGGACCGCCTCGAGGCCCTCGAGCACCTGGATCGACTCGGCGCCGTACGCCGCGTCGACGGTGTTGCTGCGCAGCGCGACGGGCTCGTCGGGGAGGTCGGAGGGGGAGCCGGGAACAGGCTGGTCGGACACGCGGGACCCTTCGCAGGCGGGGTCCGGACCCGGAGGTGCGGACATGACGAAGGTCGCGCCAGCGCGGGCCGCGACCTCGATCGCCATGATACCGCTCTACGGGCCGCATTTCACAGCATCGCCTCCGGCCTGTGGACGGCGCGTCGCCGCGAACGGCCGTCAGCGGGCCGTACGGGTGTCCTGGACGGCCTGGCAGGGGTCGGACCTAGCCCCCGTACGCCGTCGCGGCCGTCAGGACGGCTGCGTCGGCGTCTCCGGCGATTCGGGGTCGTGGCGACGCCCCCGGCGGGCCATGATGAGCCCCGCCGGTCCGGGTGCGGGCCGATCCCGGTGACACAGGAGGAGCACATGGGCGACAGGCGCAGGCGGTTCAGGCTGAAGCCGAGCTCTCGGGCCAGGAAGCGCGCCGGCGACTGCGTCGACTGCGGCAGCTGCGGCGACTGCGACTGCAGCCCCTTCCTGCTCTCCCCGCTGCTGCTGCTCCTGCGGGTGCTGCCCGGGGCGTTCCGCGCCGACGCCGTCGACCCCTGGGTCTCCCGGCCCGACGGCGTCCTGGGGCGCGTCGCCGCGCGGCTGGTCCGCTCCTACCAGCTCAACGTGTCGGTGCACCGGGCCCACCCGGTGTGCTCGATGACGCCGACCTGCTCGCGCTACGGGCTCCAGGCGTTCTCGCGGCACGGATTCTGGCGCGGCGGTCTGCTCACCCTCCGGCGCGTACGCCGGTGCGGGAGGTCGGAACCGTTCGACCCGGTGCCGCCGGCTCGCTGAGCGCTCCTCAGCCGTAGGTGTCGCGCGGTCCGCGTCCGTCGCGGGCCGAGCGGCGGCCCTTCTTCCAGGTCGGCAGGTGCGGGCCGAGCACCTCCAGCACGGTGACGGTGCCGTGCCCGAGGTCCTCGTTGAGCCGGCGCAGCACGCTCGGCGTCAGCAGCTTGAGCTGGGTCGCCCAGGCGGTGGAGTCGGTGCGCACCACCAGCGTGCCGTCGGCGAACGACTCCGGGGTGCAGTGCGCGCCGACCTCCTCGCCGACCAGCTCGGGCCACCGGGCGAAGACGCCGCGCACCCGCAGCTCGAGCTCCCAACCGTGCCGCCCGACCAGGCGGCCGACCTCGCCGCCGAGCAGCTGGGGGTCGCGGTCGTCGGGGTGCGCGCCGGACAGCCGGCCACGACGGGTCTCCGGGGGCGGCGTCCGCCGCCGGTAGCGCTTGCGGGCCGCCGGCGTGGTGCCGGCGGTCGCCCGGGTCACCTGCCGCGCGAGGTCGAGACCGTCGTCGGTGCGCGGCGTCTCGGGCGTCTCGGGCTCCGGGGTGCCGGACTGCTTACCCGACGGGTCTTTCGTCACGGGTCACCTCCCCGCTCGCCACGGTGAACCGGGTGCCGGCCAGGGCCTCCGGGACGTCGGCGGCGACCGCCGCGGTGACCAGCACCTGCTCGGCGCCGGCCACCAGTGCGGCGAGCTGGGCGCGCCGCTCGCTGTCGAGCTCGGCGAAGACGTCGTCGAGGATCAGGATCGGGTCGTCGCCGTCGGAGCGCAGCAGGTCGTACGACGCCAGCTTGAGGGCGAGCGCGAACGACCAGCTCTCGCCGTGGGAGGCGTAGCCCTTGACCGGTAGCCGGGTGCCAGTGCCGTCCCCGGCCTGACCCAGGGAGAGGAGCAGGTCGTCGCGGTGCGGCCCGACGAGGCACACGCCGCGGTCGAGCTCGTCGGCCCGGCGCCGCACCAGCTCGGCGAGCAGGGCCTCGGTGAGGTCGCCGCGGTCGGGGTGCGCCGGGTCGGCGGTGACCGACGCGGGCAGCTCCAGCGAGGGCTTGTAGGCGATGGTGGCGTCGTCGCGGCTCGCGCCGCGCGCGACCGTGGCGTAGGCCGCGCCGACGTGGGGCCGCAGCTCCTCGACCAGCGCGAGGCGCTCGGCGAGGAGCTCGGCGCCGACCCGGGCCAGGTGCGCGTCCCACACGTCGAGCGTCGAGAGCGCCGACTCCTGACCGGACGACCCGCGCCGGGCGTGGCCGGCGGTCTTGAGGAGCGTGGCCCGCTGCTTGAGCACGCGGTCGAGGTCGGCGAGGGTGCCGGCGTGGCGGGGGGTGCGCAGCACGAGCAGGTCGTCGAGGAACCTGCGCCGGTCACCGGGGTCGCCCTTGACCAGGGTCAGGTCCTCCGGCGAGAAGACCACCGTGCGGACCAGGCCGACTAGGTCACGCACCCGCGGCAATGTCGACTTGTTGATTCGTCCCTTGTTCGACTTGCCGACATTGATCTCCGCCTCGAGCACCGCGGTGCGGCCGTCCTTGACGACCGCCGCGCGGATCACCGCCTGCACGGCCCCGGCTCGCACCAGGGGCGCGTCGCTGGAGACGCGGTGCGAGGAGAGCCGCGAGAGGTAGTCGACCGCCTCGACCAGGTTGGTCTTGCCCTGCCCGTTGCGGCCGACGAACGCCGTGACCCCCGGCCCGAGGGCGACGTCGACGAGGTCGTAGGAGCGGAAGTTGTGCAGGGCGAGGTGCGAGACGTGCACGCCGTCATCCTCTCCTGCCCGATCGGCCGCACCACTTCGGGGCTCAGCCGGGGTCTGCGGGCCCTATCCTGCCGCCATGACCGAAGACCCGCTCGCCAAGCGTCCCTCCGACGACAACCCCTACGGCTCCAACCCGCCCTCGTCCGGCGGACAGCAGCCCCCTCCCCCGGCACCGTCCTACGGCGCCCCCCAGCCCCCGGCTCCGGCGTACGGCCAGCCGGCCGGCGGCTACGGCCAGCCCACGGGTCAGCCCGCCTACGGCGGCGGCGGCGCCCCCGGCCCGTTCTTCATGCAGGGGATGGGAGGCGAGCAGGGCCCGATCGACTACGGCCAGCTCGCCCAGATGGCCGTCGCCGGCAACGTCAAGGGCGACACCATGCTGCGCTCGCAGCAGAGCCAGGACTGGTTCCCGGCCAAGAACGTGCCCGGCCTGTTCTCGCAGAAGGAGTGGACGACGACGCTCATCCTCTCCGTGCTGCTGGGCGGCCTGGGTGTCGACCGGTTCTACCTCGGCTACACCGGGCTCGGCATCGCCAAGCTCGTGACCCTCGGCGGCTGCGGCATCTGGTCGATCATCGACATCGTGCTGGTCGCCATGCGCAAGATGACCGACTCCGATGGACGCCCGCTCGCCTGATCGCACCACCCGACCCCCGGTCGCCCCAGCGGAGCTGGTCGTGGCCGGGGGTCTGCTCGCGCTCGCGGCCGCCGCCCTGCTCGACCCCCGCCGCGTCGAGGACGGTGTGGTGCTGTGCCCGTTCCGCCGCACCACCGGCCTCGAGTGCCCGGCCTGCGGGCTGACCCGGTCGTGGGTCCACCTCGCCCACGGCGACCTGGCCGGGTCGGTGGCCGACCACCCGTTCGGTGTCGTGCTCGTGGTGGGGCTGGTCGTGCTGGCCGGGCTCGTCGTCCGCGCACGGCGGCTGGACCGCCCGTCGCCGGTGGTCGAGCGCCTGGCCCGCAGACCCGTCGTGCTGCTCGTCGGCCTGCTGTGGGCGGCGTTCGGCCTGGTCCGGATGACCGCCTGACGTCGGCGGTCGCCCCGCGGCTCAGGCGTCGACGTCGCCACCCGGCGGCGGCGCCGTGCGGACGGCGTGCCCGCCGAACTGGTTGCGCATCGCGGCGATCGCCTTCATGGCCGGGCTGTCGTCCTGGCGCGAGGTGAAGCGCGCGAACAGCGAGGCGGTGATCGCGGGGAGCGGCACCGCGTGGGTGATGGCCGCCTCGACGGTCCACCGGCCCTCGCCGGAGTCCTCGGCGTAGCCCGCGAGCTTGTCGAGGTGCTCGTCCTCGTCGAGCGAGGCGACCAGCAGGTCGAGGAGCCAGGACCGGATGACGGTGCCGCCGCGCCACGAGGCGAAGACCTCGGCGACGTTGTCGACGGCGTCGACCTTCTCCAGCAGCTCCCAGCCCTCGGCGTAGGCCTGCATCATCGCGTACTCGATGCCGTTGTGGACCATCTTGGCGAAGTGGCCGGCGCCCGGCTTCTTGCCGGCGTGCACGAAGCCGAACTCGCCCTCGGGGCGCAGCGCGTCGAAGGCCGGCTGGGCCTTGGCGACGTCGTCGTCACTGCCGCCGACCATCAGGGCGTAGCCGTTCTCCAGGCCCCACACGCCGCCGGAGGTCCCGGCATCGACGAAGCCGATGCCGCGCTCGGCCAGCATCGCGGCGTTCAGCTCGTCGTCGGTCCAGCGCGAGTTGCCGCCGTCGATGACGAGGTCGCCCTCGCGCAGCAGGTCGGCGAGCTGGGCGATCGTGCTCTTGGTCGGGTCGCCGGCCGGGACCATCACCCAGACCACCCGCGGGGCGTCGGCGGGCAGGGCCTCGACGAGCCCGGCGAGGCTGTCGACGTCGGTGAGCTCGGGGTTGAAGTCGAACCCCACGACGGTGAGGCCGGCGTTGCGCATCCGGGTGCGCATGTTGCCGCCCATCTTGCCGAGTCCGACGAGTCCGAGGTGCATCCGTGTGTCTCCTGGCTGGTGTGGGTGTGGTGGGGTCCGGCTGGTGCTCTAGGAGAGCAGGCGGCGGGGCATCAGGAGGTAGCGGAACCCGGGGTCGCTGGCGTCGTCCTCGCCGAGACCGCTGATGACCACCGGCTTCGAGGCCTGGGTGAACGCCAGCTCGACGACCGGCTGGTCGATCGCGGTGAGCCCGTCGAGCAGGAACTGGGGGTTGAAGCCGGTCGTGATGTCCTCGCCGTCGATGGTGGCGGGGATCGACTCCGAGGCCTGCGCCTCGTCGCCGGAGCCGGCGTCGAGGGTCAGGACGCCGTCGCTGAAGTTCATCTGGACCGCGGTGTTGCGCTCGGCGACCAGGGAGACCCGCTTGACCGACTCGATCAGGGCGGCCTTGTCGACGCGCGCCACGGTGAGCTTCTCGGCGGGGAACAGGCTGCGGACCTTGGGGAACTCGCCGTCGAGCAGGCGGGTGGTGGTCCGTCGTACGCCACCCGGGCCGATGCCCTCGAAGCCGATCAGGCCCTCGCCGGTGGCGCCGGAGGACAGCGCGATCGTGACCTCACTGCCCGAGGTCAGCGACTTGGCGGTGTCACCGAGCACGCGCGCCGGGACCAGCGCTGCGACGGACTCGTCGGGCGTGCCGGGCTCCCACCCGAGCTCGCGGTGCGAGAGGCGGAACCGGTCGGTCGCCAGCAACGAGATGGTCGAGCCGTCGATCTCGAGCCGGACGCCGGTCAGCACCGGCAGCATGTCGTCGCGGCCGGCGGCGGTCACGGCCTGGGCGACCGCGTGGGCGAACAGGTCGCTCTGCACGGTGCCGGTGGCCTGCGGCATCTGGGGGATCGTCGGGTAGTCCTCGACCGGCATGGTCTGGAGGCTGAAGCGCGCGGAACCACAGGTCAGCGAGACCCGGGACCCCTCGATGACCATCTCGACCGGCTTGGCCGGGAGGCTGCGGCAGATGTCGGCGAGCAGGCGGCCGCTGACCAGGGCACGACCCTCGTCGTGGATCTCCGCGCTCAGCGACGCCCGGGCGGAGGTCTCGTAGTCGAACGTCGAGAGGACGAGCCCGTCGTCGGTGGCCTCGATGAGGAGCCCGGCGAGCACCGGGGCACTCGGGCGGACCGGGAGGCTGCGGGCGGCCCAGGCGACGGCATCGGCGAGGACGTCGCGTTCGACACGGAACTTCACGGCGGGTCCTTCGAGGTGATGGGCACGAGACGGGCGGGATCGGGGCGGGTGGCGCACGGGCCCCGAGGGTCCGGCGGGGTTCGCATCCTGCCACGCGGCAGGTGTCCTCCACAGGGGGAGGGCCGGATGGAGTTCGCCGGATGAGGGGACGTGTGGAGGTTGGTCGTCGTCATAGCAGCTGTGGGTTCTGTGGATGACCGACGTTTGCGCAGGTCGTGCGGAGCGATCGTCGTCCACAGCCCCTGTGGATGACGGGGTGGGGAACGCGGACGGGGTGTGGAGCCGGCGGCGTCGGCGCGGACGCCCTCCACAGTTGTCCCCAGATCCTCCCCGTGTAGTTCGGACCTCGGGCGCCCGCCGGTGCACAGGGTCCGGGCCGCGGCGGGTCAGGTCTGGCGGGCCTGGAGCTTGACCCGGTTGGTCAGCTCGCTGACCTGGTTGAAGACCGCGCGGCGCTCGCCGAGGAGCTGATTGATCTTGCGCTCGGCGTACATCACCGTCGTGTGGTCGCGGTTGCCGAACTGCGCGCCGATCTTGGGCAGCGAGAGGTCGGTGAGCTCGCGGCACAGGTACATCGCGATCTGCCGGGCGATGACCAGGTGGCGCCCGCGGCTGGGTCCGGTGAGCTCCTCGATCGGCAGGCCGAAGTAGGCGGAGGTCTGGGCGATGATCAGCGACGCCGTGATCTCGGGCTCGCCGCCCTCGGGGATCAGGTCCTTGAGCACGATCTCGGCCAGGGTCATGTCGACCTCCTGGCGGTTGAGGTTGGCGAACGCGGTGACCCGGATCAGGGCGCCCTCGAGCTCACGGATGTTGGTCTGGATCTTCGAGGCGATGAACTCCAGCACGTCGGGCGGCGCCGTGAGCCGGTCCATCGCCGCCTTCTTGCGCAGGATCGCGATCCGGGTCTCGAGGTCGGGCAGCTGGACGTCGGTGATCAGGCCCCACTCGAAGCGGTTGCGCAGCCGGTCCTCGAGCGCCTCGAGGCGCTTGGGCGCACGGTCGGAGGTGAGGACGATCTGCTTGTTGGCGTTGTGCAGCGCGTTGAAGGTGTGGAAGAACTCCTCCTGCGTCTGGGTCTTGCCCTCGAGGAACTGGATGTCGTCGATCAGCAGCACGTCCACCTCGCGGTAGCGGCGCTTGAACCGGTCGAGCCGGTCGTCGCGGATCGCGTTGATGAACTCGTTGGTGAACTCCTCGCTCGACACGTAGCGGACCTTGGCGCCGGTGTAGAGGCTGCGCACGTAGTGGCCGATGGCGTGGAGCAGGTGGGTCTTCCCGAGGCCGGAATCGCCGTAGACCATCAGCGGGTTGTAGGCCCGACCCGGCGCCTCGGCCACCGCGACGGCAGCGGCGTGCGGGAACCGGTTGGACGAGCCGATGACGAAGGTCTCGAAGGTGTACTTGGGGTTGAGCCGGGTCTCCAGGGCCGACTTCGCCTGCTCCTGGCCGTAGCCCCCGTCGGCGCGGTCGCGGCTGCCGGGGCCGGTGGGCGCGGTGCCGAAGGCGTCCGGTGCCGGCGACATGTCGACAGATCGATCTGTCGGTTCGTCGACCGGCTGGGGCACCACCTCGGGCTCGGCGGTGGCGAGCTCGGGCTTGACGGTCACCGCGATCCGGATCTCGTGCCCGAAGCGGTCGGTGAGCGCATCCTCCAGCTGGTTGCGGAGCCGGCCCTCGAGCTGGGACCGGGTGAAGTCGTCGGGGACGGCGACGATGGCGGTGGTCTCGTGGAGGTGGACCGGCTCGCTCATCTTCAGCCAGGCCTGCTGGTGCGGTTGGAGCTCGGCGACGACGGCGCGCCAGGCCTCCTCGAGGTCGGATCGGTCAGCCGGGTCTGGTCGGTCGGCTCCGGTGAGCCCGTGGTCGTCCACTGGGTGCTTTGCTCCGCTTCGTCTGGATCTGCCCGGGTCGGTGTCGAGGTGGCGCGGTGAGAGCCGCGTCGTCGCTCCGTGCTGACTGTTCCACAACTTTATCCACAGGCTGTGAACCAGGGTGCCCGCCTGTGGAGGAGCTGCGCCGGGGAGCCGGTCCGAGCGGCTGCCGGCCGCGTTCTCGCAGGTCAGGGCGCTGTAGGGGCGCGGGATGGCCGAGAGGAAGGCGGCGGTCTGCAGGGGTGCTCGGGGTGCGGAGGGGAAGCCCGATGTCTCGCAACGTAGCCCGCGCGCCGCGGCGCGGGCAAGCGGTCATCCACAGGCAGGCCGTCTCGACCGCGCCGTGGTTTGACCCTGTCTCCGGGCAGCGCGTACCGTCTGTTGGTCACGAGGTTCCGAGTGGTGCCGCGGGTCGCTGTTTCGTGTCGCGAAATCGGCGGGCTGTCCGGCACGCGGGGCCGTGACCACGACTGTACGAGAACCGCGCGCCACGCGCGGACCCACGACCGAAGGAATGCCGTGAGCAAGCGCACCTACCAGCCGAACAACCGTCGTCGCCACAAGGTGCACGGGTTCCGCCTCCGCATGCGCACCCGCGCCGGCCGCGCCATCCTGGCGGACCGCCGTCGCAAGGGCCGCAAGAGCCTGGCCGTCTGAGCTCCGGCTCGACGCCAGTCTCTTCGCCCCCGGCCGCGGACCCTCGAGCCCGGTCGTGCTGCCTGCGGCACACCGCCTCACCGACGCCGTGTCCTTCCGGGACGCGACGCGTCGGGGCCGGCGCGCCGCGGGATCGACGGTGGTGGTGCACGTGCTCGCTGCTGACGACGCCGCTCCGACGCGGGTGGGCTTCGTGGTGAGCAAGGCGGTCGGCAACGCCGTGGTGCGCAACCAGGTCAAGCGCCGGCTGCGCCACCTGGTGCGCCAGCACCTCGAGGATCTCCCCGACGGCTCGGTGGTCGTCGTGCGCGCGCTGCCACGGGCGGCTGGCGCGCGGGCCGAGGTGCTGGGCCGCGACCTCGCGGCCCTGCTGGCGCGTCTCGGCGTCGCCGGCGCCGGGGTGCCGGCGTGAAGCATGTCCTCATCGCGTTCCTCAAGGCCTACCGGTTGCTGATCAGCCCGCTGTACGGCGAGGTGTGCCGCTACTACCCCTCCTGCTCGGCCTACGCGCTCGAGGCGGTCCAGGTCCACGGCAGCCTGCGGGGTTCCTGGCTCGCGGTCCGCCGACTGGCGCGTTGCCATCCCTGGGCACCCGGCGGGGTCGACAAGGTCCCGCCGCGCGACGTGCCCGCGCCGACCGAACCGGACCCCGCTCCCCCGAGTTCCGCCGCCGCCCTCCTGGGCGGCCCGACCCACCAGCAAGGAGCTTGAGTCCCGTGGGGTTCTTCTCTGACATCGGCGGCTTCATCATGACGCCGCTCTACTACGCCATCTCCGGGATCATGCTCGGCTGGCACGAGCTCTTCAGCCTGTTCCTCGACCCCGAGGGCGGCACGTCCTGGGCCCTGTCGATCATCGGGCTGACCGTCGTGATCCGGGTGCTGCTGATCCCGCTGTTCGTCAAGCAGATCAAGTCCCAGCGCAACATGCAGCTGATCCAGCCCAAGGTCAAGGAGCTGCAGAAGAAGTACGGCCACGACCGGCAGCGGCTGGGCGAGGAGACGATGAAGCTCTACAAGGATGCGGGCACCAACCCGTTCGCGTCCTGCCTGCCGTTGCTGCTCCAGATGCCGATCTTCTTCGCGCTGTTCCGGCTCCTCGACCAGGCGGCCAAGAAGGGCGACAACGGCGGTGGCCGGGGCTTCCTCTCCGACGCCCGGGCCGAGGACTTCGGCGAGTCGAAGATCTTCGGCGTGGTGCCGATCTCGGACACCTTCTGGGGGTCGGCGCCCTGGTCGCCCGGCGGCACCGAGGTGAGCGTGATCATCGTGGCGGCGATCCTGGTGATCGCGATGACGGCGACCACGTTCACCACCCAGCGCCAGCTGATGAGCAAGAACATGCCGGCCGACGCGCTCACCGGCCCCTACGCCCAGCAGCAGAAGATCCTGCTCTACGTGCTCCCGCTGGTGTTCGGCATCTCGGGCGTCGCGTTCCCGATCGGGGTGCTGCTGTACTGGACGACCTCGAACCTGTGGACCATGGGCCAGCAGTTCTACGTGATCCGCAACAACCCAGCGCCCGGCACGCTGGCCTACCAGGCCAAGCTCGACCGCGATCGCGCCAAGGGCAAGGTCGTCGCCGGCGAGGGTGACGTCGTGCTGACCAAGGACGCCGACGACGTCGACCGCCGGGCGGCGACGCGCCAGCAGCCGAAGCGCCAGACGAAGGCGCAGCGCCAGGCCGCCGCGCGGGCATCCGGGGGGTCCGCGGCGGCTCAGCCGCGTGCCTCCGAGGTGGACCTCGGCAAGGACCGGGCAACCGAGCAGGCGCCGAGCACCGCCGAACGCCGGCCGGCCGGCGGCCAGCAGACCAAGGGTCAGCGACCGAAGGCACCGAGCCCCGGTCAGCGGCCACAGAACAAGTCGAAGTCGAAGAAGCAGCGAGGAGGCAACCGATGAGTGCCGAGGCAGACGTGAGCAGCCCATCCCCCGAAGCGGCCACCGAGGTCGGAGCGGAGGCCGGGACCGAGGTCGGGACCGAGGTCGGGACCGAGCGTCCCGGAACCCGGTTGGAGCAGCTCGAGAACGAGGGCGACATCGCGGCGGACTACCTCGAGGAGCTGTTGGACATCGCGGACCTCGACGGCGACCTGGACATGGACGTCGAGGGCGACCGCGCGGCGGTGTCGATCGTGGGCGCCGACCTGCAGCAGCTCGTCGGTCGCAACGGCGAGGTGTTGGAGGCCCTGCAGGAGCTCACCCGGCTGGCCGTCTACCGGGAGACCGGCGACCGGTCCCGGTTGATGCTGGACATCTCCGGGTTCCGCGCCGACCGGAGGCTGCGCCTGATCGAGCAGGCCGACGAGGCCGTGACCCGGGTCCGGGAGTCCGGCGCGCCGTTGTCGCTGGACCCGATGACGCCGTTCGAGCGCAAGGTGGTGCACGACGCGGTCTCGGCGGCCGGCCTGACGTCCGAGTCCGAGGGCGTGGAGCCGCGGCGCTACGTCATCGTGCTGCCGGTCTAGCAGCGTGGCGGTCTAGAGAGCGTGGCGGTCTAGAACGTGGTGGACGTTTCACGTGAAACGCCAGCAGCACCCCCTGCGCCGCTCGAGGCGCGGGGGGTGTTTGGCGATCGGCTGCCGGTGGCCGAGCGGTACGCGGGCCTGCTCGCGTCCGACGGGGTGGTGCGTGGGCTGATCGGACCTCGCGAGGTGGAGCGCCTCTGGGAGCGACACCTGGTCAACTGCGCCCTGCTCGCACCGCAGGTGCCGGTGGACGCGTCGGTGGCCGACGTGGGCGCGGGCGCCGGTCTTCCGGGTCTGGTGCTGGCCATCCTCCGCGCGGACGTCTCGGTCACCCTCGTCGAGCCGCTGCTGCGGCGGGCCACGTTCCTGGAGGAGGCGGTCTCTGCCCTGGGGCTCACCAACGCCGTGGTGGTTCGGGGTCGCGCCGAGGAGCTGCACGCGAGGGCGGAGCTGGCGCCCGGGTTCGACGTGGTGACCGCCCGCGCCGTCGCCCCGCTGACCCGGTTGGTGCCGTGGTGCCTCCCCCTGGTGGCGCCGCACGGATCGATGGTGGTGCTGAAGGGCTCGCGGGTAACCGACGAGCTGGCCGAGGCCCGCGCCGTCCTGGATCGGTGGGGCGCCGCGGCGCCGCGGGTGGTGGAGCTGGGTGCCGAGGGTGCCGATGTCCCCACCTATGCCGTCCACATCGCGTGGGAGCGACCCGAGTCGGTATCGTGGCCGGCTCGGGAGAAGGCCGCTGGTCGGTCCCGCTCCCGCAAGCGGCGTTGACCGTTGTCCACCGGTGTCCCCCGCCTGAATCGCCTAGTTATCCACAGGTCGGCGGCCTGTTGTCCCCAGCCGCGGTCGAGCCTGGCATGCTGCTGTTTCACGTGAAACGGAGTTGGTAGTGACGTTCCCCCCCAGTCCATCCGGGTCCTCCCCCGGCTCGGGTACCGGCCCCTCCGGGGCTCGCCCGCGCACAGCCGGAGACCTGGCCGACCTGGACGACGCGTACGACACCGACGCGACACCCCTGGCGCGGGCGGTGCAGCACAGCCTGCTCGCCCGGCAGTCCAAGACCGCCGGCACCCGGTCAGAGGCGGTCCCGCGCCCCCGTGCCACCCGCGTGATGGTGGTGGGGAACCAGAAGGGCGGCGTCGGCAAGACGACGACCACGGTCAACGTCGCGGCGGCTCTCGCCCAGCTCGGTCAGCGCGTCCTGGTGGTCGACCTGGACCCCCAGGGCAACGCGTCCACCGCGCTTAGCGTGGAGCACGGCCGCGGAGCGCCATCCACCTACGACGCCCTGGTGGAGGGCCGGCCGCTGGCCGAGGTGGCCAGCCCCTGCCCCGATCTCCCCGGGCTGCACGTCGTGCCGGCCACCATCGACCTGGCCGGGGCTGAGATCGAGCTGGTCAGCGTCGTGGCCCGGGAGGGCCGGCTGCGCAAGGCCATCCACGGGCACCCGCTCGTCGCCACCGACCCGAACGACGCCCGCGCGGCCGACCCGGACCGGTTCGACTTCGTCCTCATCGACTGCCCGCCGTCCCTGGGCCTGCTCACCCTGAACGCGCTGGTGGCCGGGGACGAGATGCTGATCCCGATCCAGGCCGAGTACTACGCGCTCGAGGGCCTGGGCCAGCTCCTGGAGACCGTGGAGATGGTGCGCGCCCACCTCAACCCCGACCTCGACGTCTCCACGATCCTGCTCACCATGTACGACGCGCGCACCCGGCTCGCCGCGGGCGTCGCCGAGGAGGTGCGGTCGCACTTCGGTGACCAGGTGCTCCGCACCGCGATCCCCCGGTCGGTGCGGGTCTCCGAGGCGCCGTCGTACGGCCAGACCGTGATGACCTACGACCCCGGTTCGCCCGGAGCGCTGTCCTACTTCGAGGCCGCGCGCGAGATCGCCACCAAGGGAGCCCACCGATGAGCAAGCCCGCCCCGCAGAAGCGCGGACTCGGACGCGGCCTGGGTTCCCTGATCCCCCCGGCCCCGCAGGCCGCCCCCGCCGTCGGCCCCGAGCTCACCGGGGCGGAGCCGGAGGAGTCGACCGACCCGATGGCGCAGATCGCCCACCTGCTGCCGGTGCGGGGGGCCTACTTCTCCGAGCTGCCCGTCGACCGGATCCGACCCAACCGGGTCCAGCCCCGCCAGGTCTTCGACGAGGAGGCGATGGCCGAGCTGGTGCACTCGATCAAGGAGGTCGGCCTGCTCCAGCCGATCGTGGTGCGGTCCGTCGGGCCGGACGAGTACGAGCTGATCATGGGCGAGCGCCGGTGGCGGGCCGCGCAGCAGGCGGAGATGTACCGGATCCCCGCCATCGTGCGCCAGACCGACGATGTCGACATGTTGCGCGATGCGCTGCTGGAGAACCTGCACCGCAGCCAGCTCAACCCGCTGGAGGAGGCCGCGGCCTACGTCCAGCTGCTCGAGGACTTCGAGTGCACCCACGAGGAGCTGGCGCAGCGGATCGGCCGCTCCCGGCCGCAGATCAGCAACACCATCCGGCTGATGAGGCTGAGCCCCCCGGTGCAGCGCCGCCTCGCCGCCGGCGTGCTGTCGGCCGGGCACGCACGCAGCCTGCTCGCCGTCGACGACCCCGACCTGCAGGACCGGCTGGCCCAGCGCGTCGTGGCCGAGGGCATCAGCGTGCGTGCGCTGGAGGAGATCGTCGCCGTGGCCGAGCCGGGGGAGGGCCGCGCCCGTCAGGTCCGCCGCCGTCCCAGCGCCCCCGGGCTCGCGGACCTCGCCGAGCGGCTCTCCGACCGCCTCGAGACCCGGGTCAAGGTCGAGCTCGGCCAGCGCCGGGGCAAGATCACCGTCGAGTTCGCGACGCTGGACGACCTGCAGCGCATCGTCGACATCATGGACCCGCGCAACCGCGACGACCGGCCGATCTAGCACCCTGCCGACAAAGCGCGTTGTCGACAAAGCGATGTGACGCTTTGTCGAGACGCCGCTACTCGCCGCCGCGGGCAGCGCGGCGCTCGGCCCGAACCCGCTTCTCCTCGGCATCAAGCCGAGCAGCCTCCGCCGGCGACGGCGCCGAGCCGCCGTACGACGCCGGCAGCCACCACGAGCCGGGAGGCTGTTCGTCCGCCGGGTAGGTCCGGATCGTCTCGTCGAGCAGCGACGTCATCACCCGTCGCAGCTCCGCGGTCTCGGCCACGGGGTCGGCCCCGGTCGGGTGCAGCGGTGGGGCGACGCGCACCGCGATGGTCCGGCCGCGGGCGAAGTCGCGGGGGTGGTCCTTGGTCATCATCCGCTGGGTGCCCCACAGGATCACCGGCACCAGCGGGACGCCGGCCTCGGCGGCCACGCGGACCGCACCGGTCTTGAACTCCTTGAGCTCGAACGAGCGCGAGATCGTGGCCTCGGGGAAGATCCCCACGGCCTCACCGGCGCGCAGGTAGTCGAGCGCGACCCCCATCGACCGCTCGCCGGCGCCCCGGTCGACCTCGATGTGGTGCATCGAGCGCATCAACGGGCCGGTGACCGCGTGGTCGAACAGCTCGCGCTTGGCCATGAAGCGGACCTTGCGGCCCGCCGGGTCGGCGGCCAGCCCGCCGTAGACGAAGTCGACGTAGCCGATGTGGTTGACCGCGAGCAGCACGCCGCCGGTGCGCGGCACGTGCTCCGTGCCGCTCGTCTGGAACCGCTGGCCGAGCAGCCGGAAGCCGGTCTTCGCCGTCAGGATGATCGGCGAGTACGTGAGGTCGCGCATGCGGCGGTGCTCCTGGGGGTCGAGGTCAGACCGAGCGTGCCAGAGATCCCCGGCGGCCGTCGCCGGGGGGCGATCAGCGCCGCGTCGCCAGGAAGTCGGCGATCCGGCCGATCGCCTCCTCGAGGACGGCGACGTCGGGGAGCGTCACCAGGCGGAAGTGGTCGGTGTGCGGCCAGTTGAAGCCGGTGCCGTGGGTGACCAGGATCTTCTTGGCGCGCAGCAGGTCGATGACGAACGCCTCGTCGTCCTCGATCCGGTAGACCTCCGGATCCAGTCGGGGGAAGCAGTAGAGCGCGCCCTGGGGGCGCACCGAGGTCACGCCGGGGATCTCGTTGAGCATCCGGTCGGCCAGCATGATCTGGTCGTACAGCCGGCCACCGGGGACGATCAGCTCCTCGATCGACTGGTAGCCGCCGAGCGCGGTCTGGATGGCGTGCTGGCCGGGCACGTTGGCGCACATCCGCATGTTCGCGATCAGGGTGAGGCCCTCGAGGAAGTCGGTGGCGATCTCCTGCGGCCCGGAGATCATCACCCAGCCCGCCCGGTAGCCGCAGACGCGGTAGGCCTTGGACAGGCCGCTGAACGTCAGGCAGAGGACGTCGTCGCCGGCGGACGCCGCGGCGTGGTGGTGCACCGCGTCGTCGAAGATGATCTTCTCGTAGATCTCGTCGGCGAAGACCACGAGCTCGTGGCGTCGGGCGATGTCGACCAGGCCGTCGACGACCTGCTTGCTGTAGACGGCGCCGGTCGGGTTGTTGGGGTTGATGATCACCAGGGCCTGGGTGTGCTCGGTGATCTTGGCCTCGACGTCGGCCAGGTCGGGGCTCCAGCCGTTGGACTCGTCGCACAGGTAGTGCACCGGGACGCCGCCGGAGAGCGTCACCGCGCCCGTCCACAGCGGGTAGTCGGGGGCCGGCACCAGGATCTCGTTGCCCTCGTCGACGAAGGCCTGCAGCACCATCGAGATCAGCTCGGAGACGCCGTTGCCGATGAACACGTCGTCGACGGCCGTGTCGCGGAGCCCGCGCTGCTGGTAGTACTGCGCGACGGCGGTCCGGGCCGAGAAGATGCCCCGGGAGTCGCTGTAGCCCTGGGAGTCGGCCAGGTGGCGGGTCACGTCGGCGAGGATCGCCTCGGGCGCCTCGAAGCCGAAGGGCGCGGTGTTGCCGATGTTGAGCCGCAGGATCCGGTGCCCCTCGGACTCCAGGCGCTGTGCCTCCACCAGGATCGGCCCCCGCACGTCGTAGCGGACGTCGTGCAGCTTCTTGCTCTGGCGGATCTGGCGCATCGCCCCATCCTGGCAGGCACGCGACGCGGCTACGCTCCTATTTCATGGCACGCAGGGTGGTGCGGCTCACGCCCGACCGGCTGCACGCCCTGGGGGAGTCCGGCCTCCCGTGCCGCTCCTGCGTCCGGTGGGAGCTCGACCCCGTCCGTCGGGGCCGGATCGACCGCGCCGAGGACGCCGCCGCCGAGAAGGACGCCTGGCTGTCGCTGGTGCTCCGGGAGTGGGGGTCGTGCGGGCGCGTCGTGCTCGTCGACGACGTCCCGGTCGGGTACGTCGTCTACGCCCCGCCGGCGTTCGTCGCGGGCGCCGCCGGGCACCCCACCGCGCCGGTGTCGTCCGACGCGGTCCTGATGACCACGGCGTACGTCGCCCCGGCGCACGCCGGGGGAGGGCTCGGTCGGGTCCTGGTCCAGGCGATGGCGCGCGATCTGGTCGAGCGCGGCGGCGTCCGGGCCGTGGAGGCCTTCGGCGACAGCCGGGGCCGCGCCGGGTGCCTGCCGCCGGCCGACTTCCTGGCGCACGTCGGCTTCCGCACCCACCGCGCGCACCCGACCACGCCGCGGATGCGGATGGACCTGCGCTCGGCCCTGACCTGGAAGGACGAGGTCGAGGCCGCCATCGAGCGGCTGGTCGGGGCCGTGCGACCCGGCCCGACGCCCTCGCCCACGCTCCGGACGCACGAGACCCCGGACGTCGGGTGACGTCCGGGGTCCGGTGCCGAGCGGACCGACCTCGCGAGCGGGCTCGCGGGTGGGCTCAGGCGGTGAACTCCTCGAGCTCCTTGAGCAGGGCGGCCTTCGGGCGGGCGCCGACGATGCTGCGGACGACCTCGCCACCCTGGTAGACGTTGATCGTCGGGATGCCGGTGACGCGGTAGGACGACGGCGTCACGGGGTTCTCGTCGACGTTCATCTTCAAGAACGTGATCTTCTCGCCGTGCGCGGTGGCGATCTCGTCGAGGATCGGGGCGACCTGGCGGCACGGACCGCACCACTCGGCCCAGAAGTCCACCAGGACGGGCTTGTCGGACTTGAGGACCTGCGACTCGAACTCGGCGTCGGTCACGGCTGCGATGTTGGCCACGCTGCTTCCCTTCGTTGACGGAACTGGCTGTCCTGGGTGAACGCCGACGGGACCGGACGTGTTCCCGGCCCCACGTGCGGCCCGGTCAGAGGACGGCGACCTCGGCGTCGGCCCGCTCCTGGGCCTCGGCCCCCGACGACGCGAGGTGGTGGTCGAGCTCGGACAGGTAGCGCTCGGCGTCGAGGGCCGCCGCGCAGCCGGTGCCGGCGGCGGTGATGGCCTGGCGGTAGATGTGGTCGACCAGGTCGCCCGCGGCGAAGACCCCCGGCAGGTTGGTGCCGGTGCTGGGGTGGGACGTCACGACGTAGCCGTTGTCGTCGAGGTCGACCTGGCCGGGCAGCAGCTCCGAGCGGGGGTCGTGCCCGATGGCGATGAACAGGCCGGTGGCGTCGAGGCCGCGGGTCTTGCCGGTGACGGTGTCGCGCAGGGTCACCGACTCGAGCTGGCCGTCGCCGTTGATGGTGTCGACCACGGAGTTCCAGACGATGTCGAGCTTGGGGTCGGCGAACGCGCGTTCCTGCATGATCTTGGAGGCGCGCAGCTCGTCGCGGCGCACGATCAGCGACACCTTGGACCCGAAGCGGGTCAGGAACGTCGCCTCCTCGATCGCGGAGTCGCCGCCGCCGACCACGGCGATGTGCTGCTCGCGGAAGAAGAAGCCGTCGCAGGTGGCGCACCAGGAGACGCCGCGTCCGGAGAGGGCGTCCTCGTTGGGGAGCCCCAGCTTGCGGTAGCCCGACCCCATGGCCAGGATCACCGCACGGGCGGTGTAGGTCTCGGTGGCCGTCTTGACGACCTTGACGTCACCGGTGAGGTCGACCTCGACGACGTCGTCGGGGACGAGCTCGGCACCGAACCGGCGGGCCTGGGCCTTCATCTCGTCCATCAGGACCGGACCCATGATGCCGTCACGGAAGCCCGGGAAGTTCTCGACCTCGGTGGTGTTCATCAGCGCGCCGCCGGCGGTGACCGAGCCCTCGAGGACCAGCGGCTCCAGGTTGGCGCGGGCGGCGTAGACGGCGGCGGTGTAACCCGACGGCCCGGAGCCGATGATGATGACGTTGCGGGTCGGGGACTCGGACATGCGGGAGGGTCTCCTCGAAGGTGGCGGGCGGTGGTACTCGCTCCAACGCATGGTAGGCGAGGCCCATTCCGGGCCTGCCCGGCCCGGCTCAGGGGAAGGGGATCACCGTCGACCGCAGCACGTCGCCGCTGCCGCACTGCAGCAGCTCGACCGTCTGGGTGTCGCCCACGGGCGGCCGGTAGGCCAGCACCGCCGGCAGGCTCCGGAACCGGACGGCGAGCAAGCGGCCCTCGCCCCACACGGTCGGAGGGCACTCGAACACCGGCGAGGAGGTGAGGTCGGCGCCGCCCAGCGGGAGGGAGTCGGTCGAGGGCGTGCCGCGGCGCCCGCGCAGCCGCTCCGCGTCGTCGGAGAACGTCGGTGCGCCGACCGTCGGCACGTCGTCCTCCGCGCCGCCGGGCGGCACCGTGCTCGGGGTCGACTCCGGCTCGAGGGCCTCCGGCAGGGCGGCGTCCCCCTGGTCGCGCTCCGCCGAGGAGCCGCCCGACGCGCTCCTCGAGTCGTCGGACTCGAAGCCCCCGTCGGTGTCGATGACCTGACCGACGCCGACGCCGAGGACGACCACGGCGGCCGCGGCACCCAGGAGCCCGGTGACCCGACGCCGACGTCGGCGGGCCGCGAGGTCGACGACCGGGGCGGGCTCGGGACCGGGTCGGTACGGCGGCGGGGGCCGCAGCGGCGGCGGCGGGGGCGCGATGCCGCGCGGTCCCTCGGAGACCAGGCCGGCCAGGACGGCGTCGAGCCGGGCCGCCACGTCGGGGGGCACGGGCTCGTCGTGGCGCGCCTGCGCGAGCAGGCGGCGTACGGCCTCCTGCTCGGCAGCGCTCGCCTCGGGCTCGTGCTGGGACATGGGGACACTTCCGGGTGGTGGGTGGCGGTGGGGTGGCGGTCGGCGTGGGGGTGACTCAGGCCGGAGGGCCCCGCGGCGGGTGCGTGGATGGGACGGCGCCGGGGGGCGGCGGGTTCCCCGGGGCAGCGGGGCCGGGCCCGCTCGCGTCGTCGAGGAGGTGCGCGAGGAGCGAGGCCAGGCGGGTGCGGCCCCGCGAGCAGCGCGACTTCACCGTGCCGACGGCGCAGTCGAGCATCACCGCCACCTCGGCGACCGGGTAGCCCTCCATGTCGACCAGCACCAGCGCGGCGCGCTGCTCCTCGGGCAGCTGCGCCAGCGCGTCGAGGACCTGGCGGCGGCGGTCGGTGCTCACGGCGACGTCGGCCGGGTCGGCGGCCTCGTCGGTGGCCGAGACCAGCGACCCGCGGCCGGCGTGCTCGTCGAGGTCGTCGGGAAGCGCCTCGGCGCGGCGTACCTTGGCGGCCCGGAGCCGGTCGAGGCAGGCGTTGACGACGACGCGGTGGAGCCACGTCGTGACCTGGGCCTCGCCGCGGAAGGACGCCGCGCGCCGGTAGGCGGCGATCATGCCGTCCTGGAGCCCGTCGGCGGCGTCGTCGGGGTTGCCCATGGTGCGCAGCGCGACCGCCCAGAGCCGGTCGCGGTGGCGGGTGAACAGCACGCCGAAGGCGGCGGGGTCGCCGGCCACGTGGGCCGCGAGCAGCTCGGCGTCGGTCGGGGCGTCGTCAGCCACCGCGGACCACCACCTCGGCCACGCTGCCGCGGAACCGGCCCTCGTCGTCGAGGGGGAGCGAGGTCAGCCACACCACCAGGTGCGAGCCGCGGGCGCCGCCGGTGTCGAGGACCAGCCGGTCGCCGTCGGCGGTGCCCTGGGCGGCGGGCTCGAGGCGGGTGAGGTCGTCGGCCTCCCGCGGGTCGGCGTCGAGGAGGTAGACCGACACCGAGGTCGGTGTGCCGGCGAGGGTCAGCTCGACCCGACCGACCTCGCGCTCCCCACCGAGGTCGAGCGCCAGGCCGACGCCCGACTTCAGGGCGTCGACGGTGCCGAGCTGGTCCTCGTAGCCCTGGGTGGTCCACCGGGTGGCGGGGTCGCCGTCGACGGCCAGGGCGGCGTCCTCGTCGTTCTCCGAGGGCGGGTCGCCCTGGGGGTCGTACGCCGCCACCGCCAGGTCGGCGATCGGCCGCCCGCCGGCGGCTCGTCGCGCGGACGGGTCGCCGGAGGTCAGGCCGGCCGTGCTCCCACCGGAGCGGTCGGGGCTCGACCCGCCGGTCTCGTCGTCGCCCGACAGCTTGATGGCCACCACCACGGCCACCCCGAGCAGCACCAGCACGGCCAGCACGGTCGCCAGGCGCAGGAAGGTCCGGCCGGGGACGGGCCCGTCGTCGGCCGGGACGGGGGCCGCGGTGGCGCCGCCGGGACCGGCGCCGGCTCCGGTGTCCCACGGCCAGAACCCGCCGGCGTCGCCCCCGGCCCCGCCGGTGCGGCTGCCCGCGCCACTGGTCGCGCCACTGGTCGCGGGGTCGCGCGGCGCCCGGCGCGGGACGCCACCGGCGGGCTCGGGGGCGAAGAGCGGCCGCTCGGGGGGCGCCTCGAACGGCGGCGGGGGCGGCGGCGGGGTCGACCGGCGCTCGAGCCACGAGACGTCGTCGCCGTCCTCACCGAAGATCGGGACCCCCGCCTGGGTGGGTCGGTCGTCCTCGCGCGCGGGGCGCCGGACGGTGGCGTCGTCCGGGACGGGCGGCTCGGCGGGCGGCTCGGCGGGCGGCTCGGCGGGCGGTGCGGCGGGCGACTCGTCGTACGGTTCGTCGTCCTGCTCGTCGTGGGGGAGGACCTCGGGCACGGGCGGCAGCACGACCTGCTCCTCCTCGGGCAGCACGTCGGGGGTGCTGGCGAGCACGGCCTCGGGCATGCCGACGGGGTCGCCCACGAACTCGGCGAGGTAGTCGGCCATCCCCCGGGCCGTGGCGGTCTCCTCGCCGGGCTCGCGGTGGCGGCCCTGGGCGAGCGGGTGCAGGACGTCGTCGCAGAGCAGGTCGAGCGGTCCGGGGATGCCGGCGCGGACCTGGCGGGGCCGGAGCACGTCGCCGTGCTTGCGCGGTGCCGCGGGCACGATGGAGCCGGACGACCCGGCCCAGCGGCCGGTCAGCGCGCAGTAGAGCAGGCCGGCGAGGTCGTCGAGGTCGCGCCGGACCGGGTCGCCCGCGCGGTCGTCGAGGCCGTGCAGGGCGGCGTCGACGCACAGGCCGATGATCCGGACCCCGCCCGCGCGGTCGACGAGGACGTTCTCGGGGTTGAGGCGGCCGTGGGCGACGCCGAGGTCGTGGGCCAGCGCGATCGAGTCGGCGACCTCGGCGACGAGCCAGGCGGCCTGGCGGGGGTCGAGCGGTCCGTGCCCGGCGACGACGATGTCGAGGGAGGCGCCCCAGCCCCACTCGTTGACCACGTAGCACTCGTCGTCGGTGCACTCGGCGTCGAGCACCCGCAGCACCCGGCGGTCGGGGACGGTGGCCGAGCGCCGCGCGGCGTCCATCAGGGCCGGTGCGCGGTCGTCGTCGCCCCGGATGACGTGGATCGCGACGTGCCGCTCGAGCACCGGGTCGTGGGCGCGCCAGAAGCGGCCGCCCTCGCTCTCGGTGAGGAGGTCCACGAGACGGTAGCGGTCGCCGAGGACGTCACCGGGCCGGGTGGCGTGCGGCACCTGAAGTCGACTCCTCGGTGGGACGTGCGTGGTCCCGGCCATCGTAGGACCGGTGGGGTCCACCGCGCTGCAGGTCAGCGGGCGCGGCTGACCTTGCGGGTGACGGTCCGCACCACCGTGGTGACCTCGGTGATCCCGGTGACCCGGGCCATCAGCAGGAACACCCCGCCCGTGACCGCGGCGACGGTGCCGCCGCGCAGGGCGGCGAGGGCCCAGTGGGGTTGGTCGGCCAGGCCGTCGAGGACGACGGCGAGGCCGCCGCCGACCGCCGTGGCAACCGCGACGGCCACCGCCAGCCGGGCCGCGAACCGCACCAGGCGGCCGGTCTCGAGACCGCCGAGGCGCCGGCTCAGGACGGTGTAGGACAGCGCCGCGCCCACGGCGTACGACGCGGCGTAGGCGAGCACCAGGGCGGGGGAGGTGCCCTCGGCGTCGACCGACCGGACGATCAGCACGGCGGCGACGATGTTGGTCGCCGCGACCCCGCACTGCATGAGGAACACCGTGCGGTTGAGCTCGAGGGCGTAGAAGCCGCGCAGCACCAGGTAGTGCACGGTGAACAGCACCAGCCCCGGGCCGAACAGCGCGAGGGACGGGGCGTAGCGCTCGAAGTCGTCGGACGCGGCGCCGTGGCCCCAGATGACGTTGGCGAGGTCCTCGGCGACGAACGGCAGGATGGCCGCGAACGGGACGACGACCGCCAGCGCGGTGCGCAGCGCCGAGGCCAGGGTCGCCCCGAGCCGGGGCCGGTCGCCGGCCGTCGCGTGCCGGGAGAGCTGGGGGAGGATCGCGGTGGCCAGCGACACCGTGATCACCGAGTGCGGCACCATCACGATCAGGAACGTCGAGGAGTAGACGGCGTAGCCGGTGCCGTCGCCGCCGTCGGCGGTGCCGCCCGAGGCCAGCGCCACCACCACGGTGTAGGCGACCTGGTTGACCACGACGAACAGCACGGTCCACACCCCGAGCCGGAAGGTCTGGCCGAGGCCGGCGTCGCGGAAGTCGAAGCGCGGGCGGAAGGTGTAGCCGGCCCGGCGGAGGTAGGGCACCAGGATCGCCAGCTGGGCGGCGATCCCCACGGTGGAGCCGACGCCGAGCAGGAGCTCCTGCCCACTGCCGAACGGGCCGAACCGCTCCGGCCCGCGGGCTGGTCCGAACGTGAGCAGGTAGGCCACCAGCACCGCGATGGAGATGATGTTGTTGGCGATCGGTGCCCACATCATCGGGCCGAAGCGGCCGCGCGCGTTGAGGATCTGCCCGACCAGCACGAACATCCCGTAGAAGAACACCTGCGGCAGGCAGTACCGCGCGAGGTCGACGACCGAGGCCAGGTGGGCGGCGCGGTCGGGGTCGTCGTAGCGGTCGTCGAGGTAGAGCGACATCAGCTGCGGGGCGAAGACGACGAGCGCGACCGTGACGGCGCCGAGGAACAGCGCCGCGAGGGTGACGACCCGGTTGGTGTAGGCGTCACCGCCGTCGGGGTCGTGGGCCATCGCGCGCACCAGCTGGGGCACCAGCACGGCGTTGAAGACGCCGCCGGCCAGCAGGATGTAGAGCATGTTGGGCACGGTGTTGGCGATGGTGAAGATGTCGGCGTGCAGGCTCAGCCCGAGCGCCGCCGCCAGCAGGGCCGACCGCACGAACCCGCTGAGCCGCGAGACCGCCGTGCCGGCCGCCATCACCGCGCTGTTGGCCAGCACCGTGCGCTGCTCGGCGGCGGGTGCCGCGTCGGGTCCGGTGCTCATCCGACCTCGACCGACGGTGCGGCGGCGGGATCGGGGTCCTCGACCGGCTGGGCCGAACGTCGACCGGCGCCCGGGTCGCCGCGCCGGGCCGCGCGCACGCGGCGCACGAGCCGGACGGCGATCGCCAGGAACAGCAGCCCGGCGCCGGTGCCCAGGATGATCCAGATCACGCCGCTGACCTGGGTCGCGCGGATCGGCAGCTCGTCGGTCGAGCCCAGCGGCGTGCCGGCGGCGTCGGTGACCACCAGCTCGACGTTGTGCACGGAGTTGGTGGTGGTGCGGGCCTCGAGGAACACGGTGTCGCGGGCGCCGGGCGCGAGCACGATCTCCTCCGGCGCGTCGACCTCGATGCCGGCGTCGGACTCGGCCCGGAGGCTCACCGAGACGCGGTGGTCGAGGGTGTTGGTGAGGGTGACCACGAACTCGCCGGCGTCGCTGGAGAGCGTGACACCGGGGGACGCGGTGACCTGGACGCCGCCGAGGCGCTCGTCGACCCAGGCGCGCGACCGGTTGGTCGTGAGGCGGCCGACGCCCTGGTCGTAGCGGACGAAGTAGGACAGGCCGGTCAGCGCCTCCTCGGTGATGACGCCGCCCACCTCGGTGTTGTCGACGAGCACGTTCTGGAGGGTGTCGCCGGCGTCGATGAGGCCGCGGACGTCGTCGACCGTGGCCGCGTCGAGCTCGCGACGGCGCTGGAGGCGGGTGTAGTCGAGGTCGTCGGCCGACACCGTCTCCGGCGTGCCGGCGGCCGACTCCACGGCGGCCAGTGAGCCATGGTCGACCCACGGGACGTCGAGGCCACCGAAGAACCCCGACGGCTCGGTGAGGCCCCACTCCAGCGGCAGGACGGCGACGAGCGGGCGGCGGTCGTTCTTGATGACCCGCACCGCGGCCTCGGCCAGGAGCCGCTGGCGGATGCCGACGGGCGTCAGCGGCGCCCCGGGCGGGGGACCGCCCTGCGTGGCGCCGTAGGAGGTGACCAGGACCCGGTGGCCGTCGACGTCGACGGCGGCCGGCGGCTTGTCGCCGAGCATCCGATCGGTGACGAGCACCCGCGTGTCGCGGTCGGCGGCCCGGATGCTGTCGCCGTCGAGGTAGCCGCTGGGGGACGTCAGGACGGGGGCGGACTCGACACCGAGGTCGGCGAGCGCGGAGCTGCGCTGGGCCAGGGCCAGGTCGAGCAGCTCGGGCGCGTGGGCGAGCGTGGCGGGCACGTCGATGTTGCCGTAGGGCAGGGTCAGCACCTCGTCGTCGGCCAGCGTCTCGCCCAGCCGGTCGAGCCAGGTCGACGCGGTGCGGGCGACGTCGGGCAGCTCGACGGGCTCGGCGTCCTCGGCCGGCTCGTCGGGCGTCGGCTCCCCGCTCGGTGACCCGGTCCCGGGGCCGGGGGTGCGGGTGGGACCCAGGCTGCGGGGCCGGTTGCCGCGGGCCAGGTGGTCGACGGCGTCGACCAGGGCGGGGTCGACCAGCCAGGTCACCGGGTCGGTGCCCTGGTCGACGAAGTCGAGGAGCTTGGTGAGGCGGCCGTCGGGCCCGAGCGCCCTCTCCCAGCCCTCGACGTCGTCGACGGACCCGTCCGGGGCGTAGCGGACCGGCTGGGCCAGCGGCACGACGAGCGACGTCGCGACCGGCGTGGCCTCGAACCGGCGGGGCACGTAGGGCAGGAAGGTGCGGGCCCGGCCGTCGGCGAAGTCCTCCTCGTCGGGGACCGACGGGCTCCCGCCGAGCGCGTGGACGCCGAACCAGTAGACGCCGGCCCGGGTCACCTCGACGGCGTCGGCCGGCAGCACGATCGTGTACGAGGCCGTGGCGCCGGGCGCCAGGGACGCGACGGACCCGGGCGTGCCGACGGTCGTCTTGCGCAGGCCCACGACCTCGTCGAGGGGGGACTGCATCGCCCGGGCGAGCTCGCCCTGGTTGCGCATGGGCTCGAACAGCTCGCCGTCGCCGACGATCGCGTACAGCCGGATCCGGCTCCAGGTCTCGTCGGTGCGGTTGGTGACGGTGCCAGTGACCCGGATGTTGCCGGTGGTCGGCAGCGACGACGGGCTCATCGTCGAGATGGTGACGCCGAGCGGGTCGTCGCCCGGGGCGACGCTTCCCGCGGCGGCGGCGGCGGCGGCGCGGGCCGGGGCGGCTGGCGCGGCCGGGGTCGCTGGGCCCTCTGGGCCCACCGGGCCCGCCGGGCCCGCCGGGCCCGCCGAGGCCGGGGCGGGGGCCACGCAGAGCACGGTGGCGACCCCGACCGTCGCCACGAGGGCGCGCAGGCATCTCGGGGGTCTGGCCACCTCCCGAGGGTATCCGGGTCGGCGGTGCGCGCCGCGCTCCGTAGACTCCGCGCCGTGTCCGTGGAGCCCCTGTCGATCGTCGAGGTGCAGCGTCGGGTCGGGGCTGAGCTCGACCGGCTCGCGCCGCTGATCGACAGCCTCGGCGCGCTCTTCACCGACGCCGGCCACGAGCTGCACCTGGTCGGCGGGCCGGTGCGCGACGCGATGCTCGGCCGTTCCCACCACGACCTCGACTTCACCACCTCCGCCCGACCCGAGCTGACCGAGCGGCTCCTCGGCGGCTGGGGCGACGCGCTGTGGGACATGGGCCGCGACTTCGGGACCATCGGCGCCCGCAAGGGTCCGTGGGTGGTCGAGGTGACGACGTACCGCTCCGAGAGCTACGACCCCGCCTCGCGCAACCCCACGGTGCAGTACGGCGACTCGCTGGCCGGCGACCTCGGCCGCCGCGACTTCACCGTCAACGCGATGGCCGTGGCGCTGCCCGACCGCCAGTTCGAGGACCCCTACGGCGGGATCGTCGACCTCGCCCACCGGGTGCTGCGCACCCCGGGCCGGCCGGAGGACTCCTTCGGCGACGACCCGCTGCGGATGCTGCGCGCGGCGCGGTTCGCCGCCCAGCTCGGGTTCACCGTCGCACCCGAGGTGGTCGCCGCGATGACCGCGATGGCCGAGCGGATCACGATCATCAGTGCCGAGCGGGTGCGCGACGAGCTGGTCAAGCTGATCTGCGCGCCGTACCCCCGGCTCGGCCTCACGCTGCTGGTCGATACCGGTCTGGCCGAGCTGGTCCTGCCCGAGCTGCCGGCCCTGCGCCTCGAGCGCGACGAGCACCACCGCCACAAGGACGTCTACGAGCACACGTTGACCGTGCTGGAGCAGGCGATCGACCTCGAGGACCGGCTCGGCGGCGAGCCGGACTTCGTCTCGCGGTTCGCCGCGCTGATGCACGACGTCGGCAAGCCGCGCACCCGGCGGCTGGTCGGCGACGGCACCGTCACCTTCCACCACCACGACGTCGTCGGCGCCAAGCTGACGACCAAGCGGATGAAGGCGCTGCGCTTCAGCAACGACGAGATCGACGCCGTCAGCAAGCTGGTCGAGCTGCACCTGCGCTTCCACGGATACGGGTCGGGGGAGTGGACCGACTCGGCCGTGCGCCGCTACGTGCGCGACGCCGGCGACCAGCTCGAGCGCCTGCACGTGCTGACCCGGGCCGACTGCACGACCCGCAACCAGCGCAAGGCCGAGCGGCTCCGGCGGACCTACGACGACCTCGAGAAGCGCATCGCGCGGCTGTCGGAGGAGGAGGAGCTGGCCTCGTTGCGCCCCGACCTCGACGGCAACCAGATCATGGAGGCCCTCGGCATCGGTCCGGGCCGCGAGGTCGGCGACGCCTACACGTTCCTGCTTGAGCTGCGGCTCGATCGCGGGCCGCTCGACGAGGACGCCGCACGGGCGGCCCTGCTGGAGTGGTGGGCGTCACGGTGACGCTGTTGAACATCGTTCAGTAAGGTCCGGCCATGGCCGACACCCAGCAGCACCAGGAGCTCGAGGCGACCATCGACATCGCCGCCCCGCCGGCGCAGGTGTGGGCGCTGGTCACCGACGTGCCCCGGATGGCCTCGTGGAGCCCGCAGGTCGTGCGCACCAAGGTCTGGGGCGGCGCGGTCCGCCAGGGCGCGACCTTCACCAACCTCAACCGCCAGGGCCTGCTGCACTGGCCGACCAACGCCGTGGTCGTGCGGTTCGAGCCGCACCGCGACTTCGCGTTCAAGGTCAAGGAGAACCGGACGATCTGGTCCTTCGAGCTCACCGAGAACGCCACCGGCGGCACCACCGTCACCCAGCGCCGCGAGGTGCCGCACGGCATCTCGCCGCTCTCCCTGCGCCTGACCGGCGTCGCCCTCGGCGGCGTCGAGTCGTTCACGCGGCGCCTCGAGCGGGGCATGCACGAGACCCTGGCGCGGGTGAGGACCGAGGCCGAGGCCGCCGCCCGCGCCTGACCCGGGTTGACCTTGTCCCAGGGTCAAGCCGCACGGTCGGTGCGCCGGTGAGGTGCACCGGCGCACGAGGAGGCACCGTGGGGCGCATGCGGTTGATGTCGATCGGCGACGCGGCCCGGGCGAGCGGCCTGAGCGCCAAGGCGCTCCGGTTGTACGACGAGTCGGGCCTGCTGCGCCCGGCCGAGGTCGACCCGGTCTCGGGCTACCGCTGGTACGCCGCGGACCAGCTCGACCGGGCGCGCCTGGTCGCGCGGCTCCGGCTGGCCGGGATGCCGCTGTCCCGGATCCGGGTGGTGGCCGACCTGGCCGGCCGCTCGGGCCGGGCGGCGGCCGCCGAGCTGACGTCGTGGTGGCGCCAGGCCGAGGCCGACGCCGCGTCGACCCGCGCGCTGGTGGCCGACCTCGTGGCCGAGCTCGACCAGAGGGAGCAGGACATGGGCACGCACGACAGCCAGCAGGTCGCCGCCGTGGCGGCGTCGTACGCCGAGCAGGGCGGGCGCGCGTCGCAGTGCGACGCGGTGCGCACCGACGGCGGCGTCTACGCCGTGGCCGACGGCATCGGGAACGCGCCGGGGGTGGCCGCCGACGTGGTCGGCGCGCTCGCGCCCGGTGACCTGGCCGCCCTGGACGCCTCGGTGGCCCGCGCGGCTGCGCTGGTGGCGGAGAAGTACGCCGGCCGGCCCGACGCCGCCACCACCGTGACCGCGTTCGCGCTGGGCGCGGACCACGTCGTCCTCGCCCACGTGGGCGACACCCGCGCCTACCTGGTGCGCGAGGGGCGGCTCGAGCGGCTCACCCGGGACCACAGCGTCGTGCAGACGCTCGTCGACGAGGGCCGGCTCACGCCGGAGGAGGCGCGCGCCGACGACCGCCGGGTGATCATCAACCGGGCGATCGCGGTGGACGCGCCGTACGCCCCCGACCTCGCGATCCACGCGGTGCGACCGGGCGACCGGCTGGTGCTCACCACCGACGGCGTGCACGCCGTGCTCGACCCGGCGGCGCTGACCGACCTGCTCGTCGCCGAGCGTCCGCCGCAGGACGTCGTCGACGCGGTCGCGGACGCCGTGCGGGCGGCGGGGGAGCCCGACAACCACGCCGCGGTGGTCGTCGACCTCTAGGGACGCGCAGGGCGGGCACCCCGTCGGGGTGCCCGCCCTGTCAGCGGTGGTGCGGGGGAGCCGTCAGCTCACTCGGTGCCAGCAATGAAGGCCTCGACGTGGCGACGGCCCTCGTCGTCGGGCAGCTGCACCGGCGGGCTCTTCATCAGGTAGGACGATGCGCCGATGAGCGGGCCGCCGATGCCGCGGTCCATGGCGATCTTGCAGGCGCGCAGGGCGTCGATGATGATGCCGGCGGAGTTGGGGGAGTCCCAGACCTCGAGCTTGTACTCCAGGTTGAGCGGGACGTCGCCGAACGCGCGGCCCTCGAGGCGGACGTAGGCCCACTTGCGGTCGTCGAGCCAGGCGACGTAGTCGGACGGGCCGATGTGCACGTTGCGGCTGTCGGTCTTGTCGGCCAGCTCGCCGGTGAGGTTGGAGGTCACCGCCTGGGTCTTGGAGATCTTCTTCGACTCCAGGCGCTCGCGCTCGAGCATGTTCTTGAAGTCCATGTTGCCGCCGACGTTGAGCTGGTAGGTGCGGTCGAGGGCGACGCCGCGGTCCTCGAACAGCTTCGCCATCACGCGGTGGGTGATGGTGGCGCCGACCTGGCTCTTGATGTCGTCGCCGACGATCGGGACGCCGGCGTCCTCGAACTTCTTGGCCCAGACCGGGTCGGAGGCGATGAAGACGGGCAGCGCGTTGACGAAGCCGACGCCGGCGTCGATGGCGCACTGGGCGTAGAACTTGTCGGCCTCCTCGGAGCCCACCGGGAGGTAGGACACCATCACGTCGACCTCGGCGTCCTTGAGCGCCTGGACGACGTCGACCGGCTCCTGGGCCGACTCCTCGATCGTCATCCGGTAGTACTTGCCCAGGCCGTCGAGGGTCGGGCCGCGCTTGACCTCGACGCCGAGCGTCGGGACGTCGGCGATCTTGATCGTGTTGTTCTCCGAGGCGTTGATCGCCTCGGACAGGTCCTTGCCGACCTTCTTGTCGTCGACGTCGAACGCGAGGACGAACTCGACGTCCTTGACGTGGTAGTCGCCGAAGGCGACGTGCATCAGGCCCGGGACGGTGCCGTGCGGGTCGGCGTCACGGTAGTAGGTGACCCCCTGGACCAGGGAGGTGGCGCAGTTGCCCACTCCGACGATTGCTACTCGTACCGAACCCATGGGGTTTCCCTTCGTGTGACGAACATGTCGCGTGCTTTGGTGTCTGTGGTGGAGCTGGTGCAGCGGTGGATCGGGTCGATCAGGTCGATCAGGGGTTCTGCGTGGCCGGCGGTGGGACGGCGGCCCGGTTGCGCTCGGCGTTGATCAGGTCGGAGAGCCACTGGACCTCGCGCTCGGCCGACTCGACCCCGTGCCGCTGGAGCTCGGCGGAGTAGCGGTCGACCTCCTTCTCGGTCATCGACAGCTCCCGCTGGATCCGGTCGAGCCGCTCCTGGAGCCGCGACCGCCGGCCCTCGAGGACCCGCAGCCGGATCTCCATGTCGGTGCGTCCGAAGAACGCGAACCGGATGCCGAAGTTGTCGTCCTCCCACGCAGCCGGACCGATGTCGGTCATCAACCGCTCGAACTCGGCCGTGCCCGCGGGCGTCACCTGGTAGACGATCTTGGGCCGACGCGACGTCGGGGTGAGCGACGGCGCGAGCTCCTCGATGAGGTTGCCCTTGAGCATCTTCTTCAGCGTCGGGTAGAGCGAGCCGTAGGACAGCACCCGGCCCCACCCGAGCATCAGGTTGAGCCGCTTGCGCAGCTCGTAGCCGTGCATGGGTCCCTCGTGCAGCAGTCCGAGGACTGCCAGCTCGATGGAATCACTGCGACGCGCCATGCGACCTATCGTAGCGATATATCCGCGGATCCGGAAAAGTCGATGCTTCGGATGTGAGGTCGCCCCTCGGGTCGGGGTCGCCACCCGGGTTTCGGCTCCTCTCAGCACCCGCCCGTACGCTGAGATGCCGCGCCGTGGGGACGGCGTACGTGGGAGCGACGAAGGGACGACGCGTGGCAGGCAAGCGCAAGGCAGCGGGTGCGGCGTCCTCGAGCGTCCAGGACAGGTCCTGGTCCGACCCCCTGCGGGCCCGCCTCGGGCGCAAGCCGAAGGGCGCCAGGCCGCCGATGACCTGGAAGCGCCGGCTGCGCAAGTACGCCGTGCGCGCGGGCGTCGCCTTCGTCGTCCTCGCCCTCGTCGCGGTGGCCGGGTTCGTCTGGCTCTACAAGACGATCGACATCCCCGACCCCAACGACGAGTTCCTCACCAACGCCTCGATCGTCTACTACGACGGCGACGGGAAGGAGGAGGTCGGGCGCTACGCGATCCAGAACCGCGAGTCGATCTCGCTCGACGAGATGCCCGAGACCCTCAAGCAGGCCGTGATCGCCGCCGAGGACCAGACCTTCTACTCCAACAACGGCATCGACTCCAGGGGCATCCTCCGCGCCGTCTTCAACAACGCCAAGGGCGGCTCGACCCAGGGCGCGTCGACGATCACCCAGCAGTACGTCAAGATCCTGTACCTGACCCAGGAGCAGTCCTACAAGCGCAAGGTCAAGGAAGCGATCCTGTCGCTGAAGATCCAGCGCGAGTACAGCAAGGACGAGGTGCTCGAGGGCTACCTCAACACCATCTACTTCGGCCGCGGGGCCTACGGCGTCCAGGCCGCGGCCCAGGCCTACTTCGACAAGCCGGCCAAGGACCTCGACCTGCGCGAGTCCGCGGTGCTCGCCAGCGTCCTCAACGACCCCAACGACCTCGACCCGGCCGACGGCAAGGACGCCCGGCGGGCGCTCAAGGGCCGCTACCAGTACGTGGTCGGGGCGATGGCCGAGACCGGCGACATCAGCGACGAGGAAGCCGACAAGGCGGCCAGGCGGCTGCCGGGCTTCCCGACGCAGGAGGCCGAGAGCACCTACGGCGGCCAGAAGGGCCACATGCTCACCCTGATCAAGGACGAGCTGCTCGACCTGCGCAACAAGGCCACCGGCGCGCGCTTCACCGAGGAGGAGATCGACGGCGGCGGCCTGCGGATCACCACGACGCTGACCCGCAAGGCGATGACGGCCCTCGAGGACGGTGTTACCGACGTCCGGCCCACCGAGGCCACCGACACCTTCACCAAGCCGGGGCAGCTGCACGTCGGCGCCGCGACGGTCGAGCCCGGGACCGGCGCGCTGCGCGGGTTCTACGGCGGCCAGGACTTCCTCGACTCCCAGATCAACTGGGCGGTCGCCGGCGGCCAGGCCGGCTCGACGTTCAAGCCGTTCGCGCTCGCGGCCGGCATCGACTCCGGCTTCTCCCTCAACGACCGGTTCGAGGGCAACTCGCCCTACGAGGCCGTCGACGGCACCGAGTTCGAGAACCAGGGCGACGAGGACTACGGCAGCTCGGTCGACCTGGTGCAGGCCACCGAGGACTCGATCAACACCGCCTTCATCGACCTGACGGTCTCCATGGACGACGGTCCGGAGAAGATCATCAAGACGGCCGAGAAGATGGGCATCCCGCCGGCCGAGCCGAAGCCCCGCAACCCCGGCATCCCCAACTTCACCGGCGGTCTGAAGGCGGAGACCGGTGTGGGGCTCGGCTCCCAGACGGTCAGCCCGATCAACATGGCCAACGGCTACGCCACCATCGCCGCCGGCGGCGAGGCGGCCGAGGTCTACCTGATCGAGGAGGTGACCAGCCAGGAGGGCGAGGTGCTCTACCAGCACCGCGAGGAGAAGCAGCGCGCGATCAGCGCCGACATCGCCGCCGACGTCGCCTACGCGATGCAGCAGGTCGTCGTGAGCGGGTCGGGCGACCTGGCCCGGATGGAGGACGGCCGCCCCGTCGCCGGCAAGACCGGCACGGCCACCAAGACCGGTGGCGCCGTCTCGTCGTCGTGGTTCGCCGGGTTCACCCCGCAGCTGTCCACCGCCGTGATGTACGTCCGCGGCCCGGGTAACGGCCAGCTCGACGGGTGGCTCCCGGACTCGCCCGAGGTCGGCAAGGACGGCTACTTCGGTGGCAACTACCCGGCCCGCACCTGGAACGCGATCATGACCCGCGAGCTCGACGGCCTGCCGGTCGAGGAGTTCCCCGAGCCGGTCTTCGTCGACGGCGAGGCCTACTCCGACGACAACGAGGAGTACGAACCGCCGGCGCCCGAGCCCGAGTACACCCCGCCGCCGCCGGAGAGCGGGGGCGGGGGCGGCGGTGAGGAGCCCGAGCCGGAGCCCGAGCCGGAGCCGGAGCCGGAGCCGGAGCCGACCCCTGACCCGCCGACGTCGGAGCCGCCCCCCGAGCCAGAGGAGCCCGAGGAGCCCGAGGAGCCGTGCGACGGCGTCCTCTGCCCGCCCACCGGCGAGCCCTCGCCCAGCGACCCGCCCAGCACCCAACCGGCGGCCACCGCAGGGCGCGAACGCGGGTGACGCACGTCCACGCCACCCGGGACGACCGGGTGGTGGCCTCGCTGAGCGAGGTGGTGGGTGGGCCCGTCGGCGACCACGCCGGTCCCGGACGCCGGTTCGGCGTGGTGGGGGTGCTGCTGGCGGTCACGGCGCTGACGTTCGCCCTCGGGCTGCTGTCGAAGACGGCGTGCGCCCAGGACGGGTGGCCGACCACGGGTGGCACCCGCTACACCCACGCCTGCGTCTCCGACGTGCCCGACGCCTACAGCGGCACCGGGCTCGCCGAGCTGGCCTGGCCGTGGTCGACCGACGGGGAGACCCGCGAGCGGCACGCCACCACCGAGGAGCCGGCGCTCGTCGGTCTCTGGTCCTACGCCGCCGCGCGCGTCACCCACGTCCTGAGCGGGTCGCCGGACGTGTCCGAGCGGCGGGTCCAGCCCGCGGGCACGGTGGCCGACAGCGCCGCGGTCGACGACGAACGCCGGCTGTTCGTGGTGGTCAACGCGGTGGGGTTCGCCCTCCTCGCACTGCTGGCGACGGCCGCCCTCGCCGCCGCCCACCGGAGGCGGCCCTGGGACGCCGCCGGGTTCGCCGCGGCGCCGGTGCTCGCGCTGGCGGGGGTCGTCTCCTGGGACCTGCTGCCCGTCGCGGCCGTCGCCGGCGCGCTGTGGGCGTGGTCGCGCGGGCGGACCGTCCTGGCCGGGGCCCTGGTCGGGGTCGGCGCGGCCGCCGGGGTGTGGCCGGTGCTGGTGCTGGCGGCGTACGTCGTGCTGTGCCTGCGCGACCGGCGCCCCGCCCTGGTGCTGCCGCCGGTGGTGACGGCGCTCGCGGCGTGGTCGGTGCTCAACGCGCCGGCCTTCCTGACCGGGCGCGCGCCGTGGGAGCGGTTCTGGGAGGCCGCCTGGGAGCGCGGGGCCGACCAGGGATCGGTCTGGACCGTCGTCGACCAGACCGCAGGGCTCTCGTCCGGGACCGCCCTGATCGTCGCCTGGACGCTGGTCGGGCTGTGGTCCGTCGGCATCGTGGCCATGGTCCTGCTCGCCCCCGCCCGGCCCCGCCTCAGCCAGGTGGCGCTCCTCCTGGTGGCCGGCGTGCTCGTGCTCGGCGTGGCCTACGAGCCCGAGCAGGCGCTGTGGCTCCTGCCGCTCGCCGCGCTCGCCCGGCCCCGCTGGCGCGACCTGCTCGTCTGGCAGGCGTGCGAGGCGGTGTACTTCGCGATGACCTGGTGGTGGCTCGGCGGCCTGCTCTCACCCGGCGGCAACGGCACGGCGGGCTTCTACTGGATCGCGATCGGCGTCCACCTCGCCGGCACCCTGTGGCTCGTCGCCGCCGTCGCCCGCGACGTGTGGTGGCCCGAGGACGACCCGGTGCGCGAGCCGGTCCCGACCTACGTGACGACGACCCGGTCGAACGTCGTCGCGGTGTAGCGGACCCGCACGTCGATCTCGTCGCCGACGTCGGGCACCCGGGCGCCGGTGGGCAGGAAGAGCATCGAGGCCTGCATGTGCGGCGGCTCGGCGAACAGCCGCTGCTTGCCGTCGATCGAGAACGGCGAGCGCACGAAGCCCACCGCGTCGAGGCCGCCGCGGGCCAGGGTGGCGGCCCGGGCCTTGATCGAGGAGTCGCCCGTCGGCGCCTCGAGCCCGATGCCGTGGGCGGTGCCGCCGCTGACGACGAGCAGGTGCCCCGACTTGGGGGCGGTGCGGGAGCGGTAGCCGAACGCGTCGCCGCGCTCGACCGCGTGCACGTCGAGCACGGTCGCGGTCACCGACAGCGCGCCGCGGTCGCCGAGCCACAGGCCGGTGCCGATGCGTGGGCGGATCGTGAAGTCGGCGTACGACGAGCGCAGGGCGTCGAGCTCACCGGCGGTGAGGTGGCTGACCCAGACCGTGTCGAGCCCGTCGAGACCCGCGCCGACCGCGTCGTTGAGGAGCCGGCGCACCTCGCCGAGGTGGGAGCCCTGGGCCAGCGGCAGGTGCAGTGCCAGGCCCTCGATCCGGGCGTGGTGGCGCCGTACGTGGTCGGCCGCCTCCCACAGCTCGCGGGCGGCGAACCCGTGCCGCTGCATCGAGGTCAGCAGCTCGAGCACGACCCGGGCGCCGGGCTGGCGGGTGAGCAGCGCGTCGACGTCGTCGACGCGGCCGACGGTGTGGATCACCCGGCGCGCGAGCGCGGGGTCGAGGTCGGGGACGAACGGCCGCCACGGGGTGAGCACGAGCAGCGAGCCGTCGAAGCGGTCGACGACCTCGGGCAGCTCCTCGTAGGTGCCGACCGCGATGGTGTCGGCGCCGAGCCACTGGCTCTTGCGGGCCAGCCGACCCGGGCCGAAGCCGTAGCCGTTGCCCTTGACCACCGGCACGAGTCCCGGCGTCGCGTCGGCGACGCCGCGCAGGTGGGCGCGCCAGCGCGGCCCGTCGGCGGTGAGTGTGAGGCCCATCAGGTCACCGCCTGCTCATGTAGAGGGAGAAGGCGCGGTAGAGCGGGCGGTTGAGGGGGAGGTCCCACTCGCCGGCGTGCTCGACGGCCTCGCCCCCGGTGCCCACCTTGAACTGGATCAGCCCCGCGTGCGGGTCGTCGGCGTCGAGGGTGTCGGTGATGCCGCGCAGGTCGTAGACGGCGGCGCCGGCCGCGAGGGCGTCGCGCACCATCGCCCACTGCACCGCGTTGGACCCGCGCACCTCGCGCTTCTCGGTCGAGGACGCGCCGTAGGAGTACCAGGCGTGCTCGCCGACGCGGATCGCGATGGTGGCGGCGACCAGGTCGCCCTGGTGGTGGGCGAACCACAGCCGGAGCCGCTCGGGACGCTCGGCGCAGAGGGCGTCGACCATGGTGCGGAAGTACGACAGCGGGCGCGGCGTGAAGTGGTCGCGCTCGGCGGTGTGGACGTAGAGGTCGTGGAAGGCCTTGAGGTCGGTGCCGACGTCGTGGGCGTCGGCGGTGGAGACCTCGACGCCCTCCTTGGCGGCCTTCTTGATGTTGCGGCGCCACAGCTGGTTCATGCCCTTGAGCACGTCGTCCTCGGTGCGGGGGGTGCCGTCGGGGTGGCGCAGCGGCACCTGGAAGACGTGCCGCGGCTGGCCGGCGGCGAACCCGCCCTCGACCGCCTGCGGCCGCCACCCCAGCTCGTGGAGCTGGCTGACCACCCGGGCGCCGACGGCGTCGCGGTCGGTGGGCGCGAGGTCGTCGAGGCGGCGTACGTCGGGGTCGGCGATGCCGGCCTTGATCGTGGCGGCGTCCCAGCGCCGGGTCACCACCGGCGGCCCGATCCGCACCCCGAAGGCGCCCTGCTCGCGCACGTGGGCCGCCAGCGGCCGCAGCCAGGGACCCAGGTCGTCGCTCGACCAGTCGAGCAGCGGACCCTCGGGCAGGTAGGCGAGGTAGCGCTTGACCCGGGGCAGCTGGCGGTAGAGCACCAGCGCCGCACCCACTTGGGTGCCGTCGGCGCCGAACCAGCCGATCGACTCGTGCCGCCACTCCGCCTTCACCAGACCCCACGCGGGGGTCTGGAGGAAGCTGGCCGAGGGCCGGGAGTCGACGAAGGCGAGGTGCTCGTCGGCCGAGGTCACGCGCACGTCGTAGGTCACCAGACCGAGGTTAGAGCCGGTCTCGCAGCCAGGCGAAGTCGGCCGTGTGCTCGGCGGCCCCGCCCGGGGTCTCGCAGACCACCGGCGCGCCGGCCTCGCGGACCACCGCGGCGAGCAGGTCGGGGTCGATCTTGCCGGCCCCGAAGTTGGCGTGCCGGTCGGCGCCGGAGTCGAACTCGTCGCGGCTGTCGTTGCAGTGCACCAGGTCGATCCGCCCGGTGATGCGGCGTACGTCGTCGACGACGCTCTCGAGCGCGTTGCCGCCGGCGTGGGCGTGGCAGGTGTCGAGGCAGAAGCCCACCTGGTCGGCGCCCTCGGCCCGCGAGATCGCCTCCCACACGCGCCCGATGCGGTCGAGGTAGCGGGTCATCGCGTTGTCGCCGCCGGCGGTGTTCTCGATGAGCAGCGGCAGCTTGAGGTCGGTGGCCTCGATGGCCTTGCGCCAGTTGTCGAACCCCTTCTCGGGGTCGTCGTCCTTGCCGACGTGACCGCCGTGCACGATCAGGCCCTTGGCACCGATGGCGGCTGCGGCGTCGACGTGCTGCTGGAGCAGCTTGCGGCTGGGGATGCGGATGCGGTTGTTGGTGGTGGCGACGTTGACGATGTAGGGCGCGTGGACGTAGAGGTCGACGCCGGCCGCCTCGGCGTCGGCGCGCAGACCCTCGGCGCCGCCGGCGTAGCGGAGCTCGGGACCCTGGTAGCCCTGCGGGTCGCCCAGGAAGAACTGCACCAGCGGCGCCTCGCGGGCGCTGGCCTCGGCGAGCGGGTCGGTCTGGTCGACGTGGGCGCCGATCGCGGGCTGGCTCATGGCAGCACTCTAGGAACCCCCACCGACATCCCGTCGTCCCAGGTACGACGGGTGTGAGGCTGCCGCGGCACGGGCACGTTCTCTACCATTCGTCTCGCGGCCTCGGGACTCCGCCCGACCTGCAGCACCGCCTCGACCGGGAGCCCTGATGAGCAGCATCCGCATCCAGTCCGCCGACCGCACCTGGTCGGCCGACTCGACCGAGGGCGCCCGCGTGTTCCGGATCGGTCGCGACGCCAACGCCGACATCGTGGCCACCGACCCGTCGGTCTCGCGCCGCCACGCCGAGATCCGCGCCCTCGGCGAGGGCTGGGAGGTCGTCGACACCGGCTCCTCCCTGGGCACCTGGGTCAACGGCCGCCGCGTCGAGCGGGCCGCGCTGCAGGGCACCACCGCCATCGGGTTCGGCGACCAGGGACGCTCCTTTCAGCTCACCGTGACCGTGAGCGCCCCGGCCGCCGCCCCGCCGCCGGCCCCGCCGGCCCAGGACCCCCTGGCGGCACCGCCGCCGGCCCACCCCGGCCCCCCGTCGTACGACGCCCCGCCCGGGCCGTCGTACGTGCCCGGGCCGCCGCCCACCCAGCAGTTCGGCCAGCAGCCCGGCCAGGGGCCCGGCCAGGGGCAGGGCCCCTACACCGCTGAGCACAACCCGCTGCTGGAGCAGACGATGGTCACCGGCGCCATCACCGGGCTGCCCGGCCTCTCCGGACCGGGCCTGCTCGTGCGCCGGCGCGTCGGCGGTGACCTGCGCTTCCCCGGCGGCGTACCGGTGCGGATCGGCCGCGACCCCGCGCTCGAGGTGCACGCCGACGACCAGGCGGTCTCCCGGCTGCACGCCGTCGTCGAGCCCCGCCCCGACGGCTGGTGGTGGGTCGACCGGTCGACCGCAGGGACGTTCGTCGACGGCGAGCGGGTGACGTCGTTCCGGATCGACGAGCCGCTCGAGGTCAGCCTGGGCCACCCCACGGCCGGCTACGAGCTCGAGGTGGTGCCGGTGGTCGCGGCCGGCCAGGCCTCCGCGGGGCTGAAGCGCCGCAAGCGCCGGCGGAACCTGGTCGGGGTGGCCGCCGCCGTGGTCGGCCTGCTGGCCGTCCTGGGCCTCACCTGGGGCGTGGTCGCGCTGGTCGACGACGACGAACCCGCCGACGTCGCACGCGGCGGCGACCCCACCGACACCTCCTCGCCCACGGTCGACCGGGCCGCGGCGCTCGACCGCGCCAAGGCGGCCACCGTGCTCCTCCAGGCGACCGACGAGAGCGGCCAGGTGCTGTGGTCGGGCTCGGGGTCGGTGATCAGCGAGGACGGCCTGATCCTCACCAACGCCCACGTCGGCGACCCCGACGCGCCCGGACAGGGCTCCACGGAGGTCGACCCGGCGTTCCTCACCGTCTCGCTGACCACCGGGGGCGACGACGACGCCCCCGCCGAGGCGCTCTACCGCGCCAACCCGATCGTCTCCGACGGCTACCTCGACGTAGCCGTGCTCCAGATCGACGCCGACATCGACGGCAACGAGATCGACCCCGCCGAGCTCGACCTGCCCGAGCCGCTCCCCATCGGCGACAGCGACGCCGTGCGCACCGGCGACCGGATCATCGCGCTCGGCTACCCGGCCATCGGCAACGTCACCGCGCAGGGCGACCGTCCGCTCACCGTCACCGAGGGCGTGGTCTCCACCTTCCAGGCCGACCCCGTGATCGGCACCGACCGCGGCTCCATCGACAGCGACGTCCGGCTCGGGTCCGGCAACTCGGGTGGACCGTCGATCAACGAGGCCGGCGAGATCATCGGGCTGAACACCCGCGTCATCACCGCCGCCTCCATGGACGCCGGCTCCATCACCCAGGGCTCCGCCCTGATCGTGCCGGTCAACCTCGCCGACGAGGTGCTCGGGATCGCCGAGGACGGCGGTGACCCCGACTACGTCTCGCCCTACCTCGACGAGATGCCCACCGACCCCGGCCTGCCGACCGACGCCGTCGTCGTCGCCAACGGCTGGGCCGCCGACGGCGACGAGGGCAGCTGCGCGGCGACCAGCGAGCCCGGCACGGCCCAGGAGCTGCCCGGGGTCGCGGTCGGCGACACCGTGCACGCCGAGTTCACCCTCGAGGGCGTCCCCACCGGGCTGCCGCTCTCGGTCGACTTCTACCTCGACGACGGCAGCCGGGTCGACACCCTCTCCGGCGTCTGGGACGGCGACGAGGCGCCCACCTGCATCTCCGCCCCGCTGACCCTCGAGGGCGACGTCCCCGGCGTGACCGCCGTGCTCAGCCTCGGCCAGGAGGGCGACGTCACCGTCGAGAACCCTGTCCTCTTCTCCGACCGCTAGGCCGGCCTGCGGCCCGGTCACCTCGCCAGGAGCCAGAGGGCGCCCGTCGACGTGGCCGCGGTCGACGTCACGAACGCCGAGCCGAGCAACCAGGCGGGTGCGGTCGGGCGGGTGGGGCGGGCGGTGCGCCGGGCGGTGGGGAGCGGGACGGCGACGTCGGCGAGCCGGTCGGGCACCCGCGGACGGCACCACGGCCGTCCCGGGGCGACCGCGTCGAGCCGGCGGCGGGCGTCGAGGGCGCCGGCCGGCCGGCGTGCCGGGTCGGCGGAGGTGAGGTCGGCGACCAGCGGGTCCAACGCGCTCGGCGCACGGCCGAGGAGTCGGCGAGCCGTGACGCCGCCGGCGTACAGGTCCTGGCGCGGGTCGGGCGGCGCGCCCGCGAGCTGCTCGGGCGCCGCGTAGCCCTCGGTGCCGACGGTGACCAGCGGCTCGGACGGGTCGCCGAGGACGGCCGCGACCCCGAAGTCGCCGATCCGCAGGTGCGGGCGGGCGCGGCCGGTCGCGTCGAGCAGCAGGTTGGCCGGCTTGACGTCGCGGTGGACGACGCCGGCGGCGTGCACCGCGGCCAGCCCGTCGAGCAGCTGGCCGAGCAGCTCGGCGACGTACGCCGCCGGCAGCGGCTCGCCCGAGCGGTCGGCGAGCAGGTCGGCCACCGAGCCGCCGTGGGCCAGCTCCATCGCGAACGCCACCCGCTCGTCGTCGGCGACCCAGCCGGTCGGCGCGGTGACGTGCGGGTGCCGGATCCGCACCGACTGCTCGCGCACGAACCGGAGCAGGTGGCCCGAGTCGTGGCGGCGCAGCACCTTGACCGCGACGAAGCGCTGCTCGCGCAGGTCCCAGGCCCGCCACACCGCGCCCATGCCGCCGGCGCCGACGACGTCGAGCAGGTGGTAGCGCCCGGCGAGCGGCGGGTCGGCGTAGGACATGCGCCGACCGTGCCACGACCGGGTCCGTCGCGGCGGCGCTCCTCCACAGGCCCCCTGCGGCCGGCACCGCCCCCACCGGCCGGCACGGGCGTGGAGTTGGGCGGGCCCGGCCGCCCGCGCTACTCTCTCCTGTCCTCGTCCGCGCCCACCGACGGGCCGCCGTGCGAGGACGAAGTTGTACAGCCCTCCTGCCACGGAGAGACCGTGGCCGCCGAAGTCCACAGGAGGTGGAGACCGCTGTGCGTTCCTATGAAGTGATGGTCATCCTCGAGCCCAGCCTCGAGGAGCGGACCGTCGAGCCGTCGCTCGACAAGTACCTCAACGTCATCCGCAAGGACGGCGGCACCGTCGACAAGATCGAGGTGTGGGGCCGTCGTCGCCTCGCCTACCAGATCAAGAACGCCGACGGGGTCAAGAACTCCGAGGGCATCTACGCCGTGATCAACCTGCAGGCCGAGCCGGCCACGGTCAAGGAGTTCGACCGCCAGCTCGGGCTCAACGAGTCGATCCTGCGCACGAAGGTCATGCGCCCCGACGCTCACTGAGCGTGCCGGTCGCCCTCCACCTTGTGGAGGACGGCTACCGCTTGTCGGCGGCTCGCGCGACGATGAGCCCCGACATCAACGGATCACCAAACCCTAGGGAGACCTGACATGGCCGGCGAGACCGTCATCACCGTGGTCGGCAACCTCGTCGACGACCCGGAGCTGCGCTTCACCCCGTCCGGGGCTGCGGTCGCCAACTTCCGGATCGCCTCGACGCCCCGCACGTTCGACAAGAACACCAACGAGTGGGTCGATGGCGAGGGCCTGTTCCTGTCGTGCGCGATCTGGCGCCAGGCTGCGGAGAACGTGGCCGAGTCGCTCCAGAAGGGCATGCGGGTCGTCGTCCAGGGCCGGCTCAAGCAGCGCAGCTACGAGACCCGTGAGGGCGAGAAGCGCACGGTCTACGAGCTCGACGTCGAAGAGGTCGGTCCCTCGCTGAAGTTCGCGACCGCCAAGGTCGTCCGTGCCGGCCGTCAGGGCGGCGGGGGCGGCTACTCCGGCGGTGGCGGCAACGGCGGCGGTGGCGGTGGCGGCGGTGGCTACTCCGGCGGTGGCGGCGGCCAGTCCGAGGACCCGTGGGCCACCCCCGCGCCCAGCCAGGGCGGCGGCGGCCAGGGCGGTCCGGGCGGACCCGGCGGCCAGGGTGGGCAGGGCGGCGGACGTCCGCCGGCCAACGACCCGTGGGCCGCTCCCGGCGTGGGCTCCGACGAGCCCCCGTTCTGAACAACCCATCCAGACAACCTCAACCATTCCGGCGTGAGCCGGGCTTCTAGAGAGGAAGCACCACAATGGCCAAGGCAATCCTGCGCAAGCCGAAGAAGAAGGTCTGCCAGTTCTGCAAGGAGAAGGCGACCGGTGTCGACTACAAGGACACCACCCTGCTCCGCAAGTTCATCTCCGACCGCGGCAAGATCCGTGCGCGGCGCGTGACCGGCAACTGCGTCCAGCACCAGCGCGACGTGGCCATCGCGGTCAAGAACGCCCGCGAGCTGGCCCTGCTGCCCTACACCTCCACCGGTCGCTGAGAGAGGAGTCGACACCATGAAGCTCATCCTCACCCAGGAGGTCGACGGACTCGGTTCGCCGGGCGACGTCGTCGAGGTCAAGGACGGCTACGGCCGCAACTACCTCATCCCGCGCAACGTCGCGGTCCGCTGGACCCGTGGCGGCCAGAAGCAGGTCGAGTCGATCAAGGCCGCCCGCGCCAGCCGCTCGGTGCGCGACCACGACCACGCCGACCAGATCAAGGCCAAGCTCGAGGCCGCGACGGTCGACGTCAAGGTCCGGGCCGGCGCCAACGGTCGCCTGTTCGGCACCGTCACGCTGACCGAGCTGGCCGGCGCGCTGGCCGACGTCGCCGGGGAGAGCGTCGACAAGCGCACGATCGTGGTCACCAACCCGATCAAGTCGCTCGGCGCCCACTCGGTCACGGTCAAGCTGCACGACGAGGTCACGGCCACCGTGGCGCTCAACGTCATCCCCGCCTGACGCACCACGCTCCGGCACTCGACGGCCGCCCCCGGGACTCCCGGTGGGCGGCCGTCGTGCTCGTGCAGCGCACCCTCAGCCGAGCCGCGCGTTGAGCCGGGCGGCCTGGCGCGTCAGGTGGTCCCGCTCGGCGAGGTTGGACGCCTCGTGGGCGGCGCGGGCGTAGAGCCGCGCGGCCATGACCTGGTCGCCGGCCCGCTCGTGCAGGTACGCCGCCACGGCGGAGCGCCGCGGAAGGCCCTCGTCGAGGGGCGCCAGGGCGGCCAGGCCGGCGTGCGGCCCGTCGGCCTCGCCGACCGCGACGGCCCGGTTGAGACGGACGACGGGGGTGTCGGTGAGCCGCAGCAGCTCGTCGTACCACTCGACGACCTGCACCCAGTCGGTCTCCTCGGCGGTGGGCGCGTCGGCGTGCAGCGCGGCGATCGCCGCCTGCGCCTGGAACTCGCCCAACCGGTCCCGGGCGAGGGCCGCCTGCAGGATCGCGACGCCCTCGGCGATCGCGCGGGTGTCCCACCGGCTGCGGTCCTGCTGGGCGAGGGTGACCAGGCTGCCGTCGGGAGCGGTGCGGGCGGCGCGGCGCGCGTGGTGCAGCAGCATCAGCGCGAGCAGGCCGGCCACCTCGCTGTGGGCGGGGTGCGCCGCGGGCAGCGCCGCCGCCAGCTGCCGGGTGAGCCGGATCGCCTCGGCGGCGAGGTCGACGTCGCCGGAGTAGCCCTCGTTGAAGACCAGGTAGAGCACCCGCAGCACGGTGGCGACGTCGCCGGGCTGGTCGAGGCGCACGCCCGCGACGGTGCGCTTGGCCCGGCTGATCCGCTGGGCCATCGTCGGCTCCGGCACCAGGTAGGCCTGGGCCACCTGGCGCGTCGTGAGCCCACCGACGGCCCGCAGGGTGAGCGCCACCGCCGACGCCGGCGTCAGCGACGGGTGGGCGCACAGGAAGTAGAGCTGGAGCGTGTCGTCGGAAGCCGGCGCGGAACCGGGCGCCGGCTCGTCCTCGACGCGCTCCTCGCGCCGCCGGCGGGCCGTGTCGGCCCGGGCGGCGTCGAGGAACCGGCGCCAGGCCACCGTGACCAGCCAGGCCTTGGCGTCGCGCGGCGGGTCGGCCGGCCAGACCCGGACGGCCTCGACCATCGCGTCCTGGACGGCGTCCTCGGCCGTCGCGAAGTCGGCGCCGCGGCGGACGAGGACGCCGAGCACCCCCGGTGCGAGGCTGCGCAGCAGGACCTCGTCCACCTCGAGGCTCACCGCAGCGTCACTCGGCGATCGTGGGGGGTGCGGTGAGGAACGGCCGCACCTCGAGCCACTCGTGGATCGGCGCGCCGCCGGCCCCGGGGGCGGCAGACAGCTCGCCCGCGAGCTCGACGGCGCGCTCGTGGCTGTCGACGTCGATGATCATCCAGCCGGCGATCAGGTCCTTGGTCTCGGCGAACGGGCCGTCGGTGACCGGCGGGCGACCCTCGCCGTCGTAGCGGACCCACGAGCCCTCGGGGGCGAGCGCCTGGCCGTCGACGAACTCGCCGGACTCCTCCAGCCGGGCCGCGAAGTCGTTCATGTAGGCGACGTGGTCGGCGATCTCCTGGGGCGTCCAGCGGTCCATCGGGACGTCGTTGACCGCCGCCGGGGCGCCGCGGTAGTGCTTGAGCAGCAGGTACTTGGCCATCGTGTTCTCCTCGGTGCTGGGGCGACCCGTCTGGTCGCCCTCGACCCTGGGACGGAACCGGTCACGCCTTCTCGACATCGTCCCCCGACGAGCTCGTGGCGGTCCGCGGAGCCGGGGGAGGGGCGCCGGCCCAGGGCCGGCCGGCGTACCAGAACAGCAGGACGACCACGACGGTCGGGACGAGCCCGACCAGGAAGCTGGCCAGGTCGGTCAGGCTCTCCACGCCGCCGCCGAAGATGAGCACCGGCAGGGTGGCCACGACGGCCAGGGCGAGCACCAGGGCCCCCCACCAGGTGGCGGCCACCTGCTCGCGGGCCTCGGTGGCGGCGCGGCCGAGGACCACGCAGAGCAGCAGGTAGCAGCCGAGCTTGGGGAGGTTGAGCGCCCAGGCGACGGCCTCGTCGCCGTCCTCGAGCGCCTCGACCACCGCGGGGACCCAGAGCGGCACCGACACCGCGGTGGCCAGCAGCGCGAGCACCAGCAGGGTCGAGCGCAGCTCGAGCCGGGCCGGGAGCCCCCGGACGCCGACGACCACCAGGACCCAGCCGAGCGGGTCGGCGAGCAGGTCGAAGCCACCGGCCTCGGCGTACAGCAGGTGGATGACCATGCCCATGGCGATCGCCTGCAGCGGCTTCACGCGGCCACCCTAGGGCCGGTCCGCAGCCACGCGTCGCCCCGGGCCCGGTGCACCAGGGTGACGAGGCGCCCGGTCATGAACAGCCCCGCGAACAGCACCCACACGGCCACCAGGCCGGCGTCGGCCCAGGCGGCGGCGGCGAGCGTGGCGGGGGCGTAGACCAGCGCCACGACGAGGCCGGCCCAGGCCAGGTAGCGGCCGTCGCCGGCGCCGATGAGGACGCCGTCGAGCACGAACACGACCCCGGCGATCGGCTGCCCGAGCGCCGCGACGACCAGGACCGGCCAGAGCAGCGACGGCACGTCGGGATCCTCGGTGAACAGCGACCCCAGCAGCGGGCTGGTCACCGCGAGCGCGAGACCGGTCACGATCCCGCTCGCCCAGCCCCACGTGACCATCCGCCGGGTGAGCGCCCGGGCCCCCTCGACGTCACCGGCGCCGAGTGCCCGGCCGGTGATCGCCTGGGCGGCGATCGCGATCGCGTCGAGCACGAACGCCAGGAACCCCCACAGCGTCATCGCGAGCTGGTGGGTGGCGATCTCGTCAGGGTCGCCGCCCGAGCCGACCGCGACGGCGTACGTCGTGACGAGCAGCGCGGCGCGCAGGGTGAGGGTCCGCACGACCAGGGCGACGCCGGCGCGCGCGGCTGCCCGGACGCCGGAGGGGTCGGGTCGCAGCGGCGCGCCGTGACGGCGGGCACCGCGGACGACGACGTAGGTGAGCGCGGCTGCCGAGGCGACCTGGGCGACGACCGAGCCCCACGCCGAGCCGGCGATGCCGATGCCGGCGAACGAGCCGACGCCGTGGACCAGCACGACGTTGAGCACGACGTTGAGCGCGTTGCCGCCGATCGCGACGACGAGCGGCGTGCGGGTGTCCTGGAGCCCGCGGAGCACGCCGGTCGCGGCCAGCATCACCAGCAGCGGGGCGGTGCCGAGGAAGGCGATCCGCAAGTAGGTGACGGCGTACCCCCGCACCGGGTCGCCGACGCCGAACGCGTCGACCAGGGGACCGGTGAGGGCGACGCCGGCGACGGTGATCGCGGCGCCGAGCGCGACCGCGAGCCAGATCCCGTCGACGCCCAGCGCGATGGCCCCGCGGCGGTCGCCGGCGCCGAGCAGCCGGGCGACCCCGGCCGTGGTGCCGTAGGCCAGGAAGACGCACAGGCCGACCGCGGTCTGGAGCACCGCGGCCGCGATGCCCAGCCCGGCGAGCTCGGCGGTGCCGAGGTGGCCGACCACCGCGGCGTCGGTGAGCAGGAACAGGGGCTCGGCGACCAGGGCGAGGAACGCCGGCCAGGCCAGGCGGAGGATCTCCCGGTCGGTGGCACGCACTCGTAGCACACTAGTGAGGGGGGCGCGCCGGATTCCTCAGGAACCGGTGGAAAACCACGCCGGACTTGTGGATGACCGATCGGGAGAGCCGCCATGTCGACAAACCTCCCGGACACGCCGTGTGACCGCGCGGTGAACGAAAAATCTTCTTGAGATTCTGGTTCCACACCGTGTGAGGCGGCATTTCCGCAGGTCAGCGGCCTGCCAGCGCAGATCGGGTCGCGCTGCTCCACAGGTTGCTCCCCAGGCTGTGCACACGGTGGCGCGTGTCGTCCACGGCCCTGACCGAGTTATCCCCAGGGCCTGTGGACAGGCCGCTGTCGCGCGGGCGCTGCGGGGCCTAGGTTCGGGGCTCTCGTCCCCCCGCACGTGGTGCCCGTCCCCGGCTCGACGCGGCGCGGATCGACCGTGCGTTCGAATTGTCGGTGGCCACCCCTACCGTCGGTCCTGCCTGCCAGCACCACCCTGTCCGTCCCCATCAGCGCCGATCCGTGGAGCCACCGTGAGCGTCACCGAGTCCGACAACCGGGGCTCGTCCGAGCCGCCGTACGACGGACCGGGCGACCCCTGGGGCGACGGCCCGATGCCCTTCGAGCCGGGCTCGGCGCCCCGGTCGGCCGGCGACCGCACCCCGCCCCAGGACATGGCCGCCGAGCAGTCGGTGCTCGGCTCGATGCTGATCTCCAAGGACGCGGTGGCCGAGGTCTCCGAGGTGCTGCGCGGCAACGACTTCTACCGCCCCAGCCACGAGGTCATCCACGACGCGATCATCGACCTCTTCGGCCGGGGCGAGCCGGTCGACATGATCACCGTCGCCGCCGAGCTCCAGCGCCGCGGCGAGCTCGCCAAGGTCGGCGGTGCGTCCTACCTGCACACCCTCGCCGCCAACGTGCCGATCGCCGCCAACGCCGAGTTCTACGCCCAGATCGTCCACGAGAAGGCGATCCTGCGCCGCCTGGTCGACGCCGGCACCCGGATCGCCCAGTACGGCTACGCCGGCGAGGGCCAGGTCGACGACATCGTCGACCGCGCGCAGGCCGAGATCTACCAGATCACCGACAAGCGCAGCTCGGAGGACTACTCGCCGCTCAGCGACATCATGGAGGGCGTCCTCGACGAGATCGAGGCGATCAGCAACCGCGAGGCCGGCCTCTACGGCGTCCCGACCGGGTTCGCCGACCTCGACGACCTGACCAACGGCCTGCACTCCGGCCAGATGATCATCGTCGCGGCCCGTCCCGCCATGGGGAAGTCGACCTTCGCGCTCGACCTGTGTCGCTCGGCGTCGATCGCCAACAACCTCACCAGCTGCTTCTTCAGCCTGGAGATGACGCGCTCGGAGATCACGATGCGACTGCTGTCGGCCGAGGCGAAGATCCCGCTCAACCACATCCGCAACGGCAACATGCAGGAGGGCGACTGGGACAAGCTCGCCCGACACATGGGCAAGGTGTCCTCGGCGCCGATGTTCATCGACGACAGCCCCAACATGACGATGATGGAGATCCGGGCCAAGGCGCGACGCCTCAAGCAGCGCCACGACCTCAAGCTCATCGTCATCGACTACATGCAGCTGATGAGCTCGGGCAAGAAGGTCGAGTCACGCCAGCTCGAGGTCTCGGAGTTCTCCCGCCAGATCAAGCTGCTCGCCAAGGAGCTCGAGCTGCCGATCATCGCGCTCTCCCAGCTCAACCGTGGCCCCGAGCAGCGCGGCGACAAGCGCCCGATGATGAGCGACCTGCGCGAGTCCGGCTCCCTCGAGCAGGACGCCGACATGGTGATCCTGCTGCACCGCGACGACGTCTACGAGAAGGAGTCGACCCGCCCCGGCGAGGCCGACCTGCTCGTCGTCAAGCACCGCAACGGCGCCACCCGCGACATCACGGTGGCCTTCCAGGGCCACTACTCACGCTTCGTCGACATGGCGCACTGACCGGTGCCGGTGCCGGTGCCGGTGCCGGTGGTCCGGCCCGACGCCCCCACGACAGCGCCCCGACCTCGCCGCACTCCCCACCCCTGGCCGATCGGTCAGACTTCCACCGTTCCCCGGACGCGGTGCCCCCGCCGAGCCACGATGGCGCCGTGCTGAGAACCCCGGTCGTCTCCCTGTCCCTGCTCGCGGCGGTCGCGTCGGCCACCCTCGTCGGGTCGCCCACGGCGGCCCAGGCCACCGGGCCCGGCCCCGAGCCCGTGAAGGTCACGCGGGTCGCGGCCGCCGAGCGGGCCACCCCGAGCGGCACCGAGGTGACCGTCGGCTACACCGTGGAGAACCGCGCCCCGGCACCGACGACGGCGCGGTTCGTGCGCTTCTACCTGGTCGCCGAGGACGGCACCCTGACCCTGTTCGGCCGGGCGTCCGCCCCGCGGATCGGCGCCGGCAAGAGCGTCGTCGCGACCAGGACCCGCAAGCTCCCGGTCGGCCACCGCTTCAACGAGGGTGACTACCGCGTCGCGGTCTGCTGGTCCCGGCACCCGGAGGCGGTCTGCAAGGTCGGCGCGACGACGAGGGCGACCATCACCATCGCCCCGTCCCGGCTGACCGCGGACGACGACATCGTCGCCGTCCCGATGCCCGCGGTCTTCCTGCCGGAGTCGCCCACGCGCCGCCAGGTAGCCGCACTCCGCGTGGCCGAGCCCTCGGACACCGCGCGCGTCGTCCTCACCAACACCGGCCAGACCCGCACCGGGCGCCTGGCGCTGGCGATCGAGGCCGGCGGGTCGAGCCTGCCGCCCCTGCTCGGGGGCCGTGCCGCCGAGCCGTCCACCAACTTCCAGGTCGCGGCCACGACCTGCAAGATCTCCCTCAGGCCCGGACGCAGCTGCACCGTCGACGTGTCCCGCGTCGAGGGCGGCGACCCGTTCGCCTCCGACCGGCTCGTCGTCCGCGGTGCCCGTGGCGCCGTCGCCGGGGTCGACCTGGTCGCGCCGGTGCGCCTCACGCCGATGACCCACGACTTCGGCGACGTCGAGGTCTCCGAGTCCGCGGCACAGACCTACGTCCTGCACAACGACAGCAACGAGGCCGTGTCGGTGCACGACGGCCTGCTGAGCGACACCGACAGCTTCTCCTTCGGCTTCGCGGGCGACGCCTCCTTCACCTGCGACGACTACGACCCCGAGACGTCCGAGCCGCGCTCGATCCCCGCGGGCGGTTCCTGCACCGCCACCGTGATCTTCGCGCCGCAGGCGGTCGGCGACCGCACGGGGTTCCTGGCCCTGCTGACGACCGGTGGGCCCGCGCTGGCGGCCATGACGGGCACCGGCACCCCCGGCGACGCCCCGACCGAGGTCCGTCCGGGTGCCCGGAGCTTCGGCCTCACGAGCTGACAGCACCGGGCGCGCGTCGACCTCGTGGGTTCGAGAGGCTGCTCCCCGGGACGGGCAGGGTGGAGGTCATGACGCACAGCGACTACGACCAGTGGGCCGAGGCCTACGCCGCTGCGAACGCCGAGGGCTTCTTCAACAGGTGGTACGAGAAGCCGGCGATGCTGGGCCTCCTGGGCGACGTGACCGGGCACCGGGTCCTCGATGCCGGGTGCGGGTCCGGTCCGACCAGCGTCGCGATGACCGAACGTGGCGCCGACGTCAGCGGCTTCGACCTCAGCGCCGCGATGATCGAGATCGCCCGCCGCAGCCTCCCCGAGACGGACCTGCGGGTGCACGACCTGGCCGAGCAGCTGCCCTGGCAGGACGCGACCTTCGACACCGTGGTGGCGTCCTTGGTCCTGCACTACCTGTCGGACTGGTCGGGCCCGTTGTCCGAGCTCCGCCGGGTGCTCACCCCCGGCGGCCGGCTGCTGGTCTCGGTCAACCACCCCGGCGCGTTCCCGATCGTGCACCCGGACCTGGAGTACTTCGGGATCACCGAGTACACCGAGGACTACGACTTCGCCGGCACCAGCGTGGACCTCACCTTCTTCCACCGGCCCCTGAGCGACATGGCGGGATCGTTCGCCGAGGCCGGCTTCCGGATCGTCGGGATCCACGAGCCGCCGGCCGACCCCGACACCCCCGCCGAGGTGCTGCCTCCGGGCCTGCAGCCAGGGGAGAGGTTCATGGGTTTCCTCTTCTTCGACCTCGAGGCGCTCTGAGTCCTGGGCACCCTGCTGGTCGAGGTGGTCGCGGCCTGGTGCGCGTCGTCGTCGTCACCGCGGGGTTCGCCTCGCTCGCGGTCGCCACCGTGGGTGCCGCGGGCTGAGCACCCCCTGCGACCTGCCGGGGCCCTTGACAAGAATAATTGTCAAGGGCACGCTGGCGGGATGCAGGACATCGAGGTCATCGAGGACGCCGACGCAGCGGCCGCCGCGCTCGACCCGGTCCGGGCGCGGCTGCTCGGCGAGCTGGCCGTCCCGGCGTCGGCTGCCGGGCTGGCCGCCAAGGTCGGGATCACGCGCCAGAAGGTCAACTACCACCTCAAGGCCCTGGAGGCGCACGGCCTGGTGCGGCTCTCCGACGAGCGTCGGCACGGCGGCATCACCGAGCGGGTGCTGCAGGCCTCCGCGGCGTCGTACGTCGTGTCGCCGGCGGCCGTCAGCGCGTCCGCGGCCGACCCGGACGCCAACGCCGACCACCTGTCGGCGGGCTACCTCGTCGCGCTGGCCGGCCGGCTGGTGCGCGAGGTCGGCACCCTGGCACGCCGGGCCGGCGCGTCCGGCAGGCGCCTGCCCACCCTGACGATCGACACGCAGATCGGCTTCGCCTCGGCCGCCGACCGGGCCGCCTTCGCCGACGACCTGACCGCCGCGGTGCTCGACCTGGCCGCCCGCTACCACCACGACGACGGGCGCCCGCACCGGCTCGTCGTCGCCGCCCACCCCCTTCCCGAGGAGACCTCATGAGCACGACACCGACCGTCCCGTACCGCCTGGAGTTCAGCGTCGAGGTGCCCGGCACCCCGGAGCAGGTCTGGCAGGCCGTCGCCACCGCCAGGGGCATGAGCGCCTGGTTCCTGCCCACGGAGCTGGAGGAGCGCGAGGGCGGCTCCCTGCACTTCTCCATGGGCCCCGAGATGGGCTCGGACGGACGGGTCACCGGCTGGGAGCCGCCGCGCCGTCTCGCCTACGAGGAGGACTGGGCCGCCCTGATGGGCAAGGACCCGGACTCGCTCAGCCCGCTCACCTCGGAGTTCCTCGTCGAGGCGCAGTCCGGCGGCACCTGCGTCGTGCGGGTCACCAGCAGCGGCTTCGGGACCGGCGCCGCCTGGGAGTCGGAGTGGTGGGACGACATGGGCTCCAGCTGGATGCCGTTCTTCGACAACCTGCGCCTCTACCTGTCGCACTTCCCCGGCCAGGAGGCCACCCAGCTCGAGGCCAGCGCCTCCCACCCCCGCGACGCGGCCGCGCTCTGGTCGACCCTGCGCGACGCCCTCGAGCTCGGCGAGGTGGGCACGGCGGTCGACCTGCGGGGCGCCACCGGCACGGTCGAGCGGGTCGGCGAGCGGCAGGCGCTGGTCCGGCTCGACGCACCGGTGCCCGGGATGCTCAGCGTCTTCACGCACGCCATGGGCGACGGCGAGGCGCTGGCGGGCGTGCGGGCGTACCTGTTCTCCGCCGACGCGGCCGACCACGTACGCCGCGAGGAGCCGGCCTGGCAGGCGTGGCTGCAGGGCCTGTCCGTCCCGGCCTGAGTCGGGCCGCCCCGCGTCCGGCCCCCGGCTACCGTGCCGCCCATGGAGCTGATCGAGGCCGCCTCCGCCGAGCTCGAGCGCGTCGTACGCCGGCTGCCGGACTCCTCGTGGGACCGGCCGACCCCGTCGGACATGCCCGTCCGCGACCTGGTCGAGCACCTCGTCGTCGGGAACAGGTTCACCGCGCTGCTGCTGGCGGGGGTGGGGCGCGACGACGCCCGCGCCGCGCTCGGCGGCGACCAGCTCGGCGACGACGCCCTCGCGGCGGTGGTCGCGTCGTCCCGCAGCCAGGCGGACGCCTTCGCCGCCACGGCACCCGACCAGACCGTGCCCGGCCCTCGCGGCGACATCCCTGCCGGCGCGTTCCTCCGCTTCCGCCTGGTCGACCTCGTCGTCCACGCCTGGGACCTGCTCCGCGCGGCCGACCTCGACGAGACGCTCGACCCGGCGGTCGTCGACGGGCTGTGGCGCCTCGTGGAGCCCCACCTCGACGAGATGCTCGCCTCCGGCGCGTACGGCGCCGGCCCGAGCGGCACCCTCCCGGCCACCGCGCCCCTGCAGCTCCGGCTCCTCGACGCGTTCGGACGCCGGCCCTAGCCGCGGCCGGCACCCCGGCCCGAGACCGGGCCCCTGCCGGTCACCGTCTCTTCGCCTGCGGATGACCGTCGCGGCCCTCGGGCGTTGGCCGAGCACTGGGTGAATGCGGTCGCCCCGCGTTCGCGGGGCGACCGTCCCCCAGAACGAGGTCACTCCCTGATGTCCCCACTATCCCCCCAGACGCGCCGGCGCGGGCTCCGCACGTCGGTGTCGGCGCTGGTGGCCGCGGTCGTCGGCGTCGGCGCGCTCGGCGTCCTGCCGACCAGCCCGGCCCACGCTGCCGCCCCGGCGCCCACCACGGCGTCCACCACCGCGCGCACCGCGGCCCCGGCCGCCGACGACTCGATCGCCCTGACCGACGAGACCGAGCCCATCGGGCCCGGGATCACGCTGCGCCACCTCACCACGGTGACGCCCCGCGGCTGGTACGACCAGCAGGTCCTCTCGGTCGACCTCTCCGACCCGGCCGTCACCAGTGACCTCCTCGCGGGCGAGCACGTCACCGACCGCGCCCCGATCTCCACCAAGGCCGACGCGGCCGGTGCGGTCGCGGCCGTCAACGGCGACTTCTTCGACATCAGCAACTCCGGTGCGCCGCTGGGCGCCGAGGTGCGCAACGGCGAGCTGCTCAAGTCGTCCGACCACGGCAGCTGGACCCACGTCGGGGTGGGCCAGGACGGCCTCGGCCGGGCCGTCGACATGGCGCTGCAGGCATCGGCGACCCTGCGCGGCACCGTCCACCCCGTGATCTCGCTCAACGCGTCCAATACCCTCGCCGGGACGCCGGCCGGCGCGATCGTCGCCTTCACCTCCGGCTGGGGCGGGGCCAGCCGGGCCATCGCCGTCAACGGGTCGCAGGACGTCGCCTCGGTGCTGGTCCAGGACGGCACCGTCGTCTCCGTCGACGCCCGGGCGGCCGGCAGCGGGCAGATCCCCGACGGCGCGTTCGTGCTCGTCGGCCGCGAGGCCGGGGCCGCCGCCATCCGGGCGCTCGCACCCGGGGACGCGGCGAGCCTGACCTACGGGCTGAGCGACGCCGTCGCCCGACAGATGAAGTTCGTCGTCGGCTCCAACCGCGAGCTGGTGCGCGACGGCGTCGCCCGTCCCGACTCCGAGCTCGACAACGACGTGCACCCGCGCACCGTCATCGGGTTCAAGGACGGCGGCCGCACCATGCTGCTGGTCACCAACGACGGACGCCAGTCACCGATCCTCGGCATGACGATGCGTGAGCTGGCGGCGTTCATGGTCGACCAGGGCGCCGAGGCCGCCTGGAACCTCGACGGCGGCGGCTCCACGACCATGGTCGCCCGCCCGCTGGGCGACTCCCGGGTCACCGTGCGCAACAAGCCCTCCGACGGCAGCGAGCGGCTCGACCCCAACGGGGTCGGCGTCTTCGTCACGCCCGGCTCGGGCCGGGCGGAGGAGCTCGTGCTCACCCCGGGGCCCGACGACGCGGCGGTCTTCCCCGGGATGCACCGCACCCTGACGGCCAAGGCCGTCGACGACCACCTGACGCCGGTGCCGCTCGCGCGTGGCGACGTCCGGTGGAGCACCTCGGCCGGGTCGATCGACAACGGACTCCTCGCCGCGCCCCGCGACGCCGAGGGCACCCTCACCGTGCGGGGCACCGCCGACGGCGCCATGGGCACCACGCGGGTCGAGGTGCTGGGCGACCTGCACGCCCTCGAGCTCTCCTCGAGCCGCGTCTCCATCGCCGACCCCGTGCCGGCCAACGCCGTCACCGTCCGCGTGACCGGCCGGGACGCCCAGGGCTTCACCGCGCCCATCGAGACAGCCGACCTCGAGCTCGACTACGACCGCGACGTCGTCCGCATCCAGCCCGCTGCCACCGGCCTGCGGGTCACCCCGCTCCGCGACGGTGGCACCGTCCTGGTCGCCACCGCCGGTGACCAGTCGGTGAGGCTCCCGATCACCGTGGGCGTGCAGACCGTGCGCCCCTACGCCTTCGACGACGCCGACACCGTCCCCGGCCGGTGGACGCCGAACGGCACCGCCGGCGGGATCACCGCCATCGCCGACGACCCGCAGGGCCTGCGTGTGGAGTTCAAGGCCACCCGCAACAAGGGCATCACGGCCGCCGGCGTCGTGGCTCGCGGCGTCGACATCCCGGGTCAGCCGCTCCGGGTCCGGCTCAAGGTCAAGTCCGACGTGTTCGTCCCGGCCTCGCTGACCTACGCCGGCTTCTTCGACGCCGCCGGCGCGTCGCACGGCCTCTACGGCACCGGCATCCAGCCGCTCGGCATCGGTGCGTCCGACCCGTGGCAGCAGGTCACCTTCACGCTGCCGGCCAGCGGCGTGACCTACCCGATCCGCTTCAACTCCTTCCAGGGCATCAACACCGCCGTGGCCGAGCAGAAGGCCGGCGCCTTCATCATCGGCGGCCTCGAGGCCGATGTGCCGTCGGAGATCGTGCTCCCCGCCGAGGAGCCGCTGCGCTCCGACCCGTTGTTCTCCGCGGACGGGCGGGCCGACGAGGACGCCGACTGGACCTTCGCCACGCTCTCCGACGTGCAGTTCACCGCGACGTCGCCCGACCTGACCAAGGTCGCCGTCGCCGCGCTGGCGCGGATCCGGCGCGAGCAGCCCGACCTCGTCGTGCTCAACGGCGACATCATCGACCGGGGCCTGCCCGAGGACGTCGCCCTTGCCCGGCAGACCCTCGAGGAGGGTGGCTGCGACCTGATCGCCGTCGGCGAGGAGCCCGCGGCCGACAGCACGCCGGACCACACCACGGGGACCATCCCCTGCTACTACGTGCCCGGCAACCACGAGTCCTACGGCGCCGGCAACGTGCAGTCGACCCTGGACGCGTGGGAGGCGGAGTTCGGTCAGCCGTACCGCACGTTCGACCACAAGGGCACCCGGTTCGTCCTGCTCAACAGCGCCCTGGGCAACCTGCGGAGCTCCGATTGGGACCAGCTGCCGATGCTGCGCGACGCCCTCGCCGACGCCGCCACCGACGAGGCCGTCGACAACGTGATGGTCTTCGCCCACCACCCCGTCGAGGACCCGGCCGTCACCGACTCCAGCCAGCTGACCGACCGCATCGAGGTGCGCCTGGTCAAGCAGCTGCTCTCGGACTTCCGCCGCGACAGCGACAAGGGCGTCGCCATGGTCGGCTCGCACGCGCAGATCACCCACGTGGGCCGCGAGGAGGGCGTGCCCTACGTCGTGCTGCCGTCGTCGGGCAAGTCGCCGTACGGCACCCCCGACCGGGGCGGCATCACCGGCTGGCTCGAGTGGAGCGTCGACCGCGACGCGAGCGCGGCCCAGCAGTGGCTCACCGCCGACGTCAAGGCGTTCTCGCAGGAGACCGTCGTCGAGGCGCCGGAGTCGCTCGAGGTGGGTCAGACCGCCACGGTCAGCGGCCACCTGGTGCAGCCCTCCGGCGTCGCCACCGGCAGCCGCGTCGTCCCGCTGGCCTACCCCCTCTCGACGGAGTGGTCCGGTGACGAGGGCCTCGCCGTCGGCTCTGGCGCCGACGCCGTCGAGGCGGCCCGAGACGCGCGCAAGGTCGCGATCCTCGACCCCGAGACCCGTCTGCTGACGGCGCTGCGCACCGGCTCGGTCACCCTGCGGGTCACCAGCGAGTCGATGCGCGAGCTGACCGACGAGGCGTCGCTGGCGCCCGTCGTCGGCGAGCGCACCGTCCAGGTCGTCGCCTCCTCGGGTCCCGGCCCGCGGGTCGACGCGCCGGCGCCGGTCTTCCCGACCCAGCCGGTCGCCACCATCGGGGTCGGCCAGGCCGTGACCGTCACCAACACCGGCGACCAGCCGCTGCGGGTCACCGACGTCGCCATCCGCGCCACCGGCACCAGCCCGGCCGGTGAGTTCGTGCTCGCCGGCGAGGACTGCGTCCGGGGTGAGATCGCCCCGGGGGCGTCCTGCGCCGTGCTGGTCCGGTTCTCGCCCTCGAAGGCGTCGGTCACCTCGACGGCCGAGCTGGTGCTCGTCACCAACACCGCGGAGGGTCGCGTCGAGGTGCCGCTCACGGGCCTCAGCACCGTGCTGCCGGCCGGTGAGCCGGGCGAGACCGGTCCCCAGGGTCCCCAGGGTCCGCAGGGTCCGCAGGGGCCGCAGGGGCCGCAGGGTCCGCAGGGCCCGGGCGGTGAGTCCGGTACGCCGGGCGCGACCGGTCCCCAGGGTCCGCAGGGTCCCCAAGGCCCGCAGGGTCCGCAGGGTCCGCAGGGCCCCCCGGGCAGCGGTGGTCCGCGCGGGCTGAGCGCCCCGGGCGGCAAGGTCGCCCGGGTGACCTGCGCTGTCCGTCCGGCCCGAGCCGCGCGGCCGATCCGCTGCCGGGTGGCGTACCGCACGGTCGCGGAGCGCCGCACGGTCGTCACCCGCAACGGCGCGGTCCACGCCCGCGGCCGCCTGGGTGACCTGCGCACGGTCCGGCCGCTGACCGCCGGCACCTACCGGCTGCGCGTGTGGCGCACCGCGTCGGACGTCGAGGCGCTCGTGCTCGTCGTGCGCAGGAACGGCCGCGTGGTCGTCCGCTGAGGCCGGGGCGGGGGTGCCGGCGACGACGTCGGCACCCTCGCCCTCCCACCGGCACGACGACGGCGTGCCGTCGCGCCGGGTTCGTCCGGACGGCATCTACCAGGGTCGCGAGAGCACCGCTCTCGTGGCTCTGTGACCCGACCCGCGCGCCTTGCCGAGGCGCCTTCGCCCGGGCCTTCTCGGGCTCGTCTCCTGGTCCGCGGTTTGGTCCGCGGTTTGGTCCCCGGTTTGGTCCGCGGACTGTCCGGTGCCGCGGCGAGCGTGACCCATGATCGAACACATGACGGTTCCTTCGACCATGGGAGCTGCCGCCGCCGAGCGGTGCGACGACTTCGGGTGGCACCCACGCGGGCGCGTCGACCCGTCCCTCGTCGCGGAGATCGCTCAGCACCCGCGGTTCGGCATGGGCCACGCCTGGTCCCGTTCCGCCGGCTACAGCCTCACCACGGCGCCGTCTCGCACCTACCTGGTGCTGACGATGGAGGGCGGGTTCGAGTTCGACGTCGACGGCTCCCCGGTCATCACCGAGCCCGGGTCGCTGATCCTCCTCGACGGTGAGACGCCCACCACGACACGCACCCTGCGAGACACCGCCCGCTTCGTCTGGCACATCCAACCGACCATGCTGGGCCCCAGCCGGTCCCGGTTCGGGTACGGCGAACCCATCGCAACGGGCGGCACGACCGTCCGAGCGCTGACGTCGATGACCAACGCCCTCCTCGCCGCCCCGACTCCCTCGAGCGAGGTGGTGCTGCGCCACCACGCGCTCGCCTTCGAGAACCTCCTCGTCGCGGTCCTGGAAGAAGCGGGACAGCAGCGGCACGACGGCACCCACCGCGACGGACTGTTCATGGCCGCCATGGCCGCGATCGAGGCCCACTTCCACGACCCCGCGTTCACCGTCTCGCGCCTCGCCAAGGAGCTCTCCGTCAGCGTCCGAACACTGCACGACACGTTCCAGAGCATCGGCAGCACCCCCCGGCGGGAGATCGAACGCCGCCGCATCACCGAGGCCAACCAGCTCTCCGCCACCCAGGTCATCCCCGGCGCAGACATCGCCGCACGCGCGGGGTTCACCTCGGCACGACAGCTCACCCGGGCGCTCAGCCGCGCAGCCACGGTTCCCCAGTAACCGAACCCGAGCTCCCGCACCACCCCCGCCCCGCCGCCCCTCGGTGAGCGGGGCAGTCCCCAGCTCGGGAGCGGTCGGGAGAGTCACCGACGCCGCAGACCGACGGCGCGAGCCGGCCGGCGCGGACGACGAACGTGCCGTCGCTGCTGCACGTGGCGCGCCCGATGGCGGCGACGGGCCCGTGTCGCGCACGCAGGTTTCCCGCTGCTCGTCTCGTTTGTGCAGGACGGAGCGTCATTTTCTGCAGACTTCGCCTCCCCGGGCTGAGGAACACCCCATCTGGCTCTTGACTGAGCGGGTCCCACCCGTCCCACCGTCTGTGCGCTCAGTCGCTCGGGGTCACCCGAGCTCCTTTCCCCCCTCCAGGAGAGCCCCCCATGTCTTCGCTCCCTCCACCCGTCCCTGACCGACACCCACGGCGCAGCACGCCGCTGCGTCGTGGCTTGACCGTCGTGCTCGCGTTCGTGCTGGCCCTGGCCGGCATCACCGCTCTCGCCGGGCCCGCCGCGGCGGCCCCCGTCTACGAGATCAACGGCCGGTGGATCGATGCGCCGGCGACCATCACCCGCGGTACCCCGGTGACGGCGGAGTGGCGGATCAACATCAACGACGACCAACCGGCCCCGTCCAACGACCCGGTGGACAACGTCACCGCGACCTTCACGGTCGACAACGCCTTCTTCGACGGCATCCCGGACATGTGCAAGACCACCGGCGTGACGCCGGCGTCGAGCCTCAACGCCGAGAAGACGGAGCTGACCTGCAACTTCGGCACGGTCGACATGGGCACCGCGCTGGTGCTGCAGACCCCGGTGATCGCCAGCGGCAATACCGGTGAGGAGATCGTCCTCGACGGCACCAGCCCCAGTGGCGAGAACGTCGAGCTGCCGCCCGTGCTGATCCGCAACCCGTTCCAGATGGACATGGTGTTCGCGGGCACGTCGTCGTACGAGGCCTGGGACGACGTGCGCACCCCGACCTACGTGGACGTCGACTTCAACTGGTCGCTGCGGCTCGGCAACGGCTCGGACCCCGGCCCCCAGACCGTGAGCTACCGACTCAACCTCGTCGACTCCAACGGTCGCCCGGTCCAGATCGGCACTCACCCCGACGACCTCGGCGTGCCGGCCAACCATGGCCAGCGGGGCTGCCTGAACAACGACATGGCCCAGGCGGACGGGCACCCGTTCTCCACGGTGCCCAGCGCCCCGACGCACACGAACTTCGTGGATTCATGCACGCTGACTCCGGTCGCCGGCCAGCCGGGTGTCTTCACGCTGACGCTGAGCGGGATCGACTACTCGCTGGTGAACTCCCCGGTCCGGGACTCGTTCAACAACCCGCTCCCGCCCAACTGGGACTACGTCGCGGCCGGCAAGCTCTGGATCCGCGTGCTGACGGATGAAGGGGGTTCGGTGCGCCTGACCTCGAACGCGCCGACCTACACCGCGCCGACCGGCCAGACCTCGACTGACCTGCCCGGCAACAACACCGCCAACAAGCCCTACACGCTGCCCGGCGGGTTCAGCCACGCCTGGATCCGGCAGCTGACCGGCAACGGCGGGTCGCCGTGGGATGACTCCTACCGGGTCGCCGCCGGCACCCGGGTCTGGAGCCAGACCAACAACGCCTTGGTCAATGACGCCGTGCCGGGCACCGCCTCCTACGGCAGCTGCTCGGTCCTCGACACCCAGCACGTCGACCTCGACCCGACCGTCCCCCTCGACTTCTGGGTCCTACCTAGCGACGGCAACCAGTACCGGCAGCTGGACGGTCCGCCTGCGGGCGGCGTGGTGGAGTACTACACCGGCGCCACGGGCGACCCCAGCCTGTTCAACTGCGGCACCGGCACCTGGTCCGCCACCCAGCCGGCGAACCCCGCGGCAATCACGGCCGTGCGGCTCACCTTCCCGCACTCGGCGTTCACCGCTGAGGACGCACGCCTGTTCCAGATGCGCGTCCCGATGCGGATCGAGGCCGACGTGCCGACGGGCCAGGACGTCTGGACCTTCGGCTCGTACAAGCGCAACAACACCTGGGTGACGGCGGTCTACCCCGAGCCGGGCATCACGCCCACGCCTGACTACCGGTACCCGTTCACCAACGGCTACCGCGACGTGCTCGTGGTGGTGCTGGCCAACCCCGTCATCCGGAAGAACTCGGCACAGAACACGGTGACCCCGGGCGTGCCGGCCCAGTTCACGCTGACCTACTCGGCCACGGGGACGGGCACCATCCCGCCAGAGGTCGACGGATACCGGATCGTGGACACCCTCCCGCAGGGGATGACGTACGTCTCCGGCTCCGCGTCCCCGGAGCCGGTGGTGACCACCAACGCCCAGGGCCAGCAGGTGCTGACCTGGACCCTGAACGACGTCACCACCAACACCCAGCACCCGCTGGTCTACGAGGCGGTGGCCGACAACACCATCGCCCCGGGCACGGCGCTGACCAACACGGCTGTGTCCAGCCTGGCCGGCGAGGACTCCGCGCCGGCGAGCAAGACGGTGACGACGACCACCAACGGCTACACGGTGATCTCCAAGACCGCCGACACCCCGTTCATCCCGAACATCGACGGCTCGGGTGATGGTGAGGGCGTGTGGTCGGTGACCCTGCGTTCGTTCGACCCGCTGCCGCAGGCCTTCACCGACACCATCGACATCCTCCCGTGGGAGGGCGACCAGCGGGGCACCGACTTCGACGGTGACTACTCGTTGGCCGCGGTCGAGCCGGTGGCCGGATCGACGGTGTACTACACGACGGCCGACCCGGCGACGCTGAGCGATGACCCGGCCGCCCCGGCCAACGGTGCGCCCAACGCGCCGTCGGCGCTGTGGTCGACGACGTTCACCCCCGACGCCACCGCGGTGCGCGTCGTGGGCCCGCAGCTCGCCCCGGGCGCGTCCCAGCAGTTCAAGGTCCGGATCGCCACCGACGGTGCGTCCCCGCAGGACCTGTACGTCAACCGCGCCCAGGCCCGCACCAGCCACACTGCGCTGGCGATGCGGACCTCGGAGCCGATGACGATGGCGTTCTACTACGCCGCCACCATCAAGAAGTACGTCCAGGACCGCCAGGGCCGCTGGCGCGACGCGCAGGACGTGGCCGACTACCCGACGTTCCGCTACGGCGACACCGTCAAGTACCGGATCGTGGTGACCAACGTCGGTCAGGGCACGCTGAACAACTTCCAGGTCGTCGACGACCAGCGGCCCGACCTGGGCAACTTCACCGTGGCCTCCCTGGCTGCCGGTGAGTCGGAGTCCCACGAGTTCTCCTTCGTCCTGACCCCGGCGACCAACGGCACCGTGGTGAACACCGCCTCGGCCACCACCGACCCGCCGCCGGACGCGCCGCCGCCGACGATCCCGCCGGACCCGGCCGGGTTCGAGGTGGCCAACTACAAGACGGTGAAGTCCTCTGACCCCAAGCCCACCTCGCCGGTGGCGCCGGGGGAGAAGATCAACTACACGATCACCGTCACCCAGCAGGGCAGTGCCCCTGCCGAGGCCGAGTTCACCGACGACATGGCCAAGGTCCTCGACGACGCCCGCTACAACGGCGACGTCAAGGCCTCGATCGGGACCGCGCGGTTCCGGAACGGGATCATGACCTGGAGCGGCACCATCCCGGTCGGCGGCGTCGCCAAGATCACCTACTCGGTGACCGTGCGGGGTGCCAAGCAGGGCAACGGCACCCTGGTCAACCCGGTGGCCTCCCCAGGGTGTGCGGTCCAGGACGGCCAGACCGTGGGCTGTGTGACCAGCCACCGGCGCGCGAAGTTCGACCTGGCACTCGACAAGCGCCTGGTCAGCGGCTCCCAGCGGGCCGGCGCCACCGTGAAGTACCAGCTCGTGGTGAGCAGCAAGGGCCCGGACACCGCACCCGGACCGATCACGGTCCTCGACCGGCTCCCCCGCGGGCTGGAGGTGACCTCGGCCCGGGGCAAGGGCTGGGACTGCCGGGTGCGCCTGGGTGCCGACACGGTGACCTGTGTGCGCGACAAGGAGCTGCGCAAGGGTCGCAGCGCGCCGCCGGTGCTCGTGGTCGCCACGGTGGGCAACCCCCGCCTGGGCACCACCAACACCGCCTGCGTGAGCCGGCCCGGTGACAGCAACCCTCGGAACAACTGCGACTCCGTCACCCCGCCGCCGCCGCTGCCCAACACCGGGTTCCGGCAGCAGATCAAGGGACTGTTCTGAGATGACCGGACGAGGACGGACCACACTGCCACTCCGGGCCGTCCTCGCCCCGGTCCTGCCCGTCGTCCTGCCCGTCGTCCTCGCCGTGGTCCTGTCCACGGTGGTCGTGCCGGGCGTCGCACTCGCGGCGCCCGGCCCGGCCGGCGGCGACCGGTCCGCGCAGGCCGGTGACCAGGCCGGTGAGCCGGCCGCGCGGGCCAGCCGGTCAGCCGGGCCCGTCGCCGGCTGCCCCCCAGCCGGCGGCGGGTTCCGGCCCGGCTCGGTCTCCGGCGCGGACATCGGCACCCGCCGGGTCCTGGCCCTGGGACGCGATGGTCGCGGCGTGCCGCGGACCCCGCCCCTGTCCGACCGCGGCAAGTGGCAGTTCGCCTGGGACCGCGACTCCGGCACCCGCCCCGGTGGGCGCCAGGGCGTCGTCCGGCTCAACGCCCACACCTACCCCTACAGCGGCGCCTACGGCTCCGCCCTGGGCAACCAGCTGCTCGCCCGCCTGCACGTCGGCGACCGGCTCGCCGTCACCGGCTCCGGCGACGCCCGCCAGTGCTACAAGGTCGTCCGGCGCCTCCAGGTCCGGCCCACCGCCAGCCGGGCGATGATCGACTACTACGACGACTCCGGCGCGCCGCGGCTGGCGATCCTGGTCTGCTCCGGCCGGCGCCGCGGGCCAGGCGACTGGAGCCACCGCACCATCTGGTTCGCCCAGCCCGTCCCCCGGTAGGCCCTCCCAGCGAGGCAGCGCCGCCTCGACATCGCCGCCCTCCCCCCACGTGCGGCGCCCGTCATCCCGGCCGGCACCAGGCCCGACCTCCAGGACCCCGCCCATGTTCGCCTTCGAGCCCCTCCCACCCGGCGGTGACGCGGTCGCCCCCCGGACCGAGGCGCCGACCACCGAGCCGCCCACCGAGCCGCCCACCGAGCTCGTCGTCATGCCCGTCGACCTCGCCCGGCACCCGAGCCTGACCTCGCTCCTGACCCGGGTCCAGGAAGCGGAGCGGACCGCCTCCGGACCTCACCGTCGGCCCACCTTCCGGCTGATGCGCGACCTGCTGGGTGCCTGCGTGCGCAGCGGCGTGTCCACCCACCAGCTGGCCCACCACCTGGGCACCAGCCCGAGCTCGGTCAGCGCCCGCGCCCGGAGCAGCACCGACGCCACGATGACCGCCCAGCTCATCGAGCAGCTCACCGACCTGACACCAGACCGGCTCGCCGCCCTCGCCCAGCACCGGCTCCCGCCGCTCGCCGACGGCGTCTACGACACCACCGACGTCATCCGCGCCCTCCTCGCCCTGCCCGACGAGAAGCAGGCGTGATCGCTCAGGGGCCCGACCGGGGGGCCCGACCGAGGTCGGCCTCGTCGATCAGGCCGAGCCGCTGCGCGCGGAGCAGGGCCGCCCCGCGGTCGTGGACCCCGAGCTTGCCGTAGACCGAGACCATCTGCTTCTTGATGGTGTTGGTCGAGACGCTGAGGCTCTTGGCGAGGCCGGCGGCCGTGTCGTGGTGCTGGATCTGGCGGAGCACCTCCAGCTCACGCTGCGAGAGCCGCACGAGGTCGGCCCGGGCGGGGTAGACCGGGCGCGCACCGTCGAGCGCCGCGTCGGTGTCGGGGTCGAGCGCCAGGCCGGTCGAGCGGAGGAGGTCGTCGCGCACGTCGCCGGGCAGTCGGAGCCACACCTGGCGGTTGGCCGTCTCGGCGCTGAGCGCGTGGGCACGCACGAAGCTCTCCTCGGCGCGCTCGTTGTCCCCCAGGGCGTGCCAGGCGGCAGCGGCGATCACCAGGATCTCGAGCCGGTCGCGCGCGTGGACGTCGTCGCGCCACGTGCCGGCGACCGCCAGCCGGCCGGCCCGCGTCGGGTCGCCGGTCATCAGGTGGAACCGGGCGGCCGGCACCGACAGCCAGGGCGGCAGCGGGCCGTCGCCGGCGAGGCGGGGCTCGAGGCGGTTGACCTCGCCCATGGCCAGCAGCAGCTCGGCACTGCAGCGCTCGAACACCTGGGTCGCCAGGTCGTGGGCGCTGGTGAGGTGTCGGACGCGCACCCGGGCGAGGTGGTCGAGCCGGAAGAGCATCGCGGCCGGGTCGCCGAACAGCATCTCGTGGTGCACCTGCACCACCATCATGACGGGCCAGAGGCCGCTCGCCTCCGACCCGAACGGGACGTCGGCGAGCTCGGCCGCGGCGGTGCCCGCGTCGAGGTTGTCCAGGGCGAGGGTGGCCCGCGCCAGGCGGGCCGGCAGCTCGGCGAGGCCGGTGGCCCAGTGCCCGGCCGTCTCGGCGGACCCGTGCCGGCGCAACCACTCCCGGGCGTCGGCGTGCTGCCCGCTGATCGCGTGCATCACCGCGAGCAGCCCGGCCGCGCCGGCGCCGAGGAGGGTGCGCGGGCCCACCTGGTGGGCGGTGGTGGCCGCGGCGAGGGCCTCGCCGTGCTCCCCGCTCTGCAGCTGCGTGACCGCGTTCTGCAGGTGGAACCACGCCACCTGCGAGCCGTGCAGGCGACCCGGCTCGAGCAGGCGCGCCCGGCCCAGCTCGCGGCTCACGTCGACGCCGAGCTGGCGCGCCTCGGGCAGGCGCCCCTCGGTGCGGTGGGCGACCATGCCTGCCGTGAGCATCTCGGCGAGCAGCGTGGGGCTGGTGACCTCGTGCCGCCGGCGTACGGCGTCGGTGCCGGCCTGGGTGTAGTGCTGCAGCAGCGCCTCGGTGCGGGCCGTCCACCCCAGGTCGCGCGTGGCGCCGAGCGCCTCGCTCAAGGCCGTGGCCATGCCCAGCTCGGGATGGGTCTCCAGGACGGCCGGGGGAACCGCGGCGTAGGCCGCCTCGAACGCCTCCGGGTCGGCGCCGGCGAGCGACCAGCCCCGCTCGACCCAGAGCTCGGCGAGCATGGTCCAGTCGGCGGCGGCCCGCACGTGCCGCAGCAGCTGGGTGGAGCCGGCGACGCTGCGCTCGGCGGTGAGGGCCAGCGCGACGGCGCGGTGGGTGGCGCGGGCGCTGTCGGGGTCGGTGCCCCGGAACGCGTCGAGCAGGGTGTGGCGGACGAGCTCGGGGAAGCGCCACTCGGACCGGCCGTCGCGCCGCGAGGACTGCCACAGGAGTCCCTCCCGCTCGAGGAGGGCCAGGCCCTCGAGCGCGGCCGAGGTGGGGGCGCCGTCGTCCATCAGCACCGCCGCCATCTCGGCGTCGAGGCGGTCGGGGACGGCGAACCGCATCGCCATCGCGAGCTCGGCGGTGTCGACGAGGTCGGGCAGCACCCGGCTGAGCAGGAACTGCTGGGCGGTGCGGGTGACGAGACCCTCCGACCAGGACGGCGTCGCGTCCAGCACCAGGCGCAGCGGGAGCAGCCAGCCACCGACCAGTGAGTGCAGCCGGCGTCCGGCCTCGGCGGTGAGGGGGTGACCCCACGCCTCGGCGAGGGCGGCGACCTCGTCGGGGGCGACGGCCACGTCGCTCCCGCGCAGCACGTTGGTCTCGACGGAGTGCCGGGCGGCGGCCTCCTCGAGCTGGTGGTCGGGCTCGGTCGCCAGCACCAGGTGCAGGTGGCCCACGTCGTCGAGGAGCCGCAGGAGCGCATCGAGGGCCCTCGGGTGCTGCAGGCGGTGGGCGTCGTCGACCACGACGAGGACCGGCCGCTCGCCGCGCGCCACCTCCTCGACCCACCCCGGTCGGCCGGCGGAGGACCGACCGGTCGCCGGCCGCACGGCGCCGTCGCGCACGAGTCCCCGGTGCACGAGCACCATCAGGGCCGCGGGGTCGTCGGCCTCGGCGCCCGCCTTGACCCACACCACGTGGCTCCCGGCCGCCCGCTGGGTCCGAGCCCACTCGGCGACCAGCGTGGTCTTGCCGAACCCGGGCAGCGCCTCGACGATCGTCAGCGGCGCGAGCCGGTCGAGCCGCCGCAGCTGGCGCACCCGGGGCACGAGTCGTCCGGACACCCGCGGGAAGGAGAGCAGGTCCGGCCGGTCCGGTGGGTCGTCGACGTCGTCGCCGTCACCGTGGTGCACGTGCCGCAGTGCGGCTTCGTCCTCCGGCCACGTGTCCCCATACACGTCGCTCACAGGGGGTACCACTCCTCTCCTCCGGCAGCGCCCCCCAGCGCCACGCCAGCGTCACTCGGACAAGTGGTCCCCCGGAGCCGCGCCCCGGAAACACCTCTTGCCCGAGCCCACATTCTCCGGGTGGGTCGGCGGAATGTCATGGAGCCGCGCGGACCAAGGACCGGACCATCCGCGGACCACCCGCCGGGCCACGCGACCCACGCCTCCCACGATCAGCCCGTGGGCTGGCGCAGGCCGTCGATGAAGACCATCGCCATCCGCCGGTTGTAGTCGACGTCGAAGCGCTCGTCCGGGAGGTCGTGGCAGAGCAGGGCGATCGCGTACAGCAGCTCGCGGGTGTCGATCTCGCACCGGAGCTCGCCGGCCTCGCGCGCGGCGTCGAGGAGCTCGGCGACGGCCGGCTCGAGCTTGTCGGAGAAGTAGTCCTTGAGCCCCACGAACGCCGGGTCGCCCGACTGGAGCGCCCCGGCGAGACCGCACTTGGTGGCGACGAGCTCGACGTAGCGGCCGACCCAGTGCCGCAGCGCCTCGTGGGGCCCGCAGTCGACGGGGGCGCCGCCGGCCGCCTCTGCGCACGCGTCGATCTCGTGCTCGAGGACGGCCACGATGAGGTCGGACCGGCGCGGGAAGTGGCGGTAGAGCGTGCCCACGCCGAGGCCGGCGCCGTCGGTGATCTCCTTCGCCGGGGCGTCGACCCCCGTGGTCGCGAAGACCACCTTGGCCGACTCCAGCAGGGCGTGCAGGTTGCGCTCGGCGTCGACGCGACGTCGCGTCCGCTGCTCCGCGCAGCGCTCCTCGATCCCTGGCACGAGATCAGTATGCCCGAACCCTTGCAAAAGCGGAAAGGCTTTCAGTATGGTTCCGGAAAGAGTTTCCGCTTCTGTTCGACCGGGCCCACGATCGCCGGTCGAGCACCTGCGCAACACCGCAGCCGCGACGCGGCATTCCCGCCCCGGGCGGGACCCCGGACGCGCGTGTGCCCGGCGCCCCTCGATGGCGCCTGGCGTCGGGCACACGCGACCAGACCGACGGCTCGAGAGGAGGGACACCGACGATGGTCAGCACGCGCTCCCCGTGGACCGCAGCCCTGCGCGAGCTGGGCCTGATCGCCCTGGTCTACCTCGTCTACCGGACCGGGCGCACCGTCACCGCCGACGCGGTCGACGTCGCCCACGAGCACGCGCGCGACGTGCACGGCCTCGAGCGGGTCCTCCAGGTGCCGTCGGAGGCCGCGGTGCAGGCGGCGGTCGGCTCCCAGCACCTGTTCGAGGCGGCCAACGTCTACTACGTCGGCGCCCACTTCCCGGTCACCGTCGCGTTCCTGGTGCTCGGGTTCGTCGCCCGGCCGCGGGCGGAGTACCTGTGGGCCCGCAACCTGCTGCTGGTCCAGACCGTCGCCGCGGTGGTCATCCACATGGCCTACCCGCTGGCGCCGCCCCGAATGTTCGGGGAGTACGGGTTCCTCGACACGATGACGGTCTACGGGCCGTCGGCCTACGACGGCGCCAGCGGCGCGATGGCCAACCAGTACGCCGCGATGCCGAGCCTGCACGTCGGGTGGGCGGTCCTGATCGCCGTCGTCGTGTGGCGCACCGGCCCGCCCCTCCTGCGGTGGCTCGCGGCGCTGCACGCCGTGGTCACCTTCGCCGTGGTGACCGTGACCGCCAACCACTGGTACGTCGACACCGCGGTCGCGGTCGCGCTGCTGGGGGTGGCCCTGCTGCTCCTGCCTGCTCCCGGCCGGGTCCGCAACCCGTTCGCCCTGCGGCACCAGCCGGTGCCGGCCCCACGGACCCTGCCCGTGCGCCAGGCGCCGACCACCGGCGCCCCCCTGCTCGCGGAGACCGACAGGTCCGCGTCGTGAACCTCGACCCGGCCGCGGCCACCGCGGCGCTCGACGGCCTCGGCTGGTGGAACCCCGTGGTGGGCGGCGTCCTGTCGTTCGCGGAGGCGATGTTCGGTCTGGGCCTCGTGCTGCCGGGCGAGGCGGCGCTGAGCACCCTCGCCATCACCGGGTCCCACGACCTGGTGCTGGTCGTCGGCGCCACCCTGGGCGCCGTGACGGGCGACCACGTCAACTACGCCCTCGGGCGACGGTTCGGGCACCGGCTGCCGCAGTCGTGGCTGGTCCGCCGCATCGGCACCCACCACTGGGACCGGGCGGCCGACCTGCTGGCGCGGCACGGTCCGGTCGCGCTCGTGGTGAGCAGGCTGTTGCCGGTGGTGCGCACGATCATGCCGGCCGCTGCCGGCGCCGTCCGCGTCCGCTACCGCACGTTCGCCCTGGCCTCGGTCGTCGGCTCGTCGCTGTGGGCCCTGCTCTGGGTCCTGGCTGGGTCGCTCGCCGCGCGGCTGCTCGGCACCCGGGCGCTCCTCGCCCTGGCCGCGGTGATCGCCGCGACCGCGGTGCTCGCCGCCGTACGCCGTCGCCGCCGGGGCGCCCGCATGCCCGTGGACCGGCACGGGGTGGCGGCCCCGGCTTCCCTGGTGGGGGCGGCGCTGGTCCCCGAGAGGTCGGCCCCCGAGCCGGTGCCCTGCCCCTGATCGCACCGCCCCTAGGCTCTCGACGTGGACGACGCCGACACCCGTACGTCGTTCCGGCGGGGCCTGCGGCTCGGCACGCCGTACGGCGCGGTCAGCTTCTTGCTGTCGGTGTCCTTCGGCGTGCTGGCGGTGCAGGCGGGGTTCACCCTGCTGCAGGCGATCGTGACCTCGGCGCTGGTGTTCGGCGGGTCGGCGCAGTTCGCGTCGTTGTCGATCGTCGCCGGGGGCGGCGGCATCGCGCCCGCGCTCGGGGCCGCCACGCTGATGCACTCGCGCTTCCTGGCGATGGGGATCGCCATCGCTCCCTCCCTCCCGGGCGGGCCGCTGCGCCGCGCGGTCGAGGGCCAGGCGGTCGTGGACTCCTCGTGGGCGCTGGCCAGCCGGGGTGACGGCACCTTCGACCGGGGGCTGATGCTCGGCACCACCGTGCCGCAGTACGTCGCCTGGGTGGCCGGCACGGTCGTGGGTGCCCTGGCCGGCGACCTGGTCGGCGACGTCGAGCGGTTCGGCCTGGACGCGCTGTTCCCGACGTTCTTCGTCGGCATCCTGATCGCCGAGCTCGCCCGCCCGCGGGCCCGGGTGGTGGCGGCCCTGGGCGTGGTCATCGCGCTCGCGCTGGTGCCGTTCGCGCCGGCCGGCGTGCCGGTGATGGCGGCCGCGGCCGCGGCGCTCGTCGGGCTGGGTGCCGTGGAGGAGGACCGGTGACGCTGTCGGAGGGCGAGGTCTGGTTGCTCATCGGGGCGCTCGTCGTGATGGCGACGGCGATCAAGGCGCTGGGGCCGGCGCTGGTGGGTGGGCGCGACCTGCCCCGCTGGTCGGCCGGCGTGATCGCCGCGATGGCGCCGGCGCTGCTCGCGGCCCTGATCGCGACGTCGGTGCTCGCCGACGGCCGGCGCCTCGGGGTCGGCGCCGACACCGCCGGCGTGGCCGCGGCCGCGGTGCTGCTGCTGCTCCGGGTGCCGCTGGTCGTCAGCGTGCTGGTCGCGGTGGTCGTCACGGCCGGCCTGCGCGCGCTCTTCTGAGGATCGGAGCTCGCGGACGGCGTCCGTCCGCGATGCGGTCTAGCGTGCCGGCCATGACGGAGTTCCGCGACCAGGACCTCAGCGGTGCGGTGTTCGAGCGGGTCCTGCTCACCGGCGCCACGTTCCGCGCCGCCGACCTGAGCCGGGTCACCATGACCGGCGTCGACCTGGTCGACGTGACCATCACCGGCGACGTGCTGCGGCTCGTCGTCAACGGCGTCGACGTCGCGCCGTACGTCGAGAGCGAGCTCGACGCGCGCCACCCCGGGCGGGCGGAGATGCGGCCCACCGACGCCGACGGGTTCCGGCACGCGTGGGCGCTGGTGAGCCGGCTGTGGGAGGGCACCGTCGAGCGGGCCCGGGCGCTCGAGGCGCGCGAGCCCGGGCTGGTGCACGCCTCGGTGGCGGGGGAGTGGTCGTTCGTCGAGACCCTGCGCCACCTGGCCTTCGCCTCGAGCTCGTGGGTCGGTCGCGCGGTCGTCGGCGACCTGTCGCCGTGGCACCCGCTCGAGCTCCCGTGGGACGAGGCCACGATGCCCGGGCTGCCGCGCGACCGCGACGCCCGGCCGACGCTCGACGAGGCCCTCGCGCTGCGTCGCGATCGTCAGGAGCTGGTCGGTCGGGTCGTCGCGGCGCTCACGGACGAGCAGCTCGCCAGCACCGTCACCCCGGCCCCCGAGGCCGGCTGGCCGCCGCCCGAGCCCGTCACGGTGGCGACCTGCCTGCGGATCACGCTCAACGAGGAGTTCCAGCACCGGCTCTACGCCGAGCGCGACCTCGACGTGCTGGCGACCCGTACCTAGCCGCGGGTCGTGCTGCCCGTCGACCCGTCGTCGGGCTGGCGGGCGCGGACCCGGGCGGCGAGCTCGGGCGGCATGCCGGGCCCGGGGCGGACGTGCACCTCGCCGGCGTCGGCGACCGGCCCGCACGTGGTGCAGGTCAGCGGGGTCTCGACCCGGCCTCCACAGCCGGTGTGGGTGTAGCGCACCGGCGGTCCCTCGGGTGCTGCCCATCGGTCGCCCCACGCCGTGAGCGCGACGACGACACCGGCGAGGTCGCGGCCCTTGTCGGTGAGCTCGTAGGCGTCGCCGTGCCGACGCATCACCCCGGACTCGACGAACCCCTCCAAGCGGGTGGTCAACACGTTCGTGGCGATGCCGAGGCGGCGGAAGTCGCTGAAGCGGGTCGACCCGGCGAACAGCGCGTCGCGCACGATCAGCAGGCTCCAGCGCTCGCCGACGATCTCGAGCGCCCGCGCTGCGGAGCACACCTGGGAGTCGTAGGTCCGGCCGAGCACGGACTCATCCTACGTGGACACTTGCATGATGCAAGCACCTCGCCCTAGGGTGAGTTGCATCACGCAACTACCCCAGGAGGAAACGGACATGGTCGACATCAGGCACAAGATCGGCATCGAGGGCGTCACGGTCGCCGACGTGCGCGGCGCACTCACGACGGTCGAGGGGCTCGGCGGCTGGTGGATCAGCGAGACCGCCGGCGAGCCGGGCCGGCTCGGCGGCACCGTCTTCTTCGGTAGCCGCCCGGGCGGGTTCGAGATGGAGGTGGTCGCGCTCGAGAACGACCGGGTGCGGTGGGAGGTGCTGGTCGGACCGGACGACTGGAAGGGCACCACGCTCGACTTCGACCTGCGCGCCGTCGAGGGCCACACCCTGGTGTTCCTCACCCACGGCGGCTGGGCCGAGCAGACCGACAGCATGGCTCACTGCAGCACGAAGTGGGCCACCTTCCTGCTCAGCCTCAAGGCCCTGCTCGAGACCGGCACCGGGCGGCCGAGCCCCGACGACGTCAAGATCGACGACTGGAACTGACCCGCTCGTCGCGGGCGGTGGGGGGCCGGGCATGGCCCGACCGGGCCATTCCGGCGCCGTCGTGCCCGACCTAGGGTGCGGGGATCCCGACCCAGGAGGCCCCGTGACCCGAGCCCGCACCACCCTCGCCGCCCTGGCGGTGGTCGTCCCAGCGCTGGCGGCCACCACCGCGACCGGCACCGCGGACGCCGCCGCTCCCGGGGAGCCGCGGCTCTCCGCGCGGCCCGACGTCTACACGGTCACCGGCCGGGTCGTCCGCTTCTCCAACGACCGGCCCGTGCGCGGCGTGAGCGTCTCGGCGTACGACGCCGGCGAGACCGACTTCGTCGGCTCCGACCTCACCGATGCCCGGGGCCGCTTCGTCATCCGCGGGGCCGAGGCCGACGACAACGAGTTCGGCATCTACGTCCGCGGACGGCGGGTGGGCCTGCAGAACGGCTGGCTGGGCTGCGACCGCACCCTCCACCCGACGTTCGGCGAGGCCTGCACCTTCAGCACGCCCGTCGGCAGGATCCGGATCAAGGCCGCCCCCGGGGGATAGTCCGACTCCTGGTCGACCTCCGCGACGTCCTGGAGGTCGACCAGGAGTCGGAGTACCCCGGGCCGGGGTCAGCCGACGAGCAGCCGGCGGTCGACGTCGAGCCGGGAGCCGAGGTCGATCTCGAGGTACTCGGTGACGTCGGGCTGGGGGCCGCGGCCGCCGCCACCGGGGTAGTTGTTGTCGTTGACGATCGCGATGGTGTCGGCGTCGACGAGGTCGACGTCCTCGATGGTGACGTAGGGGAAGGTGAACCGGCCGTCGACGGTGCCGGCGCCGCCGAGCCCGCGCGGGTCGGCGAGGTCCATCAGGTCGACGAGCAGGGTCTTGTCGAGGTAGCCGTCGCGGTCCCGGTCGCGGGTGTCGACGAGGTAGACGCGCTTGAAACGGGCCGCGGCGCCGGAGAGGTTGTCGCGCTCGATGGTCAGGAACTGGTGCCGGTTGACCGCGACGTGGTCGCCGATGGCGTGGGCCGGCGACTCGAGTCGGTAGCGGTCGTAGCTGCCGGTGAAGCGGGTCGGGCGCTTGCCGTGGGCGAGGCGGACGTCGTAGATGCGCAGGTCGGTGGTGGGGTCGCCGGCCACCGGCCCCTCGAGCATCGCGTGCAGGCGGCGGCCGTCGGCGGCCAGGGCGAGGCCCTCGTAGCCCTTGGACCCGCCGAGGTTGGGCTGCTCGCCCGGCAGCAGGGTCGGGTTGGACGGCGACTTCACGCCGGGTGTCGGGACCGGCGCCTCGAGCAGCCGGCCGCGGGCGTCGGTGTGCAGCAGGTAGGGGCCGAACTCCTCGCCGAACCAGATCGTGCCGTCGTCGAGCACCTGCATCGACTCGGGGTCGAAGTCCCAGCCGGTCAGCAGCCGGTCGCGCGGGGGGCAGGTGTAGCCGGTCGGGAGGGTGCCGGCCGACGCCGCCGCCTGGCAGCCGCCGTCGCGCCAGGTCGTGAACGGCACCCGGCCGAACGGGTCGGAGAGGTAGAAGCCGCCGCGCACCTCGATCGTGCCGCGCCGCGGGCGGGGCGCGATCTTGTGCACGCGGAGCAGGAAGTCCTGGCTGTTGGCCTTGGCGCCGAAGCCGTTGTCGCTCATCGCGAGGTAGCTGCCGCCGTCGAGGCGCTGGATGCCCGACAGGCCCTGCACGGGCTGGCCGGGGAACGGCGCGGCGGGGTTGCCGGTGAAGGCGCCCGAGGGGGCGCTGCCGGGCACGAAGGTGTCGGCGGGGAGCACCGCCCAGCCGGCGAGGCGGGCCTCGGTGGGGTCGGGCGCCGCGGGCCGGCCGGCGACGGCGGGGGAGCCGAGGGCGGCGAGCACGGCTGCCCCGGTCAGGGCGGTGGTGACGGTGGCGGTGACGGTGGTGAGGGTGGTTCCGAGACGGCGCATGGCCCCAGCCCACCAGGAACCAGGGACGCCCGGGCGACGTGCGGGCGACGCTCAGCCGAACTCGCGGGTGTAGCGGTGCACCTCCACCGGCACGGTCCCGCCGGGCGTGATGGCGGCGTACGTCTCGGGGCCGGCCTCGACCCAGCCGTGGCGCTCGTAGAACCGGCGGGCGCGCGTGTTGCCCGGCACCACCGCGAGCCAGGCCGACGCGTGGCCCGCCGCGGAGATCCGCCCCTCGGCGGCGGCCAGCAGCACGGCCGCGACACCGGTGCCGCGCGCGGCCCTGGCGACCATCAGCTGGTGGACCTCGTCGTCGCGGACCACGACGACGCCTGCGACCTCGCCGTCGGCCTCGGCCACGGTGGTGCGCTCGAGCAGGCCGGCCGCCCAGGTCGCGACGTACGCCGGGCCGCGGGCGTCGAGCAGGGCCTGCGGCACGTGCCCGGTGTGGGCGTCGTGCCAGGCCTGGTGCCACACCTCCGCCACGGCGGGCAGGTCGGCGGCGACGGCGGGACGGGTGGCGGGCACGCCGCCAGCCTGCCGCAGTGGGCAGACTCACATTCGTACAGACTGTACGAAACTGGGTGGACATTCGTACCGTCGACCCATGACCCGCCCCGTGCTCGCCCCGCCGGCCCTGTTGCTGGCCCTGTTGCTGGCGCTGCTGCTGGCCGTGACCGCCCTGGTCGCCGTCCCTGCGCCGGTCGCCGCGGCCGACCGCGACGGTCGCGCCGACGACCGTCCGGCCCAGCGCCGCGTGGCCAGCAAGGAGATCGCCTTCGAGGTCAACAACATCGCCGGCCTCGGCGCCTGCCTGCTCCAGCCGCCCGACGGTCGCGAGCACGTCGTGCGGGCCCGGCTCGTCGGGCCGGCCCAGGTGGTGCGCGGCCAGGCCGGGTCCGAGACCTTCCACCTGCTCGTCCACGACGCCGGCACCGGCGGGTGGTTCTTCAACCTGCGCCGGCACCCGGCGTACGACTACGCCACGCAGCTCGCGCGCCAGGGCGAGACGTCGGTGGTGCTCGACCGGCTCGGCTACGACCGCAGCCCGTTGCGCGACGGCGACGACACCTGCCTCAGCGCGCAGGCGACGATGGTCCACGACGTCGTGCAGTCGCTCTACTCGGGGCTCTACACGGTCACCGGCGGCCGCGACGACGCCACCCCGCACGCCTCCCACGTGGTGGTGCACGGGCACGGCACCGGCGCCACCATCGCCCGGCTCGCGGCCGCGCGCTACAGCGACTTCCAGGCCCTGGTGCTGATGTCGCCGGCCTCGACCGGTCCGTCGGGCCTGGCCCGGAAGGCCCTGCAGGGCCAGGCGACCGCCTGCCTGCGCGGCGCCGGCTACGCGCCGTACGGCGCCCGGGCGCGCGACTTCCGACGGCTCCTCTTCGCCTCGGCGCCGGCGGCCGTGAAGCGCACCGCGACGCGCCAGCGCAACAGCACCCCCTGCGGCGACGTGACCAGCCTCGCCGCCGCCGTGCTCACCGACCGCGCCGAGCGCGTCGACGTCCCGACCCTGCTGCTGACCGGGAGCGCCGACGCCCGCAGCAACGGCGCGGCCAGCGCCGCCTCGTCGGCCCGCGTCGTACGCCGGACCTTCGCCGGCGCCGGCAGCGCCCTCCCCCTGGAGCGCCAGGCCCCCGCCGTCCGTCGCACCGTGCTGCGGTTCGTCCGCTCCCTCGACGACCGCGTCCGCTGATCCACGCCGACCCGTCGCATCGTTGCGACGGGTCACCGTCGAATTCACGCTGACCCGTCGCAACGTTGCGACGGGTCAGCGGCAATTGCTTGACAGGGGTTTGTTAGTGCGGTGAACTAACAAATGTGACGCAGCCCACTCGGCCCGGTGGCCGCCAGCTCCGGCCCACCGGCAAGCTCCTGCAGGAGGACGCGCGCCGGCACCACCGAGCGATCCTGCTGCAGCGGCTGTTCCACGACGGACCCGCGAGTCGCGCCGACCTGGCGCGCTCGACCGGACTGACCCGCGTCACCGTCTCCGACCTCGTCGCCGAGCTCGTCGGGGACGGGTTGGTGAGCGAGCTGGGCGCGCCGGCGGAGAGCCGGGTCGGCAAGCCGCCGACGCTCGTCGGCATCGCCACCGGGTCGTCGCGGGTGGTGGCCCTCGACCTCTCGGCGGTCGACCGCCTCAGCGGGGCCCTGCTCGACCTGGCCGGCCGGGTCGTCGGTCGCGCCGAGCGGCCGCTGCGAGGTGAGCGCGGGGCGGAGGCGACCGCGCTGGTCCGCTCACTCGTCGACGAGCTGGCCGCCGCCGCGACCACCCCCGTGCTCGGCGTCGGCGTCGGCAGCCCGGGCGTCGTCGACGCGCTCGGCACGGTGCTCGAGGCGCCCAACCTCGGCTGGCACGACGAGCCCCTCGCCCGCGACCTCGCCGCGCACACCGGGCTCCCCGTGTACGTCGCCAACGACGCCAACGCCGCCGCGCTCGGCGAGCACACCTTCGGCGGCGCCGAGGGGGGCGGGCTGATGGTGCTGCGGGTCGGCACCGGCGTCGGCGCCGGCCTGATCCTCGAGGGCACGCTGCTCCACGGCCACCGCGCGGCCGCCGGCGAGATCGGCCACGTCGTCGTCGACCCCTCCGGCCAGCCCTGCGCGTGCGGCCGGCGCGGCTGCCTGGAGACGCTGCTCGCCGTCCCGCACCTGCGCACCCGGCTCGCCGCCGTCGAGGGGGACCCGGCCAAGCAGCGACGCGTCCTCGCCGACACCGGACGCCGCCTGGGCGCCGCGCTCAGCCCCGTCGTCGCCACCCTCAACCTGCACGAGCTGGTGCTCTCGGGCCCCGGCGAGCTCCTCGACGGGCCCCTGCGCGACGCCGTCGAGTCCACCCTGCGCGCCCGCACCATGCCGGTCACCGCCGACGAGCTGCGCGTGCGCACCTCGACCCTCGGCGACGACGTCGTCCTCGCCGGCGCCACGGTCCTCGTCCTCGACGGCGTCCTCGGCGTCTCCTGAGCCCCACCCCCTCACCAGCCCCGCACGACCCGCACGACCCCGCACCACCCACCCGCACCACCCCACCCGCACCACCAGAGAAGGAAGTCCCACGATGCGCTTCACCGTCACCCGGCCCGTCGCGGCCCTCAGCCTCATGGCGCTCGTCGCCCTCTCCCTCACTGCCTGCGGCTCCGACGACGACGGCGGCGACTCCTCGCCGACCGACGGCGGACCGGCCACCGGCGACATCCGGGTCTGGCTCAACGGCGCCGACACGCCCCAGGCCGCCCGCGACTACCTCAAGGCCGAGTTCGAGAAGCAGAACCCCGGCTCCACGCTCACCATCGAGGAGCAGCAGTGGGAGGGCATCGTCGAGCGCCTCACCACCACCTTGTCGAGCAAGACCGAGACCCCCGACGTCGTCGAGGTCGGCAACACCCAGTCGGCCACCTTCACCACCGCCGGTGCGTTCGCCGACCTCACCGACCAGCTCGACGAGCTCGGCGGCGACGACCTGCTGCCCGGCTTCGTCGAGGCCGGCAGCTACGACGGCGCGACGTACGCCGTCCCCTACTACGCCGGCTCGAAGTACGTCTTCTACCGCAAGGACCTGCTCAAGGAGGCCGGGCTCGAGGTGCCGACCACCATGGACGAGTTCGTCGACACCGCCGTGCAGCTCAAGGAGGCCAACCCCGACCCGGCCAACTTCAGCGGCTTCTGGTTCCCCGGGCAGGACTGGCGCAACGGCGTCACGTTCCTGTGGAACGCCGGCGGCGACCTCGCCGTGGAGTCCGACGGCACCTGGGAGGGCCAGCTCGACAGCCCCGAGTCGATCGAGGGCCTCGAGCAGGTGCAGGAGCTGATGGAGCAGGCCTCCGGCGCCGCCCAGGACGGCAACGAGACCGACCCGCAGATCCCGTTCTGCGCCGGCGAGGTCGGCATGATGTCGGCGCCCGGCTGGGTCAACGGCCTGATCTCCGACCCCGAGGCCGGCTGCCCCGACATGGTCGACAAGATCGGCGTCTTCGCGCTGCCCGGCGACGACGGCTCGCCCGCGCCGGTGCTGCTCGGCGGCTCCAACATCGCGGTCGCGAAGAACTCCTCCCACCAGGACCTGGCCAAGAAGGCCGTCGCGCTGATGCTCAGCGAGGAGTACCAGACCATCCTCGCCGAGAACGGCCTCACGCCGGCCAAGGAGTCCCTGACCTCGCTGCTCGGCGACGACGAGTTCGCCCAGGCCACCATCGCCGCCGCCAGCAATGCCCGCCTCACGCCCCCGGCCGCCGGCTGGGCCAAGGTCGAGGGCGCCCGGATCCTCGAGGACCTCTTCGTCGAGATCGCGGGCGGTGGCGACGTCGCCGCGCTGGCCGCCGAGGCCGACGCGGCGCTGGAGGAGCAGCTCAACGGCTGATCCGCTCGACCACCGTCGTCGACCTGGACCACGTAGAGAGGATGAGCAGGTGTCGTTGCTCGCGGCCCCCGACCGGAAGTCGCCGCCGGTCACGCCGCGCCCCGAGCGCCGCCGCGGCGCGCGGCGGCCGGCCGGACGGCGTACGCGCGGCCTGACGCCGTACGCGCTGATGGTGCCGGCCCTCGGCGCGCTGGCGCTGGCGCTGGGCTACCCGCTGGTGCGGCAGGTGAGCCTGTCGTTCCAGGACTACGGGCTGGAGCAGCAGTTCGGCGCGCCGGCCGAGCAGGTCGGCCTCGACAACTACCGCGCGCTGCTCACCGACTCCTACCTGTGGACCCTGGTGCTGCGCACCGTGGGGTTCTGCCTGGTCAACGCGGGCCTCACGCTGGCGATCGGCTTCGGCATCGCGCTGCTGCTGACGCGGATGTCCAAGCCGGTGCGGATCGCGGTGCAGGCCGCCCTGCTGCTGGCGTGGGCGATGCCGGTGATCTCGGCGGTGACGGTGTGGGAGTGGCTCTTCGACAGCCAGTACGGCGTCGTCAACCGCATCCTCACTGGCCTCGGCGCCGACTACGCCGGCCACTCCTGGCTCATCGAGCCGGCGTCGTTCTTCCTCATCGCCACCCTGGTCGTGGTGTGGATGAGCGTGCCCTTCGTGGCCTTCACGCTGCACGCCGCGCTGCTCGGCGTGCCGGAGGACCTGCTCGACGCCGCCAAGGTCGACGGCGCCACCGGCTGGCAGCGGGTGCGGCACGTCGTGGTGCCGTGCATCCGGCCGGTGCTGCTGGTCGTGGTGCTGCTGCAGGTGGTGTGGGACCTGCGGGTCTTCACCCAGATCTACAAGCTGCAGGGCGCCGGCGGCGTCACCCGTGACACCAACCTGCTCGGCACCTACATCTACCGCTCGGGCATCAGCGAGGGCGAGTTCGGGACCGCCGCGACCGCGGCGATCTTCATGCTGGTGCTCACCGTCGTGTTGACCGCGCCGTACGTCGTGAAGATGCTGCGGCTGGAGCGCGAGTCGTGAGCGCGGTGCGGACCGCGCACCGGCGGCTCAGTGACCTGGCCGGCGTCGGCCTGGTGCTGCTGTTCGTCTTCCCCGTCTACTGGATGGTGACGACGTCGTTCCGCCCGCGCCGCGACATCAACGGGCCCGACCCGTCCTGGCACCCCTTCGGCGGCACGCTCGACAACTACCGCCGCGTCTTCGAGGACGGCCGTTTCCTCGACTCGATGCGGATCAGCCTGATGGTCACCGGCGCCACGGTGGTGATCTGCATCGTCTTCGCGTTCCTGGCCGCGGTCGCGCTGTCGCGGTTCCGGTTCCGTGGCCGGACGTCGTTCGTGGTCGCGCTGCTCGTGGTGCAGATGATCCCCGCCGAGGGTCTGTTCATCAGCCAGTACAAGATGCTCGACGGCGCCGGGTTCACCAACACCGTCGGCGGGTTGACGCTGCTCTACGTCGCCGCCGTGCTGCCGTTCACGATCTGGGTGCTGCGCGGCTTCGTGTCCGGGCTGCCGGTCGAGCTCGAGGAGGCCGCCATGGTCGACGGGTGCACGCGGATCGGGGCGTTCTTCCGGATCACCTTCCCGTTGCTCGCCCCGGGGCTCGTCGCCACCGGTGTCTTCGCGTTCATCCAGTCGTGGAACGAGTTCACGCTCGCGCTGGTGACGATGACCAGCGACGAGAAGAAGACGCTGCCGGTGTGGCTCACGACGTTCTCCGACGTCAACCGCGGCACCGACTGGGGCGCGATCATGGCCGGGTCCACGCTGATCGCGATCCCGGTGATCGTCTTCTTCATGGTCGTCCAGGGCCGGATGGTCGCGGGCCTCACGGCGGGGGCGGTGAAGGGATGAGCCCCGCGTCCGACCCGGAGCGCCTGGCGCTCGGGGTGCTCCTGCCTGGCTTCGCGGGCCCCGACGTCGCCGACGACGTACGCCGGCTGGTCGCCGACGGCCTCGGCGGCGTCTGCCTCTTCGGCAGCAACACCACCGGTGACGTGGCGGCCCTGGTGACCGCCCTCCGCGACGAGAGCAGTGCTCTCGTGGTCGCCGTCGACGAGGAGGGCGGCGACGTCACGCGCCTGCACGCCCACTCCCCGCACGGGTCGCCGGTGCTCGGCGCGGCCGCGCTCGGGGCGGTCGACGACCTCGCCCTGACGCGGGCCACCGGCGCCGCGGTGGGCTCCGAGCTGCGCTCGCTCGGGATCGACCTGTGCCTGGGACCCGTCGCCGACGTCAACACCGACCCCGACAACCCGGTGATCGGCACCCGCAGCTTCGGCACCGCCCCCGAGGTCGTCGCGGCCCACGTCGCCGCCTGGGTCACCGGGCTGCGCGGGGCCGGGGCCGCCGCGTGTGCCAAGCACTTCCCCGGCCACGGCGACACCCGCACCGACAGCCACCTGGCGCTGCCCGTCGTCGACGTCGACGCCGAGACGCTGGCCGGGCGCGAGCTGGTGCCCTTCACGGCGGCCGTCGACGCCGGCTGCGACGCGGTGATGACCGGCCACCTCGTCGTGCCCGTCCTCGACCCGGACCGGCCGGCGACCCTCAGCCCCGTCGTCGTCGGGCTGCTGCGCGAGCGGGTCGGTCCCGACCGGGCGATCGTGACCGATGCGCTCGACATGGCCGGCGCCTCCGTCGTCGGCGGCGTCCCCGAGGCCGCGGTGCTCGCCCTCCTCGCCGGCGCCGACCTGCTGTGCCTCGGCGCCGACGTCGCGCCGGCGCTGGTGCGCGAGGTGCAGTCGGCCGTGGTGGCCGCGGTGGACGACGGTCGTCTCCCGGTCGAGCGCCTCGCCGAGGCCGCCCGGCGTACGACGCTGCTCCGACGCCCCGCCCCCGCCCCGCCCGCGAGCCTCGACGCCGACGCGCAGCGCGCCGGCGCCCGGGTGGCGCTGCGGGTCGAGGGCGAGCTGCCCGACCTCACCGACACCCTGCTGGTGCGCGTGACGACCGCCGCCACGATCGCGGTCGGCGACGTGCCGTGGGGCCTGCCCGGCGCGCTCGACGTGGCGCCCGACGACGCCGGCGCCGCCGACCGGGTGCGGGCGGCCGCGGCCGGTCGTCCGGTCGTCGTCCAGGTCCGCGACGCCCACCGGCAGCCCGCCGTGGGTGCCCTGCTCGACCGGCTGGGCGACACGGCCGTCGTGGTCGAGCTCGGCTGGCCGGGTCCGTGGACCCGTGCAGGGGCCCGCATCGTCACGCACGGCTGCTCGCGGCCGTCGTACGACGCCCTCCGGGAGGTGGTCCGGTGACCCGCTTCGGCCTCGACGTCGGCGCCACCAAGGTGCTCGGCGTCGCCCTCGACCCCAGCGGTCGGGTCGTCGCCCAGGTGCGCGAACCGTCGCACCTCGGTGCCGACGGCGTCGTCGCCACCGTCGCCAAGGTCGTCGACGCGCTGCGCGACGAGGTGGGCGGGGAGCCCACCGGGCCGGTCGGCGTCGGCGTGCCCGGCCTCGTCGACCTCGCGACCGGCGAGGTGCAGCACGCCGTCAACCTCGGCCTCGACGACCGGGTGCCGCTGCGCGAGCTGCTGGCCGACCGCCTCGGGCACGCCGTCGCGGTGGAGAACGACGTCAACGCCGCGACCCTCGGGGCGGCCGAGGCCACGGGTGCGCGCGACGTCGGGCTGATCAGCATCGGCACCGGCCTGGCCGCCGGGCTCGTCCTCGACGGCGTGCTGCGCCGCGGGTCGCACGCCGCGGCCGGGGAGATCGGGCACGTCCCGGTCGACCCCGGCGGGCGGCGCTGCGAGTGCGGCCAGGTGGGTTGCCTGGAGACGATCGCGTCCGGGTCGGCGGTCGCGCGGGCGTGGCCCTCGGACGGCGTACCGCCCGCGGTCGCGCTGTTCGCCGCGGCCGCCGCGGGGGACGCCCGCGCCCTCGTGGTCCGCGACGGGCTGGCGGCGGGGATCGCCGCCGCGGTCCGGGTGATCTGCCTGGCCGTCGACGTCGACGCCGTCGTGCTCGGCGGCGGGGTGGCGCAGCTCGGGGAGCCGCTCGGCGACGTCGTCCGCGACGCGCTGCGGGCCCAGGCCACGGCCTCGCCGTTCCTGTCGGCGCTCGGGCTCGCCGACCGGGTCTCGGTGGTGCCGGCCGACGTACCGGTCGCCGCGGTCGGGGCCGCGCTGCTGGGGCGGGCGCCGTGAGCGGGCTGGTCGACCTGCAGGTCAACGGGGCCGGCGGCATCGACCTGACCAGCGAGCCCGAGCGGCTCTGGGAGGTCGGCGCGATGCTGCCCGCCCACGGCGTCGAGTCGTGGCTGCCGACGGTGATCACCGCGGCGCCCGACGTGCCCGACCGCGCGCTCGCGACCCTGGCCGCCGGACCGCCGCCGGGCTGGACCGGTGCGCGCCCGCTCGGCCTGCACCTGGAGGGCCCGTTCCTGGCACCCGGGCGTCGCGGTGCGCACCCGCCCGCCTGGCTGCGGCCGCCCGAGGTGGTCGAGGGCTGGACCCGCGCGGCCGGCGTGGCGATGGTGACCCTGGCCCCCGAGCTGCCCGGTGCCATCGAGGTCGTCGAGCACCTGGTGGCGGCGGGGGTGGTGGTCGCGATCGGTCACACCGACGCCGGCGCCGCCGACGTACGCCGCGCGGTCGACGCCGGCGCCACCGCCGCCACCCACCTGTTCAACGCGATGCCGCTCGGCACGCCGCGGATCCCGGGCGCCGCGCTGGCGGCGCTCGACGCCGGCCTGGTGTGCGGCCTGATCGTCGACGGGCACCACCTCGCCCCCGAGCTGGTCCGGCTGGCGTGGCGGGTGCTGGGGCCGGAGCGGCTGGTGTCGGTCACCGACGCCACGGCCGCGCTCGGGCTGCCGGACGGCCGCACCCGGCTCGGCGACCACGACGTGGTGCTCGCCGGTGGCGCCGTACGCCTCGACGACGGCACGCTGGCCGGCGCCGCCTCGCCGCTGCCGCACAACCTCGAGCTGCTGCGCGCGACCACCGGGTGCACCGACGCCGAGGCGCGGGCGACGGCGACGCGGACCCCCTTGCGGCTGCTCGGGCTGGGGGACTGATGGAGGTCGTGCCGCTCCCCGACGCCGAGGCGGTCGCCCGGCTCGCCGCCGACGTCGTCGAGGCACAGGTACGCCGCCGCCCCGGCACCGTGCTCGGCCTGGCCACCGGGTCGACGCCGGTGCCGACCTACCGCGAGCTGGCCGGGCGCCAGGTCGCGTGGACCGGCGTCAGCGTGTTCCTGCTCGACGAGTACGTCGGCCTCCCCGCCGACCACCCGCAGTCCTACCGCGCGACCATCCGCCGCGAGTGCACCGACGCGCTCGGCATCGACCCCGCCCGGGTGCACGGACCCGACCCCGCGCTGCTGCCCGACGCCGGCCCGGCGTACGAGCGGCTGATCGCCGAGGCCGGCGGCGTCGACCTGCAGCTGCTCGGCATCGGCTCCGACGGCCACCTCGCGTTCAACGAGCCGGGCTCGTCGCTGGCGTCCCGCACCAGGGTCAAGACCCTCACGGCCCGGACCCGTGCCGACAACGCCCGGTTCTTCGGGTCGGTCGAGGAGGTGCCGCGCCACGCGCTCACCCAGGGCCTCGCCACCGTCCTGGACGCCCGGCACCTGCTCCTGCTGGCCACCGGCGGGGCCAAGGCGGCCGCCGTCGCCGCCGCCGTCGAGGGCCCGCTCTCGGCCTCCTGCCCGGCCTCGGTGCTGCAGCTGCACCCGCACGCCACCGTGCTGGTCGACCGCGCCGCCGGGTCGCGCCTGGAGCGGTGGGAGCACTACACCGAGGTGTGGGCCGGGAAGCCCGACTGGCAGGGGCTCTGATCCGGTTCCGACGCCTGGACCCTTGGTACGGTGCGCTCCCACCGCTGCCGAAAGGGGCTCCGATGCCCGGCTCCGACCGCCCCGACCAGACCCCGTGGACGCCGCCGTCCGGTCCGCCGCCGACTGGTCCGCCGCCGTCCGGTCCGCCCGCGCGCGCACCGCGCTCGCGGGTGCCGTGGCTGGTCGCCGCCGGGTCGGCCCTGGTCGCCCTCGCCGCAGTCGTGGCGCTGGTCGTCGTCCTGGCCGACGACGAGTCGTCCGACCCCGAGCCGTCGGCCGGGTCGTCCGGCGGGTCGTCCGGCGGGTCCGGCGGAGCGCCCACCGACGGGGACGGGTTCGAGACCCCCGAGGAGGCGCTGACCCACGTCGTCGAGCGCCTGGCCGCCGACGACGCGGCCGCCGCGGCCGAGGCCTTCGTGGTCGGACCCATGGTCGAGGCCTACGACTTCGAGGCGTTCGCCGAGCGCCTGCGGAGCGTCACCTACCAGACCTGGCTGCCGGCGTCGTCCGACGGCTTCACCGAGATCAACGAGGACCTGCGACGCGGCGCCGTCGCCGACCAGCTCCGGGCGGTGGTGCGCAGCGTCCTGGCGCCCGACCGCGACCAGCTGCAGCCCACGGCGCTCGACGACGACCTGACCGCCGGCCAGCTGGTGGACGAGCTGGACCCCGGACGGCTCGAGGACCTCGGGGTCGTGCGCGTCGACGCGATCGACCGCGAGGAGGAGGTCTACGCCGACCAGCTCGACCTGCAGGCGGCGATCTACGGCGCCGACGAGCTGCAGGAGCTGGGGATGTTCCTCGACACGCCGGCCGGGCCGGCGCTGGGCGGGGCGATGCTGGCCCGGTACGACGACCGGTGGTTCGTCCTCAACCTCGGCGTACCGCTCCTCGGGACGCCGTCCACCCAGATCCAGGGCGCCACCGAGGAGGAGTACCTCGACGCCCTCGAGTCCGCGCGCGGCTGAGCCGGAGGACGCGCCGGGGTCGTCGGTCGGCCGTCAGCCGACCTGGAACTCCCCGAGCTCGTGCCACTCCTCGGGCTGGTCCTGCCAGTTGCGGATCTGCGGGGTCGCTGCGACGTACTGCGGCAGCTCGGCCTGGGCCTTCTTGAAGTGCTCGCTCTGCACGTGCGGGCCCGCGGCGTCGTCGTCGAAGGCCTCGATCAGTACGTACTGCTCCGGGTCGTCGACGCTGCGCGACCACTCGAAGAACTTGTTGCCGGGCTCGGCCCGGGTGGCCTCGGTGAACTCCCTGGTCAGCTCGGGCCACGCGTCGGCGTGCTCGGGCTTCACCTGCCACTTCACGACGATGAGGATCATGGCGACGACTCTGCCAGCGGTGGCGTGCCGACGGCCAGCCCGGCGCGGCCGGTCGTCACACGCACAGCGACGACCGAAAGTCGCTCCTGGGCCGATCGCCACGCGTGAGCCGCGGCGCGGAGACAGACAATTGGTCGTCGGTGTGCGCAAGATCGTCGGGTGCTGACGACCTGGGAGCGCGTGGGCGTGCTGCTGCTCGCCGTCCGCCCGGCGTACGTCGCCGTCGAGCTGGTGGTGGCAGCCGCGGCGACCGGCTACAGCCTCGTCGACGACTCGGTCTCCGAGCTCGGCAACCTGACCTGCACGTCCTCGTGCTCGCCGCGGCACGACCTGATGAACGCCGCGTTCGTGCTGTTCGGCGTGCTCCTCGCGGCGGGCTCGGTGCTGCTGCGGCGCCGGCTCGGCACCTGGCCGGCGGCGCTGCTGGTCGTCTCCGGGCTCAGCTCGGTCGCGACCGGTCTCGCGCCGCTCGACCAGGACGCCGGGCTGCACACGCTCGCGGCGACGCCGCTGTTCGTCGCCCAGCCGCTCGCGCTGCTGCTGCTCGCTGTCGGGCAGCGGACCGTCCGGCCCCGTCTCGCCGGCTGGCTGCTGGCGACCGCGATGGTCACCGGCCTCGGCGCGGTCGGCTTCGTGCTGACCGGGTCGGGCGCCCTCGAGCGGCTGGCGCTGTGGCCCGTGCTGGTCGCGGTCGCAGCTGCTGCCGTCGGCCGGCGGGCGGTATTTCTTGCGGCCGACGTCGGCCGCTGAGCTGGTCCACCGCCGAGGCCGTCCCGACGCCGGACGCAATCCGCCCGTCCGGCCGACCATCAGATCAGATCAGATCAGATCAGTACGGCCGCCAGCCCGGGGGGCCGAACAGGTAGCCCACGCGATGCCGCCAGCGCGTGGCGGCCCGGACGTTCCGGACGATCTGGGCGTAGTCGCCGTACTGGAGCTTGAGGACGTTGTAGGTCTGGACCGGCGTGGTCAGCCCGTACGTCGGCCGCTGCCGCTCCGCCACGAACGTGCCGAACAGCCGGTCCCAGACGATGAGGATGCCGCCGTAGTTCTTGTCGAGGTACTCCGGGTCGGAGCCGTGGTGGACGCGGTGGTGCGAGGGCGTGTTGAGCACGTACTCGACGGGTCGCGGCAGCGTCCCGACCAGCTCGGTGTGGGTGAAGAACTGGTAGACGAGGTTGACGCCGAAGGCGACGTAGATCGTCCACGGCGGGAAGCCGAGGAAGGGCAGCGGCAGCCAGAAGAAGAACTCGAACCACGGGTTCCACTTCTGCCGCAGCGCGGTCGCGAAGTTCATGTACTCGCTGGAGTGGTGGGCCTGGTGGGCGGCCCAGCCGATGTTGACGCGGTGCACGAAGCGGTGGGAGCAGTAGAACGACAGGTCGACCACGACGACCAGCAGCACCCAGTACCACCAGGTGTCGGTGGGCAGCTCCCACAGCGCCAGGTGCACGAACACCGCGCTGTAGACCACGAACGAGCCGACCTTGAGCGCCAGGCTGAAGACCAGCGACACCGCGCCCATGGTGAGCGAGGTGCGTGCGTCGCGGCGCTCGTAGCCGGTGACGTCGTCGTGGTCGAGCCAGCGCAGCGCCGCGAGCTCGACCAGGATCGAGAGCACGAAGAACGGCAGGGCGTAGATGACGGGGTTCTTCAGCGGGTCGAGCAGGGCGTCCACGGCGGCTCCTTCGATATGACTTTGTGGTAAGTTACCACGTGTTCATATCGCTGGGTAGGGTGGCGGCATGGTTGCCGGCACCAAGGGCGTGGCCCGCGCCGAGCGCGAGGCGCAGATCGTCGACGTCGCGTGCCGGGCGTTCGGCGAGGGCGGCTTCGCCGCGACGTCGGTCGCCGACGTCGCGGAGGCGGCCGGCATCTCCAAGCCGCTGATCTACAACTACTTCGGCTCCAAGGAGGGCCTGTACGCCGTCGCCCTGCGCCGCGCGGCCGCCGTGCTGATCGAGGAGATCGAGCGCACCGCCTCCCTGGGCACCGTCGGCATCGAGCGGGCGGTCGTCACCCTCGACGGGATGTTCGCCGTGCTCGCCCCGCAGCCGTGGCTGTGGCGCCTGGTCTTCGACCCCACCGCCCCCCGCGAGGGCGAGGTGGCCGAGGTGCTCGCCGACCACGAGCGCCGGCTCGTCGCGCTCGGCCTCGAGGGCGTGCGCGACCTGCTGCAGCTCACCGGCAACGACGACCCCGACGACCTGTCGGCCCTGCGGGCGGTCTGGGAGAACACCTTCCGCACCCTCGTCACCTGGTGGCTCGACCACCCCGACGTCGCGCCGGCGGAGATGACTGCCCGGTGCGAGCGGCTGTTCACGGTGGTCCTGAGAGGATCGACCGCGTGACCGTCGTGATGGGCATCGAGACCTCCTGCGACGAGACCGGTGTCGGATTCGTCAAGGACGGCGTGCTGCTCGGCGACGCCCTGGCCTCGAGCATCGACGAGCACGTGCGGTTCGGCGGCGTCGTCCCCGAGATCGCCGCCCGTGCCCACGTGCAGGCGATGGTGCCGACGATGCGCACCGCGCTCGACGACGCCGGCCTGCAGTGGCACGAGGTCGGCGCGGTGGCGGTGACGTCGGGACCCGGCCTGGCCACGGCGCTCCACGTCGGCGTCGCCGCGGCCAAGGCGACCGCGCTCGCGCTCGGCGTACCCCTCTACGGCGTGCACCACCTGGCCGGGCACGCCGCCGCCGACACCCTCGTGCACGGACCGCTGCCCGACCGGAGCGTCGTGCTGATCGTCAGCGGCGGGCACACCAGCCTGCTCGCCGTCCGCGACCTGGTGCGCACCCCGATCGTGCACCTGTCCGACACCCTCGACGACGCCGCGGGCGAGGCCTTCGACAAGGTCGCCCGCCTGCTCGGCCTGCCCTACCCGGGCGGGCCCTCGATCGACCGCGTGGCGCGCGAGGGCGACCCCACCGCCATCCGGTTCACGCGGCCGCTGATGGGCGCGCGCGACCCGGCCCTCGGCTTCTCGTTCTCCGGCCTCAAGAGCGCCGTCGCCCGCTACGTCGCCGGCCCGCAGGACCCCGCGATCTCCGTCGCCGACGTCGCCGCCTCCTTCCAGGAGTGCGTCGCCGACACGGTGGTCACCAAGGCGATCCGCGCCTGCCGCCAGGAGGACGTCGACACCCTGGTGATCGTCGGCGGCGTCGCGGCCAACAGCCGGGTCCGCTCGCTGGCCGAGGAGCGCTGCGCCGAGGCCGGCATCGAGCTGCGGGTCCCGCCGCTGCGGCTGTGCACCGACAACGGCGCCATGATCGCCGCGATCGGCGACCTGCTGGTCCGCGACGGCGCCCGGCCCTCCCCGCCCGGGCTCGGCGCCCGGTCCTCCGTGCCGCTGGAGCTGGCGCAGCTGGGCTGAGGAGGTTCGGGGTGGGGGCGCCGGCTGAGGTCAGCCTTCCCTTTCTGGAATCACTCCAGAAAACGTGGCAACCTGGAGCCATGACCGAGACGATGACCCGCCACCAGACCGTGCACAGCTCCCACCCGCCGTTCCGGGCCTCCGAGCGGCTCGCGGCGCACCTCCAGCAGCTGCTCGTCGACCTCACCGACCTCCACCTCCAGGGCAAGCAGGCCCACTGGAACGTCGTCGGCACCAACTTCCGCGACCTCCACCTCCAGCTCGACGAGGTCGTCGAGGCCGCCCGCGGCTTCGGCGACGACGTCGCGGAGCGGATGCGCGCCCTCTACGTCACCCCCGACGCGCGGGCCGCGACCGTCGCGCACGCCTCGAGCCTGGCGGCCTTCCCCGCCGCCGAGGTCGACACCCGCGAGACCGTCGACCTCATCGTCGGGGCGCTGTACGGCGTCGCCGCGACCGCGCGCCGGATCCACGACGACGTCGACGCCGAGGACCCCACCACCGCCGACCTGCTGCACGTGGTCCTCGAGCGCATCGAGCAGCTGGCGTGGATGGTCGACGCCGAGAACCGCACGGCCAACCGGAGCGTGCCGGTCAACCTGGCCCCCTGAGCGTCCGTACTCAGGGGAGAATCAGGGCACATCCTCATCCCTGCGGGCGAGGCGTCTGATGCAATGAACCCATGCACATGCTGGCACGGATCAAGCGGCGCCTCGGACAGGCCTTCCTCGAGCGCACGATGCGCGACGGGATCGACCTGCGCAAGCTGAGGTTCCTGCCCGACTCGATCACCATGCCGTTGCAGCGCGACGGCCTCGACCCGCTGCCTGCGATGGCCGAGGTGCGGGCCGAGGCGCCGGTGAGCAAGCTGACGACGCTGTTCGGTCGCGGCGTGTGGCTGGTCAGCGGCTACGAGGAGGCGCGCGCCGCGCTGGCCGACGGGGCGTCGTACTCCAACGACATCGGGCAGTTCGTCTCCCAGGACGGTCGCAGCGACGAGGAGCAGATCGGCGGGCTCGGGATGACCGACCCGCCGCTGCACACCGCGCTGCGCCGCTACCTCACGCCCGAGTTCACGATGCGCCGGTTGGCGCGCGTCGAGCCCGAGATCGAGCGCGTGGTCCACGAGCGGCTCGACGCGATGGAGGCCGCCGGCCCGGTGGTCGACCTGGTCAAGGAGTTCGCGTTCCCGGTGCCGTTCCAGGTGATCTGCGAGCTGCTCGGCCTGCCCGTCGAGGACCGCGAGCCCTTCTTCCAGCTCGGCGTCGCCCGCTTCGACCTCACCCAGGGCGGGGCCGGCGCGTTCGGCGCCGCGGCCCACTCACGGGAGTTCCTGATCAAGGCCGTGGCCGCCCAGCGCGCCGACCCGGGCGACGGGCTGATCGGCGGGCTGCTCCGGGACCACGGCGACGAGCTCGACGACCTCACCCTCGGCGGCATCGCCGACGGCGTCTTCCTCGGCGGCTACGAGACCTCGGCGTCGATGCTGGCCCTCGGGGCCTACCTGCTCGCCGAGAACCCCGAGGCGATGACGATGCTGCGCGACGACCCCGAGTCGGTCGACCGCGTGGTCGAGGAGCTGCTGCGGCACCTGACCGTCGTCCAGCTGGCGTTCCTCCGGTTCGCCAAGGTCGACCTCGAGCTCGGCGGCCAGCAGATCAAGGCCGGCGACGCCGTCGGCATCTCGCTGCTCGGCGCCAACCGCGACCCCGCGCTCGCCGGCCCCGACCCCCACGCCTTCGACCCCCACCGCGAGCCGACGCGGCACCTCGCGTTCGGGCACGGCATGCACCGCTGCGTCGGCGCCGAGCTCGCCCGGATGGAGCTGCGGATCGCCCTGCGCGCCCTCGCCCACCGCTTCCCGCGGCTGAGCGTGACCGCCCCGCGCGACTCCCTGGAGTTCCGCAAGCTCTCGGCCGTCTACGGCGTCGAGGCGCTCCCGGTCGACCTGTACGGCGCCCACGACCGGGTGCTCACGCCGTGCCCCCCGTCGGGATAGCTCCTCGACAGCATCTACAGACCATAAGGATTTGCCTACAAGGTGTAGGCGGCCTAGCGTGGAGGACATGGACGTCCTCACCGCACGCGAGATCCGGACGTCGTTCGTCAACGCCAGCAAGGGCGAGGCGCAGCGGATCAACCTGCCCGACGCGCTCGACGCGCTGCCGTGGGACGGGCTGGACTACCTCGGGTGGGTCGACCCCAAGGCGCCGCAGCAGGCGGCGCTCGTGGTCCCCCGCGACGGCGGGCCGGTCGGCGTCCGGCTGCGTCGCAACTCCAGCAGCGGCGGCCGCACCCGGATGTGCTCGCTCTGCTGCACGGTGCACCCGTCGTCGGGCGTCGCGCTGATGGTGGCCGCCCGCGCCGGCAAGGCCGGACGTGACGGCAACAGCGTCGGGGTCGACGTGTGCGCCGACCTGCGCTGCTCGGGCTACCTGCGCGGCTGGCTGCCCCTGCCGCCGATCAGCCGGGTCGCCGAGACCACCACGGTCGAGGACAAGGTGGCGCGCCTGCACACCAACCTCGACGCCTTCCTGCGCCGGGTGCTGCGGTGACCCGCGCCGGCCTGACCCGCGACGCCGTCGTCCGTACGGCGGCCGAGCTCGCCGACGAGCACGGCCTGCGCGGGGTCACCGTGAGCGCCGTGGCCCGCCACGCCGGCGTCCGCTCGCCCAGCATCTACGCCCACGTGGCCGGGCTCGACGACCTGCTGGGCGGGCTCACCACCCTCGCGCTGTCCGAGCTCGGCGACCGCGTCGACCGCGCCCTGGCCGGGCTCGCGGGTCGCGACGCCCTGGCCGCCCTCGCCGGGGCCCACCGCGCCTACGCCCGCGAGCACCCGGGCCGCTTCGACGCGGCCGGCGCGCTCGACGTCGAGGTCACGCCGGCGCTCGCCGAGGCCGGCCGGCGTCACCGCGACCAGGCGCTCGCCGTGCTGCGCGGGTACGACGTGCCCGCCGCCGAGCGGGTGCACGCCGTCCGGCTGGTCGCCGGCACCGTGCGCGGGTTCGTCCAGCTGGAGGCCGGTGGCGCGTTCGCGCACAGCGAGCCGGCACCCGAGGGGTCCTGGGACCGGGTGCTCGACGGGCTCGACCTCGTGCTGCGGCGGTGGGCCGAGGTCGCCACCCCCTGACCCCGCCCGACCCCCTGACATTTGTCACGGGTGGCCGGTGAGGAACGGGACTGAGGGATCGGCCCGACCGCACGGAGGGTGGAGACATGACCACCGACACCCACACCACCTACGCCGTCCGGGTCCGTGGCCTGCGCCGCACCTACGGCAGCGGCCCCACGGCCTACGAGGCCGTCCGGGGCATCGACATGGACGTCGCCACCGGCTCCGTCACCGCCCTCCTCGGCACCAACGGCGCCGGCAAGACCTCCGCGCTCGAGCTCATCGAGGGACTCGCCTCGCCGACCGCAGGCACGATCCAGGTGTTCGGCATGGACCCGGTCGCCGACCGGGCCGCCGTACGCCGCCGGGTCGGCGTGCTCCTCCAGCGCAGCGGCTTCTCCGGCGACCTGACCGTCCGCGAGACCCTCCGGCTCTGGCACGGCACCCTCAGCAACCCGCGCCCGGTCGACGACATGATCGACCTGCTGTCGCTCGAGCGCCGCGCCGACACCCGGATGCTGTCGCTCTCCGGGGGCGAGACCCGGCGCGTCGACCTGGCGGCGACCCTGATGGGCAACCCCGACCTCGTCGTCCTCGACGAGCCGACCACCGGCCTGGACCCCGAGAGCCGCCGCGACGTGTGGCGCCTGGTCACCGACCTGCGCGACCACGGGTCGACGGTCCTGCTCACCACGCACTACCTCGACGAGGCCGAGAGCCTCGCCGACCGGCTCGAGATCATGCACGCCGGCGAGATCGTCCGCTCCGGCACCGCCAGCGAGATCGCCGCCGGCCACCCCTCCCTGATCAGCTTCGACCACCTCCCGACCGTCCCGGACGACCTGCTCCGCGTGATACGCACCACCCACGAGCACGGCCGGACCACGCTCGAGACGCGCGACCTGCAGACCTCCCTCACCCACCTGCTCGCCTGGGCCACGCGGCAGGAGGTCCGGCTCTCCGGGCTCGAGGCCCGCAGCCCCAGCCTGGAGGCCGTGTTCCTCGCCATCGCCGACGGGCGCGACTCCCACGGCACGCCGGCCACCCCGACCACCACCCCGACCGCGACGGTCGAGAAGGAGAACGCCCGATGAGCACCACCACCGCCCCGAAGCCCGATCCGGTCGTGCGCGACCGGTTCTCGCCCGCCCGCACCCTGCACCTGGCCCGGTGGAACGCCGTCCTGCTGGGCCGCAACAAGATGTCGCTGCTGTACGCCGTGGCGATGCCGCTCGCGCCGCTGGCCCTGCTGCTCGCCGGTGACCGGGGTGACGTCGCCACCGGGTCCAACGCGGCCGTCACCGTGCTCCTGGTGACCGTGCTCTTCCCCGTCTACTACAACGTGCTCTCGCAGTTCGTGAGCCGCCGCGACGAGCTGGTGCTCAAGCGCATGCGCACCGGTGAGGTCCGCGACGCCGAGCTGCTCGCGGGCATCGCCCTGCCGGGCGTGGTCGCGGCCGCAGCGGTCACCGTCGTCGCCGTCGGCATCGCCATGGCGGCGGGGCAGCCGGCCCCGCTGGCGCCCGCGCTCCTCGCGGTCGGCGTCCTGCTGGCGTTGGTCATGTTCGTCGCGTTCGCCTACTGGACCGCCGCCTGGACCCGCAGTGCCGAGTCCGCGCAGATGACCAGCCTCCCGATCATCCTGATCGCCTCCGTCGGACCGCTCGGCGCCGGCCTGTCCGGCCTGGCCGAGCCGCTGCGCAGGATCATCGAGGCGACCCCGGGTGCCGCGATGAGCGACCTGGTCCGGACCACCTGGTACGGCTTCGACGGTGCGACCGCCGTCGACCCGACGCTCACGGCGGGCCAGGTGTGGGACGTCGCCGCCCAGCCGCTGCTCGTGATGGTCGCCTGGACCATCGTCGCGGTGTCGCTCGCCCGTCGGTCGATGCGCTGGGAACCGCGGTCCTGATCGTCGCCGCGGCCGCGGCGTCCGGCGCGTCTCCTAGGGTGGTCCGGGTGAGGTGGAGCAGACCACGCCGCTGGTCCGACCTCAGCCGCGTCGAGCGGGTGGGTCGCTACACGTGGCTCTCGCTCCACCTGGTGCTGTGGTCCGTCTGCGCCCTGGTCGTGCTGCCGGTCCTGGCCGACGGCGCGTCCGCAGGGCAGGGCCTCGGCCTGGCCCTCGGCGCGGCCGTCGTGACGGCCCTCGGCAGCTGGACGCTCGACCCGGCGGTCGCCGACCACCCGGTCGTGCGCATCCGCCGGGGCCGGTTCACGGTCCTCGCCGTCGCGGGCACGGCGTACGTCGGTCCCCTCGGTCTGACGGGCGACGGCGACGTCCGGGGCGCGGCCGTCGTGGTGGCCTCGGTCAACGTCATCGCCGCGCTCGCGCCGCTGCCCGACCACCGGGTCTCGGTCGCGCTCGTCGTCGTCGCGTCCGTGGCGTACGCCGTGGTCGGCAACGGGGTCGGTCCTGCCGTCGCCGGGGCCTTCGTCGCGGTCACCATCGTGTTCTCGGTCCGTGTGTCGCTGTGGCTGTACGGCGTCGTCGCCGAGCTCGACCAGTCGCGGCAGGTCCAGGCGCGGCTGGCCGTCGCCGAGGAGCGGCTGCGCTTCTCCCGCGACGTGCACGACGTCCTCGGCCGGCGGCTCTCGACGATCGCCGTGCAGGCCGAGCTCGCCGCGACCCTCGCCGAGCGCGGCGACGACCGGGCGGCCGCGCGGATGCTCGAGGTCCGCGGCGTCGCCCACGACGCGCTCGCCGAGGCCCGCGAGCTGGCCCGGGGCTACCGCCCGACCGACCTCACGACCGAGCTCGACGGCGCCCGCTCGCTGCTGCGCTCGGCCGGCATCGAGGTCGACCTCGAGGTCGACGTCGTCCCCCGTGCCTGGCACGAGGCGGCCGGCTGGGTGGTGCGCGAGGCCGTGACCAACGTGCTGCGGCACAGCTCCGCCACCCAGGTCCGCATCGCCCACCACCACGGGGTGCTGCGCGTCGACAACGACGGCGCGCCCGCCCGGCCCGCCGGCGAGGGCAGTGGCCTGCGCGGCCTGCGCGAGCGGCTCGGCGCGCTCGGTGCCACCCTCGACGTCGAGCACGCTGACGGCCGCTGGTCGCTCGCGGCCGCGCTGCCCGGCACCGGCCCGCTCAGCGCCACCGCACCGACCGCGCCGACCGCGGCGAGCACTGCGACCACCGAGGAGACCCCCGCGTGACCGCGCCGATCCGCGTCCTGCTCGCCGACGACGAGCACCTCATCCGCACCGCGCTGGCCCAGATGCTCGACCTCGAGGACGACCTCGCGGTGGTCGCGCAGGCCGCGAGCGGCGACGAGGCGGTGGCGATGGCGGTCAAGCACCAGGTCGACGTCGCGGTGCTCGACCTGCAGATGCCGGGTCTCGACGGCACCGCCGTCGCCGAGCAGCTCGCCACCCGGCTGCCGGCGTGCCGCTGCGTGATCGTCACCAGCCACGGCCGGCCCGGGCACCTCAAGCGCGCCCTGTCCGCCGGCGTCCGCGGCTTCCTGCCCAAGACCACCTCGGCGGTCACCCTGGCCGAGGTCGTGCGCACGGTGCACGCCGGCGGCCGGCACGTCGACCCGCAGCTCGCGGCCGAGGCCATCACGGCCGGCGACAGCCCGCTGACGCCGCGGGAGGCCGACGTCCTCGAGCTGGCGGCCACCGGTGCCCCGATCGACGAGATCGCCGAGCGGGCCTCGCTCTCGCCCGGCACGGTGCGCAACTACCTCTCGCACGCGATGACCAAGCTCGACGCCGCCAACCGCCACGACGCCGTGGCGATCGCGCGGCGGATGGGCTGGATCTAGCCAGCACCGCCGCTCAGTGCGCCGGGACGGTCCCCGCACCTCGCCGAGCGTGCGCGTCGAGGAACCCCGCTCGTACGCCGACGTGCCGCGGCTGCCGTCGACCAGGGCCCGAGACCGGTCACGACAGCGATCCTAGGCGGGCGACCGCGGGGTCGGTCTCGCGCCAACCGCCGATCCACGACCGGCACCAGTGCCGACCGGACGCCACGTCGCCAGGGTCGCCCCGGAGCCGGGCGGTGGTGAGCACGGCCTCGACCGCCCCGCTCGATCGTGGCGCCGCGCACCGAGAACGCAGCTCCCGGTCGAGCGCCGCGTCGATCCACGCGTCGAGCCCGGCGCCGCCGAGGTCGAGGAGCACGGCGTGGTCGGCGGCCGCGAGCTCGTCGGCCACCTTCAGCCAGGCCCGCGACGGCGACGGCGGCATGCGCACGTGCACCACGGTCTCGTCGCGGAGGCCGGCGGCCTCGGCGGCGGCGGCGATGCGGCGCACCTGGCGCCGCCGGCAGCCCTGGTCGCGGACGGCGAGGTCGAGCGCGACCAGGCGCATCCCCGCGGACCCGGTGTTGCGCACCACCGGCGCGATGGCACCGGCACCGGCGTCGAGCTCGACGCGCAGCGGACCCCGGTAGGAGGTCAGCGCCACCAGGCTGCCCGCGTCGACGACCCGAGCCCCGACCTACGGCGACGGGTGCGGGTGGGTGGTCGCCCGGTCGTGGACGATGCCGCGGTCGTCGACGAAACCGTGCCAGGGATCGGCCGGTGACTCTGGGGTCGCCACCGGACGAGCATGCCAGGCGTGGCAGGCATGGCGTGCCGCCGACGGCCCAGCGAGGTCCCCCCGCACCCAGCACCGCGACGCCGAGGACCGCCTCCATCGCGAGGAGCCGATGGGTAGGGGCTGGAACTAGCCGCTCAGCCGAGCCCCTCCAGGTGGCTCGACGCAGCCAGGACGTCGTCGCACGCCCAGCTGCGGCACCAGCGCCGCGCCGCCGCCAGGTCGTCGGGGTCACCCCACAGGCCGGCCGTGAGGCGGACGGCGGCCACGGCGGCGGCCACGGCGGCACCACGAAGCGCGAACGGGAGCTCCCGGTCCAGGGCCGCGTCGACCCAGCGCTCCAGGGCGGGGCCGGCGAGGTCGAGCGTGAGCGCTCCGTCGACCGCGGCCACCTCGTCGGCCGCGGCGAGCCAGCCCGCGATCGGCTCGCCGGCGACGCCGACGTGCAGGACGACGTCGTCGGGCAGGCCCGCCGCCGCGGCCGCCGCCACGACGCGTCGGGCGTTGCCGGCCGGGTCGTCGAGGTCGCGCAGGGTCACCTCGAGCGCGGTCAAGCGCAGCCCGCGGCGCGAGGCGAGCGATAGCGGACCGGCGACCCGACCGGCGCCGCCGCTCACCACGACTCGGAGCGGGACGTCGTCGGGGGCCAGCGGCAGGTCGGTGTCGGCCACCCGCAGCGCCCCGACGTGCAGCAGCGTCGGATCGCTGCCGAGCGGTGCGTCCAGGAACCCGTCCCAGGGGTCGCTCATCCGGCCACCCGGGCGAGCTGGGCGGCGGTGGCGAGCACGGCCAGCGCCGCGCGGTCCTGCTCGGCGAGGTCGAAGACCGAGACCCCCACCGACAGCGGCGAGCCGTCGCGCTGCGCGGGCACCGGCGCCGAGATGCCGTGCACCGACGGGATCACCTCGGAGAAGCTCACGGCGTAGCCGCGGGCCCGCGCCTCGGTCACCTCTGGTCGCTCACCGGGCCGCGGGGGCTGGGCGGACAGGATGGCCAAGCCGGCGGAGCCGCGGTCGATGAGGTCGAGCTGGCCGGCGCGGAACGCCACGTGCATCGAGGCGTTGCGGGGCTCGACGACCACGAGCGCCCGGACCCGCTCGGCGTCCTCCTGCGCCACGAGGTGGGCGGTCGCGCTCACCTGGTTGGCGAGCTCCTCGAGCAGGGGGAGGGCGGAGGTCCGCAGGTCACGCTCGACCGGCTCGGCGAGGGAGACGAGTCCCGCCCCGGGATGGAACCGCTTGGCGCGGTCGCGGCGCACCAGGCGGTGCGACTCCAGGGTGCGCAGGAACCGGTGCGCGACGGTGCGGTGCACCCCGATGGCATCGGCGACCTCGGTGATCGTCATCCCCTCGCCGCGAGCGGTGAGCACCTCGAGGGCCCGCAGCCCTGAGTGCAGCGTCTTGGACATCCCGCCGTCGACCACGACGTCGTCGCCCTCGCCCATGCGTCTCATTGTGGCCTCCTCCGCGCCCGGGCTGTGCCGTGGGTCACCTCGGGCCCTTGACCGCTGCACTGTGATGTGTTTAACCTGCCGTGCGGTTATAGCACGCAATGTGCGAATAACGCACACACAGGGAAGGGGCATTCAGGTGATGATCGAACGGTTCTACGCCCGCCAGTCCCGCCTCATCGACGAAGGCGACGCCGATGGCTGGGCGGCGACGTTCACCGTCGACGGCGTCTTCGACTCGCCGTCGTACCCCCAGCCGGCCCGCGGCACCGACGAGCTCGCCGCGTTCGCCGAGGGATTCCACGAGTCCTGCCTGACCTCAGCGACCCACCTGCGCCACGTCGTGACCAACGTCGACGTCGTCGGTGACGAGCGGGCCGCGGACGAGGTGACCGTCCATGCCTACCTGCAGATCGTGGCCACCCCCGGGGGCCAGGACAGTCGGCTGCTGCGGCTGACCACCCTCACCGACCGGCTCGTCCGCCGTGACGACACCTGGCTGGTCGCCCACCGCGCCGTGCGCCGTGACGATGTCGCGTCGCTGCCCACCCGAGAAGGAGCACCCGCATGACCACGCTCGACCACGCCACCCCGTCGACCCCGACCGAGCACCCCGGCCGCGTCCAGGGCGACCTGATGGCCGTCGACCACCCCGACCTGCGCGACAAGGTCGCCGTGATCACCGGAGCCGGTCGGGGGATGGGCGCCCGGTTCGCCGCCGCCCTCGCCCACCGCGGCGTCCGCGTCGTCGGCGCCGACCTCGACGAGGCGTTGATGACCGAGGCGGCGTCCGCCATCGCCCTCGAGCACGACGGCCTCGAGGGGGCCGGCGAGGTCGTCGGTACCGCCGTCGACGTCCGCGACCGCGAGGCCCAGCAGCGCGTCGCCGACCTCGCGCTCGACCGCTACGGCCGGGTGGACCTCTGGATCAACAACGCGGGCATCTTCCCCGAGGCCCCGGCCGCCGACATCCCCGTCAGCCAGATCCAGGCCACCCTGGCCATCAACGTCGAGGGGGTCCTCTATGGCGCCCAGGCCGCCGCCTCGGTCATGCGGCCGGGCGGCGCCATCGTCAACATGGCCTCCGTCGCCGCGGTCCGGGTGCGCCGCGGGCGGGCGGCGTACTGCTCCTCGAAGGCCGCGGTCGCGCACCTCACCGAGTGCCTCGCCGTCGAGTACGGCGATCTCGGCATCCGCGTCAACGCGATCGCGCCGGGCTTCGTCGACACCGAGATGACCCGCTGGGTCCAGGATGACCCCCCGGCCCTGGCCAAGGCCCTCGACTCGATCCCGCTGCACCGCCTCGGCTCGCCCGAGGAGGTCGTCGGCCCGATGCTGTTCCTGCTCTCCGACAGCGCCCGCTACGTCACGGGTCACATCCTGGCCGTCGACGGCGGCTCGCGGCATGTCTGACCCGCGCGGCCGTGTCGTCCTGGTCACCGGCGCCGCCGGGGGCATGGGGGCCGGCCACGCCCGGTTCCTTGCTGCCGCCGGCTGGACGGTCGTCCTGGCCGACGTCGCCGACTGCGCGCCGGTGCTCGCCGAGGTGCGGGCCGCCGGTGGCGAGGCGAGCGCGGTGAGCCTCGACGTCACCGATCGCGCCCAGTGGCAGGCCGCGCTTGACCACGTCCGTGAGACCCACGGTGCCTTGCACGGCCTGGTCAACAACGCCGGCATCTCCCGCCGGCTGCGGTTCATGGACACCCCGCCCGAGGTCTGGCGGCAGGTCCTCGCGGTCAACCTCGACGGGCCGTTCCATGGGACCCAGGTCTGCGCCCCGCTGCTGCGTGACTCCGGCGGTGGCTCGGTCGTCAACATCTCCTCGATCGCCGGCCAGGTCGGCTACTTCTCGCCGTCCTACTCCGCGAGCAAGTGGGCGCTGCGCGGGCTCACCAAGTCGGCCGCCGGCGAGCTCGCCGCCTGGGGCATCCGGGTCAACAGCATCCACCCGGGCCTGGTGGAGACCCCGTTGCTGAGCGGCTCCGACGGTTTTGTCGCCAGCGCCGTCGCCTCGATCCCGGCCGGGCGGATGGGCCGGGCCGACGAGGTCAGCGAGGTCGTTGCCTTCCTGCTCGGCGACGCCGCCTCCTACATGACCGGCGCCGAGCTCACCGTCGACGGCGGGCTCGTCTCCAACGGCACCTATCACCGCATCCTCACCGAGATGGAGGGCACGCTCTGATGAGCTCAGACCACGACTACGACGTCGTCGTCGTCGGCGGCGGCGGCGCGGGCCTCGCGGCCGCGACGTCGGCCGCTGAGCAGGGCCGCAGCGTGATCCTGTTCGAGTCCGAGGGCGAGCTCGGCGGCTCGACCCAGCTGTCGGCCGGCATGTTCACCGCGGCCGGCACCAGCGTGCAGAAGGCGCTCGGCATCGACGACAGCGCCGAGCGGTTCTACCAGCACTACATGGACCTCAACCAGTGGCTGCTCAAGCCCGGCCTGGTCCGCCGCTTCACCGAGCTCGCGGCCCCGACCCTGGAGTGGCTGCTCGACCTCGGCCTCGACGTGCCGGCCCAGGTGTCGACCAACGCCCACATGCCGGGTCTGACCCGTGCGGGTGTCGAGGACGTGTGGCGCGCCCACGTCCCCCGCGACCAGGGCTACGGCTTGGTGCAGGTGCTCGACCGGGCACGCAAGGCCCAGGGCGTCGAGGCGGTGCTGCATACCCGGGTCGAGTCCCTGCTGGTGCGCGAGGTCGACGGCCAGCGGCGCGTCGGCGGTGTCGTCGCCGACGGCGTGGAGCTGTCGTCGGCCGCGGTGGTCGTGGCCTCCGGGGGCCTCGCGCAGGATCGCTCGCTCGTCGAGCGCTGGTTCCCCGACGCGCTGCGCGCCGGGGACTCCTTGTTCGTCGTCGCGGCGCCCGGCTCGCGCGGCGACCACCTCGGGTTCGGCGAGCAGGTCGACGCCGCCGTCGCCGGCGACGGCTGGGGCTTGATGCTGCCGACCGCCGAGTTCGTCCGCTTCCACCACTGGCAAGCGGGCTTCCCGCCGGTGTCGCGGGTCCACGTCGACGCTGCCGGCCGGCGCTTCATGGACGAGGACGCGTCGTACGCCGTCTCCGGTGGGCAGATCGACGGCACCCACGGCCCGGTGTGGATGGTCTTCGACGAAGCGGCCCGCCGGTCCCTCCCCGAGGGATACGCCGACTGGACCCCCGGCCGCGTCGCCGAGCTCGTCGGGACCGGCGCGGTCGTGCGGGCCGACACCGTCGAGGCCCTCGCGGTCGCGATCGGGGTGCCGACCGACGGCCTCGCCGCCACCGTCGAGCGATGGAACGACCAACTGCCCCACGGCAGCGACGTCGACTTCCTGCGCCACGAGACCCTCGCCGCCAAGGGCGTCACCACGCCTCCGGCCCCCATCGCGACGCCGCCGTTCCACGCCACCCGCGTGCTGCCGGCCGAGCTCGTCTGCACCCACGCCGGACTCGAGATCGACGCCACCGCGTCGGTGCTCGACCAGCAGGCCCGGCCGATCCCGGGTCTCCTCGCCGCCGGGGAGGCCGGCGGCGGCGTCCTCGGCAACCGCTACGTCGGCGGCGGCAACGCCATCGCACACGCCCTGACGTTCGGCCGGCTCGCCGGCCAGAACGCCGCAGCACTCGCCTGATCCGTCCCCTTCACTGCATCCTGGGAGTTCCCATGTCCACCAGCACACCCACGCCATCGGCACGCTCGGGCGCGTCCGCGGACCTCAGCAGCGTCGTGCTGCGCAAGGTGCAGCGCTCCGTGCTGCCCGTTGCCTTCCTGCTCTACATGTTCAACTACATGGACCGGGCGGCCATCGGCTACGCCCAGCTCCAGATGTCGACGTCGCTCGGCATCAGCCTGGCGACCTACGGCACCGTCGCGGCGATCTTCTTCGTCGCCTACACGGTGCTCGAGGTGCCCAGCAACATCGTGATGAAGAAGGTCGGCGCCCGGATCTGGCTCGCCCGGATCGCCATCACATGGGGCATCGTCACGATCCTCACCGGCTTCGTCCAGAACGTCACCCAGCTCTACGTCGCCCGGATCGCGCTCGGGGTCGCCGAGGCCGGACTGTTCCCGGGCCTGCTGCTCTACATGACCTTCTGGTTCCGCAGCCAGGACCGCAGCCGCGGCATCGCCGGCTTCTCCCTCGCCCAGCCTTTCGCCCTGTTGCTCGGCTCCGCCAGCGCCGGGGTCATCCTCGACCACGTCGGCTGGTTCGGCCTCGAGGGCTGGCAGTGGGTCTTCATCCTGCAGGGGCTGCCGCCGGTGCTGCTCGGCGTGTGGGTGCTGCTCTACCTCGCCGACCGACCGAGCAAGGCCCGCTGGCTGACCAAGGACGAGTCCGACTGGCTCGAGGGCGAGATCAGCAAGGAGTACGACGCCGAGGACGACGAGCACATGGAGATCTCGCTCGACGCGATCAAGAACCCCAAGATCCTCTACCTCGCCTTCATCAACATGCTCTACGCCGTCGGGCTCTACGGCATGACATTCTTCCTGCCGCAGATCGTCCAGCAGCTCAACCCCGACTACTCCTCGACCAACATCGGCCTCGTCGGCGCGATCCCCTACGTCTGTGGTGCGATCGCGATGATCCTGGTCGCGCGCTACTCCGACCTGCTTGGGCACCGCAAGGCGATCGTGATGACCGTGCTCGGCATCGCGGTGATCGGCCTGGTGATCACCATGGTCTTCAAGGAGACCCCGACCCTCGGCATGATCGGCCTGTGCCTGCTGGCAATCGGCGTCTTCTCCTACCTCGGCCCGTTCTGGGCCCTGGCCTCGGAGGCGCTCACCCGCTCGCAGACGGCGGTGGGCCTGGCGACGATCAACGCGATCGCCGCGGCCGGTGGCTTCTTCGGTCCCTACGTGATCGGCAAGACCGCGGCCGCCGATGACGTCATCTTCAGCCTGATCTTCCCCGCGGCGTGCATGTCGCTGGCGATCGTGCTGCTGATCTTCGTCAAGCCGCAGCAGGGCGCACCGGCGGAGAAGCTCGGCACCCTCTGACCCGTTCGACCCGCCGCGGCCCGATGGTCGGGGCCGCCCCCGGACGACGCCGCCCCCGCCGGACGCCCCGGCGGGGGCGGCGTCACGTGCTGCGGGCCCCCGGCGCCGCCATCAGACCAGGGCGGTGGTGATGTCGCGCACGGCTCGGCGCACCGGCTCGACCGCGGCGGTGAGCAACTCCTCGCGCGAGGTGACGACGTTGACCGCGGCCAGTACCTGCCAGCCCGGCAACGGCGCTGCGACCGCGTAGGCGCCCGGGTTGAGCTCGGCGTACGTCGTCACGTGCCCGAGCGCCCGCACCGCCGCCACCCGCTCCGGCTCACCGGGCCGGGCAGGCCCCGAGGCGAGCGCCGCGAGGCCGCCGGCGCCGCGGTCGAGGGGGTCGCGGTTGCCGAGCCGGTAGGAGAAGCGGGGGCCGTCGGTGGGCGGCTCGGCGACCAGCGTGGTCACCACGGCGTCGCCGGTCACCTCCACCAGCGACGCGGTCGCGTCGACCTCGCGGGCCAACCGGTCCAGCACCGGTGCCGCGACGTCGCGCAGTCGGGGACGACCGTGCTCGGCCAGCGCCGCAGCCGTCGGGCCGACGGTCCAGCGTCCCTGCTCGTCGCGGGCGGCGAACCCGGTGCGGTGCAACGAGACGAGGAGCCGGTGGGTGATCGAGCGGTGCAGCCCGCCCGCCGCCGCGGCCTCGGCCGTGGTGAGGCCCTCGGGGTGGCGGCTCAGCTCGACCAGGACGGCGAGTCCGCGCTCGAGGGTCTGGGATCCGCCCTCGGGCTCAGGCACCGGGGACGGCGGGGAGGATCCGGCCACGGACCTCACCCAACCCGATCCGGCCCCCGCCCGCACCCGGCGCGCTGTAGCGGAGCACGACCTCGTCGCCGTCCTCCAGGAACGTACGCTCCTCGCCGGACACGGTGAACGGTTCGCTCCCACCCCACGACAGCTCGAGGAACGAGCCGCGCTGGTGCTGCTCGGGGCCGCTGATCGTGCCTGAGGCGAACAGGTCACCGACGCGCAACGAGGCGCCGTTGACCGTCATGTGGGCCAGCATCTGGGCGGGCGACCAGTACATCGTGCGGTACGGCGGTCGGGCGACGACGGTGCCGTTGACCTCCACCTCCACGTCGACGTCGTAGCCCGAGGGGCCGGTCTCCCGCAGGTAGGGCAGCACCGCGACGTCCTGGCCTGGCAGGTCGACCCGGGCGTGCTCGAGGGCGGCCAGCGGCGTCACCCACGACGAGACCGAGGTCGCGAACGACTTTGCGAGGTGGGGACCGAGGGGGACGTACTCCCACGCCTGGACGTCACGGGCCGACCAGTCGTTGACACCGGTGACACCGAAGACGGTCGTCGCGAAGTCGCCGGTGGCGACGCGCTGACCCAGGGGCAGGGAACGGCCAACCACGAAGCCGAGCTCGGCCTCGATGTCGAGGCGCAGGCACGGGCCGAACGTGGGGACGTCGTCGGCGGGCGCCTTGCGCTGGCCGGTGGGGCGGTGGATGGGGGTGCCCGACACGACCACCGATCCCGACCGACCGTGGTAGCCGACCGGGAGGTGCTTCCAGTTCGGCAGCAGCGCCTCGCCGTCGGGACGGAAGATGCGGCCGACGTTGGTCGCGTGGTGCTCCGAGGCGTAGAAGTCGACGTAGTCGCCGACCTCCCACGGCAGGTGCAGGGTGACCGCGTCGAGCGCGTGCAGCGTGACGGCGTCGCGGTGGCCGGGGTCGGTGAGGAGCCCGACGACCCAGGCGCGGACCGCGGCCCAGGTGTCCGGCCCGGCTGCCATCAGCGGGTTGAGAACCGGGGCGTCGAGGAGCGGCGCCCAGTCCGGGCGCACGGCACGGGCGGCGGCGCCGAGGTCGAGGACGTGCTCGCCGATCCGGACGCCGAGCCGAGCCGACCGGTCGTGCTCGGCCTCGTGCTCGGCGGTGGTGAAGACGGCGTACGGCAGGTTGTCGACGTCGAAGGCGCTGCCGGAAGCGCCCTCGACCCAGGTGCGGGGCCGGGTGGTCATGCGGGCTCCTCGGTGGGGGTCGGGACCAGGTGCAGGTCGGTGAGGTCGGCGAGCGGCTCGAGGATGCTGCAGGAGCCGTAGGAGGCGAACAGTTCACGGGCCGCCACGAGCTCCTCGTCGGGGAGCGCGGCGACGGCGGCGGCCAGCGCGGAGGGGTCGCGCTCGGCCAGGGCGCCCGTGACGTCGCCGCCGGTCACCGCGCGTGCGGTGGCCAGCAGGATGTTGAGGTAGCCGTGGTGCTCGAAACCGGTGGCCCCGCCCGTGTGCCGGGTCGCGTGGTGCAGGCCGGCGGTGCACTTGAACGGGGCGCCGTGCCGCACGGCGGCCGACACCCAGGCCGCCACCTCGGCCTCGGTCGGGAACGCGGCGGCCTCGGTGCCGCCGGTGCGGAGCTTGAGTCGCAGGCCGTGGGTGGCCACGTCCGCGAGCACGGACGGCCAGGCCGGGTCGGCCGGGCGAGGCGCCTCGACGTAGGTCGGAACCCCGGCCCGGTCCGCGAGGACGGCCAGGTCGGCGACCTCCCCCGTCCTCCCGGTGAGTCTGACCTCGAGCCCGGCCAGCTCGAGCCCGGCGTCACCGACAAGCTTGACGGCGAGCGGGACGTCGTCCGCCGACGCGAGGACGACGCTCACCCGCAGCCCCCGTGCGCTGAGCTCGGCGAGGGCCGGGAGACGCGCCCCGTCGACGACGAACGGGCCGACCAGCGCGGCGTACGGCGACGCGAGGTGCGCGGCGTGCGCGGCGACGGCGTCGAGGAGGGGGGCGAGACCCGGCGGGAAGATCGCCGCGTCGTCGACCAGGCGCTGGAACGCAGGGGGGATGGACACCCCGCCACCCTAGCCGGTACTGTCCGAAAGTAGAACACTGGCTGTTCTGATATCGAACAGGAGGCATGTGGTGGCGTACTACCGGCACGTCGGCGAGGTCCCGCCGAAGCGGCACACCCAGCACCGCGACCCCGAGGGCCGCCTCTACCGCGAGGAGCTGATGGGGGAGGAGGGCTTCTCCTCCGACTCCTCGCTGCTCTACCACCGCGGCGTGCCCTCGGCGATCACCGCCTCGGAGGTCTGGGAGCTGGCCGACCAGACCCGGGTGCCCAACCACCCGCTCAAGCCGCGGCACCTCAAGCTGCACGACCTGGCCACCGGCCCTGCTGGTGGGGGTGACGCCGTCGAGGGCCGCCGGCTCGTGCTCGGCAACAACGACGTCCGCATCGCCTACGTGACCACCGGTGTCGAGGCCAGCCCGCTCTACCGCAACGCGATCGGCGACGAGTGCGTCTACGTCGAGTCCGGGTCCGGCGTCGTCGAGACGGTGTTCGGCGTCCTGCCCTACCGCACCGGCGACTACGTCGTCGTGCCGCGCGCGACCACCCACCGGTGGGTGCCGGCCGAGCCGTCGCAGCTCTACGCGATCGAGGCCAACAGCCACGTGGCGCCGCCGCGGCGCTACCTCTCGCGCTACGGGCAGCTGCTCGAGCACGCGCCGTACAGCGAGCGCGACCTGCACGGCCCGGCCGACGTGCACCTCGTTGACGACGCGACGTACGCCGGTGAGGTCGAGGTGCTGGTCAAGCACCGGGTCGGCGGCCAGGTGGTCGGCACCCGGATGACGTACGCCACCCACCCGTTCGACGTCGTCGGCTGGGACGGCTGCCTGTACCCCTACACGTTCAACATCGACGACTACATGCCGATCACCGGTAAGGTCCACCAGCCGCCGCCGGTGCACCAGGTCTTCGAGGCCCACAACTTCGTGGTCTGCAACTTCCTGCCGCGCAAGGTCGACTACCACGAGCTGGCGATCCCGGTGCCCTACTACCACTCCAACGTCGACTCCGACGAGGTGATGTTCTACGTCGGCGGCGACTACGAGGCCCGCAAGGGCTCGGGCATCGGGCTCGGCTCGATCTCCCTGCACCCCGGCGGCCACGCCCACGGCCCGCAGCCCTCGGCGATCGAGGCCTCGCTCGGGGCGGAGTACTTCGACGAGTCGGCCGTCATGGTCGACACCTTCGCCCCGCTCGAGCTCGGCGAGGGCGGGCTCGCGTGCGAGGACCCCGCGTACGCCTGGACCTGGGCCCGCGACCCCGGCTGAGTCGGCCTACTTGCTGTTCGACCGCTTGAACTGCCGCACCGACAGCGGGACGAACACGACCACGAAGATCACCGACCACAGCAGCGTGTAGAGCACCGGCTGCTCCATCGGGAACGCGTCGGACGGCGGCGCTCCGGCGGTGTTGCCGAAGAGCTCGCGCGCGGCCTGGGTGAGCGAGGAGACGGGGTTCCACTCGACGAAGGTCTTCAGGATGCCGTCGAAGCTCGACAGCGGCACGAACGCGTTGGAGAGGAACGTGAGCGGGAAGATCACCACGAACGAGGCGTTGTTGACCACGTCGACGCTCGGCACGAGCAGGCCGACGTAGGCCATGATCCAGCTGATCGCGTAGGCGAAGATCAGCAGGAGCGCGAAGCCGAGGAGGGCGTCGACGATCCCGTCGCGGATGCGCCAGCCGACGAGCAGCCCGGTCAGCGCCATGATCACCAGCGAGCAGACGTTGTAGACGACGTCGGAGGTGGTGCGGCCGACCAGCACGGCCGCGCGCGACATCGGCAGCGAGCGGAACCGGTCGATGATGCCCTTCTGCATGTCCTCGGCCAGGCCGGCGCCGGTGAACGTGGCGCCGAAGACCACGGTCTGGGCGAAGATGCCGGGGACCAGGAACTCCTTGTAGTCGACGCCGTCGGGGACGTCGATGGCGCCGCCGAAGACGTAGGCGAAGAGCAGCACGAACATGATCGGGCTGATCAGCACGAAGACGAGCACCTCGGGCACCCGCTTGATCTTGATGACGTTGCGCTGGGCGACGACCCAGCCGTCGGTCAGGGCCTGGGGCACGGCACTCATGCGGGGACCTCCTGCTTGGCGCCGTCGCCGGCGCCCGTGTCGGTGTCGTCGGCCGCGGCGCGACCGGTGAGGGAGAGGAACACGTCGTCGAGCGTGGGACGGCGCAGCCCGATGTCGAGCACCCGGACCGAGGTGTCGGCCAACCCGTCGAGCACCCGGCGCAGGTCGCCGACCCCGTCGCGGACGGCGGCGTTGACCGTGCGGTCGTCGCGCTGGACCTCGCCCACCGCGAGCGGCGCGACGAGGCCCACCACGGTGTCGACGTCGGACCGCTCGGCGACGACGACCTCGAGGCGCTCGCCGCCGGTCTGGGCCTTGAGCTGGTCGGCGGTGCCGCGGGCGATGGCCTGGCCGTGGTCGATGACGACGATGTCGTCGGCGAGCTTGTCGGCCTCCTCGAGGTACTGCGTGGTCAGCAGCAGGGTGGCGCCGGAGGAGACCAGGTCGCGGATGACGTCCCACATCTGCTGGCGGGCGCGGACGTCGAGGCCGGTCGTCGGCTCGTCGAGCACCAGCACCGGGGGCGCCGCGACGAGCGCACCGGCGAGGTCGAGCCGGCGGCGCATGCCGCCGGAGTAGGTCTTGGAGGGACGGTCGCCGGCGTCGGCGAGGTCGAAGCGCTCGAGCAGCTCGCGTGCGCGGGTCCGGGCGTCGCTCTTGGACATGCCGTAGAGCCGGCCGACCATGGTGAGGTTCTCGTAGCCGGTGAGGTACTCGTCGACGGCGGCGTACTGGCCGGAGAGGCCGATCTTGCGCCGCACGCCCCGTGGGTCGCGCAGCACGTCGATGCCGGCCACCTCGGCCGAGCCCTCGTCGGGCACGAGCAGCGTCGTCAGGCAGCGCACCGCGGTGGTCTTGCCGGCGCCGTTGGGCCCGAGCAGCGCCAGCACGGTGCCTTCGGGCACGGCCAGGTCGAGCCCGCGCAGCGCCACGACCTCCTTGTAGCGCTTGACCAGCCCTTGCGCACGGATCATGTCGACCATCAGTGGTTCCTCCCTCTCACCCGTCCGGACGAGTCGAACACTAAGGACCGCCACCGACAAGTGGATTCATCGCTGCCCCACCCACCTGCGATCCTGTGGCGGTGCCCAGGGTGGTGGTGGTCGGTGGTGCCAACGTCGACGTCGTCGCGCGCCCCGACGTACGCCCCGAGCCGGCCTCCAGCAACCCGGGCCGGGTGAGCGTCACCGCCGGCGGCGTCGGGCGCAACGTCGCCGAGGTGCTGGCCCGCCTCGGTACGCCGACCAGCCTGGTCAGCGCCGTGGGCGGCGACCACCACGGCGACCTGGTCGTCGAGGCCAGCACCGACGCGGGCGTCGACCTGACCCACGTGCACCAGACCGACGGCCCGACCGGCGCCTACGTCGCGCTGCTCGACGCCGAGGGCGAGCTGGTCGGGGGCGTGTCCGACATGGCGGCCGGCGACCTCCACCCGGGCGACCTCGACGCCGACCTGCTCGCCGGGGCCGACCTGGTCGTCCTCGACGGCAACCTGGGCCCCGAGACCCTCGCCGCGGCGCTCGACCTCGCCGGCACGGTGCCGGTGGCGTTCGACCCGGTGAGCGTGCCCAAGGCCGCCCGGCTGCGCGAGGTCCTCGCCGACCGCCGGCTGTTCCTCGTCTCCGCGGGGGTCGCCGAGCTGGCCGCCCTCGGCCCCGTGGCCGCCGACCTGGTCTGGGAGCGGCGCGGGCCCGAGGGCTCGACGCTCACCGGACCCGAGGGCGCCGTCGACCACCCCGCGCTGTTCGTCGACACCGTGGTCAGCGTGACCGGGGCGGGCGACGCCATGCTCGGCGCGTTCGTGCACGCCTGGCTGGGCGGGGCGACCGGCGCCGAGGCGGCGGCGTACGCCCACGCCGCGGCGGCGCTCACCGTCGCGAGCGTCCACACCGTGCGACCCGACCTGACCGACGAGCTCGTGAGGAGCCTGCTGTGACCGACGACGTGGTGCGGATGACCGACGAGGTGCGCGACGCCGTCGCCGACGGGCGGCCCGTGGTCGCGCTGGAGAGCACGATCATCAGCCACGGCATGCCCTACCCCGACAACGTCGCGATGGCCCGCGAGGTCGAGGCGCTGGTGCGGGCGGGTGGAGCGGTGCCGGCCACGATCGCGGTGCTCGACGGCGTGCCCCGCGCCGGGCTGGCCGAGACCGACCTCGACCTGCTGGCCAGCGATCCGGCGGTCGTCAAGGCGAGCGTGCGCGACCTGCCCCACGTCGTCGCGCGCGGTGGCCACGGTGCGACGACCGTCGCGGCCACCATGCGCCTGGCTGCCCTGGCCGGCATCGACGTGTTCGTCACCGGTGGCCTCGGCGGCGTGCACCGCGGCGCGACCGAGACCCTCGACATCTCGGCCGACCTCACCGAGCTGGCCGTGACGCCGGTGACCGTGGTCTGCGCCGGGGTGAAGAGCATCCTCGACATCGGCTTGACCCTCGAGGTGCTCGAGACCAACGGCGTGCCGGTGCTGGTGCACGGCAGCGACGAGTTCCCGGCGTTCTACTCCCGCTCCAGCGGCTTCGCCGCGCCCCGGCGCACCGACACCGTCGCCGAGCTCGCCGCCACGATGCGCGCCGCCCGGGCGCTCGGGCTGACCAGCGGCATCGTGGTGGCCAACCCGGTGCCCGAGGCCGACGAGATCCCCGCGGCCGAGATCGACGCCGTCATCGCCCGGGCGCTGGCCGACCTCGACGCCCGCGGCACCACCGGCCAGGACGTGACGCCGTACCTCCTCGGGCGGATCGTCGAGCTCACCGGCGGCGCCAGCCTGGCCACCAACATCGCGCTGGTGAAGCACAACGCGCGCCTCGGCGCCGCGCTGGCCGTGGCGGCGTCGTCGGGCTGACCGGCCGTCGTCCCGCGTAGGGCAGGGTGACCCCGTGCACTACATCGGGATCGACCTCGCCTGGGGCGAGAAGAAGCCCACGGGCGTGGCGGTGCTCGACGCCGACGCCCGGCTGCTGCACGTCGGCGCGGCGCGCACCGACGAGGAGATCGAGGCCGCCCTGACGGCGTACGACGGCCCGTGCCTGGTGGCCATCGACGCGCCGCTCGTGGTGCGCAACGCCACCGGGTCCCGGCCGGCCGAGCAGGCGCTGAGCAAGGACTTCCGGCGCTTCGACGCCGGGACGCACCCCTCCAACACCGGCAAGCCGGAGTTCGCCGCCGGCCCGCGCGGCGCGCGGGTGGCCCGGCGGCTCGGCCTCGACATCGACCCGCGGTCGGGCCGGGCGCGGCGCGCGATCGAGGTCTACCCGCACCCCGCGACGATCGTGCTGTTCGGCCTCGAGAAGGTGCTGCGCTACAAGGACAAGCCCGGCCGCGACCTCGAGCTGCTGCGCGCCGAGCTGCTGACCCTGATGGCCCACGTCGAGGGCGTGGTCACCACCGAGGAGACCTGGGCCGGCCTGCGCGAGCAGGTCGAGGGCGCCACCCAGAAGGCCCAGCTGCGCCGGGTCGAGGACCAGGTCGACGGCGTCCTGTGCGCCTACGTCGCGCTGTTCGCCGACACCCGCCCCGCCGAGGTGACCCGCTACGGCGACCTCGAGACCGGCTACATCGTCACCCCGAGCCTCGACGCGCGCCCGGCCGCGCGGCCGCACGCCGAGGTGGTCGCCGCCGCCGTCCGCGACTACGACGACGGGCACGCCGACCTCACCCGCGTCGGGCACCAGGCCGTCGCGCTGGTGCAGGGCATCCTCGACGAGGCCGGCATCAACTACCTGTCGGTCACCGGACGCACCAAGACCGTCGCGTCGTTCGCCGAGAAGGCGGCGCGCACGGTCGCCGGCCAGCCGCTGTACGACGACCCGCTGACCCAGCTGACCGACCAGGTCGGCGTCCGGGTGATCACCTACGTCAGCGGCGACGTCGACGCGGTGGCCGACGTGCTCGCCGAGCAGGTGACGGTCACCGACGACCGCGACCTCGGCCAGGAGACGGCGAGCGAGGGCCGCTTCGGCTACGCCAGCCGCCACCTGCTGCTCAACCTCTCGCCCGAGTCCCACGGGCAGACCGTGCAGGTGCAGGTGCGCACCGTGCTCCAGCACGCGTGGGCGGAGTTCGAGCACGACATCCGCTACAAGGGCACGGTCCCCGACGAGCACGTCCGCGAGTTCGACCGCCGCTTCACCCTCGCCGCCGGCCTCCTCGAGCTCGCCGACCGCGAGTTCGGCGAGATCCGCGACCGGCTCCGCGGCATCGCGCAGCCGGTGCCGGGGCCCTCGGCGGTCGACGACGACCCGCGGCTCGACCCGCGCGAGCTGGCGGCGTTCCTGGCCGGCCAGTACTCCGACGCCGAGTGGTCGCGCGCCGACCACTACGAGTGGATCGCCGGCCTCCTCCTCGAGCTCGGCGTCACCTCGCTCGAGGAGCTCGCCGAGGTGCTCCGCGCCGCCGACGAGTCCGCGATCGACGGGCGGATGGACTACCGGCACCCACCCGGCGCCGTACGCCGCCTCGACGACGCGCTGCTCTGGGTCTTCGGCGAGCGCTACGTCGCCCTGCACAGCAACGCCCACCGCCGCCCCCTGCTCGGGCAACGCCTCGAGCGGATGCGCGGCTGAGGGATAGTTCGTGACGTCATCAACGTTCTCGGGGCCCGGACACGTTGATGACGTCACGAACTACCCCGGGGCGCTCCCTCGGGCCCCTCGGTACGGTCGATCCATGACGCCGACCGACCTGCTGTCCGACGCCTTCGGACGGGTCCACGAGAACGTCCAGGCGGTGCTCGACGGGCTCGGGGACGAGGAGCTGCGGCACCGGCCGGGGCCCGACGCCAACCCGATCGGCTGGCTGGTCTGGCACCTGGTGCGCGTGCAGGACGACCACGTCGCCGAGGTGGCCGGGCAGTCGCAGGTCTACGCCGACTTCGTCGACCGCTTCGACCTGCCCTACGACGCCACCGCGATCGGCTACGGCCAGGGCAGCGACGACGTCGCCGCGTTCGCCGCGCCCGCCGACCTGCTAGCCGAGTACGCCGCCGCCGTGCACGAGCGCACCCTGGCCTACCTCGCCACGCTCACCGACGACGACCTCGACCGGGTCGTCGACGAGCGCTGGGACCCGCCCGTGACGCTCGCCGTCCGGCTTGTCAGCGTCGCCGACGACGACGCCCAGCACGTCGGCCAGGCGGCGTACGTGCGGGGGTTGCTGGGGCGGTAAACCGCCCGGCGGCGCGGTGAAATCTGAGCTTCCCGGCCGAGATCCCGCGGACACCCGCGAGACCCCCGGCACTCAGTCCACGCAGTACGCCCGCACGCGGGTGACCGCCTCGACCGGGAGCCCCTCCTGCTCCCAGGCGCGCGCGAACTCCTCGGCCTGGGCCGGGGTGTCGAAGAGCACCGCGGCGACCAGGCCGTCGACCTCGACCACGTCGCTGACGCCGTCGACGCACCCGGCGTCGGAGGGGCCGGCGACGTAGCCGCGCTCGGCGGCCGCGGTGAGCACGTCGTCGAGCTCGGGCTGGGTGCCGGTGCCGAGCACGACCGCCTGGTAGCGGCCGCCCTGCTCGGGGGTCTCGACGTCGTCGGGCCAGGTGGTGGTCCCGGCGATCGTGGACGTGTCGCTCGGCAACGGCTCGGTGGCGCCGCGGGCAGCCGCGTCGTCACAGCCGGTGAGGGCGAGGACGCCGAGCAGGGCGGGGGTGGCGAGGGCGAGGGTGGGCCGCAGGGGACGCATGGGAGCTCCTCCGGTCGGTGCGCCCCGGTGGGCGCGGTCGTCAGGTCTGATGCCACCGGGTCCCTGGAAGTTGCGTCACCAGGGACTGGGTTCGAAGTCCTTGAGGAAGTGGCCGTGCAGGTCGTCGCCGGCCTCGCCGCGGACGACGGGGTCGTAGACCCGGGCGGCACCGTCGACGAGGTCGAGCGGGGCGTGCCACCCCTCGGCCGCGATCCGCAGCTTCTCGTGGTGGGGCCGCTCGTCGGTGATCCAGCCGGTGTCGACGGCGTTCATCAGGATGCGGTCGGTCTCGAACATCTCACCGGCCGAGGTGCGGGTCATCATGTTCAGCGCCGCCTTGGCCATGTTGGTGTGCGGGTGGCCGGGACCCTTGTAGCGGCGGGAGAACTGCCCCTCCATCGCCGAGACGTTGACGACGTGCGCCCGCCCCGAGGGCGCCCGGCGCGCTGCCTCGGCCAGCGCCGGTCGCAGCCGGGAGACCAGCAGGAACGGCGCCACCGAGTTGCACAGCTGCACCTCGAGCAGCTCGAGCGGGTCGACCTCGTCGACGGTCTGGGTCCAGGAGTTGGAGGTGACCACGTCGGGCAGCAGCCCGCCGGCGTCGACGGCGGTGCCGGCGAGGTGGGCGTCGAGGGAGGCGTGGCCGGCGCGCAGCGCCAGCGCGGTCAGCGCCGCGGCGCTGTGGACGGCGCGGGCGTGCTCGAGCGACTCGCCCTCGTGGTGCGCGACCGGCGCCTCGGCCAGGGCACCGGAGATCGCGGCCGGGTGCAGCTCGGAGACCCGGTCGAAGGTCACCATCTCCGGCAGCGCCCGGCCGTCGGGCAGGGCGTCGGGCAGCGGCTCCCGCTCGGCCTCGACGAGCGGCGCGTAGGCGCCGGGGGAGCGGCGCACCGTCTGGCAGGCGTTGTTGACCAGGACGTCGAGCGGCCCGCCGGCCGCGACGTCGTCGGCCAGCGCGACGACCTGCGTCGGGTCGCGCAGGTCGATGCCGACCACCTTGAGCCGGTGCAGCCAGTCGGCGCTGTCGTCGAGGCCGCTGAAGCGGCGTACGGCGTCGTGCGGGAAGCGGGTCGTGATGGTCAGGTGGGCGCCGTCGCGCAGCAGCCGCAGCGCGATGTACATGCCGATCTTGGCGCGACCGCCGGTCAGCAGCGCCCGGCGCCCGGTGAGGTCGGTGCCCTGGTCGCGCTTGGCGTGCGAGGTGGCGGCGCACGAGGGGCACAGCCAGTGGTAGAACGCGTCGACGAGGGTGTAGTCCTGCTTGCAGATGTAGCAGCCCCGTGGGTTGAGCAGCTCGCCGGCGAAGGCCTGCCCGCTGGTCGCGGCGCTCGAGGTGAGCAGCAGCCCCTCGGTCTCGTCGTCGATGCGCAGTGGTGAGCCGGTCGCGGTGGCCTGCGTGACGGCCTGGTCGTGGGCCAGCTCGGCCGCCCGCTTGGCCAGCTTGCGGTGGCGCTTGACGGCCTTGAACATCTTCGCCGTCGCCCGCCTGACCGCCACGTGGTCGGGGTCGTCCTCCGGCACCGTGTGCAGCATCGCCAGGACCCGCAGGGTGGTCTCGAGGTCGTCGGGGTGGATCACCGTCGGAGTTTAGGCGGGGGCCGCCGGGTCGCGGGTGATCCGGTAGCGCACGAACGACGGCACCGCCAGCGCCGCGACCACCGTCAGGACGACGACGAGCACGCCGCCGCCGGACGCCGCCACGGCCGTGCCCACCGACGCCGCGGCCGCGCCGTGGGCGACGTCGGCCACGCGCGGGCCGCCCGCGACGACCACGATGAAGATGCCCTGCAGCCGCCCGCGCACCTCGTCGGAGGCGGCGGCCTGGAGCATCGAGGAGCGGAACGCCGACGACGCCATGTCGGCCGCACCGCCGATCACAAGCATCGCGACGGCGACGACGAGCATGCTGTTCCGCACGGCGTCGTACGCCTCGGCCAGGCCGACGGCGACGCCGAACCCGACCATCGCCGCGCCCCAGACCAGGATGCACACGACCACCGCGCGGCCCTGGCCCGAGACCCGGGAGACCCACCCGGAGAACACTCCGCCGATCACGGCACCCGCGGGGATCGCGGCGAACAGCACCGCAAAGGCCAGCCCGCCCTCGGGGTCGCCGCCGAAGCTCTGGTCGGCGATCTCGGGGAACAGCGCGCGCGGCATCCCGAAGACCATCGCGATGATGTCGACGACGAACGACATCATCAGCACCGGCTGGGTGCGCAGGTAGGTGAAGCCCTCGACCACCGGGCGGATGCCCGGCGCCCTCCCGACGACGCCCTCGATCCGCATCGACGGCAGCCGGACGACGGCCGACAGCGTCGCGAGCAGCGTGAGGGTGTCGACGAGGTAGAGCCACTCGAGCCCGAACACCGGGATCAGCGCGCCCGCCACCAGCGGCCCGGCGATGCCGCCGGCCATGAACACCGTGGAGTTGAGCGCGTTGGCCGCCGGCAGCTGCTCGACCGGCACCAGGCGCGGCAGCACCGCCGACCGGGTCGGCTGGTTGACCGCGAAGAACGCCTGCTGCACCGAGAACAGCGACAGCAGCAGCCACACGTCGGTGCTGCCGAGCGCGGCCTGCACCCAGAACAGGCTGCTGGTGACGATCAACCCGACGGTGGTGCAGATCAGGATCGTGCGCCGGTCGAAGACGTCGGCGAGCGCGCCGCCCCACAGGCCGAACACGACGAGCGGTACGAGCCCGAAGACGCCGGTGAGGCCGACGTACGCCGAGGAGCCGGTGTCGGCGTAGATCTGCGCCGGCACCGCGACCACCGTCAGCTGGGCGCCGATGACGGTGATGATGTTGGCGCGCCACAGCCGCCGGAAGTGGGCGTTCTCCAGCGGCCGGGTGTCGGCGACCAGCCCCCGCAGCCTGCTCACTCGGGGTCGACGCGCGAGGCCCCGGCGGCGTGCCGGGTCGCCAGCTCGCGGTAGTACGACGGGTTGGTCTCGATCCAGAGCTCCGAGGACGTGCCGCCGATCGGCTTGGTCGGCTTGCACGGGATGCCGGCCGCGACCATGCCGCCGGGCAGCACGGTGCCCGGCGTGACGACCGAGCCCGCAGCCACGAGGGTGCCGGGGCCGACGACGGAGCCGTCGAGCAGCGTGCTGCCGTTGCCGACCAGCGCCTTCTCCTCCACCGCGCGGCCGTGGACGACGCAGCCGTGCCCGACGGTCGCGTCGGGCCCGACCTCGAGGGTCTCGCCGGGTGCGGCGTGCAGCACGGAGTTGTCCTGGATGTTGGAGCCGGCCCGCACCACGATCGTGCAGATGTCGCCGCGGAGCACCGCGCCGTACCAGATGCTCGCGCCGGCCTCGACGGTCACGTCGCCGATCAGGGTGGCCGTGTCGGCGACGAACGCCTCGGGGTGGACGACCGGGCGCTTGCCCTCGAACTCGAACAGGTTCACCAGCCGATTGTCGTCCGTGCCCGTCGACGACGGTCGACGGCCTGCCTGCGCCTCGCCCGATCGGGTGAGGCAGTTCCGGCGAAACGCCACGCGGGAGGGCGCCTCGGTGGGACTGTTCTCGTGAGCAGGGCCGACCCTGCGACTCGTGCGCCCCCAGGCAGGAGCCGATTGAACGCCAGCCCGCCCGACCTCGACCTCGATGTCGCCTACCTCGCCGCGCAGGCCGGCCCGGTCGACGTCCTCGACCCTGATGGTGCCGCCGTGCTCCGCCTCGACCTCGCGGCGCCGGCGGACCACCGCACGGCGGCCGGGTGGGAGTCCTGGTCGGTCGAGCTGACCGGGCCCGCCGAGCCGCGGCTGCCCCAGGCCACGGTGCGGCTCCGTTTCGCCGACGGCCAGGAGGCGTGGGTCTTCCTCGTGCCCGCCGCGGCCGACGACGCCAGCACCACGTACGTGTCCACCTTCAACCGGGAGGCCCGATGACACCCGCCACCGCCCCGTCCACGTCCCCACAGTCCCCGCCGCGCGCGCTGCGCCGCACCGTCGTCGCCACGGCGGGGCTCACCGGACTCGCCGCGGCCGCGCCGCTGGTGCTCAAGGTCGTGCCGGACCTGCTCGGGACGGCGTCAGCCCCGGGCGCCGCCCTCGACCGCGGGTCGTTCGAGCCGCACCTCGGCCGCACCTTTGCGGCGTCGTACGACGGCGGGCGGACCGAGCTGGTCCTGTCCGGCGTCCTCGACCTCGACGGGCACGCCGGCGACCCCGACAGCTTCGTCGCGCGGTTCCGCGCGGCCGGTGCCGACGGGGACGCCCTGCCGCAGGGCAGCTACGACCTGTCCCGCTCCGGCTTCGCCGCCAGCCCGGTGTTCCTGGTGCCGGGCGGCGACGGCGAGCGGACCCTCTCGGCCGTCTTCAACCGCACGACGGGGAGTCGACGATGACCGCCCACGTCGGCGAGATCCGGATGTTCGGGGGGAGCTTCGCCCCGCTGGGCTGGGAGCCCTGCCACGGCCAGCTGCTCCCCATCGCCGAGTACGACGTGCTCTACAGCCTCATCGGCACGATCTACGGCGGCGACGGCCAGACCACGTTCGCGGTGCCCGACCTGCGCGGGCGCGCGCCGGTGCACCACAGCGCGGGCGGGGGCCCCTACCCGATCGGTCAGGTGTTCGGCGTCGAGCAGGTGACCCTCACGCTCGCACAGCTGCCGCAGCACGGTCACCCCCTGGCGGCCACCACCGCCCTGGCGACCTCGTCGTCACCGGTGGGCGCCGTGCCGGCCGCCGTCGCCGAGGACGCGGCGTACGGCTCCTCCCCGTCGGTGCCGATGCAGGCGGGCTCGGTGACCCCGGCCGGCGGCTCCCAGCCCCACGACAACCGCCCGCCGTCCCTGGCCGTGACCTTCATCATCGCCGTCCAGGGCATCTACCCGAGCTTCGACTGAGGACACCATGGACGCCAACGATGCCTTTGTCGGCGAGATCGCCGTCGCCGGCTTCAACTTCCCGCCCCGGTGGTGGGCCCTCTGCCAGGGCCAGCTGCTCCCGATCAGCCAGAACACCGCGCTGTTCGCGCTCCTCGGGACCACCTACGGCGGCGACGGCCGCGTGACCTTCGGGCTGCCAGACCTGCAGGGCCGGCTCCCGATGGCGGCCGGTCCGGGACCTGGCCTGACTCCCTACGTCCTCGGGCAGCAGACCGGCTCGGACTCGGTGACCCTCACCGCGCCGCAGATGCCGGCGCACACCCACCAGCCGCTGGCCTCCTCGGTGGCCGACTCCTCGTCGCCCGCCGGCACGGTGCTCGCCCCGACGCCGACCCGGTCCTTCCGCGCCGGCACCGACGGCACGTTCACCTTCGCCAGCCTGCCCGCGGCCGGTGGCAACCAGCCGCACGAGAACCGGCAGCCCTTCGTCGTGATGACCTACGCGATCTGCCTCAACGGCATCTTCCCGTCGCGCCCATGACCACCCCCACCGACCGGAGGACCCGCCCGTGAGCGACGAACCGTACCTCGGGAGCCTGATGCTGACGGCGTTCCAGAACGTGCCCCGAGGCTGGGCCTTCTGCAACGGCCAGCTCGTGCCGATCAACCAGAACCAGGCGCTGTTCTCGCTGCTCGGCACGATGTACGGCGGCAACGGCCAGACGACGTTCGCGCTGCCCGACCTCCGGGGCCGGGTGCCGGTCGGCGGGGGCGTCCTCGGGAGCACGCCGTACAACACCGGGCAGGTGGGCGGCCTGGACCAGGTGACCCTGACCCCGCAGCAGATGCCCACCCACCGGCACGACCTGCGCGCCTCCGGTCGCCAAGCCACGGCGACCGACCCCGCCGGGGCCCTCCCGGCCGCGGGCGGCGCGCTGCGCTACGCCGGCGGACCGTCGACGTCGATGGCCGGCGGCAGCGTGTCGCTGCAGGGCGGCAGCCAGCCGCACGAGAACCGCGGACCCTCCCTGACCCTGAGCTGGGTGATCGCCCTCCAGGGCGTCTTCCCGTCGCGGAACTGAGAGGCGACCCCGTGACCCGACTGCTGCACCTGACCCTCGCCGCCGCCCTCACCGGTGGCGTCCTGACCGTCGCGATCCCCGGTACGCCGGCCGCCGCGGCCGCGCCCTCCACCGCGCCCTCCACCGCGACCTCCACCGCGACCTCCGTCGCGCCGGTCGCCCGGGCGCCCATCGGCAGCAGCGAGGCCCGCCTCGGCGCCCAGCCCGTGGGCACGGCCGTCGGCGAGAGCGACGTCGCCTACGACCCGGTCGGCAACCGGTTCCTCGTCGTCTGGTCGTCCACCCGCGTGATCGACCCCGCGCTGGGGTCCAACGGCACCACCCAGGACCTGCTCGGGCGCTTCGTCGACGCCACGACGGGGCAGCCCGTCGGCGCCCCGATCACCGTCGCGTCCGGCACCGGCGGGTCCGACAACGTCGAGCCCGCCGTGGCCTTCGACCGCACCGGTGACGGCTTCGTGGTCGCCTGGGCGCAGGACGCGCTCGACGGCGAGAGCGGCACCGTCGACAACACCCAGATGCAGGTCGTCACCCGGCGCGTCGAGGGTGTCGCCCCGGTCGGGACACCGGTGGTGCAGTCCCAGCGACCGCCCGGCACGCCCGCGAGCACCACCCTCGACAACCGCGCCCCCGACCTGGCCGTCTCCGGCGATGGCTCGACCGTCCTGGTGTGGCAGGCCGACCTGCCCACCGGCACCGAGGTCCGGGGCGGCCGGGTCGCCGCCGGCGGCACCGTCGTCACCGAGCAGTCCCTCAGCGCCGCCGGCGACAGCTTGGCCGAGCGCGCGCCCGCCGTGGCCGTCACCGCGTCGGGCGACGTCGTGGTCGCCTGGACCGCCGACACGGACGACGACAGCGTCGCCCGGGTGCTCACCACCGACGCCACCCTCGCCACCCTCGGTGGCCCGGTCGACGCCCCCGGCGTCGACGCCACGGACGTCACCGTCACCGCGCTCGGGGCGCGTGCCCTCGTCGGCTGGTCGGAGCAGCCCGCGTCGGGCGCCGCCCGCGTCGTCGTCTCCCCCGTCACCGTCGGCGCCGGTGCACCGGAGCTCGGCCCCGTCACCACCGTGGTGGCCTCCTCCGACGACCAGCTGGCTCCGTCGCTGACCACCAACGTCGACGGCCAGGCCGTCGTGGCGTGGGTGTCGCGCTCGGGCGCCGACCACCAGGTCGAGGCGGCCAGGTTCGAGCCGACCTCGCCGGTCACCGTGCTCGACCAGGCCCGGCTCAGCACGCTGCGCGCCACCTCGAACACCCAGCCGACGGCCCCGGCGATCGCGTGGAGCGAGGCGTCGTACGGCACCTCGCTGACCACGTGGGGCGGCGAGGCCACCGGTGCGCTCCCCGCCGGCACGTCCGACGCCTGGTCGCGGCTGATCGACGGCCCCCGCCGCATCGAGGCCGACCTCGGCGTGACGCTCGCCGTGACGCCGGCCGCGCCCGCCGCGCCGGTCGCCGGCATCGACGCGGGTGACCAGATCGCCTGGACGCTCGGGTTCCGCAACGCCACTGCCAGCCTCAGCGAGATCGACGGCGCCGTCCTCGCGCTGACCGACGACGCCGACGTGGTCGACGCGTCGGCGACGGTCGACGCCCCCGGTGTCACCGTCGAGCAGACGTCCACCAGCCCGCTGCGGTGGACCGTCTCCGGTCTCGCCCCCGGCGAGAGCGGCACGATCACCGTTCGAGGCCGCCTCGCCACCGGCCGACCCCCCGGCACGGTCGTCACCCGGACGGCGTCCATCGCCGCCACCGACAACGTCGACGGCGACCCGACCGACGACACCGCCGCGGCGACCGCGATCAGCGACGACCGGCCCCACGTCGTCTCGATCACCCGCGTCGGCACCGGACCGGTGCGCGACCAGGTGAGCTGGGACGTCCGGTTCAGCGAGCCCGTCGAGGGTCTGGACCCCGACGACGTCGCGACCTCCGCCACCGGGACCGCCGCCCACGGCGCCGTCCAGGCCCTGCTGCTCGAGCCCGGCCTGTTCCGGCTGACCCTTCCCGCCCTGTCCGGCGACGGGACCCTCGCGCTCCGGGTCCGCGCCGACGCCACCCTCACCGACGCCGTCGGGAAGCCGCTGGCGACGGGCAACCTGCCGTTGTCCGGGTCCACCGCGACCGTCGACACCACCCGACCCGCCGCCGCCCTCGACGCACCGGCCGGACCGCTCAACGGTCCGTTCGACGCCACGGTGGTCTTCAGCGAGCCCGTCACCGGTCTGGCGCTCGGCGACCTCCAGGTGACCGGCGCGACGATCGGCGGACTGACCGGCAGCGGGGCGTCGTACACGGTCCGGGTCACGCCCACCGGCGACGGCACCGTGACGCTCGACCTCCCGGCCGCGACGGTCCAGGACGCCGCGGGCAACACCAACACGACCGCGACCAGGCTCAGCCGCACGGCCGACCTCACCGCGCCGACGGCCACCCTCTCCGCCGCGGCGGGGCCGTTCAACGCGCCGTTCACCGTCGCGTTGACCTTTGCCGAGCCGGTCACCGGTGTCACCCTGTCCGACCTCGCAGTGACCAACGGGACCGCCTCGCAGCTGAACGGGTCGGGCGCCACCTACACCGTCACCGTCATCCCCGCCGCCGACGGCACCGTGCGGGTCGACCTACCGGCCGGGGCCGCCGCCGACCCGGCCGGCAACGCCAGCACGGCCGCGTCGCAGCTCGTCCGCGGCTACGACGCCACCCGGGCCACGGCCACGCTCACCGCACCGCCCGGACCCGTGCGGGGCCCGTTCACGGTCACCGCGACGTTCTCCGAGCCCGTCACCGGCTTCGTGGCCGGCGACCTCACCGTCAGCAACGGCCAGGTCACCGGCGTCACCGGCTCCGGCACGACGTACGCCGTGACGGTGACGCCCGCCGCCGACGGCCCGGTGACCGTCGACCTGCCGGGCAACGTGGCCTTCGACGCCGCGAGCAACGGCAACACGGCCGCGACCCGGCTCACCCGCACCGCCGACCTCACCCGGCCCGACGTCGCGCTGAGCGCCCCCGCCGGCCCGTTCCCCGGGCCGTTCACCGTGACCGCGACCTTCACCGAGCCGGTCGCCGGGTTCACCGCCGACGACCTCGTCGTCACCAACGGCGCTGCCGGGGCGGTGACGACCTCCGACGGCGGCCGGACCTACGACGTCGTGGTCACCGCTGCGGGCGACGGACCGGTCACGGTGCAGGTGCCCGCGGGCGCTGCCGCCGACGCCGCGGGCAACACCAGCACCGCCTCCGCCGCGCTGACCCGGGCCTTCGACGGCACGCGGCCGACCGCCACCCTCGGCGCCGGCGCCGGCCCGTTCAACGCGCCGTTCCGGGTCACCGTCGACTTCTCCGAGCCCGTCACGGGTCTCGCCGTCGGCGACCTGACCGTCACCGGCGGCACGGCGTCGGACCTCCAGGGCTCGGGCGCCGCCTACTCCGTCCTGGTGACGCCGTCCGGCCAGGGTGCCGTCACCGTCGCGATGCCCGCCGGCGCCGCCGTCGACGCGGCCGGCAACGCCTCCACCGCCGCCACCGCGCTCACCCGCGCCTTCGACTCCGTGCGGCCGACCCTGACCCTCTCGGCCCCCGCGGGCCCGGTGTCGGGGCCGTTCACGGTCGACCTCGAGTTCTCCGAGGCCGTCACCGGTCTGACGGCGAGCGACGTCGTCGTGACCAACGCGACCGTGGGCCCGCTGAGCGGCTCCGGGGCGTCGTACGCCGTCGTGGTGACGCCCACCGCCGACGGCGACGTGACCGTCTCGGTGCCCGACGCCGCTGCAGCCGACGCCGCCGGCAACCCGAGCACCGCCGACGCGACCACCCGCCTCGCCGACCTCAGCGCACCGTCGGCGCTGCTGACGGCCCCGGCCGGTCCGGTCAACGCCCCCTTCACCGTCACGCTGACCTTCGGCGAGCCGGTCACCGGCCTGACCGCTGCCGACGTGGCCGTCACCAACGGCACCGCCTCGGCCGTCGCCGGGTCGGGCACCACCTGGACTGTCACCGTTACCCCGGCCACCGACGGCGACGTCGTCGTCGGGCTGCCGGCCGGCGCCGTGACCGACGCCGCAGGCAACCCGAGCACCGCCTCGGCCCCGATCAGCCGCCGCTACGACGGCACCCGCCCCACCGTCAGCCTCGACGCACCCGCGGGACCGTTCAACGCGCCCTTCACCGTGACCGGCACCTTCTCCGAGGGGGTGGACGGCCTGACCCTCGACGACCTCGCGACGTCGGGCTGCACGGCGAGCGACCTGACCACGACGCGGACCGGCTTCTCGGTGCTGCTCACCGCTGCCGCCGAGGGCGACTGCTCGGTGGCCGTCGAGGCCGGCGCCGTCGCCGACGACGCCGGCAACACCAACCCCGCGTCGGCGACGCTGGTCCGCTCCGTCGACCTGTCACGGCCGAGCGTCGCGCTCGCGGCGGCGGCCGGCCCCGTCGACGGCCCGTTCACCGTCGACCTCGTCTTCTCCGAGCCGGTCACCGGCCTGACCGCCGGCGACCTCGCGGTCACCAACGGCAGCGCCTCCGGGCTCACCGGCACGGGGACGACGTACGCCGTGACGGTCACGCCCGCCGACGACGGCGACGTGACCCTCACGGTCGCCGACGGCGCCGCGACCGACGTCGGCGGCAACGCCAGCCTCACCGCCTCGCTCACCCGCGCCGCCGACCTCACGGCCCCGGGCGTCGAGCTGTCGACGCCCGGGGGAGACCCGACCAACGACGCCTCGGTGCCGCTGGCGATCGAGTTCACCGAGCCCGTGACCGGGTTCGGCCTGTCCGACCTCGTCGTCACCGGCGCGACCGTCTCCGACCTGACCGGGTCGGGGACGTCGTACACCGCGACGCTGGTGTTCGACGCCGCCGGCGACGGCGCCACCGTCGACCTCCCGGCGGGTGCCGCCACCGACACCGCCGGCAACCCGAGCACCGTCGCGGCGACGCTCACCCACGCCTACGACGCCACCGCGCCGACGCTCACGATCACCCGCGGCCCCGGCCAGCCCGACCCCGTCCGCGAGCGCGAGGTGGTCCTCGTGGTCACCGCCGACGAGCCGGTCAGCGACCTCAGCGCCGCCGACGTGGTCCTCGGCGGGTCGGCCGGCGCCACCGGCGTCGTCGTGGAGCGCACCGGCCCCGCGTCCTTCGAGGTCACCGCCACCGGGATGACGCGTCGCGGCGCGGTCGCCGTGGCCGTCGCAGCCGGCGCCGTGGCGGACCCCGCCGGCAACCGCTCGGCGGCTGCCGGGCCGGTGTCGGTCGCCTGGTCGACCACCCACCCGCCGGCCCTGGGCGTCGTGTTCGACCACGGGTGCGTGGGCGGCCAGGCGCGGGTGGGCCTCCGGCTCAGCCCCGACCTGCCGACCACCCTGACGGTCACCTCCAGCAACGTCCGGCTGCTCCCGGTCTCCCGGATCTCGCTGCCCGGCCGCGGCGACGGCGACGACCGCCTCCAGCTGGTGCTGCGGCCCGCGCCCGGCGTCCAGGGCACCGCCCGGGTCGTCGTCACCGCCCGCAACGTCAGCGGCACCGGTCGCCGGGTCGTGCGACTGGTCGTCGGCAGCGACGGTCCCGACCGCATCGCCGCCTCGGCCGACGCCGACGTCGTCCTCGCCCGCGGCGGCGACGACGTCGTCCTCGGCGGCGGGCAGCGCGACCTGCTCTGCGGTGGCGGCGGCGCCGACCGGCTGGTCGGCGGCGACGAGCGCGACGCCCTCTTCGGCGACGCCGGCGACGACCTTCTTGTCGGCGGACCCGGACGCGACCTGATGGTCGGTGGCCCCGGCCGCGACGTCCACCGCACCGGGCCCGGCCAGGACGACGTCGCCCCCCGCGTCCCCGCCCCCCTCGGCTGATCCGCCCGCCGCCGCTGGTCACCCGCCGCCGCCCGACGCCAGGGGTGGACCGGTAGGGCGCCGGAGCGGGTTCACTGGGGAGATGCGGCACCCACGTGACAGCGAGCGCACCAAGCCCGGACCCGGACAGGAGTCGTGCTGGGACTACCCGCGCCCGCCGGCGCTGGAGGTCTCCCACGAGACCGTCGAGGTGGTCCTCGGCGGCGAGGTGGTCGCGACGACCACCCGCTCGTGGCGGGTCCTCGAGACCAGCCACCCGCCGACGTACTACCTCCCGCGCGAGGCGTTCGTCGCGGGGGCGCTGCGCGAGGCCGACGGCTCGTCGCACTGCGAGTGGAAGGGGCAGGCGTCCTACTACGACGTCCTCGGCGGCGGCGCCGTCGCGCCTCGCGCCGCCTGGACCTACCTCGACCCGACCGCCCGCTTCGCCGACCTGGAGGGCGCCGTCTCGGTGATGCCCGGTCAGGTCGACCGGTGCCTGGTCGACGGGGAGGTCGTGCAGGCCCAGGCCGGCGGGTTCTACGGCGGCTGGATCACCTCGCGGGTGGTCGGCCCGTTCAAGGGCGAGCCGGGCACCTGGGGCTGGTGATATCCGACGGGCCCCCTCGAGCGCCCCCGCGGACCCGGCTAGCGCGGCACCCGGACCAGCAGCCGGCCGTGGATGCACTCCATGTGCAGCTCGCGTCCGGAGCCGATCGAGTCGCCGTCGAGCTGGCGGGGGGTCGGCGCGCTGGCGCGGATGGAGACCGTGCGACCCGTCATCCGGTTGATGGTGTCGTCGGTGTGGGACCGCTTGGCCAGCACCCGGACGGCGAGCGGGATCCACGACAGGAAGCGGCGCGGGTAGAGCAGCACGACGTCGAGCTGGCCGTCGTCGATCGCGGCGTCGGGCAGCAGCGGCATGCCGGCCTGGAGGTAGCCGACGTTGCCGACCACGACCGTGCGCGCGCGGTGCTTGGTGTAGTCGCCGCCGTCGACGGAGATCTCCACCGAGGTCGGCGGGAACATCAGCGACCGCAGCGCCGAGAGCACGTAGGCCAGCCAGCCGACCTTCTTCTTGATCTCCTCGTTGACGCCCTCCATGATCGCGGCGTCGAAGCCCATCCCGGCCATCACCAGGAAGTGGCTCTCGAAGTCGCCGGGGGCCTCCTCCGGGTCGGCGTGGGGGTCGCCCTCGACCACCCGGTCGCCGCGGACGGCGACCATGTCGATCGCGCGGTCCTGGCCGGTGAGCGCGATGTCGATGGCGGCGCGGATGTAGAGCGGGATGTCGAGGTTGCGGGCCAGCAGGTTGCCGGTGCCCGCCGGGACGATGCCGACCGGGATGCCGGTGCCGGCGAGCTCGGCGCACACCTCGCGCACGGTGCCGTCGCCACCGCACACGATCACCAGGTCGGCGCCGGCGAGCGAGGCCTCCTCGGCCTGCCCGGTCCCGGAGTCCTCCGGGGTGGTCAGGTGCCAGGTCGGGTCCTGCCAGCCGGCCTCGCGGGCGAGCGCGGTCACCGTCGACCTGAAGACGTCGACGTCCTCGACCTTGATCGGGTTGAGGACGACGGCCAGCCGCCGGGCCGACGGCAGCGCCTGGGGCAGCGGCTCGGCGTTGACCGCGTGGCTGACCGGCAGCGGGCTGAACACCGACAGCGCGACCAGCGCGACGCCGACCCCGAGCAGGACGCCGCCCACCACGTCGGAGGGGTAGTGCCGGCCGAGGAGCACGCGGTCGAGGCAGACGACCACCACCACGACCAGCACGACCGCGCTGATCAGCCGGCGGATGCCGCCGCGGCGCACGAGCATCACCACCAGCACGATGGCCACCGCGCCGAACGACGCGATCCCGGACGCGTGCCCCGACGGGAAGGCGCCGTTGTCGAGCAGCCGCTCCGGGTACTGCCACTCGGGTCGGGTGCGCGCGCTCAGCGCCTTGATCCCTGAGGTGAGCAACGCGGTCACGACCATCACGCCGGCGGCGTACTCGGCGGCGCGGCGGTGGCCCTTGTAGTAGATCGCGACGCAGAGCACGATCGTGTACAGCGTCATCGGGATGGCGTTGAAGACCTCCTCGACCACGCGCAGCGCCGAGATGAGGCCGGCGTCGTCGACCGCCCAGCGGCGCGCGCTGCGTCCGCGGCCGTCGAGGTCGACCAGCCAGGAGGCGTCGGTGGCGACGGCGACCGTCAGCAGCGCGAGCGCGACGAGGCATCCCAGCCCCCACGCGAGCGGGGTGGTGCGAGGGCGGTCGAGCAACGGCGGTCCTTCGGGCAGGGTCGGGCCGGGATGAACGACCAAGTATGGCGAACGCCCAGGTGAGCCGCGTCCGGGCGGGCGGATAGCCTCATCGCATGATCGACGCCCGCCTCCTGCGAGACGACCCCGACCGCGTGCGTGCCGCCCAGGCCAAGCGCGGTCTGTCCGGCGACGTGGTCGACCTGGCCCTCGCGGCCGACGCCGAGCGGCGGGCCGCGATCACGGCGTTCGAGGCCAAGCGGTCCGAGCAGAAGCGGCTCGGCGGGCTGATCCCGAGGGCCAGCGCCGAGGAGAAGCAGGACCTCCTCGCGCAGACCCGCACCCTCGCCGCCGAGGTCAAGGACGCCGAGGCGGCGCGGGTGGCCGCCGACGAGGCCTGGGACGCCGCGATCCGCTCGATCCCCAACCCCGCCGCCGACGAGGCGCCCGCCGGTGGCGAGGACGACTACGTCGTGCTCGAGACCCGCGGCGCCAAGCCGGAGTTCGACTTCGAGCCGCGCGACCACGTCGAGCTGGGCCGGATGCTGCGGGCCATCGACCTCGAGCGCGGCGCCAAGGTCTCCGGGTCGCGGTTCTACTTCTTCACCGGCGTCGGGGCCCGGCTGCACCGGGCGCTGGTCAACCTCGCCCTCGACACGGCCGCGGCCAACGGGTTCACCGAGGTCGTGGCCCCGGCGCTGGTCAAGTCGCGCGCCATGGAGGGCACCGGCTTCCTCGGCCAGGCGGCCGACGACGTCTACCGCATCGAGGGCCAGGACCTCTACCTCGTCGGCACCTCCGAGGTGCCGATGGCGGCCTACCACTCCGACGAGATCCTCGACGTTGCCACGCTCCCGCTGCGCTACGCGGCGTTCAGCTCCTGCTTCCGCAAGGAGGCCGGCTCGCACGGCAAGGACACCCGCGGGATCTTCCGGGTGCACTGGTTCGACAAGGTCGAGATGTTCGTCTACACCACCGTCGAGGAGTCCTACGCCGAGCACCAGCGGCTGCTGCAGTGGGAGAAGGAGTTCCTCGACCTGCTCGAGCTGCACTACCGCGTCATCGACGTGGCCGCCGGCGACCTCGGTACGTCGGCCCAGCGCAAGTTCGACTGCGAGGCCTGGATCGCCTCCCAGGGCCGCTACCGCGAGCTCACGTCGACGTCCAACTGCACCGACTTCCAGAGCCGGCGGCTCGACATCCGCACCCGCAGCGACGGCGGCACCGTCCCGGTGGCCACCCTCAACGGCACGCTCTGCTCGACCAACCGGCCGATGATCGCGCTGCTCGAGACCCACCAGCAGGAGGACGGGTCGGTGCGCGTGCCCGAGGCGCTGCGCCCCTACCTCGGGGGCCTCGAGGTCCTGAAGCCGCAGGCATGAGCGACCCCCGCGTGAGGGAGCCCGGGAGCGTCGGCTGGCAGCCGGGCCTCGTCGCGCTCGACATCGACGGCACGCTGCTGGCCTGGGTCGAGGGCGGCGGCACGGTCTACGAGACGATCACGCCGCCGGTCCACGACGCCGTGCACCGGGCCCTGGCGGCCGGGGCGCACGTCGTCCTCGCCTCGGGGCGGTCCCCGCACGGGATGACCGCGATCGCCGACCTCCTCGGGCTGACCGGCCACGAGGAGGAGAAGCTCTGGGTCGTGGCCAGCAACGGCGCGGTGATCTTCCGCTACCTGCCCGGCCACGAGATCGAGGTCGTCCACGAGGAGGTCTTCGACGCCGGCCCGGCGGTGCAGGCGATCCTCGAGCAGCGGCCGACCGCCCGGGTCGCCATCGAGGAGCGCGGTCGCGGCTACCGCGTCAGCACGCCGTTCCCCGACGGCGAGCTCTCGGGCGAGATGATCCCGACCGACGTCGCCGACCTGGTGCGCCACCCCGTCAGCCGGGTGATCATCCGCGACCCCGACGCCACCGCCGACGACTTCGTCGCCCTGGCCGCCGGTCTCGGGTTGCACGGCACCGACTACGTCGTCGGCTGGACCGCCTGGCTCGACCTGACCCCCGTCGGCGTCTCCAAGGCCTCCGGACTCGACCACGTGTGCGCCGAGCTCGGCCTCACCTCCGCCGACGTGCTGGCCATCGGCGACGGCCGCAACGACATCGAGATGCTGCAGTGGGCCGGGCGCGGGGTCGCGATGGGCCAGGCGATCGAGGTGGTCCGCGAGGCCGCCCACCACGTCACCGAGACCGTGTACGACGACGGGGTCGCGGTCGAGCTCGCACGCTGGTTCCCGTGACCGTGTCGATCCCGGAGGTCGTGACCACCGACCGGGTGCGGCTGATCCTGGTCACCGAGACCGACGCCGCCGACATGCTCGCCGGTCGCCGCCAGGAGCGGTGGCACCCCGACTACCCGCGCCCCGACGACGTCGACGCAGCCACGATGGTGCGCGGTCCGAGCTGCTGGGGCCCGCGGCACGTCGTGGTCGACCGGGTGGCGGTGGGTTCGCTCGGCTTCTTCGGCCCCCCGCCCGCGCCGGACGGCGACGACCCCCCGGAGGTCGAGGTCGGCTACGGGCTGGTGGCCGCCGTCCGCGGCCGCGGCCTGGCGACGGAGGCGCTGCGCGGGGTGCTGGCCGAGACCGACCGGGTCGGCGTCCGGGTCCGCGCCCGGACCGAGCCGACCAACCGGGCCAGCGTGCGGGTGCTGGCCAAGGCCGGCTTCACCGAGCTGCGCGGCAGCGACGACGAGGGTCTGCTCGTGATGGCGCGCCCCCTGGCGCGGGACGCGACCTGATGCTGGTCGCCACGGACCTCGACGGCACCCTGCTGCGCTCCGACGGCACGGTCTCCGGGGCGACCCGTCGGGTGCTCGCCGCGGTGGAGGACGCCGGCGTGCCCGTGGTCTTCGTCACCGGCCGGCCGCTGCGGTGGATGACCCACCTGTGGGCGATGGTCGGGGCGCACGGCGTGGCGGTCGCCGGCAACGGCGCGGTCGTCTACGACGTCGCCGCGGGCGAGGTGCGCCGGCTGCGCGGCATCGAGCGGGAGGCCGGGCTCGTCGTCGCCGACGCGGTGCGTGCCGCCGTCCCCGGCGCCCAGCTGGCGCTGGAGGACCTCACCGGCCTCGCGGTCGAGTCCGACGGGTTCCGCGACGACCCCAGCACCCGCGTCGGGCCCCTGGAGCGGCACTGGGGCGATGACGTCACCAAGGTCCTCGTGCGGCACCCCTCCCTGGCCCCCGTCGACCTGCAGGAGCGCGTGCGGTCGGCCGTCGGCGACGCCGCGACGGTGACCTGGTCGATGCCCGGCCTGGTCGAGATCAGCGCTCTCGGAGTGACCAAGGCCGCCGCACTGGCCGAGGTCGCGGCCGACCTCGGGGTGTCGGACGTCGACGTCGTGGCGTTCGGTGACATGCCCAACGACCTGCCGATGCTGGCGTGGGCCGGCACGTCGTACGCCGTGGCCAACGCCCACCGCTCGGTGCTCGCGGCGGCCGACCACGTGGCCCCGCCCCATGACGCCGACGGGGTCGCGCAGACCCTGGCCCGGCTGGTCGCCATCGACCCGGATCTGTTGTGATGTGCGCGTGACCTCCACCCTGCGCACCCTGGTGGCCGCCGTGATCGCCGTCCTCGCCGTCGGCGCGCCGTCGGTCGCGTCCCCGGCGCGCGCCGACGTCCGCCCGGCCGACGGGGCCCGGCTCGCGGGTGAGCGAGCGGTCTTCACCGGGGTCTTCGTGCGGCTGCGCAACGAGATCGACGACGGCCAGATGGTGCGGGTCTACCAGGTGGCCGTCGACGAGGTCTTCGGCGACACCGACGTGCCGACGCGGCGCGTCTCGGTGCAGGCCTCGGTCGACCTCGAGGAGTGCGGCCTCGGCATCGGGCAGGGGCAGGCCGGACCCACCGGCACCGGCGGCACGGGCGGTGCGGGCGGCGGCGCCCAGCAGGAGCAGGCGACGCCCGGCGCGCCGCCGACCACGGCCCCCCCGACGACGCCACCCTCGTTGGGCACGGGCGTCGACGACCACCGCCTGCGGCTCTTCGACACCACCGTCGACGCCGACCGCTACGTCGTCGCCGGCTGCGGCCGGGTCCAGCTCGTCGACGCGGAGGTGCGCACCGAGCTCGCCGGCACCTTCGGCGACGGGCGACCGCCCGGCACCGACGAGACCCCGCCCGCGCCGGACGTCGTCGAGGTCGGCTACCTGTGCCCAGAGACCGGCGACGCGCTGAGCCTCGACGACGAGCGGTCGTGCTCGACGCTCGGAGACAGCCAGTCCTTCGACCGGGCCGCGGCGCCGGGCCTGGCACTGGTGATCGTGGGCGTCCTCGGCCTGCTGCTCGCCCGCCGGATGGGCCGGCGGCGGACCCGCTGACCGGTCCCGGCCAGGGGTTCCACGGGTCGCAGAGGGGTCAGAGGTACATGCCGCCGGAGCCGGGGCGCTCGTCGTCCTGAGGCGTGGCGGCGGCACCGCCGGCCACCGCGTCGGCGCTCGACTGCCCGGGCAGGCCCATGCCGGGCGGGAGCGCGCGGCGCATCTGCTCGAACTGGGCGCGGGCGGCCAGCTGCTGGGCGTACATCGCGGTCTGGATGCCGTGGAAGAGCCCCTCGAGCCACCCGACGAGCTGGGCCTGGGCGATCCGCAGCTCCCCCTCCGACGGGGTTCCGTCGGCGAAGGGGAGCGAGAGGCGCTGCAGCTCCTCGACGAGCTCGGGGGCCAGGCCCTGCTCGAGCTCCTTGATCGAGGAGGCGTGGATCTCCTTGAGCCGCGCGCGGCTGGCCTCGTCGAGCGGCGCGGCCTTCACCTCCTCGAGGAGCTGGCGGATCATGCTGCCGATCCGCATCACCTTGGCCGGCTGCTCCACGAGGTCGGTCAGGTTGCGCTCGCCGTCGCCGTCGGCGGCCTCGGCGCCGGGGGCGTCGGGCAGCGCGGAGGCCGGCACCGTCCCGATCGCCTTGCCGTCGGGGCCGATGATGACGACCTGCTGCTCCTGCTCGACCTCGGGCTGCTGCTCCTGGCTCATGGCTCCACGGTATCGAGCGGGCCCTGATCGGGAGCCACCCCTACAGGGTCAGCACGATCTTCCCGGTGTGGGACCCGGCGTCCATCAGCTCGTGCGCGGCGCGGACGTCGTCGAGCGGCATCGTGGTCTCCACGATCGGCCGCACGGTGCCGTCGGCGACCAGCGGCCACACGTGCTCGACGACCGAGGCGCAGATCGCGGCCTTGCCCGCGGGCGGGCGGCCGCGCAGCGACGTCGCGATCACCGCGGCGCGCTTGCCGAGCAGGGTGGAGAGGTCGAGCTCGCCCTTGACCCCGCCCTGCATGCCGATCACCACGAGCCGGCCCTCGGTGGCGAGGGCGTCGACGTTGCGTCCCAGGTAGGACGCGCCCATGTTGTCGAGGATGACGTCGACCCCCGCCCCGTCGGTGGCCGCGCGTGCCACCTCGACGAAGTCCTGGTCGCGGTAGTTGATGGCGACGTCGGCACCGAGCCCCTCGCAGAACGCCAGCTTCTCGGGCGTCCCGGCGGTCGTGAGCACCCGCGACCCCAGGGCGTGGGCGAGCTGGATCGCAAAGGTGCCGATGCCGCCCGCGCCGCCGTGGACCAGGAAGGACTCCTCGGGCGTGAGCCCGGCGACCATGAACACGTTGGACCACACCGTGCACGCCACCTCGGGCAGCGCGGCGGCGGTGACCAGGTCGACGCCGGCCGGCACCGGCATCACCTGTCCGGCCGGTACGACGACCCGCGAGGCGTAGCCGCCGCCGGCCAGCAGCGCGCACACCTCGTCGCCGACCGCCCAGCCGTCGACACCCTCGCCGAGGGCCGCCACCGTGCCGCTGCACTCGAGGCCGATCACGTCGCTCGCCCCGGGCGGCGGCGGGTAGAAGCCCTTGCGCTGCAGGGTGTCGGCGCGGTTGACCGCCGTGGCCGCGACCGCGATCGCGACCTCGCCGGGACCCGGCTGCACGTCGGGGAGGTCCTGGACCGAGAGGACCTCCGGTCCGCCGGCGCCGTCGGCGACGACCGCCCTCACGCGGTCTCCTCGTCGTCGAGCTCGCCGGCGTGGTCGATGCCCCGGTCGTCGGGGATCTCGTCGTCGATGTCGACGGGGTCGGGCGCCGTGGCCGGGCGGTCCCAGGACTCGGCGAGCTCCTGGGCCCGGGCGGCCAGCCGCTCGACCGTCGCGGGTCCGGCCGACTGGCCTCCGGCGGCGTAGCCGAGCAGGTAGGCCGTCACCGCTCCGGCCGCCGGGTCGACGTTGTCGTGCGCCAGCTCGGCCAGGTCGTTCAGCAGTCCTTCGTCGACCTCGGTCTCGAGGTCGAGCACGTCGCAGAGCTCGTCGATCCAGTCGTGGAGGTTCACGGGTCCACCCTGGACACGATCCACCGGCGTGCGCAACCGTCGGCGCGCGAACGGCGTCAGTCGGCGAGGTCGCGGAGGTCGGCCCAGGTGTCGACGTCACGGTGCTCGGCGCCCGTGGCCGGCACCTCGGCGAGGTCGAGGGGCGCGAGCAGCCGGTGCATCGGGTGGCCGTGCTGGCCCTCGTGGTCGGGGCGGACCGCCTCCAGCCGCTCGCGATCGACGACGAACGCGAGCTGACGTCGCCCGTCGGGCCCCACCAGCACGGCGCCGTCGTGCCCGGCGGCCGCCTCGTGCAGCCGGCGGAGGGTCGACGGGCCGACGCGGGGCATGTCGACGGCCAGCACCGCGACCGTCGGCGTACGCCGCAGCAGCGAGTCGAGGCCCGTCAGCAGCGCGGCGACCGGACCGCCGTACCGCGGCTCCTCGACGACGAACGTGACCGGCCGGTCGGTGGGCACCTGCTCACCGACGACGACCACCTCGGCGGCGTCGACGACCGCCTCGACCGCGTGGGCGAGCAGCGTCCGGCCGTCGACCTCCACCGACCCCTTGTCGAAGCCGCCGAGCCGGGTGGCCCGCCCGCCGGCCAGCACGATGGCGCAGTAGCCGGTCAGGTAGCCGGTCAACGGCGCGGCCGTGGTCACGGGGCAAGCGTGCCACCCTGGACCGGTGACCGCAGACCCGACGGACGTGATGCGCATCGCCCTGGTGCAGGAGCCCTCGAGCCTCGACCCGGACGTCAACCGGGCCCGGCTTGCCGAGCTCACGCCCGACGACGCCCACCTCGTGGTCTGGCCCGAGGCGTTCGCGCGCGACTTCGGCGAGGCCGGCTCCGACGTGAGCGCCCACGCCGAGCCGGTGACGGGTCCGTTCGCCACCGAGGTCGGCCGCGTGGCCGAGGCCGCCCGGACCACCGTCGTCGCCGGGCAGTTCGAGACCAGCCACGACCCCGCCCGGCCCTTCAACACGCTGGTGGTGCGCGGCGCGGAGACGGCGGCCTACCGCAAGGTGCACCTCTACGACTCGTTCGGCTACCGCGAGTCCGACCGGCTGCTCGCCGGCGACCCGGCACCGGTGGTGGTCACCGTCGGGGGCTGGGCCGTCGGGCTGATGACCTGCTACGACCTGCGGTTCCCCGAGATGGCGCGCCTTCTCGTCGACGCCGGGGCCGAGGTCCTCGTGGTGCCGGCCGCCTGGGTGGCTGGACCGCGCAAGGTCGACCACTGGCGCACCCTGCTGCGCGCCCGTGCGATCGAGAACACCGTCTTCGTGGTCGCCGCCGGTCAGCCGGCCCCGCGCTACACCGGGCACTCGATGGCGGTCGACCCGATGGGCGACGTGCTCGCCGAGGCCGGCGACGGTCCCGAGGTCGTGCGCGCCGAGCTGCGGCGCGACGCGCTCGCCGACGCCCGCGCGACCAACCCGTCGTTGCGCAACCGTCGTCTGTAACCTGATCGCCCGTGTCCAGAGCCATCGGTCGTCGTCGCGACGGAGCCACCTCGGCCCCGCCGGCCGAACCGGCCCCGGCGGACGTCGCGGCGCCCGAGCCTGAGCCGGCGCGTCCGACCCGCCGCTCCTGGGGCGACCGGGTGGCCGCGATCGGCGAGAGCCGCCTGCCCGTCGTGGCCTGGTTCGTGCTCGTCGCGGCCGGGCTCGCGGCCCTGGTGTGCGCGATGGTGCCGGTCGGGCCGTCGTGGCTCGGCGAGGCCGGCAGCGTCGTCGTCGTCTCGGCGTACTCGTGGGCGCTCGCGGCGCGCACCGGCGGACGGCCGGTCGTGTTCGGGTCGCTCGCGCTGGTGCTCGGGGTCGCCGTCCTGCTCATCGACCAGGACTCGCTACGCACCGGCGCCGCGGTGCTGACCGCCGTGGTCGCGGCCGTGCTGGGGGTGATGGCCACGGTGCCGGCGGTGACGTCGTGGCGCGCGGTGCGCGAGAGCGTGATCGCGGTGCTGATCGCCGCGGTCGGCGCCCTGGCGACCCTCGGCTTCGAGCCGACCCTGACCGTCACCCGGTTCGAGTACGCCACCTTCGGGCTCGCCCTCGTCGGCGCCTTCGCCGTCGTCTACCGCCTCGGCGCCGGCCTGCACGGCCTCGGCCGGCGCGGCGTCGTGATCGTCGTCGTCGGCGGCGTCGTGCTCGCCGCGACCCTGCTGTACGCCGAGCTGCTGCGCCGCTACGGCGCTTCTGACCTCGTGTCGTCGTCGCTCGACGTCGTGCGGTGGAGCCGCCGCGAGCTCGGCGCCTTCCCGCGCCCGATCGTCGCCGTGCTCGGCGTACCGGCCCTCGCCTACGGCTGCCACATGCGCGCCCGCCGGCGGCAGGGCTGGTGGGTGTGCGCGTTCGGCGCCGCCGCCACCTCCGCCGTCGCCAACTCGCTCGCCAATCCGGCGATCTCGCGCACCGAGAGCGGCCTGTCGGTCCTCTACGGGCTCCTCGTCGGCCTCGTGGTCGGCCTCGTGGTCATCCGCCTCGACCTCTTCCTCACCGGCTCGACGCGCGGCTCCCGCGGGCGCCGCAGCCGCGCCGCCGAGCAGGCCGCCGCGCTCCGGCCCGAGCCCCCACGGGGCCGGGCGCTGTACTGATCCCGGCTTCGGGGTACCCGGGGGTAACGGCTAGCGTCGCCGACATGCCCAGGGAACACCGCGTCGACATCCTCGCCGAGATGGTCGGCAACGTGCTGGAGGTCGCCGTCGCCACCGGCGCCGCCGTCGCCGTCGGCGACGAGGTCGTGCTGCTGGAGTCGATGAAGATGGAGATCCCCGTCGTCGCCGAGACCGCCGGCACCGTCGTCGCGGTCAAGGTCGCCCCCGGCGACGTCGTCCAGGAGGGCGACATCCTGATCACGCTGGTCTGATCGTCGTCCGTCGGGCGGATTGCGTCCCGCGAGAAGTACCGCCCGCCGGACGGGCAGTGTGAGCAGAGGGGGCGGGATTCGAACCCGCGGTGGGTCTCCCCACGACCGCTTTCAAGGCGGTTCCGATCGGCCGCTCCGGCACCCCTCCGTGCCGGCGCTGGCGGCGCCGGACCCGCAGCAGTCTAGGGTCTCCGACCCGGCTGCGGCCGGCGGCGTCGAACCGGGACGCACGGCGCCGCCGCGCCGCTCCGACCCCGTCCGCGGTGGCGCGGGGTTGCCGTTCCCGCGCGATCGCGCGGCAATGACAGTTTTCGGTGTCGCGGATCTGCCGTTCCCGTTCGATCGCGCGGCAATGACAGTTTTCGGTGTCGCGGATCTGTCGTTCCCGTTCGATCGCGCGGCAACGGCAGTTTTCGGTGTCTCGGATCTGCCGTTCCCGTTCGATCGCGCGGGAATGACGGGTCGACCCTCGCCCGACCGCTCGGTCGCCCACCGGCGACCGGGCTACTCCGACCCGCCGAGCTCCATCTCGACCGCGTCGTAGGCGAGGTCGTTGAGGCGCTGGACGTGGTGGGTGACGTCGGCGACGAGGCGGGCGACCTCGGCCCGGACGGCGGGGACGTCGGCGTCCTCGAGGACGCGGGTGCCGAGGGTGCCCAGGCGCATCAGGAGGGCGTTGCGCTCGCGGAAGGCGGTGCCGCCGCGGGCGGCGAGCCAGCCGTCGCCGTCGTCGCCGCGGGCGCTGCCGGTCTCCTCCAGCAGGGCGTCGCGCACGGCGGTCATCCGCTGGCGCATCGTCCACCGCCAGCTGCCCAGGCCGGGACCCTCGCGCCGGGGTGCCTCGTTGGCAGCGGCCAGGCCGCGGAGGGCGGCCGAGAGGGTGGCGCTGGTCATCGGCTCTCCAGGGCGTGTGACGGTGGTCATCGAGCATGACCGTCGGGCGCGGTAGTGGCAAGCCGGGTCACCCGGCCGGGCGGCACGCCCCGGGAGCGGCCTGGGAGGATGGTGCCGTGAGCGACGGCGCGACGGGAGTGACCGACTACCGGCTGGCGCCCGCGTTCGCGGCCCGGCTCGTCGGGCTGGGGCTCCTGGTGGTCGCCGTGCTGGTCTTCGGCTACGCCGCCGCCGCGTTCGCCTGGTCGTGGCCGGCCGACGTCATCGTGCTGCTCGTCGTCGCCGGGCTCGTCGCGGTGCTGGGCGGGGCTGGCTGGATGCGGTCGCGCGCCTACGTCGTCCGGCTCACCGACGCCGGCTACCACGTGCGGTTCGTGCGCGGGGTGGGCGTGGCGGAGGGACGCTGGGACGAGGTCGAGGAGGCCGCGGCGGCGCACCCGCGGGGGGTGCCCTGCGTCGTCCTGCGGCGCCGCGACGGCTCGACCACCTCGATCCCGGTCGCGATGCTGGCGGTCGGCCGCGACCGCTTCGCCGACGACGTCAAGGCGCGGCTCGACGCCGCCGGCCGTCGGCGCTGAGTCCCTCGACCCGACCGGGGCGGAACCGATTCGCCGCCGGTCGCCCGAGCCTTGTAGCCTGCTCACGCCGCACCCCGGTGTGGCGAGGAGGCGTCGCCTAGTCCGGTCTATGGCGCCCGCCTGCTAAGCGGGTTTGGGGCTACAACCCCATCGAGGGTTCAAATCCCTCCGCCTCCGCCGCGACGTCCGTCGCCAGCCACCACGCTGGGGACGGACCGACGGTGTCCCCGGGACCCTGGCGGTGGCCCGGCCGTGGGGGTTACCCTCTGCGAGAACCGACGGGCCATTCCGTGGGCCCGCGACCAGAAGGTGTGGAAATCCCCATGACGCTCGCGCGCAAGCTCTGTCTCTCCGTGGCCGCTGCGGTCCTCGGTGTCTCGATGGTCGGCCTCTCCGCCCCGGCGGCCCAGGCCGGCGACTCCAGCTGGGGTTGCGGCGGCGGCTGCCGTCCCACCCTCCCCAAGGCCCCCTGATCCGGGTGGCCTGACCTACCGACGTCCGACGACGCCTGAGCCCCTGCGGCTCAGGCGTCGTCGTCGTCGGTGGGCTCGTGCCCGGACACCCCGGCCTGGCTCATCGCGTAGCCGAGCTGGAAGCGGGTCTCGCACTCGTACTCCGCCTTCAGGTCGGCGACGTAGCCGGCGTACGTGCGCGGGCTGACCCCGAGCCGCTTGGCGCTCACCTGGTCGGAGTGGCCCTCGACGAGCATCCGGATCGTCATCGCCCGCTGCTCCGCGGCGATGCCCTTGAGGGTGGTCGTCTCCTTGTTGTTGAACGGCCGGGCCCGCTCCCAGGTGCGCTCGAAGATGTCGACGAGGTAGGCGACCACCGACGGCTCCCGGACCGCGACCGCACTGGTGAGGTCGTCGCTGGCCGGGATCACCGCCACCCGACGGTCGACGACGATCATCCGGTTGAAGAACTCGTCGAGCGTGCGCACCTCGGCGCCCCGCTCGGTCACCGCGGCGACGTACTTGGCCGTGAAGGCGCTGCGCCGGGCGCTGTGCTGGTAGAGCGTGCGCATCTTGACGCCCCGCTCGATCGCCGCGGTGTCGCGCAGCGCCGCCGCGGCCAGCGACGCCGGGTCGCGGCCGGCCTGCGGCTGGGCGGTGAGCATCTCCTCCTCGCAGTCGGAGACCAGGCCGGCGAGGAACGGGCCGATCGACTCCAGGTGCAGGTAGCTGAACGGCCCGCGGGCCTGCGAGAGCGGGGAGCGGCGCCACGACTGGCTCAGCGCCCCGAACGTGCGCGCCCACTGCGAGGACTCCTCGAGCAGCTGCGCGGCCTGCTGGCTCAGCGGCGAGACCACGCGCGACTGGACCGTGGCCGGGTCCTCGGGCACCCAGCGACCGGTCTCCCGGTCGACCTGGAGCAGCCCGAGCTCGACCAGCAGCGCGAACGCCGTGCGCTGCGGCCCGTCGTCGGCGACGCGCGGGTCGCCGGCGGCGATCCCCCCGTCCATGACGATCTCGTCGTACAGCGACGCACCGCCCTCGGCGAAGAGCGCGCGCGAGTCGGGGCCGTGCACCATGACGTCCCCTCCTCGCGCCTGTCCCGGGCGTGCGTGCTGATCCTATCGAGGGGGAGAGACGCCCGCGGGGCGACCAATCAGACGGTGTTCTCCAAGCGGGCGCGAAGTCCGTCGAGCTCGGTCCAGAGGACGGCGGGCAGGTCGTCGCCGAACTTCTCGAACCACTCCTGGATCTGCGGCAGCTCGGCGCGCCACTCGTCGGCGTCGACGCGCAGCGCGGCGGCGAGGGCGTCGTCGCTCAGGTCGAGGCCGTCGACGTCGAGCGAGCCCGGGGCCGGGACGTGGCCGATCGGGGTCTCGACCGAGGCGGCCTGCCCGTCGATGCGCTCGACGACCCACTTCAGCACGCGGGAGTTCTCGCCGAAGCCGGGCCACAGGAAGCCGCCGTCCTCGTCGCGGCGGAACCAGTTGACGTAGAAGATCCGGGGCAGCTTGGCCTCGTCGTTGTCCTTGCCGATGCTGATCCAGTGGCTGAAGTAGTCGCCGGCGTTGTAGCCGATGAACGGCAGCATCGCCATCGGGTCGCGGCGCACGACGCCGGTGGCGCCGACCGCGGCCGCGGTGGTCTCCGACGACAGCGTCGCCCCGAGGAACGTGCCGTGGGTCCAGTCGCGGGCCTCGAAGACCAGCGGGACGGTCGTCTTGCGGCGCCCGCCGAAGAGGATCGCGTCGATCGGCACGCCGCGCGGGTCGTCGAACTCGGGGGCGAGGATGTCGCACTGCTTGATCGGGGTGCAGTAGCGGCTGTTGGGGTGGCTGGAGACGACGTCCGACTCCGGCGTCCACTCCTCGCCCTTCCAGGACGTCGCCCGGGCCGGCGGGTTCTCCAGCCCCTCCCACCAGACGTCGCCGTCCTCGGTGAGCGCGACGTTGGTGAAGACCGAGTTGCCCTTGTTGATGGTCGACATCGCGTGCGGGTTGGTGTGCTCGTTGGTGCCGGGCGCGACCCCGAAGAAGCCGTACTCGGGGTTGACCGCCCAGAGCCGGCCGTCCTCGCCGATGCGCATCCAGGCGATGTCGTCGCCGATCGACTCGACCTTCCACCCGGGGATGGTCGGCTTGAGCATGGCCAGGTTGGTCTTGCCGCAGGCACTCGGGAAGGCGGCGGCGACGTACTTGGTCACCCCGGCCGGGCTGGTGAGCTTGAGGATCAGCATGTGCTCGGCGAGCCAGCCCTCGTCGCGGGCCATCACCGAGGCGATCCGCAGCGCGTAGCACTTCTTGCCCAGCAGCGCGTTGCCGCCGTAGCCGGAGCCGAAGGACCAGATCGCGCGCTCCTCGGGGAGCTGCACGATGTACTTGGTGTCGTTGCACGGCCACGACACGTCGGCCTGGCCCGGGGCGAGCGGGTGGCCGACGGAGTGGATGGCGCGCACGAACGGCGCGTCGAGCTCGGTCATCCGCTCCAGCACGTGGCTGCCCATCCGGGCCATCACGCGCATCGAGACGGTGACGTACGCCGAGTCGGTGAGCTCGACGCCGAACATCGGCTGCTCGGCCTCGAGGTGGCCCATCACGAACGGGATGACGTACATCGTGCGGCCCTTCATGCAGCCGGCGTACAGCCCGCGCATGACCCCCTTCATCTCCTCGGGGTCCATCCAGTTGTTGGTGGGGCCGCAGTCCTTCTCGTCGACCGAGCAGATGTAGGTGCGGTCCTCGACGCGCGCGACGTCGATCGGGTCGCTGGCGGCGTGGAAGGAGTTGGGCTTGATCGCCGGGTCGAGGCGGGTGAAGGTGCCGGTGCCGACGAGGGCGTCGGTCAGCGCGGTCCACTCCTCGTCGGAGCCGGTGCACCAGTGGATGGCGTCGGGCTGGGTGAGCGCGGCGACCTCGGCGACGAAGTCGAGGATCCCCTGGTGGGTGGTCGGCGCGTCGGCCCGGTCGGTGCTGTGGTCCTGCGTGGCGGTCATGCGGTGCTCTTCCCTCTCGCGGATTCGCGGCGGCGAGGGCCGGGGCCCGTCGTTGCCGGCCGTCGAGCGTGTCGACGGTGTGTCTGGAGACGTGGTGTGATCGCGGTGCGACGTTGCGGGCGACCTCGGATCTGGCGAGGCTAGCGCCCGGATCGGGCGGGATGAATTGGACCGATCCAAGGTCCGTGGGCCACGTCACACGGCCGGCCCGGGGCGTCCGAGGGGCACTCGCGGGTCTGCTGTGATGGACGCCGTGGACCTCTCCGACGCCCTGCGGCGCCTCCCTCCCGACCCCCGCCTGGTCGTCAGCGGCAACCACGCCACCCCCTGGCACACGCTCGGGCTGGTCGACGCCGCGCTCGACTCCTACCGGCTGTGGGCGCTCAACGGCCAGCCTGGGCTGCCCGATCGCGAGGGCGTGACGCTGGAGACCTCGTTCGTCGGTCCGGGCATGCGGCGCCGGCCGCGGCTGAGCTACGTCCCGTCGCGGCTCTCGCTGGTGCCGCTGCTGCTGGGCACGGCGCAGGTGCCCGACGCGGTGCTGCTGCACACCACCCGCCCGCGGGGCGGCCGGCTCTCGCTCGGCACCGAGGTCAACGTGCTGCCCGCCGCCGTCGAGGCCGTACGCCGCCGGGGCGGCGTCGTGATCGCCCAGGTCAACGACCGGATGCCGTGGACCTTCGGCGACGCCGAGCTCGACCTCGACCAGGTCGACGTCCTCGTCGAGGCCGACGAGGTCCTGGCGCCGCCCGCGCACGTGCCCGTCGACGACGCCGCCGCGCAGATCGGCGCCTCGGTGGCCGAGCGGGTGCCCGACGGTGCGACGCTGCAGGCCGGCATCGGCGCCGTCCCCGACGCGACCCTGCACGGACTGGTGGGACGCCGCGACCTGCGGGTGTGGACCGAGATGTTCTCCGACTCGGTGCTGGCCCTGGAGCGGGCCGGCGCGCTGGACCCCACGACGCCGATCACGGCGTCGTTCCTCTTCGGCTCCGAGGAGCTCCTGGAGTGGGTCGACGGCAACGAGCGGATCCGGATGGTCCGCACCGAGGTGGCCAACGACCCGGGCCGGATCGCGCGCAACCCGGCGATGGTCAGCGTCAACACCGCCCTGCAGGTCGACCTGTTCGGCCAGGCCAACGCGTCGCGGATCGGCGCCCGCATCCACTCCGGCTTCGGTGGCCAGACCGACTTCATCGTCGGGGCCCTCCACAGCTCGGGCGGGCAGGCGTTCATCGCGCTGCGCTCGTGGCACCCGCGTGCCGACGTGTCGACGATCGTGCCGCTGGTCGAGGAGCCGGTGACGTCGTTCCAGATGAGCACCGTCGTCACCGAGCAGGGCGTCGCCGACATGTTCGGCCGCGACCAGTCGGCCCAGGCCCGCGGCCTGATCGACAACGCGGCCCACCCCGACGTCCGCGACGAGCTGCGCGAGGAGGCCGTCGAGCTCGGCCTCCTGCCGTCACCCGGGTGAGGTCAGGCCGCGGCCAGTGACCGGGTACGCCGCCGCGGGAGGGCCGGGAGCCAGGCGACGTCGGCGGCCGTGCGGGCGTTGGAGCCGTAGACGAGCAGCGCGAGGAACACGCCGTACACCGGCAGGTGACCGACCATCTCGGTCTGGCCGAACAACAGCAGCGTCGCGTTGAACGGCACCATCGCCACCAGCACCGCGACCTGCGGGAACGCCCCGCTGATCACGAGCAGGCCGAACAGCAGCTCGGTCGCACCCGCGATCGCGACGAACGTCTCGGGCGCCAGGTCGATGCCGACGAGACCGAAGACGTCGAGCGCGGGGTAGGCCTCGAGGGTCTCGATGGCCATGGCCGGGTTGGTCAGCTTCTCGGTGAACGCCAGCACGATCAGGGCCGTGCCCACGCCCAGGCGCAGGAGGAGCAGCGCGCGGCGGAGGTCCTGGGCGCTCGCGCGGACGGCGCCGTACGCGTCCTGGCCCGGGGGCAGCACGACGAGGAACGCCGCGACGGCGGCCAGGTTGGCGCACTCGCCCAGGGCCGTCGGGCCGGCGACGAAGGACAGCGCCGGGCCGAGGGCGAGCACCAGCGCGGCGGCGGCACGCAGGCGGTACCCGGTGATCAGCCAGACGCCGAGGGCGGCCTCGACCAGCAGCAGCGCGTTGCCGCCGAAGCCCTCCAGGTGGTCGTTGGACGGGACGAGGAACGCGCCGGTCGCGGCGAGCGCCAGCAGCGCCACGCCGAGGTGGATGCCGAGCAGCCGGGGGATCCAGGGGGCCAGGCGACCCAACGGCGCCAGGACCGGCAGCTCCGGTCGGTTGACCCGGGTCGACGCGAGCCGCCAGACGACGGCCACGACGACCACCGCGGCGGTCAGCACCAGCGGCAGCGGGGAGAAGAAGAAGGACCAGTCCCCGGCGGCGTGGGACTCCACGAACCAGCGCTCGTGGGCGGGCAGGACGGGGGTGATGGCGGGCAGGAGCGTGGTCACGGGTCCATCCTCGGCGCGGGCGCCGCGGCCCGGAGGCAGCAAAAGTCCGGAGTCGAGAGGACCAACGTCCCTGTTTCATTGGTCGTCCGGCGGGCGGATTGCGTCCGGCGTCGGCCGCCAGGGGGTCGGCTTCGCCGGTCGGGGCGGCCGGCGCCGGCCGCAAGAAGTACCGGCCGCTGGACGACGTGCTGTGCTTGTTGGTCGTCCGGCGGGCGGATTGCGTCCGTCGTCGGCCGCCAGGGGGTCGGCTTCGCCGGTCGGGGCGGCCGACGTCGGCCGCAAGAAATACCGCCCGCCGGCCGACTGGTCAGCCGGGGACAGGGACGGGGACGGCCCAGCGCACCTGGGTGCCGGTGTCCGGGCCGGGGCGGATGTCAAAGGTGCCGCCGTGGTTCAGCGCGCGGTCGCGCATGTTGCCCACCCCGCTCTCCCGGGCCCCCTCGGGCAGGCCGCGGCCGTTGTCGGTGACCGTGAGGACCACCTCGCGCGAGGTGGCCTCGAGCACCACGTCGACGGCCGAGGCGGCCGCGTGGCGGGTCGCGTTGGACAGCGCCTCGGCCAGGACGGCGAGCAGGTCCGGCGCCACCCGGTCGCCGACCATGCTGCGTACCGGCCCCTCGAACCGCAGCGAGGGCCGGAACTCCAACGTGCTCTCGGCGCGCTGGACGAGCCGGGTCACCTCGGCCTGGATGTCGGCCGAGGCCTCCAACGCACCCAGGGCGAAGATCGAGCGCCGGATGTCCTTGATCGTGGCGTCCAGGTCGTCCACGGCCTGCTCGAGGCGGTCGGTCACCTGCGGCTGGTCGGACTGGCGCGCCGCGCTCTGCAGGCCCAGGCCCACCGCGAACAGGCGCTGGATGACCAGGTCGTGCAGGTCCCTGCCGATCCGGTCGCGGTCCTGGAAGACCGCCAGCCGTTGCTGGTCGTGCCGCGCCCGCGCCACCTGGATCGCCAGCGCCGCCTGCTCGGCGAAGCTGGCCGGTAGCGCCGGGTCGACGGCGTGGAACGCGGCGGCGTGCTCGCGTGTCCAGGCCAGCGCCAGCGCGCCCTCGACCACGCCGGCGGATCCCAGCGGCACGACCACGACCGGGCCGAGCCGCGGCCAGCCCAGCTCGCGGGGCACGTCGAGGGCGCGGGGGTCCGCGCCCAGGTCCTCGACGGAGAGCGGCTCGCCGGTGCGGACCACGGTGCTCGCCAGCGACCGGGTCAGGTCGAGCGCCCCCATCCGCTCCGGGTCGGTGTCCACCCCCGAGGTGACGTGCAGGGTGAGGTCGTCGCCGCCGGTGCCGGCCACGATCCAGGCGACGTCGGCGGCGGCCACCTCCCGGGCGAGGTCGGCGACGGTCTGCAGCGCGTCGGCTCCCGTGTCGGCGCCCGCGAGCAGGCGGGTGATCTCGGCGGTGGCCGACAGCCACCGCTCGCGCCGGGACGCCTCCTCGTAGAGACGGGCGTTCTCGATGACGACGCCGGCCGCCGCGGCGAGGGCGACCACGACGCGCTCGTCCTGCTCGGTGAAGTCGACGCCGCCGGCCTTCTCGGTGAGGTAGAGGTTGCCGAAGACGCGGTCGCGGATCCGCACCGGCACCCCGAGGAACGAGCTCATCGGCGGGTGGCTCGGTGGGAAGCCGTACGACGCCGGGTGGGCCGCGATGTCGTGCAGCCGCAACGGCTCCGGCCGGTCGATGATCAGGCCCAGGAGGCCGTGGCCGCTCGGCAGGTCGCCGATCTCGGCCAGCTGTCCGGGTTCGAGGCCGTGGTGGATGAAGGTCCGCAGCCGCGCCCCGGGGCCGACGGCCAGGACCCCCAGGGCGGCGTACCGCGCGTCGACCAGCCTGCTGGCGATCGCCACGATCCGGGCGAGCACGCCGTCGAGCGTGAGGTCGGCCGCCATCGTCACGACGGCGTCCAGCAGGAGCCGCAGCCGCTCCTGCTCGTCGAGGACGCCCTCCACGCGGGAGAGGACCTCGCGCAGCAGCTCGTCGAAGTCGGCCTGCGACAGCGGCGTCGTCATGGGCGCGTGCCCGCCCGCCTGGTCTCGCCCATCCCGGCCTCCCAGTCACCGTCCTGCGCTCCGCACGCTAGCAAGCGCGGGGGACCTTGGTCCCGGCACGACGGGACGCAGGCTTCTGCCGTCGTCCCCGCGGGCGGCCCAGGGTGAGTACACCAGACGAGAGGAACGACGATGACGCAACACCTGGACCCTGAGCGGCGACTCATCGAGCTCGACGAGGCCGAGTGCTGGGAGCTGCTGGGTTCGCGCCCGACGGGCCGGCTGGCGTGGCAGGGACGTGACGGACTGACCGTCGTCCCGGTCAACTACGTCGTCGAGTCCGGTCAGGTCGTGCTGCGGACCAAGCCCTACTCGGCGCTGCGCGAGACCGACGACGGCCCGGTGGCCTTCGAGGTCGACGAGACCGACGAGGACACGCGGACCGGTTGGAGCGTGCTGGTGCGCGGCACCGCGCACACCGAGGTCGCCGGCCCCGACGACGTCGACGTCTGGCCGTCCGGCCCCCGCACCCTGCGCCTGCGCGTCGAGCCGTACCAGGTCACGGGCAGACGCTTGGTGTGAGTGCCGGCTCTGGATGGTCGGCCGACGGGCGGATTGCGTCCGGTGCCGACCACCCGTGGGTCGGCTTCGCCGGTGGGGCGGCCGGCACCGGCCGCAAGAAATACCGCCCGCGGCCGTGCTGGATGGTCGGCCGACGGGCGGATTGCGTCCGGTGCCGACCACCCGTGGGTCGGCTTCGCCGGTGGGGCGGCCGGCACCGGCCGCAAGAAATACCGCCCGCGGCCGACTACTGGTGGCGCTTGGTCGCGAAGATCGCGGCCTGGGTGCGGCTGGTGAGGTTGAGCTTGGCGAGCAGGGCGGAGACGTAGTTCTTCACCGTCTTCTCGGCCAGGAACATCTGCTCGGCGATCTGCCGGTTGGTCAGGCCCTTGCCGATCAGCTCGAGGATGCGCTGCTCCTGGCTGGTGAGCTGGGAGAGCTCCTTGTCGACGGCCGGTCCGTTGCGGACGCGCTCGAGGACCTGGGCGGTGACGTGGGGGTCGAGCATCGACTGTCCGTCGGCGACGCGGCGCACGGTGTCGATGAAGTCGGTGCCGCGGACCTGCTTGAGGATGTAGCCCGCTGCGCCGGCCATGATCGCGGCGAACAGCGCGTCGTCGTCGTCGTACGACGTGAGGATCAGCGCCTTGATCCGGGGGTCGCGCGAGCGGACCTCACGACAGACGTCGATGCCGGACCCGTCGGGCAGGCGGCCGTCGAGGATGGCGACGTCGGGGCGCAGCGCCGGGATCCGGCGGGCGGCCTCCTCGGCGAGGCCGGACTCGCCGATCACGACGATGTCGCCCTCGCTCTCGAGCAGGTCCTTGATGCCCCGGCGGACCAGCTCGTGGTCGTCGAGCAGGAAGACTCGGATCGGGGCGGCAGAGGCCGGTACGTCGGGCATGAGCCCCACGGTAGACCGGGGCAGCCGTGCCGACGAGCGACTCGTGGCCCCCGAGGACGGGACCTTGGTCCCTGCTCCGCGACGCCGGCCTCGCGCACCGTGGGAGGACCACCCAGGAGGCCCACCATGCTCGTCGAGGACGTCAGGACCACGGACACGCTCGCCGTGGTCGAGGCCGCCTGTCGCGCGCCGTCGATCCACAACACCCAGCCGTGGTCGTGGCGGGTGGCCGGCCGGACCATCGAGCTGTACGCCGACGACACCCGCCGCCTGGCGCGCGCCGACCCCCAGGGCCGCCACCTGCTCATCAGCTGCGGGACCGCGCTGCACCACGCCCAGGTGGCCGCCCGCGGCCTCGGCCGGCGGCCGCTGGTCGAGCGCTGGCCCGAGGGACCCGGCTCCGACCTGCTCGCCCGGATCTCCCTGGCGCCGGCGCCGGTGACCGACGAGGACGCCGCCCTCCTGCGCGCGCTGCACGAGCGGCGTACCGACCGGCGGCGCTTCACCACCTGGCCGGTCCAGGGCGAGCGCCTCGAGCGACTGGCCGAGGTCGCCGCCACCTGGGGCGCCCCGGCGGTCACGCTCACCGACATCGTCGACCGCCTCCGCGTGGAGCGCCTGGTCGCCCGGGCCTACGCCGCCCAGACCGCCGACGTCGACGAGACGGCGAGCCTGCCCGCCGGCGGCCGCGACCACCACGTCGAGACCACCGACGGTGTGCTCGTGCTGTGCGGGGTCGCCGACGACCGGGCGTCGTGGCTCGCGGCGGGCGAGGCCCTGGGCGCCGTCTGGCTGCACGCCGTCGCCGACGGCCTCGCGATCGTCCCCCTGAGCCAGGTGGTGGAGGTCGACGTCACCCGCGCGTCGCTGCAGCACGAGGTGCTGCTCGACCGCGCCGTCCCCCACCTGCTGCTGCGCGTGGGCTGGCAGGCCCTCAGCAACGAGCAGCTGCCCCGTACCCCCCGCCGACCTCTCTCCGAGGTCGTCCGACAGCCCTGACGCCTGGCTGTCACCTGTTGCCCTTCGAACGATCCACAGCGAGGTTGGACCCATGACGCAGACAGAGGAAGCACCGGGATCGGCGACGGGCACCCCCCTGACCGGGGAGGAGGTCGAGCTCCTCGACGCGTGGTGGCGGGCCGCCAACTACCTCTCGGTGGGTCAGATCTACCTGCTGGACAACCCGCTGCTGCGCAGGCCGCTGGTGCGTGAGGACATCAAGCCGCGGCTCCTCGGGCACTGGGGCACGACGCCGGGCCTCAACCTGCTCTGGACCCATCTCAACCGGCTCATCCGGGAGCGGGACGTCGACGCGATCTTCCTCGCCGGTCCCGGCCACGGGGGTCCCGCCGCCGTCGCGAACGCCTGGCTGGAGGGCACCTACAGCGAGGTCTACCCGCACGTCGGCGACGACGAGAGGGGGATGCAGCACCTCTTCCGCCAGTTCTCCTTCCCCGGCGGCATCCCGAGCCACGTGGCCCCGGAGACGCCGGGCTCGATCCACGAGGGCGGCGAGCTCGGCTACGTGCTCTCCCACGCCTACGGCGCCGCGATGGACAACCCCGACCTGCTGGTCACGGCGGTGATCGGCGACGGCGAGTTCGAGACCGGCCCGCTGGCCGCGTCGTGGCACGCCAACAAGTTCGTCGACCCGGTGGCCGACGGCGCGGTGCTGCCGATCCTGCACCTCAACGGCTGGAAGATCGCCAACCCCACCATCCCCGCCCGCATCCCGCGTGCCGAGCTCGAGAGCCTGCTGCGCGGCTACGGCCACGAGGTGCTCCTCGTCGAGGGCGACGACCCCGCCGACGTGCACCGGCAGCTGGCCGCGACGCTCGACCACGCCCACGACACGATCCGGGAGATCCAGCGCGCGGCCCGCGAGGACGGCGACGTCGTCCGGCGGCCCTGGCCGATGATCGTGCTGGTCACGCCCAAGGGCTGGACGGGCCCACAGGTGGTCGACGGCGTGCAGGTCGAGGGGACGTGGCGCGCGCACCAGGTGCCGTTGGCCAACACCCGCGAGGACGACGACCACCGCGGCCTGCTCGAGGAGTGGATGCGCACCTACCGCCCCGAGGAGCTGTTCGATGACGACGGGCGGCTGGTCGCGCGGCTGCGCGAGCTGTCGCCGTCCGGCAAGAGCCGGATGAGCGCCAACCCGCACGCCAACGGCGGCCTGCTCCGCCGTCCGCTGGTGCTGCGCGACTACGCCGAGCACGCGGTCGAGGTGACGGCGCCGGGGGCTTCGGCCCACGAGGCCACCCGGGTGCTGGGCCACTACCTCACCGACGTGATGCGCGACAACACCGACAACTTCCGCATCTTCGGGCCCGACGAGACCGCCTCCAACCGTCTCGACGGCGTCTACGAGGTGACCGACAAGGTCTTCGCCGGTGAGATCTGGGACGTCGACGAGCACCTCGCCCCGAGCGGCCGGGTCGTGGAGATCCTCTCCGAGCACACCTGCCAGGGCTGGCTCGAGGGCTACCTGCTCACCGGCCGGCACGGCCTGTTCAGCTGCTACGAGGCGTTCATCCACATCGTCGACGCGATGCTCAACCAGCACGCCAAGTGGCTCAAGACGACGCGGGAGATCGAGTGGCGGCCGCCGATCGCCTCCCTCAACTACCTGCTCACCTCCCACGTGTGGCGTCAGGACCACAACGGGTTCTCCCACCAGGACCCGGGGTTCATCGACCACGTCGTGAACAAGAAGGCCGAGGTCGTCCGCGTCTACCTGCCGCCGGACACCAACACGCTGCTCTCGACGATGCGGCACTGCCTGGAGAGCACGCACTACGTCAACGTGGTCGTGGCCGGCAAGCAACCCGTCTTCGACTGGCTCGACCGCGACGCGGCCGACCTGCACTGCGCGCGCGGGCTCGGCATCTGGAACTGGGCCTCCACCGACGGCGACGACCCCGACGTGGTGATCGCCTGCGCCGGCGACGTGCCGACCCTGGAGTCGCTGGCCGCGGTCTCGATCCTGCGCGAGCACCTGCCCGGGCTCGCCGTCCGGTTCGTCAACGTGGTCGACCTGATGCGGCTCCAGGACGACACCGAGCACCCCCACGGCCTGTCGCACCGCGACTTCGACACGGTCTTCACCCAGGACAAGCCGGTCATCTTCGCCTACCACGGCTACCCGTGGCTGATCCACCGCCTGACCTACCGGCGCACCAACCACGGCAACATCCACGTGCGCGGCTACAAGGAGGAGGGCACCACGACCACGCCCTTCGACATGGTGATGATGAACGACCTCGACCGGTTCCACCTGGTCATGGACGTCATCGACCGGGTGCCGAGCCTCGGCTCCCGGGCCGCCGGCCTGCGGCAGCTCATGGTCGACACCCGGATGCGCGCCCGGGCGTGGACGAGGGAGCACGGGGACGACCTGCCCGAGGTGCGGGACTGGTCGTGGAGCGGCTCGGCGCCGCGGCCCGGCGAGTCCCCGTCGACGACGGCGCAGCCGGAGTCGCCGGCCGACCGTGGCTAGGGCGTGTCTCCCTAGGTGCCGAGGAGGGCCTGGACGTGCCGGGCGATCGCGAGCTCCTCGTCGGTCGGCACGACCAGCACCTGCACCGGGGACCCGTCGGGGCTGATCCGGCGGGGCCCGTCGCCCGGTGCGTCGTTGCGCGCCGGGTCGACGCTCACGCCGAGCGCGTCGAGGTCGCGCAGCGCGTCGGCGCGCACCGCGGCCAGGTGCTCGCCGACACCGGCGGTGAGGACGACCGCGTCCGCACCGTTGAGGACGGCGAGGTAGGCGCCGACGTACTTGCGCAGCCGGTGGCAGTAGACCTCGTGCGCCGCCCGGGCCCGCTCGTCGCCGGCCTCGATCGCGGCGAGCAGGTCGCGGTAGTCGTGGACCCCGGCCATGCCCTCCAGGCCCGAGCGGTGGTGCAGCAGGTCCTCGAGGTCGGCGGCGTCGTGGCCGCGACGCAGCAGGTGCAGCAGGACGCCGGGGTCGAGGTCGCCGGAGCGGGTGCCCATGACCAGGCCCTCCAACGGGGTCAGGCCCATCGACGTCTCGACCGGTACGCCGCCGCGCACGGCCGAGGCGGAGGCGCCGTTGCCGAGGTGGAGGACGACCAGCCGCAGGTCGGCCAGTGGGTGGCCGAGGAAGCGGGCGGCCGCGCCCGCCACGTGCTCGTGGCTGATGCCGTGCGCCCCGTAGCGGCGGATCCCCTCGCGCCGCGCCAGGTCGTGGTCCAGCGCGTAGGTCGCCGCCGCGGCGGGGAGGTCGGCGAAGAACGCGGTGTCGAACACCGCGACCTGCGGCAGCCCCGGCCACACCTGCCGCGCGTGGCGGATGCCCGCCGCCGCCGACGGGTTGTGCAGCGGCGCCAGGACCGCGAGCTCCTCGATGCCGGCCACGACGTCGTCGTCGACCAGGACCGGCGTGGTGTACCGGTCACCGCCGTGGACGACGCGGTGACCGACCCCGAGCAGCGAGTCCTCCTCGATCCCCGACCCCTCGACCGCCTCGAGCATCTGGGCGAACGCGTCCTCCCAGCCGGATGCGTCGACCCGCTCGACGGTGCCGCGCACGGACGCCCGGCCGGTCCCGGCGTCGACCACCTGGTACTTCAGCGAGGACGAACCCGTGTTGACGACGAGGACGAGGGACGTCACGGCACCACCGTAGGGGTCGCGCCGTCCCTGGGGGTGCCACGACCTCCCGCACGCCGCCGCGCCGGGGCACCCTCGAGACCATGACCGAGCCGACCGCCGCCGACCGCGACCTCGCCTTCCTCGACGCCGCCATCCACGTCACGCCCGGGCGGGTCGCGCCCGGCGCGCTGTGGACGACCGGCAACCGGCTGCGGTACGTCGGCGCCGCCGACGCCGGGCCCCGCCCGGACCCCGGGACCCGGGTCGTCGATGCCCGCGGCGCCTCGATCGTGCCGCTGCAGGTGGCGAGCGCGGTCCGGGCCCGCCCGGCGGAGCAGCGGACGGCGTACGAACTGCGGGCCGGGAACCCCGCGACGTTCGCGGTGGTGCACGGGTCCGTGGGCGAGGACCGGGTCAGGCACCAGCTGACGGTGCCGCCGCGGGACCTCCTCGCCGTGGTCGTGACCGGGCGCCTCGAGGTGTGGCGCGGCGAGCCGACCCGACCGCCCGGGCCCGGGGCGGTGGCGCCGGAGTGGGTCGGTGCGTGGGCCGACCCGTCGCGCGACATGGTGCAGCACCTCCTGCCGACGGGCCGCTACACCGAGACGCGCAGCGGCCGCGCCGACGCCTGGACCGGGAGCTGGTGGACGCGCGGTGACCGGATCACCTACCTCGACGACTCCGGGTTCTGGGCGTTCGGTGAGCTGGTCGGCGACGTGGTCCACCACGCCGGGTTCGTGCTGCGCCGTCCGACGTGAGTGCCGCACGGCCGTCCCGTGTCAGACTCGCGCGGTGATCGTGACAGTCAGCACGGTGAAGACGAGCGTCGACAACCTGCGGTCGTTCGTCGAGCGCAACCTCTGCAACGGCGTCGACCACATGATCGTCTTCCTCGACGGACCGGCTCCCGAGGGCGAGGCCTTCCTCCGGTCGCACCCCCACGTGACGACCGTCCGGGGCCAGGACTGGTGGAACGGGAACCGGCCGCGCCACCTCAACACGCGGCAGACCGTCAACGCCACCGCCGCCAACGTCGTCCTGGCCCACGGCGCGTGGGCCGAGTGGCTGTTCCACATCGACTCCGACGAGGTCCTCCTGCTCGACCGCCAGGAGCTGACGGGCCTCGGCACGCAGCGGCGGACGGTCCGGCTGGCCCCGCTGGAGGCGGTGAGCCGGCGCAGGCCCCGGAAGCCGGAGCTGTTCAAGCGGCTGCTGACCGAGGAGGAGCTGGCGTTGCTGGCGCTGCTGGACGTGATCCCGCGACCGGACAACAAGGCCTACTTCCGAGGACACCTCATCGGCAAGTCCGGGACGCGCCCGGCCCTCGACCTCCGCGTGGGCATCCACGGCGCGACGACCTCGAACGGCGACAGGCTCGACCCCTTCCTCGCCGAGACGTCCCGGCTCCTGCACCTCGACTGTCCCGACGCCGAGGAGTTCGCCCGCAAGTGGGGCACGCTCGCGGCGCCCCGGCTGCGACCCAAGGTCCGCGGGTCCCGCCTGCGGCTGCTGATGGCCATGACCGCCCTCGAGGGCGCCGGGCTCCCGCCCCGGACGCGCGCCCGGTACGTCCAGCGCCTCTACGCCCGGACCGCCGCCGACGACGTGCGCACCCTGTCCGAGCTCGGCCTGCTCGAGCGCGTCGACCCCGACGCCGGGCGCCAGCGGCCCCGCGCGCTGTCGCCGAGCCAGCGGGCCGGCCTGGCCGAGGGGCTCGGCCGGCTCGCCGCGGTGGACAAGACGGCGCTGCACCTGGGGTCGGTCGGCGACCTGGGCGCCGTCCTCGGCCGGGTGTGACACGGGTCTGGCACGGGTCCGGCAGGGCTCCGGCACCGGCTGACGACTCGCGCCCGGCTCAGGCGGGGACGGCGAGCTCGGCCAGCTCGTCGGCGTCCGGGACCAGCTGGCGCGAGACCGCGGCCAGGACCAGGATCACGGCCGCCAGGGCCGCGGTCACCAGGAGCCCGCGCTCGTACCCGGCCGAGAGCGCGGCCTGCGGTGAGGACCCGTCGGCCAGCGACGACGTGGCCGCCGAGGTGGCGAGCGTGGAGATCACGGCCAGCCCCAGCGCGCCGCCGACCTGGTAGCCGGTGTTGATGATCCCGGAGGCGGCGCCGGCGTCGTCGCGGGCGACCTCGGAGAGCGCGGTGATCTGGGCCGGCACGCCGACACCCATGATGCCGGCGCCGTAGAGGACGAACCCGGGCAGCAGCTCGACGACGTAGGAGCCGTCGGTCGTGGCCTGCGTGAGCAGGAGCAGGCCGGCCACCGCGATCACCGCCGAGACGACCTGGGTGGGCCGCGTGCCGATCCGCGGCAGCAGCTGGGTGGCCGCCATCGCGCCGACGATCGCGGCGACGCCCATCGGCAGGAACTGCAGCCCGGTCTCCAGCGCGCTCAGGCCCTTGGCCTGCTGGAGGAACAGCGCGCTCAGGAAGAACATGGCCAGGAAGGCGCCGCCGTTGAGCGCCAGCACCAGCGTCGACTGGCTCAGCGACCGCGACCGGAACATCCGCAGCGGCACCAGCGGTGCGGCCGAGCGCGACTCGACGAGCACGAAGAGGGCCAGCAGCGCGGCGCCGCCGACGAGGGACCCGATCACCTCGGCGGATCCCCAGCCGAGCGGTTCGGCCCGGATGACGCCGTAGATCACGGCGAGCACCGCACCGGTGCCGAACGCCGCACCGGCCAGGTCGAACGACCGGGGTCCGTCGGTGTGCACCCGGCTGTCGGTGACCGTCGAGCGCGTCAGGGCCAGCAGCGCCACGCCGATCGGGACGTTGACGAAGAAGACCCACTCCCACCCGGCTGCGTCGACGAGCACGCCGCCGGCGACCACGCCGAGCGTGCCGCCGAGCCCGGCCAGCCCGCCCCAGATGCCGAGGGCGATGTTGCGCTCGCGCCCGGCGGCGTAGACCACCGTGAGGATCGACAGCGCGGCCGCCGACATCAGCGCGCCGCCGAAGCCCTGGACGGCGCGGGCGCCGATCAGCAGGCCTTGCGACGTCGCCAGCCCGCCGGCCAGCGAGGCGACGGTGAAGATCGCCAGCCCCGCGACGAACACGCGCCGCCGTCCGAGCAGGTCGCCGAGCCGGCCGCCCAGCAGCAGGAACCCGCCGAAGGCGAGCGTGTAGGCGCTGATCACCCACTGCAGGTCGTCGGGGCTGAACCCCAGCTCGGTCTGCATCTCGGGCAGTGCGACGTTCACGATCGTGACGTCCAGCACCACCATGAACTGGGCCAACGCCAGCACGACCAGCGTCGCCCAGGGACTTCTGCGCATCGTCTCTACCTCTCCTCGTCCATCACCAGTACGCCGTACTTGTACAACGTACATCTACGCCGGAGAGTGCAGCATGTACGGTGTAGAGTTGTCAACCGTGACCCCCAGGACGAACGCCGCGACGCCGACCAAGGAGCGGCTCAGCCGCGAGGCCGTGGCCCGCGCCGCCATCGCGCTCGCCGACGCCGAGGGCCTCGAGGCCCTGACGATCCGGCGCCTCGCCACCGGCCTGGGCGTGACGCCGATGGCGCTCTACTGGCACTTCAAGGACAAGGAGGCGCTGATCGATGGCGTCGTCGAGGCGGTGCTCGCGCAGGTCGACGTGCCCGACGACGACCCCGGCGCCCCCTGGGACGTGCGCCTGCGGGCGATCCTCGACGCGCTGATGACCGGTCTCGCCGACCACCCGGCGGTGGCCGGGCTGGTCAAGGGGCGGATGCTGCTGAGCGACCCGGGCCGCGACGTCACCGAGCGGGTGCTCGCCCTGCTGCGCGCCGGTGGGTTCTCCGACGAGCGCGCCGCCCAGCTGGCGGTCTACGCGATGCTGTTCATGACCAGCCTCGCCACCGGCCGGCCCGGGATGAGCATCGGCGCCACCGAGGAGGAGCGCGAGCAGGAGGTCCGCACCGAGTGGGCTGCGCTGCAGGCGCTCCCGCCGCGGAAGTACCCCTCCATCGTCGCCCTGGCCGACGCCCTCACCGACTGCGGCGCGGCCGAGGAGTGGCTCGAGTTCGGGATGGACACCCTGATGGCCGGCATCCGGGGCCAGGCGCCCGGCGCCTGACCGCCGGACCCGGGCCGTACGGCGCCGGGGTGGGCGAGGTCGCCGTACCGCCGGCCGGGGCGAGTAACTCACCGTCCGCTGGACTTACCCGCCCGAATGCGGGCGGGTAGGTCCAGCGAACGGTGAGTTACTAGCGGCGCGCGCCCGACCAGGGCGAGGACCGAGGTGGAAGCGCTCCCAGACCCCGTGGGGCCGGCAGAGGACGCCTGCCACCGCGGCGCGTCACGAAACTGGACGTGACCGTTGACACACTCGGCGGGGCCGTGTCATCGTTCCCGCACCCGAAGTGGAAGCGCTCCCACTCCGCCCGGGCCCACCCTTCCAGGCAGGAGACCTGACGTGACCAAGAAGACCTCTCGCGGCGTGCGCCGCTCCGGGCTGAGCGTCGGTGCGACGCTCGTGCTCGGGATCACCCTGGCGGCGTGCGGCTCCGGGGGCGACCCGGCGGAGTCGGCCGAGCAGGACACCCTCGGCGAGGGCGAGACCCTCACCATCACCACGTTCGGCGAGTTCGGCTACGACGCCCTGATCGAGGAGTGGAACGCCGAGAACCCCGGCGTCCAGGTCGAGCAGACCAAGGTCTCGCTCTGGGACGACTGGAAGAACGAGCTCAACACCAACCTCCAGGCCAACGCCGGGCTGCCCGACGTCGTCGCGATCGAGGGCGACTTCATGCCGGCGCTGGTGGCTGCGCCCGACCGCTGGGTCGACCTCGCCGACGACGACGTCGAGGGCCGGTGGCTGGAGTTCAAGGAGGCGGCCGCCACGACCTCCGACGGGAAGCTGCTGGGCTACCCGACCGACGCCGGTCCCGAGGCGATCTGCTACCGCGCCGACCTGTTCGAGGAGGCCGGGCTGCCCAGCGACCGGGAGGAGGTCGCCGAGCTGATGACGACCTGGGACGACTACTACGCCCTCGGCGAGCGGTTCACCGCCGAGTCCGACGCCGCGTGGTACGACTCCTCCGGCTCGATCGCCCAGGCGATGCTCAACCAGGTCCCCAACCCGTTCGAGCGCGAGGACGGCACCGTCGACGTCGAGAACGAGGGCCTGCAGGAGGTGTGGGCCACGGTCACCGGCAACGCCGAGACCCTCTCGACCCGCAACAAGCAGTGGAACCCCGACTGGGAGGCGGCCTTCAAGAAGGACGGGTTCGCCACCATCCCCTGCCCCGGCTGGATGCGCAGCAACATCCGCGACAACCAGGGCAAGCTCAAGGACGGCGTCGTCTGGGACATCGCCGACGTGTTCCCCGGCGGCGGCGGCAACTGGGGCGGGTCGTTCCTCGCGGTGCCCAAGACCTCCACCCACCAGGCCGAGGCCCAGGAGTTCCTGGAGTGGCTGACGGCTCCGGAGCAGCAGCTGCGGGTCTTCGCCGAGCTCGGCAACTTCCCCTCGCAGGTCGAGGCCCTCGAGAGCCCGGAGCTGCAGGGCGCCACCGACGCCTACTTCAACGACGCCCCCGTCGGGGAGATCTACATCAACCGGGCCGAGGCCATCGACGTCCAGCCCTTCCAGGGACCGCTGTACTCCGACATCCTCGGCAAGTTCCAGGCCGCGGTCGACCGGGTCGACGAGGGCTCCGCGAACCCCGACGAGTCGTGGAAGACCTTCCTCGCCGACGTCGCGTCCCTGCAGTGACCGCGCCGGCCGGCGCCGGCACCGACGTCCAGCCCGGCCAGCTCCCTCCGCGCCGGCGACCCGCCGGCGCGGAGGGGGAGCACGACCCGGGGGAGGCAGGGCGCAGCGGACGGCGCGGCGAGCGCCGACTGCTGCGCCGCGAGCGCCGGGCGCGGTGGGACGTCAAGATCGCGCCGTACGTCTTCGTCTCGCCGTTCTTCCTGGTCTTCGCGGTGGTCGGGATGTTCCCCCTCGCCTACACCGGCTACCTCTCGCTGTTCGACTGGGACCGCACGCAGTACGCCCGTGGCGGCTTCGTGGGCCTCGACAACTTCCGCTGGGTGCTCGACGACCCGCTGTTCCTGAAGTCGCTGGTCAACACCCTGAGCATCTTCGCGATGTCGTCGATCCCGCAGGTCGTGATCGCGGTGACGGTGGCCGCGCTGCTCGACCAGCGGCTGCGGGGCAGCACGTTCTGGCGGGTCAGCGTGCTGCTGCCGTTCGTGGTCGCGCCGACCGCGGCGGTGCTGATCTTCGGGACCCTCTTCGCCGACCGCTCCGGCGTGGTCAACGAGCTGCTCAGCAGCGTCGGGCTCGAGCCGGTCCGGTGGCACGTCGAGCGCTGGTGGAGCCACGTGGCCATCTCCGGCATGGTCAACTGGCGCTGGACCGGCTACAACGCCCTGATCTTCCTGGCCGCGATGCAGGCCGTGCCGCGCGAGGTCTACGAGTCGGCGGCGCTCGACGGGGCCGGGCGCGTGCGCCAGCTCTTCCACATCACGTTGCCGATGATCCGGCCCACGATGATCTTCGTCATCGTCACCACCACCATCGGCGGGCTGCAGATCTTCACCGAGCCGAGGCTCTTCGACGACACCCCGCAGCGCGAGGGCGGCGCCGACCACCAGTACATGACGATGACGCTCTACGTCTACGTCAAGGGCATCGAGGACCAGTTCTACGGACGCGCCTCCGCGGCCGCCTGGCTCCTGTTCCTGTTCATCATCGCCGTCGTGCTCGCCAACTACGCGGCGACCCGGTGGCTCACCCGACGGAGAGCGCTGTGACCCGACGTCCCGGAGCCCTGGTCTACGGGCTGCTCGCCGCCTTCGTGATCGGCTCGGCCCTGCCCCTCTACTGGTCGTTCATGATCGGCTCCCACACCCGGGAGCGCGCCATCGAGACCCCGCCGCCGCTGCTGCCCGGCGGCCACTTCCTGGCCAACGCGCGCCGGGTGCTCGACAGCATCGACTTCTGGCAGGCGATGCTCAACAGCCTGGTCGTCTCGACGGTGTGCGCGACGTCGGTGGTCTTCTTCTCCACCCTCGCCGGCTACAGCTTCGCCAAGCTGCGGTTCCGTGGCAGCGGTTCGCTGATGGGCTTCGTGGTGATGACGATGGCGGTGCCGACGCAGCTCGCGATCGTGCCCCTGTTCATCCTGATGCGCGACTACCGGCTGCTCGACACCCTCGCCGCGGTCGCCCTGCCGACCCTGGTGACGGCGTTCGGCGTCTTCTTCATGCGGCAGTACCTCCTCGACGCCGTCCCCGACGAGCTCATCGAGGCCGCCCGGATGGACGGCTGCTCGATGATCCGCACGTTCTGGACCGTCGCCGTGCCCGCCGCCCGGCCCGCGATGGCGATCTTGTTCCTGTTCACCTTCATGCAGGTCTGGACCGACTACATGTGGCCGCTCGTGGCCCTGCAGGAGACCGAGACCCTGCAGATCGCCCTCGACCGTCTCGCCCTGACCGGGCAGGGCCAGTCGACCGACTACGCCCTCCTGCTGGCCGGTACGGCGATGGCCACCGTTCCCCTCCTCGTCCTGTTCGTCCTGTCCGGTCGCCAGCTGGTGACCGGCATCATGCAAGGAGCCCTCAAGGGATGACCGAGCTCGACACCCCCACCTCCCTCCTCACGTCCGGCTCCCGGCGCGGTCCGGTCGAGTTCCCGGCCGGCTTCGGGTGGGGCGCCGCCACGGCGGCCTACCAGATCGAGGGCGCCGCGGCCGTGGACGGACGGACGCCGTCCATCTGGGACACCTACGCCCGCGTGCCCGGGGCGATCGTCGGTGGCGACACCGGCGACGTCGCCTGCGACCACTACCACCGCTACCGCGACGACGTCGGCCTGGTGCGCGACCTGGGACTCGGCTCCTACCGGTTCTCGGTGGCCTGGCCGCGGGTGCGCCCCGACGGCGGCGCGGTCAACCAGGCCGGCCTCGACTTCTACCGCCGCCTCGTCGACGAGCTGCTCGACGCCGGCATCACCCCCTGGGCGACGCTGTACCACTGGGACCTCCCGCAGACGCTGGAGGACGCCGGCGGGTGGACCGACCGGGACACCGCCCACCGCTTCGTCGACTACGCGCAGACCGTCCACGAGGCGCTGGGTGACCGGGTGCCGACGATCACGACGATGAACGAGCCGTGGTGCTCGGCGTTCCTCGGCTACACCTCCGGCCGCCACGCCCCCGGTCGCCGGGAGGGTGCCGCCGGGCTCGTGGCCGCCCACCACCTGATGCTCGGCCACGGGCTTGCGGTGCAGGCGCTGCGCGCCGACGGCGCGGGCGCCGACCTCGGCATCACGCTCAACCTCACCGTCGCCGACCCCTACGACGCCGGCGACGAGGTCGACCGCGACGCGGCGCGCCGGGTCGACGGGCTGTTCAACCGGGTCTTCCTCGACCCGCTGCTGCGGGGCCGCTACCCCGACGACGTGCTGGCCGACACCGCGGCGCTGACCTTCGCCGGCCGGCCGTGGCACGAGGCCGTCCACGACGGCGACCTGGCCGCGATCAGCAGCCGGCTCGACGTGCTCGGCGTCAACTACTACAACGGCGGCGCCTACTCCGGGCACCCGCACCCGCTGGCCGACGACGGCGGGGTCCGGCACCCCGACCTGCCCAGCGGGTCGCCGTTCCCCGGCTGCGACGACATCACCGAGCCCGGCCGCGGCCTGCCGCGCACCGGCATCGGCTGGGAGGTGCAGCCGGAGGGCTTCACCCGGCTGCTCGTGCGGCTGCACGACGACTACGACCTGCCGCCGGTGTGGATCACCGAGAACGGCGCCGCCTACCCCGACGACGTCGTCGACGGCCGCGTCGACGACCACGAGCGCCGCGACTACCTCGAGGCCCACCTGCGCGCCCTGCACGCGGCGATCGAGGCGGGGGTCGACGTGCGGGGCTACTTCGCCTGGTCGCTGCTCGACAACTTCGAGTGGTCCTACGGCTACGGCCAGCGCTTCGGCCTGGTACACGTCGACTACGAGACCCAGGAGCGCACCCGCAAGCGCAGCGCCGACTGGTACGCACGCGTCGCGGCGGGCGGCCGCATCGAGGGTCTAGCGTGACCCGCGTGACGGACGAGGACGGCGCACGGTCGGTGCCGCTGCCCACCCTCGACGAGGTGGCCCGGATGGCCGGCGTCTCGCGGGCGACCGCGTCGCGGGCCATCAACGGCGGCGACAAGGTGAGCCTGAAGTCGCGCACCGCCGTCGACGCCGCGGTCGAGGCCCTGGGCTACGCCCCCAACCTCGCGGCCCGCAGCCTGGTCACCCGGCGTACCGACTCGGTCGCGCTGGTCGTGCCCGAGCCCGACGACCGGGTCTTCTCCGACCCGTTCTTCGCCCGCACGCTGCGCGGCGTCAGCCGGGTGCTCGGCGCCCGCGACCTGCAGCTCGTCCTGCTGCTGACCGGGCCCGGCGAGGAGGAGCAGCGGATGCTCCGCTACCTGCGCAACCGGCACATCGACGGCGCCATCGTGGTCTCCCACCACCGCAAGGACCACCTCAGCGACCACCTCGCCGCGATGGGCCTGCCCTGCGTGTTCGTCGGTCGGCCGTGGACCAGCGCCAGCAAGGTCGCCTACGTCGACACCGACAACATCGCCGGCGGCAACGACGCCACCGAGGCGCTCATCCGCCGGGGGTGCCGGCGGATCGGCACCATCGCCGGACCGCTCGACATGACCGCCGGCGTCGACCGGCTCCTGGGTTGGCGGATGGCGATGCGCAAGGCGCACCTGTCCGACGACGCCGTGATCCACGGCGACTTCACCGAGGCCGGGGGAGAGGCGGCGGCGACCCGGCTGCTCGAGGACCACCCCGACCTCGACGGCCTCGCGGTCGCCTCGGACCTGATGGCCGTCGGGGCGCTGCGCGCGCTGGGCCTGGCCGGCCGTCGGGTCCCCGACGACGTCGCCGTGGTCGGCTACGACGACCTCGGGGTCGCCGAGCGGACGTCCCCGCCGCTGACCACGGTGCACGCCCCGGTCGGCGACATGGCCGAGCAGGCAGCCCGACTGCTGCTGGAACAGCTCGACGACGGCAACCGGGCGCGCCCGATGCGCATCGTCTTCCAGCCCTCGCTCGTCAAGCGCGACAGCGCCTGAGCCACTCGCCCACCCATCGCATCGTCCGGCCGCAGCGGCCGGTGGAGGAGCACACGCACATGGCCACAGTGACGTTCGAGAAGGCCCAGCGCTGGTACCCGGGGGCCGACAAGGCCGCCGTACCCGGCATCGACCTCGAGATCGAGGACGGCGAGTTCATGGTCCTCGTCGGCCCGTCGGGGTGCGGCAAGTCGACGACCCTGCGGATGCTGGCCGGCCTCGAGGAGGTCGACGAGGGCCGCATCTACATCGGCGACCGCGACATCACCACGGTGCCGCCCAAGGACCGCGACATCGCGATGGTGTTCCAGAACTACGCGCTCTACCCGCACATGACGGTCGCCGACAACATGGCGTTCGCGCTCAAGATGGCCAAGGTCCCCGAGGCCGAGCGGAAGAAGCGCGTCGCCGAGGCGGCCCGCATCCTCGGGTTGGAGGAGTACCTCGGGCGCAAGCCCAAGGCGCTGTCCGGCGGCCAGCGGCAGCGCGTGGCGATGGGCCGCGCGATCGTGCGCAGCCCGCAGGTCTTCTGCATGGACGAGCCGCTGTCCAACCTCGACGCCAAGATGCGGGTCCAGACCCGCACCGACATCGCCAAGCTGCAGGCCGACCTGGGCGTCACGACCGTCTACGTCACCCACGACCAGGTCGAGGCGATGACGATGGGCGACCGTGTCGCGGTGATGAAGGACGGGCTGCTGCAGCAGGTCGACACCCCGCTGCGCCTCTACGACAAGCCCGTCAACCTGTTCGTGGCCGGTTTCATCGGCTCGCCCCAGATGAACCTGCTCGAGGCGACCGCCGTCGACGGCCAGGCGCAGATCGGCGACCACTGCGTGCCCGTCGACCCGATCGCCGCCAAGACGATGCACGGTCGCATCACCGTCGGGGTGCGGCCCGAGTCGTGGCGGATCGTCTCGGCCGCCGAGGGCGGCCTCCCGGTGCGGGTGACCGTCGTGGAGGAGCTCGGCGCCGACGGCTACGTCTACGGCACCTCCGGGGTCGAGGGCACGCCGGCCAACATCATCGTGCGGATCTCCGGACGCGACCAGGTGCACAAGGGCGACACGATCCACGTCACCACCGACCCCGCCCAGGTGCACGTCTTCGACACCGACACCGGCGCGCGCCTCTCCGCGTGAGCACCACGCCGCTCCTCCTCCCCGCTCCGCGGCTCCTCGACCCCGCCGGCGTCCCGCCCCTGCGGTGGGGCGTCATCGGGACCGGGATCGCCGCGGCGCTGGTGGCGTCGATGCACGCCCACACCCCCCACCGCGTCGTGGCCTGGTCCGCCCGCGACCCGGCGCGCACCGAGGCCACGGCGCGGGCGCACGGCGTCGAGCGGTGGGGCACCGACGTCCGGGCGCTGGTGGAGGACCCCGAGGTCGACGCGGTCTACGTCGCCACGCCCCACCCGCTGCACCGCGACCAGGCGCTGGCCGCCATCGCCGCCGGCAAGCACGTCCTGGTCGAGAAGCCGATGGCGATGACCGCCGCCGACGCCGCGACCGTCACCGCAGCCGCGCGGGCGGCCGGGGTGCTGGCGATGGAGGCGATGTGGACGCGCTACCTGCCCCAGACCGACGTGCTGCGGCAGGTCCTCGCCGACGGGCTCCTCGGTGACGTCCACCTGGTGCGCGCCGACTTCGCGTTCGTCGCGCCGTACGACGCCGCCGGCCGGCTGTGGGCCGCGCTCGGCGGTGGGGCCCTGCTCGACGTCGGTGTCTACCCGGTCAGCCTCGCCTCGATGGTGCTCGGCCCCCCGGCGACCGTCGTCGCCACCGGCACCCTCGCGCCCACCGGCGTCGACGCCACCGCCCAGCTGCTGCTCACCGCGTCCGACGGCGCCGCCGCCGTGCTGACGACGTCGCTGGTCACCTCGCTGCCCGCGACGGCGGTGGTCGGTGGGTCGGCGGGCCACGCCGGGCTGGCCGACCCGTTCTGGGGCCCGTCGGCGCTGACGGTCACCGTCGGTCCGCCCGGCGCGGAGCGCACCGGCACCTGGACCCACCCGCAGCCCGCCGGCACCGGCGACGGCTACGCCTTCCAGACCACGGCGTTCGCCCACTACATCGCCGAGGGCCGCACCGGGTCACCGCTGCACGACCACGACGAGACGGTGTCGGTGCTGGCCACCGTCGACGAGGCGCGCCGGCAGGTGGCGGCCGTCCTCCGCTAGCCGGTCGCGGCCGACCGGCGCCGCTACGCTGCGGCGGTGCCCGAGGCCAGCCTGACCGCCATGCCCGCCGAGGCGGTGGCCGAGTGGCGCACGGCCCGTGCCGCAGCCGGGTCCCCGTTCCCGGAGCCAGCGGCCGGGGATGACGGGCTCGAGGCGCTCGAGGTCGTGCTCGACGGGGTCGCCGTCGGCGGCGTCGTCCTCGAGCACTCCGCGAGCGCCGAGCGCCGTCGTACGACGATCCGGCTGCTCGAGACGAGCCTGCCCGACGACGACCTCCCGCACTGGCGTGCGGTGCTGGCGTCGATCGCGGCGCACGCGCGGGCCGGTAGCTCGGCCACGGTGACGACCGCGGTCCCCGCGACCCTGCTCCCGGCCTTCCGGCAGTCGGGCCACGTCGTCACGATGGTCGGCGTCGGCATCACCGTCGACCCCGGCCAGGCGCGCCTGCTCGTCGACGAGGGACGGGTCCGGCTGCGCGTCATGACCGACGACGAGCGACGGAGGTTCGTCCCCGACGCGCGCGTGCAGCTGCGGGACGGGATGCTGCGCGCCGGGGTCCTCGACGACGCGGAGTCGCCGATGACCGAGGTCGAGCGCCGGCTCGACGGACTGCTCGGGACGCCGCCCGACGACGAGGTGCTGCTGGTGAGCACCGTCGACGGTGTGCCGGTCGGCCGCCTGTGGTGCACGCGTGTGAGCCGGGGCGACGAGGTCGGGCTGGTCGCCAACACGATCGACCTCCTCCCCGAGCACCGTCGCCGGGGCCTGGTGCGCCCCTTCCTGGCGGCGCTCGAGGGCTACGTGCGCGAGCACCGCGTGGTCGACTTCAGCGCGCGCGTCTACGGGCACGAGCGGGCGGCCCTGGCCACCATCGCCGGGCTCGGCCTCGACGTCCGCGACGTCCACCTGCGCAAGGACCTGGTGAACCCACCGGACTAGCCGGCACCCGGCACTTCGTCCGTTCGGCGAACGGGGTCCGCGAGGACCCCTAGCCTTCGAGCGTCGGGACACGGTCGTGCTCCGGGAAGCATCCGGAGGAACCTTGAACACCACCGTCACCCGTGGTCTCGCGGCGAGCGCCGTCGGCGCGCTCGCCCTGACCGGCCTGTCCCTCTCGGTGGCTCCCGGCGCGCACGCCGACGGGCCCGAGGTGACGCTCCTGAGCCAGTACACCGGCCACGCCTCCATCCGGGTCGACAACGACTTCGACGACGGCGGCTGGCGCACCGCCCGCCTCACGGCCCGGGTCACCGGCGCCGCGGCGACGACGATCTTCGAGGTCAACATCGACCCCGAGGCCGGTGACGGCGATGCCGGGTGGAAGCCGCTCGACGTGTCGGTGAGCACCGTCGGCAGCCACGCCACCGCCGACTGGAACGGCTCCGTCGGCGGCCGCAGCCTCGTGGGCGAACGGGTCGCGATCCGAGCCGTCTCGACCGACAGCACGGGCACGTCGTACTCGACGCGACAGGACGTCGAGGTCACCGACGACGGGTCCGCCGACGGCCTGCGGGTCTCGACGTCCCCCGCCAGGTACTTCACCCAGCCCTACGTCGACTCGGGCCGCACCCAGACCCTGGTCCAGGTGTACGGCACCACGTCGGCGACCGACGGCACCGTCGCGCTGTCGTCGTGGCGGGACAGCGCCGGCGGTTTCACGGGGAGGGTCGCGGCCCAGGTCGGGAGCACGAGCTTCAAGCTCCCCAACGACAACAGCCCCTCCTACCCGGGCGGCTCCTTCTCCGGCGTCCTCGACATGACCGGGTCGGACCTGGCCAGCGGCCACGTCCTGGTCGCGGCCGAGCGCGGGTCCGACGACGTCGCGGTGGTGCCGGTGGTCCCGCACACGATCGACGAGGTGTTCGCCTCCAGCACCGGCGACGTCCGGCCCGGTGAGGACGGCACGGTCCAGGTCCAGGTCCAGAGCGCCCAGGGCCCGTCGATCCTCGGCGCCGAGGTGCGCCGGCTCTCCGACGGGGCCGTGGTCGGCTACATCGACCGCGGCGCGGCGGTGCGGGTGCGCCAGGCCCCCGGGGTCACGGAGCAGTACTACGCGAACGCGACCGACGAGGACGGCTTCGACGAGGCCGACGGCGACCGGATCTCGCCCGAGGTCACGGTGGGCACCTACGAGCCGGTCCCGAGCTGGGTCCAGAACGTCGTGGCCGACGGCGAGGCGTTCGACGTCGACGAGTACGCCGACGGCGACATCGTCGTGGACGTCCGGGACGAGCAGAGTCGCCCCGTCGGGGCCGGCACGAGCGTCTCCTACAAGCTCTACCCGACCGGGTCGGACGCCCCCGCGGCCTACCGCACCGCGCTGACCGGCACCGACGGCCGGGCCGTCATCCCGTTCGACACCGCCGGGGCGACGGGCGGCTACACGCTCGAGTCGGTCCTGACCGCGCAGGTCGACGAATCCGGCTCCGAGCCCGCCGTCTCGACCTTCACGACGGGCCAGGCCACGCTCGTCCTCAACCCGCGGGCCGACCCGGCCCAGGCCGCGGCCGGGGGTCAGCTCGACTACGTCGGACGTCTGACCATCGACGGCACGCCGCTGCGGGGGCGCCGCCTCGAGCTGGGCTACCAGCGGGGCGTCGAGGTCGTCCCCGGCAACCAGGCCGACGCCGGGATCGTCACTCCCGACGGGCTCGCGCTGCGCAGCACGACCACCACCAACGGCAACGGCAGCTTCCGCGTCACCGTCGACGACCTGGCGGAGCGCCCGCAGGCGACCGAGTCCGGAGGCGTCCTGTCCGTCGCGACGGGCGACACCGTCGCGGTCGCGCCCGCCAACGACGATCCGGGCTCCACCGTCGCCGGCAACGCCCGTGCCCGGATCGACTCCACCACCCGCTTCGGCACCGCCGGCCCGGGTCGCGCGCGGATCACCATGGGCGCCGTGGGCAACGGGGCCCGGGCCGACGTGCTCCGTGTGGCCGGGCCGACCACGCTCGCCGGCGAGACCGTCAAGGTCTTCCGGGTCGTGGCCTCTGGACGCCGGGTCCTCGTCTCGACCCGGACCCTCAACAGCACCGGTGACCGCCCGGCCATCCGCGTCGCCGATCGCAACGGGACCGCCCTCACGACGTACGTCGTGCGGCTGGTCGCGAGCGCACGCGCCGCGGCCGCGGGCTCGAACGCAAAGTCGGTGCGCTGACGGGCCTCGCCCCGCGCCGGAGGAGCCGCGGGCGGGAGTAGCGGGTCAGGCCGCGGTCACCACGACTCGATGATCTTGTCGAGCGTGATCGGCAGGTCGCGCACCCGGACCCCCGTGGCGTGGAAGACCGCGTTGCCCACGGCGGCGGCGGCACCGACCGTGCCGATCTCCCCGGCGCCGCGCGCCCCGGTCTCGTGCAGCACCGGGTCGGGGATGTCGAGCCAGTGGACGTCGAGGTCGGGGATGTCGGCGTTGACCGGGACCAGGTAGTCCGCGAGGTTGCTCGCCGCGAGCCGACCGGTCGCGGCCTCGACCGGGTTGTGCTCCAGCAGGGCGTGGCCGATGCCGAAGATGACGCCGCCGGTGATCTGGCTGCGCAGGGCGCGGGCGTTCACGGCGCGCCCGACGTCCAGCACCGAGGTGAAGCGCACGATCCGCGGCTCGCCGGTGAAGCGGTTGACCCGCACCTCGCAGAAGTGGGCGCCGAAGGCGTAGAAGGAGTACTGCTGCGCCTCCGGCCCCCGCGGGGCCGCCGCGGTCATCGCGACGCTGGGGACGCCCATGCTGCGCAGCAGACGGCCGAAGGTGCGCGACCTGCCGTCGGGTCCGACGACCCGCCCCGCGTCGTAGGCCAGGTCCTCGACCCGCTCGCCGTGGTACGGCGACCGCGGCGCCGACACGGCGCGACGCAGCAGCTCGGCCACCGCCTGTGCGGCGGCCGCCCGCACCGCCGGGATCGAGCTCGCGGTGGCGGCCGAGCGAGCCGCCGCGGCGCCCGGCGGCAGCATCGAGTCGCCGAGCTGGGGCGTCACCTGGCGCACGGGGATGCCGAGCGCGTCGGCGCCGCTGATGGCGAGCATCGTCCAGGCCCCGGTGCCGAGGTCGGACGTCGCGGTCGAGACCACGGCGGTGTCGTCGCTGCGCAGCGTCACCCGTACCTGCGCCGGGTCGCGGTGCGCGGGGTAGGCCGCGCTGGCCATGCCGACGCCGTGCAGCCACTCACCGTGCACCTGGCTGCCGGGGCGGGGCCGGCGCGCCGGCCAGCCGAAGCGCTCGGCGCCGACCCGGTAGCACTCGAGCAGGTGCTTGCTGGAGAACGGACGGCCCCCCGGCGGCGCGTCGGCGTGGTTGCGTCGGCGCAGCTCCACGGGGTCGAGGTCCAGGGCGACGGCGAGCTCGTCCATCGCGGTCTCCAGCGCGAACGAGCCCGGCGACTCGTGAGGGCCTCGCATGGCCGCCACCGGCGGCATGTCCATCGGGACCCAGCTGCCGGCGTAGTGCAGGTTGGGCGTCGCGTACATCATCGCGGAGGTCTCCGCGGCCGGCATCATGGGGAATCCGCCGACCTGTGGTCGCTCGACCCACGTGAGGTGGCGCAGCGCGTTCAGGGTGCCGTCGCGGCGGGCGCCGAGGCGGACCGTCTGCCTGACCTCCGCGCGGTGCGGGCTGACGGTGAAGGCCTGCTCGCGGGTGAGGGCGAGCCTGACCGGTCGGCCGACCTCCCGGGCGGCGGCCGCCGCGAGCGCGCCGTCGTTCCAGACCATGACGCGGCCGCCGAAACCGCCACCGACGTGCTCGGAGATCACGCGCACCGTCTCCGGGGGCACGTCGAGCCGCAGGGCGAGGGAGGCCGCGCTCCGGATCGGGTTCTGGGTGCCGGTGTAGACGAACAGCTGGCCGTCGCGCCACACGGCCAGGGTGGAGTGCGGCTCCATCGCGACGTGGTGCTGGGCGTACTGGTGGAACTCCGCCTCGACGACCACGTCGCTCGCGGCGAACGCGGCGTCCATCGAGGCCACGCCAGGAGCCAGGACCTCGCGCGTGGGCGGGAGGGAGAAGCCGGGGATCGGGGGTGGCAGGAAGCCGGGCATGCCGTCGGCGAGCGAGGCCCGGTGGGGCGCGGCGTCGTACGTCGCGCGCACCGAGAGCGCCGCGTCGCGGGCCACCTCGGAGGACTCCGCCACGACCAGGGCGATGACCTGCCCGTGGAAGTGGACCTGGGCGTCCTGCAGCGGGACGTAGCTCTCGGCGAGGCCGCCCTCGACGACCATCGGGTCCCGGAAGCGGTTCAGGTGCGAGAAGACGCCGAGGACGCCGGGCATGGCCTGTGCCTCGGCGGTGTCCAGCGCCCGAACGGTCCCACGAGCGATCGTGCTCGTCACGACGTGGGCGAACACGGTGCCGTTCGCCTGGCGGTCGGCGGAGTATTCCGCCGCGCCGGTGACCTTCAGGCGTCCTTCGACGCGGGGGACCTCGCGGCCCAGGGGCGATGTGGTCATGGGTGCTCCTCAGGCGTGCGGGCGGTGGGTCCGGCGTACGAGCAGGTGGGGCTCATCGCTGAGTCAGCGTCGTCAGGGCGCGGACGAGGGTGCGTCGCAGCAGCGCCGGCTTGAACTTGTTGTGCTCCTGGACGCGCGCACCCCGGTCCGCGTGGAGAACGGCCGCCTCGAAGGTCTCGCTGCTCGCCCGGCGCCCTTCCAGGGCCTGCTCCACCGAGCGCAGCCGCCAGGGCCGCGTGCCGACGCCACCGGCTGCGACGCGAGCGGTGCGGATGGTCGAGCCCCGCACCTCCAGCGCGACGGCGGCGGAGGCCAGGGCGAACTCGTAGGACTGCCGGTCGCGCACCTTGAGGTACAGCGAGTTGTGGGCCGCGGCCGACCGGGGGACGGTGACGCCGGTGATGAGCTCGCCGGGGCGCAGCACGTTCTCCACGTGCGGGGTCGACCCGGGCAGGGTGTAGAAGTCCTCCAGGGCGACGGCGCGGCTGCCGCGTGCCGAGGTCAGGTGCACCTGGGCGGACAGCGCCACCAGGGCGACCGCGAGGTCGCTGGGGTGGGTGGCGATGCAGGCGTCGCTGGTCCCCAGGACCGCGTGCGTGCGGTTGATGCCCTCCAGTGCGGCGCACCCCGAGCCCGGCTCCCGCTTGTTGCACGGTGTGGACAGGTCGCGGAAGTAGCCGCACCGCGTCCGCTGCAGCAGGTTGCCGCCGATGCTCGCCATGTTGCGCAGCTGGCCCGAGGCACTGAGGTCGAGGGCCTGGGCCACCGCCGGAGCCTCGCGCTGCACGAGCGGTGCGTGGGCGACGTCGCTCATCCGCTCGAGCGCTCCGAGGTGCAGGTCGCGGCGGTCGACCCGGATCCCGCGCAGCGGGAGGGCGTTGATGTCGACCACCCGGGACGGCGTCATCACCTCGAGCTTCATCAGGTCGACGAGCGTGGTGCCGCCGGCCAGGTAGGCCGTCGTCCCGCCCGGGGTGTCGGTGCCGTCGAGCGCGTCGCGCACCGAGCGGGACCGCGTGTAGGTGTAGGGCCGCATCAGTGCATCGCCTTCCGGGCCTGCTGGACCGCGGCGACGATGCCCGGGTAGGCACTGCAGCGGCAGATGTTGCCCGACATCGCCTCCCGGACCTCGTCGTCGGTCTCGGCCCGGCCCTCCTCGAGCACCCCAACGGCCGACATGATCTGGCCCGAGGTGCAGAAGCCGCACTGGAAGCCGTCCTGGTCGATGAACGCCTGCTGCACCGGGTGCAGGCGGAAGGCTCCGGCCAGGCCCTCGACGGTGGTCACGTCACTGCCGTCGGCGGCCGCCACGAGCGTCAGGCACGACAGGACGCGCCGCTCGTCCACGAGCACCGTGCAGGCGCCGCACTGTCCCCGGTCGCACCCCTTCTTGGTCCCGGTCAGACCGATGCGCTCGCGCAGCGCGTCGAGCAGGGTGACCCGCGGATCGGCTCGCAGCGAGATGCGCTCGCCGTTGACCCTGATCCTGACCGGGATCGGCGCACCCGGCGCCGCCTGCGGTGCCGCCGCCGGTGCGGCGGTGGCAGCGCCCGAGATCACCGGCGCCACCGCAGCTGCTGCGCCGGTGGTGCCGAGGACAGCGCGGCGGGTCACTCCGGACCCGGGTCGGCGCGGGTCGGTAGGGGTGTTCATGGGCATCTCTCCCGGAGTCGTCGAGGCGCTCGGCACGGGGTGGCGGCCCGTTCGGTGGGCGGCCGGGCCGGCGGTGACGAGCCTGGCAACAACGGCCGCAGGTAAGCAGGGCCCACCGATCCCAGGACCGGCGTCCCGGGCAGCCGGCCGCTCGTCATCCATGGACCGGTGGGGACTGGGTCGTGGTCGTGGTCGTGGTCGTGGTCGTGGCGCAGCATCAGCGGGCCATCTGCAGGATGCCCGCGCACATCTCGTCGGTGGTGCCCTCGCCCCACAGCACGTAGCGCTCCGGCTGGCCCTGGAGTGCGGGGAGGTGGTCACGCAGCTCCTGGGAGTGCTCGCAGGTCACCCTGAGCTCGTCGCCGGGACGGACCTCGACGGGTTCGATCGGCAGTGCGCCCTGGTCGTCGAAGTTCCAGGTCGGGATGTCGAGGACGGTGCGGGCGCCGGGCGTGCCGGGGTTCAGCTCGACGCGGATCGACCGGCCCAGGAGGTGCATGTGTCCCGCGACGCCGATGATCGTGCCCGGCTGGGTGAGCGTCCTGGTGCAGGACTGCTCAGTGCCGGGGACCGAGCCCGGGCACAGTCCGCGGAGCCAGTCAGCGGTGGATCCGACGTCGTCGCCGAAGCGGTACCGGACGTCCGCGAGTGCCGCCTCGCGGTCGCACAGCGGCGCGTCGTCGTGCTCGGGACGGCACGGCAGCTCGACGGGTGCCGGCAGCCCCATCGTCGTCACCGGCGTGAGGTCGGCTGCCGCCTCGGCGACACGCAGCTCGGCGGCGGTGACATCGGGCCGATCGCCGGCGAGGAGGCTGTAGTGCACCTGCATGACCAGCCGCGACCCGGCCGGGAGGGGGACGCCGTACCCCTCGTGGAGCACCGACTCGCCGCTCCCAGGTGTCCAGGCGCCGAGCCAAGGCGCTGTCTGCGATCCCCCGCCGCCGTCGAGCCCGCTGCCGCCGAAACAGGTCCACCCCTGGCCGGGCGTGGCGCGGTCCACCGACTGGGCGGTCGCCACCTCCGTGGGAGGCACCTGGAACAGGATCACGTGGTGGACGAGCGAGGGATCACCGGGCTGCACGTGGGTGCCGGTCACGAAGCCGTCCTGCTCGAGCCGCGGATCGACGAGGAAGCAGCGGTAGTCGTCGGTCCCGGCATCGGTGGGCGCGGTCGGGCGGTAGGGCTCGGGCATGGCCACGGTCACGCGGCGCTCCCCGTCGCGCAGCGGGACGTCCGTGGCCGGCGCGGGGCGCGCCGGGGCGCCGTGCCCGGCGCCCGCGTGCGCGGGCTCTGACGCGGTGCTCGCCGGCACCTCCTGCTCGCCTGTTCCACCCGTCGGTCCCGCGGAGCAGGCGGCGAGCAGCACGGCGAGGGCTCCGGCCGACGCCGCCCGGCCGAGGCGGTGGCGGGACGTGGTCATCGAGCATCCCCGGACGCGTCGGGGTCGGCCCACGACGCGCGGCCGTCGCCAGTGATCGGGATGGCCGGGCCGTCGGTCACCCCGGGTCGCCAGGTGGCCTCGCCGATGCCGCGGACCCGGGCGAGGACCTCGCGCGCACCGCGGCCCGCGTCGCCGGCGACGTAGCCCTGGACGTCGATGCCGGCGGCCTCGGCGAGGTCGACGGCGCGGGGGGCGTAGGTGTCCTGGGTGACCACCACCGCGGTGTCGACGCCGAAGACGTCGTGGGCACGCCGCATGGTGTGCCAGGTGCTGAACCCGGCGTAGTCGGTGAAGACGTCCTGGGCCGGCACACCCGCGGCGAGGGCGGCGTCGCGCATCGCGTCGGGCTCGTTGTAGCTGCTGGCGCCGTTGTCACCGGAGAGGAGCAGCTTGTCGACGGTGCCGGACTCGTAGAGCTCGACGGCGGCCCCGAGGCGCTCGGCGACGACCGGGCCGAGCGAGCCGTCGCTGCGCACGAGCGAGCCCGGCACGATCGCGGCCTGGGCGGGCTCGAGGTCGGCGGCATCGGTGGTCACCTCGTCGCTGGTGCGGGCCACGACCACGGCGTTGGCGGTGGCGACGAGTCCAGTGCCGAGCAGGGCGCCGGCGACGCCCAGGCGCACCGAGCGGCGGACGAGGCGGGTCATCAGGCGATCCACGTCAGCCCCGGGTGTCGACGCGCGGATCGGCGCGTGCTGCGTCAAGGACGTCGGCACCGGCCTGGTTCCAGCCACGGTCGTCGGTCTCGGCCTCGATGGCCGGCAGCAGGCGGTCGAGCCAGCCCGGCAGCCACCAGTTGCGGTGACCGAGCATGGTCATGGTGGCGGGCACGAGCACCATCCGGACGATGGTCGCGTCGAGCAGGATGGCCACGGCCATGCCGACACCGAGCTGCTGGACCACGAGGTCGGTCTCGGTCGCGAAGCCCAGGAAGACGGCGACCATGACGGCCGCGGCGGTCGAGATCACCCGTCCGGTGCCGGCGAGCCCGCGGACGACGCTGCCTCGGGCATCACCGGTCTCCAGCCAGTCCTCGCGGATCCGGGACAGCAGGAACACCTCGTAGTCCATCGAGAGGCCGAAGAGGATCGCGAACATCAGGATCGGCAGGAAGCTGGACACCGGCACCGACTGGTCGAACCCCAGCAGCCCTGCGCCCCAGCCCCACTGGAAGACCGCGGTCACGACCCCGTAGGCGGCCCCGATGGAGAGCAGGTTGAGCAGGGCTGCCTTCACCGGCACCACCACCGACCGGAACATGGCAGCGAGCAGGAGGACCGACAGCAGGATGACGAACCCGACGACGAGCCAGATCCGCTCCGACAGCAGGACGGAGATGTCGGAGAACATGGCGGTGCTGCCGGTGACCTCGACCGCGTCGAGGTCGCCCCGCAGCTGCTCGACCAGGTCGGGGGTGCGTTCGTCGGAGGGGCCGAAGGCCGGCTCCGCCTGGATCACGGCGACCTGGCCGTCGGGTGAGACCAGCGGCTCGCCCACGACAGCGATCCCGTCGGTCTCGACGAGCTGTGCTGCTGCGGCGGCGACGCCGTCGTCGCCGACGGCGGCTCGGTCGACCACGATGGTCAACGGTCCGTTCGCGCCCGCGCCGAACTCGTCGGCGATGATGTCGTAGGCCTGGCGGGTCGTGGACTCGGCCGGGTTGTTGGCGATGTCGCGTGGCCAGGTCCGCATCGCGATGGTCGGCGCAGCGATGGTGAGCAGGAGCAGCGTGCCGGCCAGCGTCCAGACCATCGGCCGGCGTCCGACCGCGGTCGCCCACCGGGCGGACAGGGGCTCGCGCTGAGGACGCGGACGGCGCGGGGGCAGCCCGTTGCGCTCGCGCCGGGGCAGCAGGCGTCGGCCGAAGAGCCCGCACAGTGCGGGGACGAGGGTCAGGGCGGTCGCAGCGACGGCGATGACCGCGACGCCGGTGGCGAACCCGAGCGAGGAGTAGATCGGCAGTCCGGCCAGCGGCAGACCCATGAGCGAGACGAGCACGATCGCCGAGGCGAACACCACCGAGCGGCCGGCCGTCGCGGTGGCTCGTCCGGCCGCCTCGGGGACCGACGTGCCGTCGATGCGCAGGTACTCCAGGAAGCGGGTGACCAGCAGCAGGGCGTAGTCGATGCCCACCCCGAGCCCGACCATGAGCGCCACGGTGGGCGCGGACGTGCTGACGCTCGTCACCCCGGCGAGCAGGGTCACCCCCGCCACGGACACGGCGAGCCCGACCAGGGCGACCAGGAGCGGCAGGCCGGCGGCCACGACGGTGCCGAGGACGAGGGTCATCAGGATCAGGGCGACGACGATCCCGACGATCTCGCCCGTGCCCTCGATCTCGCCCGGTCCCGAGTTCGGCAGCTCGCCACCGAGCTCGACCCGCAGGTCATCCCCGACCACCTCGGCTGCGGCGTCCTCCATGGCCTCGGCGCCGGCGCCGCCGGTCAGGTCGGGATGGGTGACGGGGACGCCGAACACCACGGTCAGGACGGCGGTGTCCCGGTCCGGCGACCACCGAGGTGGGGACACCGAGGTCGCGTGGTCGAGGTCGGCGAGGCGGGCGGTGAGGTCGGTGAGGACCGTCTCGTCCACCGCGTCGCCCGTGTCGTCGTGGACGACGACCTGGGCGGAGCTGCCCGCGACGGCGGACTCGGGAAAGTGCTCGCGCAGCTGTTCCACGCCGGCCTGGGCTGGTGCTCGGTCGATGTTGAAGTCGTCCTGAGGGGTGCCGCCGAACGCACCCGCCGCCAGGAAGGCGGCGACGGCGACGCCCAGCCAGACGGCCAGGGTGCGCCACGGGTGGCCGGCGGTTCGCAGACCGAGTCGGTAGAGCAAGCGGGTCATGGTCGTTCCTTCGGGGTCGACGTTGCCGCGCGGCGCGATGCGGCCAGCGACGGCGTGGGGGCAGGGCAGGGCAGGGCAGGGCGCAGCCGGGCGCGGGCAGGGCCCGTGCCGGCTGGATCGGTCAGGTCAGGAGCGGGTCAGGACGAGGACAGGCTCTGGGTGCCGATGACGGTGAGCATCTGCAGCTTCTCGTAGCTCTCGGTGCCGGGGTCCGCGGTGTAGACCAGAAGTCGGTGCGACTGGTGGGGGTCGAGCAGGACCTGGCAGTTGAGGTCGAGCCGGCCGACCTCGGGGTGCTGGAAGCGCTTGACCTCGTCGGGCTCGAGGCCGATCTCGTGGTCGGCCCACAGGGTGCGGAACTCCTCGCTCTGCTCGAGCAGCAGGTCGGCCAGCTCGGTCGCTCGCGAACCGGGTCCGCGCATGCCGGCGATGAGTCGCAGCCCGGCGGCGTACATGCGGGAGAGGAACTCGTGGTCCTCGGGCACGTAGATGTCGCGGCTGGCGAGGTCGGTGAACCAGCGGTAGCCGTTGCTGCGCGCGGGACCGCTGTAGCGGGTCCAGTCACCGACGAGGGCCACCCTGGGCGGGGTCTGGCGCAGGGTCTCGCCGAGCTCGGTGACGATCTCGGCCGGCGTGTCGGTGAGACGGTCGAAGATCCGCAGCATGCCGGGGCTGACGTGCTCGCTGCTGGGGCCGCGGGCCGGCGGCTGGTGCCCGGCGAGCCGGAAGAGGTGGTCGCGCTCGGCGACGGTCAGGTGCAGTCCCTGGGCGATCGCCGCGATCATCTGCTCCGAGGGCTGGGGGCCGCGCTCCTGCTCGAGGCGTGAGTAGTAGTCCACCGACATGTGGCACAGGACGGCGACCTCCTCGCGGCGCAGTCCGCGCGCACGGCGCCGCTGTCCGCGGGGCATGCCGACGTCCTCGGGCTGGAGCGCTTCGCGCCGGCGGCGCAGGAACTCCGCCATCTGGGTCCGGTCGATCATCATCTGCCTCTTCCTCCGGTGCTCATGCCGAGTCGCTCAGGCGATTCTGGCCCCGGTCGGCGGCGTCGTGGTCGGTGGGGAAGGTGACGCCGGCGAGCCTCTCGGAGGCCAGCCAGACTCGCTCGGCCTCCTCCGGGTCGCGGAGCGGCTTGTAGAGCTGCTGCTCCGCGGGTGCCCCGCTCAGGTGCTGGAACCCCCGCGGGCCGTAGAGCAGACCGCCCCCGGACTCGGGCGAGGTCGCGGCGAGCAGCGCGGGCAGCGCGGCGCTCCGGGCGGTGCCCGCGAGGACGCCGCGCTTGGACAGAGCACGGATCAGCCGCACCCCGGTGGTGTCGCGGTCACGGCCGAGCTCGGGTCGGGCGGAGAGCAGGCTGGTCGGCGCGACGCCGGGGTGGGAGAGGTTGCTGGTGATGCCCCAGCCGAGTGCCTTGCTGCGGCGGTCGAGCTCGAGGCCGAACAGCCCGAACGCGATCTTCGACTGCCGGTAGGCCTTCCCGCCGTCGTAGGAGCGCTCCCAGTCCAGGTCGTCCCAGTTGATCCGGCCGCTGGCGGCGGCGACGCTGACCTGGGAGGTCACGCGGGCCCGGCCGGCTCGCAGCAGCGGCATCAGGTGGGCCACCAGGGCGACGTGGCCGAGGTGGTTGGTGCCCATCTGGAGCTCGTGGCCGTCGGCGGTGGTCTGCCGTGCCGGCGGGGTCATCACCCCGGCGTTGTTGATCAGGACGTGGATGGGCGCGCCCTCGGTCCGCAGCGCCTCGCCGAGGGCGGCGACCGACTCCAGCGAGGACAGGTCGAGGGCGTGGAGGATGACGGTGGCGCCGGGTGCGGCGGCACGGATCTCGGAGGCCGCGGCCTGGCCCTTGCCGTGGTTGCGCACCGGCAGGACCAGCTCGGCGCCGGCTGCGGCCAGGCGCTTGGCGATCTCCAGGCCGATGCCGTCACTGCCGCCGGTCAGGACGGCGCGCTTGCCGGAGAGGTCGGGGATGTCGATGTCGATGTTGGTGCGAGGCATGGTGTCACTCCTGTGGGTCCGTGGTGTGGTCCCACCGTCGCTCAGTTCCGCAGCGCTATTCAGGGTCTACCGATCCCACCTTCGCCATTCACCTGGGCGCTCTAGCCTGTGCTCCGTCGAGGCCCGCTCGCCGTCCCGCAGCGGCCCTCGCGCCCAGACCGCCCACGAGCAAGCACCCCCACCGAGGAGTCCCCATGTCTGATGCCATCACCGTCGTCCTGGTGCACGGAGCGTTCGCCGAGTCGGCGAGCTGGTCCGGTGTCGTGTCCCGGCTGATCGAGAACGGCGTCGCCGTCGTGGCCACGCCCAACCCGCTGCGCAGCGTCGCCACCGATGCGGAGAACGTCCGACGAGCCACCGAGGGCATCGGCGGTCCCGTCCTCCTGGTCGGGCACTCCTACGGCGGCGCGGTGATCACCGAGGCGGCGGTCGACAACGACGCCGTGGTCGGCCTCGTCTACGTCGCGGCCTTCGCGCCGGACCACGGGGAGAACGCGCTCGAGCTCACCGGCAAGTTCCCCGGCAGCACCCTGGGGGAGACGATCCGCCCGTACCCGCTGGGCGACGGGACCTCCGACCTCGTCGTCGACCGCGAGCTCTTCCCGCAGCAGTTCGCCGCCGACGTCCCCGCGGCCGAGGCTGCCGTGCAGGCCGTGACCCAGCGGCCCATCAGGGACTTCGCCCTCAACGAGTCGCAGCCCGCGGCCACGCCGGCGTGGAAGTCGCTTCCCTCGTGGTTCGTCTTCGGCGATGCTGACAAGAACATCCCGGTCGAGGGACTCCGGTTCATGGCCGAGCGCGCTGGTGCCGTCTCGATCACCGAGGTCCCGGGCGCCTCGCACTCGGTGATGGTGTCCGAGCCGGACCAGGTGACCGGCGTGATCCAGCAGGCCCTCGACCACCTGGCGCGGTAGCCCGGGGGACGACGCAGCAGCACCACACCGAGAGGCGGGAGACGGACCACGTGGGACGACCGAGCACCGAGGACCTCGTGCACCTGCGTCGCTGTGTCGCGCTCGCCCGCGAGGCGCTCGAGGACGGCGACGAGCCGTTCGGCTCGCTGCTGGTCGGCCCCGACGGTGTCGTGCTGCGCGAGGATCGCAACCGCACCGCCGGCGGCGACCAGACCCGTCACCCCGAGCTGGAGCTGGCGCGCTGGGCGGCGGCGAACGTGGCGGCCGACGTCCGCCCGGCGTGCACGGTCTACACCTCCGGCGAGCACTGCCCCATGTGCGCAGCCGGCCACGCCTGGGTGGGCCTCGGCAAGATCGTGTACGCCGGGTCGGTCGCCCAGCTCACCGAGTGGCGCAGCGGCTGGGGGCTCCCCGCCTCCCCGGTGGCCCCCCTCCCGATCGGCGCCGTCGCCCCGGGCCTCGCGGTCGCGGGCCCGGCGCCCGAGCTGGCCGACGAGCTGCGCGAGCTGCACCGACGGCAGGCCGAGCGGTAGGTGCGTCGGGTGCACCCGGAAGACGTGGGTGCGTGACGGGGTCCTGGCGGACCCCCGGTTGGACAGGGCTCCCGTAGACCGTCCGGGACCTGCCTAGCGTGGCGAGTGCCCGCAACCGGGCACCCACACGAGAGGAACGACATGACCGTCGCGTTGATCACCGGGGCCAACAAGGGCATCGGCTTCGAGACCGCCAAGCAGCTCGCCGAGCTCGGCCACCGGGTCTACGTCGGCGCCCGCGACCCCGAGCGGGGTGCGAAGGCGGCCGCCGACATCGGTGCGGAGCTCGTGCAGCTCGACGTCACCGACGACTCTTCGGTGGCGGCCGCGCTGTCGACGATCGAGTCGAACGAGGGACGGCTCGACATCCTCGTCAACAACGCAGGCATGCTCACCATGGACCTGGACGGCCCCACGGCGCTCCGGGTCTTCGACACCAACGCCGTCGGCGTCGTCCGGGTGACCGAGGCGGCTCTCCCACTGCTGCGCAGGTCCGAGCACGCCGTGGTCGTGACGGTGTCGAGCAGCATGGGCTCGTTCTGGGCCGTCACCAACCCGGAGCGTGTCGAGTACTCCGTGCCTGCTGCGCTCTACGCGGCGTCGAAGTCCGCCGCGACCATGCTGACGCTCCAGTACGCCAAGGCCGAGCCCACGATCAAGTTCAACGCCCTCGAGCCCGGGTTCACCGACACCGACATGACCGCCGCCATGGAGGGTGGACGACCGGTGGCGCAGAGCGCGCGGACCGTCGTCGAGCTGGCGACCATCGGCGCCGACGGACCGACCGGGACGTTGCGTGACGAGTCCGGCGAGCTGCCCTGGTAGGTGGCTGCGCCCGGGGCCGGGAACACCGCGAGGCTCGGGTCCGGTCAGTACCGAGGCGGTGGCGGCGGCTGTTGCGGCGGCTGTTGCGGCGGCTGTTGCGGCTGCTGCCAGGGCTGGGGCTGGGGTGTCGTGGAGCGCCCGGCGCCGGGCGTCGTCGCGCCCGAGTCGGCGACGAGTGCGGCGGCCACCAGGATGGCTCCCGCCACCAGGATGACCGTCGACGGCACGATGAAGCGGGCGCCGTCGTTCTGCGGGTCGGTGAAGAACCCGCTCAGGATGAACAGCACACCCCCCACGACCACCAGCACCCAACCGACCACCTTGACCACGACCCGCACGTCCGTCTCCCCTTCGCCTGACCTTGGTGCGGTGTGCCTACCCCGTTGACGCCGACCTCACCCCTCACCCGGGTCAGACGGTGGCGACCGTCCCGCCGTCGACGGTGATGTCGGCGCCGATGACCGACGCGGCGGCGTCGGAGGCGAGGAAGCCGATGACCTCGGCGATCTCCGAGGCGGGCGCGAGGCGACCGTCGGGGATGCCGCCGAGCGCGTCCATCAGCGCCTGCATGCCGTCCTCGTCGTCGGTGCCGCGGGCGGTCGCGATGCGGTGCGCCAGGTCTCGCGCCCCGGGGCTGTCGATGCCTCCGGGGGAGACGGTGTTGACGCGGATCCCCAGCGGGGCCAGCTCGTTGGCCAGGCCCTTGCTGTAGGTGCGGAGCGCGGCCTTCGCCGCGGCGTAGCCGAGGGTCGCGTCGTGCAACGGCATGCGCCCCTGGATCGACCCGACGTGCACGATCACGCCGCGGCCCCGCCTCGACATCACCGGGGTCAGCGCCCGGTCGATCCGGACCGCCGAGAGGAGGTTGAGGCCGAGCTCGGCGTCCCAGTCGGCGTCGGAGAGCGCCTGGTGGCCGCCGCCGGACGCACTCGACCCCCCGGCGACGTGCACGAGGACGTCCAGGCCGCCGTCTGCCTCGACGGCGGCGGCGAGGGAGGCGGCCGTCTCGGGCTGGGTGGTGTCGGCCAGGACGACGCGGGCGGCGACGCTCGCCTCGGGAGCCCGACGGCCGACGGCGGTGACCCGGGCGCCGGCGTCGTCCAGACGGCGGACGACGGCGTCCCCGAGTCCGCTGGTGCCACCGACGACGAGTGCGTGGCGGCCGGCCAGGGACAGGGCGGGGGGATAGGACACGGCGTACCTCCTGGTGGTGCGGGCGCCCGGGGCGCGGTCAGGTGCCACGCTCCGGCCTCCCCCGGGGAGAGGGTCAAGCGCCGTTCGACGACACCGCGGCCAGGGCGGTGTCGGCGATCGCCCGGACGTCCTCGGCCGAGCCGCCGTCCCGGGCGCACCCGGACATGCCGCGCATGACCGCCACGAGGAACGTGGCCAGTCGACCCGTCGGTGTGTCGGGCGGGAGGTCGCCGTCGGCGACACCGCGATCGAGACGGTCCCTGATCCGCCGGGTCAGCGCCTCGCGCTGGGCGGCGAGCCGCGGCTCGGTGAGCAGGAGGCACCCGGGCGGGGTCCCGGGACGGGTGTGCGCCCGGGCGGTGTCGTCGAGCATCGTGGCGACGGCCTCGCGGGCCGTCCCCCGCTCGGCAGCGCTGTCCACCGCCGCCATCGTGCGCCGGAAGTAGGCGGCTGCGGCTTCCTCGAACAGCTGGGACTTGTCGCCGAACGCGGCGTAGAGGCTGGGCGGGGTCACGCCCATGGCCTCGGTCAGCATCACGATCGTCGTCCCCTCGAAACCCGTGCGCCAGAACTGCTCGACCGCGGCCGCCAGGGCGGCGTCGCGGTCGAAGCTGCGTGGTCTCCCGGGCATGACCCCACCATAACGTAGCGACCGCTATGGAATGTGCTACGGTCATCAGCAATACGTAGCGATCACTATGGAAAGAGGACGTCATGTTGCTCGAGAACGCCGTCGTGCTGGTCACCGGAGCCAACCGGGGCATCGGTGCCGAGTTCGTCGCCCAGCTGAAGGAGCGTGGCGCCGCGAAGATCTACGCCGCCGCGCGCGACGCGAGCACCGTCGACATCGACGGCGTCGTGCCGCTCGAGCTGGACATCACCGAGCCCGAGCAGGTGCGGGCCGCGGCGGCCGCGGCCGGCGACGTCCAGGTCCTCATCAACAACGCGGGGATCTCCACGGGCACGCCCCTGGTCGCCGGTGACCTCGCCGAGGTCCGGCGGGAGATGGACACCAACTTCTACGGTCCGCTGCTGACCACCCGGGCCTTCGCCCCGGTCCTCGCAGCCAACGGGGGTGGGGCGATCCTCAACGTCGTCTCGGCCCTGTCCTGGTTCACCGTCCCGGGCGCCGCGGCGTACGCCGCCTCCAAGGCCGCCGCCTGGAGCCTGACCGACAGCACGCGCCTGGAGCTCGCGGCGCAGGGGACCCACGTCGTCGGCGTCTACATGGGCCTGGTCGACACCGACATGAGCCGGGGCGTCGACGCGCCCAAGATCACCCCGGCCGCCCTCGTCGCCGCCGGGCTCGACGCCGTCGAGACGGGCCGCGGCGAGGTGCTGGCCGACGACTGGGCCGGCTTCGTCAAGAGCGGGCTCGCCGCGGACCCGGCCGAGCGCTACGAGCGGATCTTCTCGGCCCTCGGCCAGGGTTGACCAGTGCCGGGGTTGACCAGTGCCGGGGCTGATCAGTCCGCGTCGACGAGCCGTCCCGCCACGACCTCGGTGAGGGACGGGCGGAGGGTGTCGAGGTTCCACCCGCCCGCCTTGCTGCGGTAGTGGTTGGAGACCCAGAAGAAGCCGGCGTCGCTCTCGGGCAGCCGGCCGAGCTCGGCGTAGGCCCAGCCGTTGCCACCGTTGTGCCAGTGCACCTTCCCGAACGGCGTGTCCGCGACGACCCAGCCGTAGGAGTAGCGGGTCTCCCCGCCCGGCTCCTCCAGCACCCGCGGCCGGAACAGCTCCCGCTTCGTCTCCTCGTCCAGCAGCCGGTCGCCCTCGAGGGCCAGGAGCCACCGGCCCATGTCGTGGGCGGTCGAGAGCAACCCGCCGTTGCCGCGGAGGTTCCAGTGGGGCCCGTCGGCCGCCCAGGGGTGGTCGTGGGGCCGGCCCTGCGGACGGTCCCGGGCGTCGTACTCGACGGCGACGTCGCCGGGGTCCCAGTCCGGCAGCACGTAGCCGGTCTGCGTCATCCCGGCGGGTGCGAAGAGCTCCTGGGCCAGGTACTCCTCGTACCCCAGGCCGGAGGACCTCTCGATGACGGCGGCCAGCAGGCTGTAGCCGAGGTTCGAGTAGTGGTAGCGCGCGCCGGGGCGGGTCCTGAGCCTCGAGGAGAGCGCCCCGTCGATCATCCCCTCCCGTGACAGCCGGTCGTAGTCGTCGCCGAGTGCGTCCACCAGCCCCGCGGTGTGGGTCAGCAGGTGCCGGACGGTGATGCCGCGCTTGTCCGGCGGGACGCCGTCGAGGAAGCGGGTGATCGGGTCGGTCACCCGCAGCCGTCCCTGCACCTGGAGCCTCAGGACGGCGGTCGCCGTGATCGTCTTGGTCACCGAACCGATGTCGTAGACAGTGTCGCAGCCGGCTGCGGCGCCGGTCTCGTGGTCGGCCTCACCCCAGCCCCGACAGGTCACCACCTCGCCGTCGGCGGTGGCGACCAGGCTCCCGCTCGACCCGTCCGGCACGTCGGAGGCGCGGAGCACCTCCGCCCGCTCCGGCTCCGGCTCCTTCTCCGGTGCCGGCTCCTCGGACCCGCACGACGACAGCAGGAGGGAGGCGGCGACGACCCCCGCCGCAGCGCTCAGTCGCGGACGCATCGCCACTGCACTCCTGTCGACGCCCGCCCCTCGGTGCAGGTCCAGCCCTCCCGCACCCGCGACGCCGCCTCCGCCTCGGCCTGCGCACAACGGTCCTCGCACACGAACAGCTCTTCCTCGGCCGTTCCGCCGTACGCCGCCGCGGACCAGGTCAGGGCCGTCAGCGCCAGGAGGGCGGCCGCGCCCACCGCGGCCACGACCGACCGGCGACGCGGCTCCCGACGGCGCTCGGCCAGGCCTCCCCGCACCAGGCCCACCGCCTCGCGCAGGGCGCCGTTGTCGCGCGCCAGGTCCGTGGCCAGGTCGTGGAGGTGAGCACGATCGCGCTCGCGGACGGCGGCCGGGTAGGCCAGGAGGCAGAGGTCGATCAGCCGGGGACTCATGCGAACCCCGGAGCCGGGCGGGGCGAGAGGCGGCTGCGGAGCGCCGTGGCCGTCGACGAGAGCCGCTCGACCTCGGCGTGGAGCACGCTGTGCCCGGCGGGCGTCAGCCGGTAGTAGCGGCGCCGGCGGCCCTGCACCTCCTGCTCGCCCGAGGGGGCCACCAGCCCGTCGTCGGTGAGCCTGGTGAGGGCGCCGTAGATCGTGCCGGCGGTGAGTCGGATCCGGCCGCCGGTCAGCTCCTCGACGTCGCGGGCGATGCCGTAACCGTGGCGGTCGGCCTGCGCCAGGCTGGCGAGGATGAACATGGAGTGCTCGGTCATACGGGTGACGATACATCGCGAGACGATGCATGGTCGAGGGCCCGGGATGCCGCATGATGTCTTCATGATTGGAACGATCCAAGCCACGCCGACGTCTGGTGGTCCCGCCTCCCCGGTCCTCGACGACGGGCACCCCGCCCTGGCTCGCGCCCTGTCCCTGATGGAGCCGCGCACCCTCGCGCCCAAGGACCGGCTGTTCGAGGAGGGCGAGCCCGCGTCGAGCCTCTACCTGCTCCGGTCCGGATCGCTCAAGCTCACGCGCACGACGTCAGGTGGTCGCCCGAGCGTCCTGGCCCTGCTCGGGCCGGGCGAGCTCGTCGGTGAGCTGTCGCTGCTCGACGGTCGCCACCGCGGGGCCACGGCGACGGCTGTCTCCCCGGCGGACGTGCTGGAGCTGTCCCAGGAGGCGTTCGACCGGTGGCTCACCGAGGAGCCAGGCGCAGCCGGGCTGCTGATGCGCCTGCTCGCCCGCCGCATGCGCCGGTCCAACGACGCCGTGTCCGACCTGGCGTTCTCCGACGTCGCCACGCGGGTGGCTCGCACCCTCGTCGACCTCGCCGACAGGTTCGGGGCCACGGACGGCGAGGGCCGGCTGGCCGTCCCCCACGAGCTCACCCAGGAGGAGCTGGCACAGCTCGTCGGGGCGGCACGCGAGTCGGTGAACAAGGCCCTGGCCAAGTACGCCGCCCGCGGCTGGATCGAGCTCCGGCAGAAGGGGTTCGTCGTCCTGGACGCCGCGCAGCTGCGCGGCGTCGGGTGATCGCGAGCAGGGATTCCGCGATTCCGTTGGGTACCGCGGAGCTCTGCGATCGGCGAGCCTGGGGCGGCGTCGAGCCCGACCTCGGGGCTCCGACCGACCATCCGTCCGCTCCACCTCCAGGAGAACCCGTGTCCCTGCGTCGCGCGGCTGCCGCCGCTGTCCTGTCCACCGCTCTCGCCTCCACGGCCGCCCTCGCCCCGGCCGGCACGGCCACGGCCGCCGCGCCGTCCGAGCGGGCCGCCGCCAAGGGCTGTGTCACCAAGGCGGAGTACCGCAAGATCAAGAACGGCATGACCGTCGCCAAGGTCAAGCGCGTCACGGGGACCAACGGCACGCAGGTCAGCAAGACCCCGCTCCCCGGCGGCAAGTTCGTCATCGGTCGGGCGTACAAGGTCTGCACCTCCAAGCGCGGCGGCGTCGGCATCGCCTTCACCAACCAGACCGGCGCCTACAAGGTCGCCTCCAAGTCCGCCGCCTGGGGCTGAGCGCGACGCATCCCCGACACACCAGGACCCGGCGCCTCGCGAGGCGCCGGGTCCTGGCGTTTCCCGGGCCGGCTGCGCTGCGGGCCGGTCGACGGCGTCAGCGCAGGCGCCACCAGTCCCGCGAGGCGGCGGCGTCGCTCGGCTCCGGCGTGGTGCCGGGCCAGAACTCGAGCAGGTCCCCCGGGCCGAGGCCGAGCGCACTCTCGATGTCCGACGGCGTGGTGGCCTGCAGGTAGCGCGAGACCCCGAGCGTCAGCTCGCGCCAGTAGCCGCGCAGCGTGGACTCGGAGAGGAACAGCGAGCGACTCAGCTCGGCGTAGGTGAGCCCGCGCGCCCGTCCGGCCAGCACCTGTCGCTGTCGCTCCCCGAGGATCGTGATGCAGTTGCGGCGCACGAGCAGCTCCATCAGGCTGATGATCGCCTGCGGTACGACGATCTGGCCGGCCATCGCGTCCAGGAACATGCTCTGCGCCGACTCGACCGGCTCGGACTTCGACACGATGCCGGTGGCGCCGGCCGCCAGGCAGGCCGCGAGGACGAACCGTCGCTCCTCCTGGCTGTAGACGCACGCGCGGTAACCGGCCGCGACGACGGCGCGCACCGCGGCCACCCCCTGCCGGGCCGACGGCTGCGTCGAGTTCACGAGGTGGAGGTCGAGGATGACGAGGTCGGCGTGCGGTCGTTCCGCGATCAGCGTCTCGACGCGCGAGTAGGAGCCGACGATGTCGAAGGCCGGCATGAGCGCCGGCATCGACTGCCGGATCACCGTCGCGTCGTCGACCACCACGGCGGTCGGTCGCTCGGTCATCGGACCGCCTCCCGGGCTCCGGCACCGGGGAAGCCGGCGACACCTCCGGCCACGGTCACCGTCGTCCCGCCGCCGGGCGTGGAGTCGAGGTGGACGTCGAGACCGTGCCGCCCGAGCTCCCCGAGGACCACCTCGCGGAGCCCGACCCCCAGCGCGACGTCGGCCGGGTCGAAGCCGTGGCCGTCGTCGTGGACCGTCAGCACCCATCCCGTCGGCGGGAACTCGTCGCCGGCGTCGAGGTGGACGACGACGAGCCGGGCGCCGGCGTGCCTCCGGACGTTGAGCAGGAGGCTCGTCAGCGCGTTCTCGACGGCCTCCGCGACGGTCGGCTCGACCAGGACGCCCTGGCCCAGGTCGAGGGCGACCTCGATGGTCAGGTCGTCGAACTCCCGGCACTTGCGGCTGACCACGTCGGCGAGGGGCTGCGGGCCCGCGACGTCGACGGTGACGTCGAGGTCGGACCGCGGCACCCCGCGCAGGTAGGCGCGCATCCGCGTCGCCTCGTACTGCGCCTGCTCGAGCAGCCGGTCGCGGGTGACGTCGTCGAGGGAGGGGTCCCCCAACAGGTGCATCACCGCGGCACCGTTGTGGATGGCGACCTGAGCGCGTTGCTCCTCCTGGACCCGCGCCAGCTCCGAAGCGCGGGCCCGGGCGTCGTCGGCGTCCTCCGCCACCCGCCGCAGGTACTGCACGCTGCCCCGCCCCACGATGGCCAGGACGATCACGGTGGACAGGTTGCCCAGGATCGTCGTGGGGCTCGCGGTGTCGAAGGCCGAGGCCAGGTAGCAGACCTCCGCCGCGACGATGGCGCCGAGACCGGCCAGCCACACGCCGCCGTGGTGCATCACGGCCATCGACATCACGACCGACAGCGCGTAGCCCGGCTGGAAGCCCTCCCAGGACCCGATCCGGTCGTCGGCCGAGACCGTCCACGGGCCCAGCAGCACGATCACCACGGCGATCGCGATGTCGGCGGCGTGCGCCCGGTCCGACAGCGCACGGCCCCGGCGGTACGACGCCAGGCTCACCGTGACGGCGGTGGCCGCTGCGGCGGCCCAGGAGGCGACGTACCAGCCGGGCGCGGGCGAGCTGGACACGCCACCGGGCAGCGAGGGCAGACCCTGGACCAGGGTCCCGAGCCGTACCCCGATCACGAGCAGCACCACGGCGCTCTCCGCGCCCGCGACCGTCGTGGGCGGCCCGCCGCCCCTGACCCAGGACCAGGTCCGGGGCCCCGGCAGGACGCCCTCGGCGGCCCCGTGCGGGGCGGATCCTCGACTCACGAGGCCACATCCTGCCGGAGCGTCGACCCGCCCGGCAGCACGGATTCCGCGGTTTCGTTGGTTCCGTGGGGGCACGGGGCCGCGGGAGGTTGGGGCGTCGCCGGCCATCGGGGCCGCGCATCCGAAGGAGGACCATGAAGATCCGACTGTCCGCAGCCGTGGCGCTCACCGTGCTGAGCCTGGGAGTCCTCTCCGCCTGCGGGGGCGACGACGAGCCCGACGGCGGTGGCACCGGCTCGTCCAGCGAGGCCGCGAGCCCGAGCGAGTCGGCTCCCGAGACCGAGTCCGAGCCCGAGACCGGGTCCGAGTCGGCGCCCGAGACCGAGCCCGAGCCCGAGACCGGCGAGGGCGGCGGGGAGGACGGCAAGCCGGCGCGCGAGGACGTCATCGCGGGCTACGAGGCCGTCATCAAGGGTCAGTCCCCGGTCGAGCTGCCGGCGGACATCGTCGAGGAGACCGCCACGTGCTTCGTCGACGAGCTCTACGACGGCGCCTCGGCCCAGACCCTCGAGGCGATCGCCGAGGAGCGCCCCGAGGGGATCGACCCGGCCGACGCCAGCCTGTTCGCCGAGGCCGGCACCGCCTGCACCCCCGCCGCCGGCTGAGCCCGGGCAGCAGGGACGAGGTCCGGCCCGCGTGTGAGCTGACTGCGTGCTGCCGCCCCTGCTCTTCGGGCTGGGGCCGGCGTCGTGACGGATCGGTTGGACCGCCGCGCGATCATCGTCGTGGTCGACCGCGGAGGTCTTCGCCGACAGCACCAGCGGCACCCTCGTCCCGATGCTGGTCCACCGCGGCGACCTCGCGGTCGCCAACCCCGGGATCCAGACCGGGTTCATCACGGTCAACCAGACGGCCGGCCCGCCACTGGGCGCACTCCTCTTCGCTGCGGGGGCGGCATGTCGCTGCGTGGGGCACGCCGTGCTGGTCGCCGGGTGGATCACGCGGCGAGTCAGCCTCCCGGCTGCGAGGACGCGTCGGGAGCGTCGACCTGATCGCGGTGTACGGCGGGCTCGTCGCCGGGGGGCGGCGGTCGGTGGGGTCGTCGCCCAGCGTGGGGGTGTCGTCGCGCCGATCTGGGTGGCCTTCGCCGGGTCGGCCCTCTTCGTCGCCCTGGTGTGGCGACAGCTGGTCCACCTCATCCACGACGACGCGCCGGGCCCCGCCGACCCTCCTGCCCGTAGCCGTCGGCGCCGCAGCCGGACCGCAGTCCCGGCCCAGTCGGGTCGCGATGCTGGGTGCTCAGACCGACCGCATCGCGCGGCGTCCCGCCCACCGGAGGATGCGACATGACCACCCTGCCCACCGACGAGCGGACCACCGCCGTCCCCACTCGCCTCGGCGCCCTGCACGTCCGCACCGTCGGCGCCGGGTACCCGACCGTCCTGTGGCCCTCGATGTTCGTCGACAGCCACACGTGGGACCGCCTCCTGCCCCACCTCGCCCGCGACCGGCACTACGTGCTGGTCGACGGTCCCGGACTGGGTCGCAGCGAGCCCCTGCGACGCGAGAGCGACATCGCCGAGGCCGCCGACGCGGCGACCGACCTGCTCGGAGGGCTGTCCATCACCGAGCCCGTCGACTGGGTGGGCAACGCCTTCGGCGGCCACGTCGGCTTCAAGCTCGCGGCCCGTCCGGGGGTGCTGCGCAGCCTGGTGGCCATCAGCGCTCCGAGCCAGCCGATCAGCCCCGCGCTGCGCGGCCGGATCCGGCTGCTGCGACCGTTGCTGCGCGTGCTCGGCCCGGTCGGCCCGGTCCGTGCCGCCATCCTCGACGCGATGCTGACCGAGCGCTCGCAGGCCGACGCCGCCGTGCGCCGTACCGTCCTGGACAGCCTGGGGCGGCCGGGACGCGCCAGCATGTCCGCCGCGCTCGGTTCCTTCGTCCTCAACCGTGTCGACGTCGCCGACGAGCTCACCGACATCGTCGTTCCCAGCCTGTTCGTCGCCTCGGACGACCGCGGCGACTGGAGCCCCGAGGACGCCGCAGCCGCCGCACGGCGCACCCCCGGCGCCCGCGTCGAGGTGGTGGCGGGCGCCCGCACCCTCGCCCCCCTCGAGCAACCGGAAGCCGTGGCGGCCCTCCTCCGGACCTTCTGGGACGGGTTGCCCGCACGCGAGCGCGGCTAGGGCGGTCTCCCTGTCCCCTGGCATCCACCCTGGATAGGGAGACACGCCCCAGGTCGGGCGCGCTGCGGGCCGTCCGGACCTGCTGGGCGTGGCCCACCCGCGCGGCGGCGCAGCGGCGCCGCAGCGCATCCGCAGGACCGGTCTCCATCGTGTGCCCGACCCGTTCCCCGACCCTGAGAGCCCACCATGCGAAGCGTCCATCGGCTCACCCTCGTCGTCCTCCTCGTCGTGCCCGTGCTGCTGGGAGGGAGCGTCGTCGCGGTCGCGGACCCGGCTGCCCCGGCTGCCCCGGCCGAGCCCAGGAGGCAGCCCGTCCACACGCGCTACGCCGCCTCGTTCACCGCCACGCTCGGGCTCGACCAGAGCGCGGAGCACGAGAGCGGGAACTACTCCCGCTCGTTCGCACGGGTGAAGGTCTCCGGGACCGTGCCGAACGTGCGCTTCGCCGACACCACGCTGCTCGGCGGCTACGGCCGTGGCCGGCTGACGACGTCCGGCTGGGCCTCCCGGGACTCGGCCAGGGACGACGGCGGGATCGTCACGACGTGCGAGGGGGAGTCGGTGTCGCCGGCGGGACCGGTGCCGCCGACCCTGGTCCCGGTGAACGGTCGTCCGACCCTCTTCGCCTTCCACACCCTTCGCGCCCCCATCGTCTGCGTCAGCACCGACGACCCCACCCCTCGCACCGAGGTGCTGGGGCTGCCGGCCGTCCCGGTCCCGGTCACCGTCCCGCGCTCCCAGGTCGGGGCCCCCCGGATCCGGGTGCCGTTGAAGCACCGGCTGCCCGTCGAGGACTGCCCTGGGTACGCGGGGAACGACGACCAGTACTGCTTCTACGACCTGGTCGGCACGCTCACGCTTCGTCTGGTCCCGGACATCGACGTGTTCCAGGCGCCGACCAAGGCCCGCCTGGCCAGGGCGGCCGCCCGCGCGAGCGTCGTCGCGGGTTGCGGCACGGACTGCACGGCGACCCTGGCCGTGCGGCCACTGGCGGGCGCAGGTTCGGTGACGACGCGGGAGTCGATGCGACCCCGGCGCCCCGAGACGCTCGCGGTGGCCCTCGGCCACACGCTCCGTGCGTCCGTCGCCCGCAGCGGGGGCGCACGCTTCGAGGTCACCTACCGCACCGGGAGGGTCACGAGGACCTTCCGCCAGACGATCCGCCTCTGACGAGGACGGAGGAGACCGAGATGACCGAGATCACCGCCGTCACCGACGCCGAGTTCGAGCGCGTCGTGCTGCAGTCCGACCGCCCCGTGCTCGTCGACTTCACCGCCCAGTGGTGCGGGCCGTGCCGCCAGGTCGCGCCCGTCCTCGAACAGCTGGCGCGCGAGCACGGGGACGCGCTCACCGTCGTGACCGTGGACGTCGACGAGAACCCGGCCACCGCTGCTGCCTACCGCGTACGCGGCTTGCCGACGCTCAACCTGTACCACTCGGGCGAGCTGGTGCGCTCCATCGTCGGTGCGCGTCCGAAGGCCCGGCTGGTCCAGGACCTCGCCTACTTCCTCTGACCCGGCCGTCACCGCCCACGGCCGTGACACCGGTGCCGCTGCCGGCCCCAGCGATGCCGCAGTGCGGACGCAGCGGGCCGGGCGAGGGTGGCACTTCCGACCACGAACCACCCCACGGAAACTGGAGGCAATTCATGCTCAGCACCTCGGCCGCACCGGCCCACGCGACGGCGGAGCGCCGGCTCCGAGCGATGCTGGTGGCTGCGGCCGCCACCTCGGTCGTCCTGACGGCTGGCGTGCCTGACGCGGGCGCCCATGAGGGATCGGGCGCCGGGGCACGAGGCGTCCATCGTGCCGCCGCCTCGATCGGCACGCTGGTCTTCATCAAGGACCACGACGTCTGGATCTCCCGCGGGGACGGGTCGGGCGCGCGGCCGTTGACCACCGACGGCACGTTCGCGTTCCCCTACGGCGCGCCGAGCCAGTCCGACGGCGGCACCGTGGTCGCGGCGCACAACAACCGGATCGTGCGCATGGACCAGAGCGGGCGGGTGCTCGGCACGATCGACCCACGGCCGTTGCACACCGGGTCCGGCGACGACATCGACGGGACGCCGGTCGACCTGGCGATCTCGCCCGACGGCGCGCGGATCGCCTACACGTTCTCGCAGGAGTGCACCGGAGGGGACCCGTGCTCGGCCACCGGGTTCACCCGGGCGACGCACTTCGCGCCGGCGGGCGACCCGACGTACTTCTGGGACCCGTCGTGGGTCACCAACACCAGGACCCTGGAGACGGGCGGGTGGGACTCGCAGGTGCAGCTGCACGACCTCGGGTCGGAGCCGAAGTACTGGTTCGACGACCGCTTGATGCACTCGCCGGCCACCGACCTGAGCGACACCGAGCTCTCGCCCGACGGGCGGCACCTCGTCGCGATCCGTGGCTACGACGAGGACACCGCGATGGTCTGGTACGACGTCAACGGGTCGGCCAAGCAGGGCCCGGCCCCCGGCCTGCCCGACCTGTTCTGCGGGATCCCCGAGCCGGGGATCATCAGCCCCACCTGGGCGCCGGACAGCGACTCCCTCGCCTGGCAGGAGGACGACGGCATCTGGGTGAAGGCCGGCGTCGACGACTGCACCGCCACCCAGCGGCTGCTGATCCGCGGCGGTTCCGAGCCCGAGTGGTCCCGTGCCGGCCTCAGCGCCCCGGCCCCGCGCGCGCTGCGCAACGAGTCGCGCCCCGTCATCGCCGGGGTCGCCAAGGTGGGCCGGAGGCTGAGCGCGACGGTCGGCCGCTGGTCGCCGACCCCCTCGTCGTTCGCGTTCCAGTGGTTCCGCAACGGCAAGGCCATCAAGGGCGGGGCCACCCGGTCCCACCAGGTGGTCCGGGCCGACCGGGGGAGGCGCCTCACGGTCCGCGTCACGGCCCGCAAGCCGGGTCACCGGACCGCGAGCGCGACGGCGGCCCCGCGTGCGGTCAGGTGACGGCGTTCCTGACCGATCCCGGGGCAGGCGGCGCGGTGCGAGCACGAGCACGACGAGAGGAGGCGTCGCCATGAGCGCGGCGACCGGGGTGGTCATCCTGAGCTTCGGCGCACCCGACGACGCGCTGGGCTGCCTGGCCTCGCTCGAGCGTTCGCACGACCTCGACCTCGACGTCGTCGTCGTGGACAACGGTCGGGACGACCGACGTCATGGCGTGCTCCGGCACGCGGTCGGCGGCCGTGCCGAGACGGTGGCGACCGGCGACAACCTGGGCTACGCGGCGGGCAACAACGTGGGCATCGCCCGGGTCCTCGAACGGGGGTGCGACCTGGTCTGGATCCTCAACGCCGACACCGTCGTCGAGCCCAGCACCCTTCCCAGGTTGCGCGAGGCGCTCGACGCCACGCCCGACTGCGGCGTCGTCGGTCCGCGCATCCTGTACGCCGCGGGCCGCCCGCGCGTCTGGTTCGACGGGGGCGTGGTCGACGCCGACGACGCGACGACCCGCCACCTCCACCTCGGCGCGTCTCCGCGGGGCCTGCCGGTCGACACCGTCGACGTCGACTACGTGACCGGCGCGTCCATGCTGGTGAGGCGGGCGGTCCTCGAGGACGTCGGCCTCCTCCCCACGCGCTACTTCCTCTACCACGAGGAGGTCGACTGGTGCCTGCGCGCGCGTCGCTCCGGGTGGCGCACCCAGACGCACCGTGCGGCGCGGATGACGCACCACAAGCGCTCGAGCGGTGCTCTGCCGCAGCCGTACTACCTCTACTACATGACGCGCAACCGCTACCTGTTCGCCCAGGACTGCCTGGGCATCGACGGTGAGCGTGCTCTCGTCGCGCTCGACCGGTCCTTCCTCGAGCCGGGGCGCGAACGGGTCGGCCGGATCGCGCCCTCGTGGGTCGACACCTTTGACTCGCTCGTGGCCCGGGCCAAGGCCGACGCCCGTGCCGGCGTCGACGGTCGCTGCGACGACCACGAGCAGGTACCGGCACCGCTCCTCGTGAGGGACGCGTCGTGAGCACCTCGACCCCGACGGACCCGACGGACCCGCCAGGCCCCGACGACCGGGTGGAGGAGAACGCCGAGCTCCGGCGGCTCCGGGCCGAGGTCGAGCGCCTGCGCGGGCTGATCGAGACCGAGCGACGGGCCAACGCCGCCGACATGGCCGCCGGCGCGGTGGAGCTCACCGACCGCGACGAGCGGCTGGGACGCCAACGCGCGCTCAACGCCGAGCTTCGGGAGAGGGTGCAGCGGTTGCGCCGACGAGCGGTCGAGTCGGAGAGCCGGGCGGCCGCCCTGCAGGCCGAGGTCGACCGGTTCCGATCGCTGCCCGCCGTCCGGGCGTCCGCAGCCGTGCGGGAGCGGCTGCGTCCGGCACGGGACCCGCGGTGAGGCGCCGCCGCCCCGGGCCGGTGGCCCTGCCGGACCCCCCGGGCCAGGACCTCGGCGCCCGCGCTCGCTACGAGGCGCTGATCGCGGGCGAGCACGCCGCCGGCGCGGCCGGAACGGTCGTCTTCGCCGTCTACACCCTCGACCTCGACGAGGGGCGCGGTGACGTGTACGTGGCGGCCGGCCTGGGCCTCGCGCTGGTGGAGCTGGGGTTCGGCGTCCGGCTCGTCGACCGCGACCAGTGGCACCTCGTCGACGACGCCGACGTCTTCGTCGCGATGCTCCCGCACGTCGACCCCTCCTACATCCCGCACGGCGCCTGGCGCGTGGCCTGGGTGCGCAACGAGGTCGACCGGTGGGCCGGGCAGTCGCAGACGTCCGCCTACGACCAGGTGCTCGCCTCCTCCGTCCACGCCGCCCGCCGACTGGCCCGGGTGACGGGTCGTGCCGGCGACGTCCTGCCGATCGGTGTCGACACCGACCTGTTCCACCCGCCCGGCGACCCGGGGCCGCGGACGGCCACCGCCGTCACGACGGCTCACTGCTGGGGCACCTACCGCGACGTGCACCTCGGTCTCGGCGAGCTCCCGGACGACGCCGACGTCGCCTGGTACGGCGAGGCCCGCGGTGCCGGCCGCGACGTGCTGCGCTGGCACCGGCCAGCCGTGCCCTACTTCGCCCTGCCCGCGCTGTACCGCAGCGCCGCGGTCGTCATCGACGACATGAACGCCACCACGGTGGGCTACGGCGCGCTGAACAGCCGGTTCTTCGAGAGCGCGGCGTGCGGCAGCCTGCCGGTCGTCAACGGCCTCCTCGGGGTGCGGGCGCTCGGCCTCCCCGACGTCCCCCGCTACGACGGGCCGGCCGGCCTCTCCCGGGTCCTCGGCGCGTTGCGCGACGACCCCGCCGGGGTGCGGCGGCGGGCCGACGTCCTGGGCGAGGAGGTCCGCGCGCGCCACGACTGGCGGACCCGCGCGCGCACCTTCGTCGAGCTGCTCGGCCGGGCCCGGGCCGTGCAGGCTCCGGCTCCCGCCCGGGCGCTGCACTACTTCCCGGACTACCACGGCAACCCCTACCAGGAGCTGCTCGTCGCGCGGCTCGACCAGGTCGACGGCTACGCCGTGCCCGTGACGGACCTGCCGCAGCACCTCAGACGTCAGATCGAGCGACCTGGCAGGCCCGGCACCCTGCACGTGCACTGGACCGCGCCGATCCTGCAGTGGGCGGACGGGCCGTTCCGGGCGGCCCAAGCCCTCGACGCGTTCGACCGCGAGCTGCGGCTGTTCCGGCGGCGGGGCGGTCGCCTCGTGTGGAGCATCCACAACGTGCTCCCCCACGACGCGCGGCACGGCTGGGCGGAGGTGCAGATCGGCAGGCTGCTGGCGCAGGAGGCCGACGTCATCCACGTCATGTCGACGGCGACCGCTGAGGCCGCCCGGGACTACTACGACCTCGACCCGGTGCGCACGGTCGTGATCCCGCACTCGAGCTACGTCGGCGCGTACCCCGACTGGATCGGCGTGGACGCCGCCCGCGACCGGCTCGGCCTCGCGCCCCAGGAGAAGGTGCTCGTGACGCTGGGAGGGATCCGGCCGTACAAGGGCCTGCCCGAGCTCCTCGACGTCTTCGACGGCCTGGCGACCGACGACCCCACCCTGCGCCTGCTCGTGGCGGGCCGCCCCTCGGCCGAGCCCGGGGTGCAGGAGGTCGTCGAACGGTGTCGTGCCGCACGCCGAGTGGTCGGTCGCTTCGAGCACGTCCCGGCTGACGAGGTGCAGGTGTGGTTGCGTGCCGCCGACCTCGCAGTGCTCCCGTACCACCGGGTCCTGAACTCGGGGGCGTTCCGCCTCGCCGAGACCTTCGGGCTGCCCGTCGTCGCGCCCGAGGTGGGCACGGTGGCGGAGGAACGCGACGAACCGCACGTGCGCCTGTTCGTGCCTGGGTCCGACGCCCCGCTGCGAGACACCGTGCGCGGGGCCCTGCGGGACCTCGTCGAGGACCCGGACGGCGCCGTCGCCGCCCGCCGCTCCGCGCTGGCGGCTGCGCGTCGTCGGGCGCCGGACCTGATGGCCTCCGCCTACGCCAAGTCGGTGGGCCCGCTCATCTAGGAGCCGGATGCACCGACGACTCGCGGTGCTTGCGGGACCGGTAGGCGCGCGTCTTCATCACGTTGCCGCAGGGATCGCTGGAGCACCACCGGGCCGAACCGGCCGGGGTGGCGTCGTAGTAGATCCAGGCGCAGTCGAACCGCCGGCACGCCCGCAGGCGGTCCCAGCGACCGTCGAGCTGGGCCTCGAGGACGGCGCTGACGACGTCGGCGCACAAGCGCTCGAGATCGGTCGACGTGCGCCTCGGGTCCGGCACGAGCGACGCCCGGCCGTGCTCGTCGAACCGGACGACGTAGGAGCAGTCGGTCTGCAGCCGGTCGAGGAGGAGCGCGGCGCGGGGGGACGGGTCGAGGAGGATCGCGCGCACGGCGTCCCGCAAGCCACGGAAGGCAGCCACCTCGTGGGCGTCGTCCAGACGACAGGGCGCGTCGCCCGCCGCCAGGTAGCGCGACAGCGTGTCCACGTCGAGGGCGTGGTCGACGCGGTGGAAGCGGTCGTCGGAGTTGAGGACGTGGCGGACCAGCTCGAGCCTGCCGGGTGCCGGCCTGTCGGGATCCATCCCACCTCCGTGCTGGCCACGACGACGCCGATCGTGGTGACCAGCAGTCGGGTCCTGATGGTAACGGAGCCCGTCGCGGATCAGCTCGGGTGTGCGGGTCCGCCCCGGCCACGGACGAGACCGGGACGGACCCCCTGGCGGCTGGAGGGGGGATCCGACCGCCGGCTAGCACCGTCCCAGGACGCGCTGTGGTTCCGCTCGGGCCGCACCGCGTCGGCACTGCGGGGGAGGCCCGGTGGAGGTTCCGGAGGCTCCCGGCTCGCCCTTCGGTTACGCTGCATGCCGTGGTCAGGTAACTGGCACGGATGATGTGGAGAGTGCGGATGGCGGAGGTCCAGCTGGGGGTGCTCGGGCCCAGCCTCGCGCTCGTCGATCGGTCCCCGGTGGCGCTCAGCGCCCGACGGTTGCGCAGCCTGCTGGCCGTCCTCGCGCTGTGGCGCGGCCAGACGGTGCCGGCCGAGCGGATCATCGACGTCATCTGGCGCGGGGCGCCGTCGCCCGGCGCGAGCAGCACCCTGCAGGGCTACGTCGCCCTCACCAGGAGGGCGCTGGAGCCGGACCGAAGGCCGCGCGCGGCGTGCCAGGTGCTGGTCCACGGACCCGGGGGCTACCGCCTCGACCTCCGTCCCGAGCAGATCGACGCGAACCGGTTCGAGTCGGTCGTCCTTCGCGGGCAGGCATTCCAGCGGACGTTCGCGGACCCGATGCGTCCCGCCCTGATCCGTGACGACGTCCAGGGGTCCGAGGCGGAGGCACTGCAGGAAGACCTCGACGCCGCGCTGGGCATGTGGCGCGGCGACGCCTACCCCGACCTTGACGACGTCACGGCGGCCACGGCCGAGCGTCGACGGCTCGACTCGCTACGCATCGACGCGCGCGCCGCCCGAGCCGTCGTCGACCTCGCCCTCGGTCGTGCCGCGGGGGCGGCAGCGGCGTTGGAGGAGCTCGTGGACGCCCACCCCCTGCGGGAGCAGCTGTGGGGGCTGTGGGCCGTGTCGCTCGTGCGGAGCGACCGACAGGCGCACGCGCTCGAGGTGCTCGGCCGGCTGCGCACCACGCTCGGTGAGGAGCTGGGCATCGATCCCACTCCCGCCATCGCGAAGCTGCAGGAGGACGTGCTCCGGCAGGACCCTTCCGTCCTCGGCACCGTGGATCTACGTCCCGGGCGCGCCCGCCCGTCGGCGGGGCGCCACCCGGAGGTGTCGCCCGACGGTCGTCCGGTGCCCCGGCCGCTCCCGACGCGCGAGCCGACCGCGCCCGGCACGCACCCGGTGCCGCTGGTCGGACGCGCGCAGGAGCTCGCGGTGCTCGAGGACGCGATGCGCTCGGCCGCCGCCGGCCACACCCGGCTCTGCGTCGTGGTGGGCGAGGCGGGGATCGGCAAGTCACGGCTGACGGCAGAGCTCGTCCGGTGGGTGCGGGACGAGGGCCTCGGCGAGGTCGCGACCGTCCGCGGTGTGGACGACGACGGAGCACCTCCGTTGTGGGCCCTGACGAAGACCTTCTCCGACCTGTCAGCGCGGACCTCCGTCGCGGTCCCGACGATCCCTCGCGCCGAGGCACTGACCGGCGACGACGACGCCGTCGAGGCCGGCCGGTTCGCGCTGTGCGACGCCCTGTCCGACTTCGTGCACGCCGTGGCCGCCACCACGCCACTCCTGCTGGTCGTCGAGGACGCCCATTGGTGCGACCCCACGACCCTGCGGGTCCTGCGGCACCTGGTCGAGCACTCGGTCGACGTCCCCCTGATGCTGCTGGTCAACCGGCGCGGCGACGAGGGCGCGGCGAGGACCACTGACCTCGATGCCAGCCTGACGCGGGCCGGCGCACGATGGCTGCACCTGCGCGGACTCAGCGCCGAGGAGGTCTCCACCCTGGCCGACCGGCTGGCCGACGCTCCGGTGACGTCTGCCGGCCTGGCGCTGCTCCACGAGCGGTCCGGAGGCAACCCTCTCTACGTCTCGGAGCTGCTCCGGGCGGCCGGCCCGGGCGACGACGGGGTGCCGCCGTCCCTGGCCGGCCTGGTCCGCCGACGACTGGAGTCGCTCCCCGCAGACACCGTGCGCGCCCTGCAGGTCGCGGCGGTGGCGGGCCGCTCCTTCGCGCCCGAGCTCGTCGCGCGCGCGGGCGCCGACGCGTCGGGCGGCGTTACCGGCGTCCTCAGCGCCCTCGAGCCGTCGCGGGCGGCCGGGATCCTGCGCGAGCGTCCCGACGGCACCTGGCTGTTCACGCACGCGCTGGTCCGCGACGCGATCCTGGGAGGGATCCGGCCCGTCGACCTCGGTGCGTGGCACGCGCGCCTCGCCGCGGCCCTCGAGTCGGCGACCCACGACGCGCAGGCCCGCGGCGAGGTCGCGCGGCACTGGCGGGCCGCCGGTCCCGAGCACGCCGGGCGAGCCTGGCGGGCCACCGCCGCTGCGGCCGCGCGGGCGGAGACGGTCTTCGCCTTCCAGGAGGCCGCGGGGCTGCTCGCCGAGGCGCTGCGGGCGCAGCGTCTCGACCTGGAGAGCACCGACCGCGACCGGTTCGACCTCCTCGACCGGCGCGCCAGCGCCTGCCGGCTCGCCTCGGACTGGAACGGTGCGGCGGTCGCCGTGATCGAGGCGATCGCGGTCGCTGAGCGCATGCACGAGCCCGAGCTCGCCGCGCGGGCCGCGACGAGCCTCCCGGTGGGCTCCATCTGGCACGTCCAGCGCTACGGCACGGTCTCCGGCGACCTCGTGCACGCCCTGCGCCGCTCGCTGGAGATCGTCGACCCCGACGACGACGCCCTCCGGTGCCGCATCCTGCTGACGATCGCGACGGGCAGCTTCTACATCGCGTCGACCGAGGAGCTGGACGCGCTCGTCGATGAGGCCCTGGCGATCGCGGCCGCGAGCGGTGACGACGAGCTCCGGTGCCTGGCGCTCCACCAGGCGTACTCCGCGCGGTGGCGTCCGGCCACGGCCCGGTGGCGTCTGGATGTGGCGGCCGAGGCCCTCGACCTGGCCCGACGGACCGGCAACCTCCGCTTCGAGGCCACGAGCGGAGCGATGCTCGCGATCTCGCTGGTCGAGACCGGGAGGGTGGTCCAGGCCGAGGTCGCCCTGAACCAGTCCCTCGACCTCGCCGAGCGGAACGGGTTCGCGACGGTCGTGATGACGCTGGAGCTGCTGCGCCTCCCGATGCGGTTGCTGGCCGGACGCGACGACGAGGCCGAGCGGTCGCTGCAGCGCGTGGTCGAGCTGCAGGACCTCGTCAGCGACTCCAACCTCCCGGCCGCGGTCGCGGCGTCCCGGATGATGGTGCTGATGTGGCAGGGGCGGGCGGCCGAGTTCGTCGAGGCGGCTGCCGCTGGATCGCCGCACCCCGAGGCGCCGCTCGAGCTCTTCGCCGTGATGGCGCTGCACCGTCTCGGCCTGGTGGACGCGGCTGCGCAGCTCTACGCCTCGATGCCGACGGCCGAGCCCGACGAGACCTACATGGGCATGGTGGTGGCTGCCGTCAGCGCCGAGATCGCCCTCCGCCTCGACGTACCCGGACTGGCCGAGCGGATGTACCACTGGCTGCTGCCCTACTCCGGTGGCGTGGCATCGGCCGGGTCCACCGCCGTGCTGGGGCCGGTCGACGCGTTCCTCGCGCTGGCCGCGGCGGGGTCGGGCCGAGCCGACCAGGCGTCGTCCTACGCCGGCCAGGCGCTCGAGCAGTGCCGGACGTGGGGGATGCCCCGGGCCTCGGCCTGGCTCACCGAGCTCCGGGTCGCGCACGGGTTCTAGGCGCGCCGGCCGAGCCGTCACCCGCGGTCGCAGTCCGTCCGCAGCGCGGTCGGAGTCCCGCGGGCATGCTCGGGCCGACGCGAGGAGGCGGGCCGTGGGCCGGATCGACGAGGCACCTGGGACCGGGATGAGTGGAGCTGCGGTCGAGGCCGACCTGAGGGTCCTGGTCACCGTCCGCGCCGGCCTGCGCCGGGAGCTGCGGCTGTTCGTCGACGAGGTCGGCGCCACCCCCGTCGCCGACCGGCAGGCGTGGGCGGCCCTCGGTACGCGGTGGAAGCTGTTCGCCTCCCTCGTCCGTCTCTACCTGGAGTGGGAGCAGGACCACGTCCCCGGACCGGCCGCGCAGCAGCACGATGCCGATGGAGCGGCGACGCCGACCCGGGCCGACGTGGTCGTGCGGATCGTCGCGTCGTGCGGCACGGTCCTCGGGCGCCTCGCCACGACCCGCGACGAGGACGCCGTCGCCACGGCGCGGGCGCGGATCGAGGCGGCCGCCGGATGCCTGGACCGCGCCTTCGAGCACGAGCACGAGTGCGTGCTCGGCGCCGCTGCGTCCCCGTCGGCGCAGGCCCTCGGAGACCGCGAGAGCTGACGACGCAGGACTCCGTCCCCGCCGCCGCTCGCTGCTCGCTGCTCGCTGCGCCGTGGCCGCGGCGCAGCTGCGACGACGTCCCCTCGGCCCTGCGCTGGACGAGGGTGCAGCGCGATCGCAGTGCGACCACAGGGAGGGGTCCGACGCTGGCCCGGTCGCCGACCCGCTCGAGAGGAACCCGATGGGCTCGATACCGCCACCAACCGCCTGCGCGCACCGAGCCCGGCAGCCCGTGCCGCGTGCGCTCCCCACCAGCCGCATCCGTGTCCCCGCGCTCCCCGCCCTCGTCGCGCTCGTCGCGCTCGTCGCGCCCATGTCTGTCCCCGCCGTCTCGCACGGCTCGCCGCCCACCGAGGCAGCGGCGACGGCGATGACCGCCAGGACCTCCGTGCGCGCGACGGCGCCGGTGGTCGCAGGGGAGGTCGTGATCGTCGACGGCGCGGTCCCGCAGCGAGCCCGTCGTCCGGTCCGGCTGCAGGAGCGGGTCGGCGCCGGGTGGAGGGCCGTGGCGAGCTCGCGGACCGACGGGCGGGGCCAGTACGAGTTCTCGATCCGCGCGCACCGCGCCACCTACCGGGTCCTCGCGCCGGCGTCGGCCGAGGGGCGGGGGGCGCCGCTGCCGCGGTGGACGTCGAGGCTCACGCGGCTTCGTCCCGTGGTCCAGCGGGCGCGGCTGCTCGGGTCGGTGGCGACGTCCCCGGGCCTGCCGGTGGGACTGCGCGCGACCTTCTTCCCGGCCCGCCCCGGCCGGGTGGTGGTGCTGCAGCGCCGGTCCGGCTCGTCGTGGTCGACGGTGCAGCGCGACCGGCAGGACGCCCGGGGGAGCGCCGGGTTCGTCGCTCGACTCGACACCGACACGACGTACCGGGCCGTCACCGGTGCCTGGCGTGGTGCGCGGGCGTCGGTGTCGGCCGGGCACCCGGTCCGCGTGGTCGGCGCCGGTCCCAGCGGCGAGCCGTGGGTCACCGGCTACTACGCCGGCTGGTTCTGGGACTGGTCGTACCCGCCGCAGTCGGTCGACATGGACGCGATGACGCACTTCGTGTTCGGCAGGATCGCGCCGGGCGGGGGCTCGTTGGGTGGACGTCCGGGCGGCGTCGAGCTCGGGGCGGTCTCGGCGCAGGAGCCGGGGGGAGCGCCCGACGGGCGCAGCAGCGTCGAGGACTACCTCGTGGCACGTGCGCACGCCGCGGGCACCCAGGCCCTGCTCATGCTGGGCGGCGACGGGGGCGACGGCCGCGGGTTCATGCTGTCGACGGCGGACCGGCGGCGTGCGGCGTTCGTCGACGCAGTCGTCGACCACCTCGTGGCCCACGACTACGACGGCCTCGACGTCGACTGGGAGAACTGCCTGCAGGGCGAGCCGGGGTGCGGCGAGGCCGACCCGTCCCGTCCGGTCCGCGGGGCCGAGGCCCAACGCCGTCTGATGGCCTTCATCGAGGACGTGCGCGTCGAGGCAGCGACCCGCGCCCGCTACCGGACGACGCCGGTCCTCATCACCTTCCCCGGCTACGCCGTGAGCATCAACGACCTCGAGGACGGGCGTGTCAGCAGCTGGCAGGCCGACATCGCCCGGGCGGTGGACCAGTACAACCTGATGACCTACGGGGTGGGGACCACCTACAACGGCGCCGGCTGGGACTCCTGGTTCTCCGGCGCACTCTCGGGCGCCGCCGGCACGCACCCCGTCGACATCGCCTCGAGCGTCCAGGCCTACGTCGCGTCGGGCGTGCCGCGTGCCCGCGTCGGGATCGGCATCGGGTTCTACGGCGTCTACTTCGGTCCGAGGATCACCGGGCCGCGTCAGCCGACCGAGGGCAACGAGATCTGGGAGACCGAGGACGTCGCCCTGAGCTTCGCCGGGCTGGAACGCATGGGCTACCTCGACCACGGCACCGGTCACTGGGACGAGGAGGCCCAGGCGACCTACCGCACCTACGAGGAGTACGGCGAGGCCGGCTACGTGCCGCCGGTCGAGGGCGGCCTCCCGCCGCGCGAACCGGCCGGCTTCCTGACCTATGAAGACGAGCGCTCCATCGCGGCCAAGGCGGACTGGGTCGAGCGCACCGGCGCGGGCGGGACCATCCTGTGGACCATCAACTACGGCTGGCTGCCCGACACGGGCACCAACCCCCTCCTGGCCTCGGTCAAGCACCACTTCCTGGGCCGGTGACCCGATGACCGAACCGACCCGTCGAGGCGGGGTGGCCTGGCCGATCCGTTCCGCGCGGCTCTCGATCAGACCGGCGACCAGCGACGATCTCCTGACGACGTGGGCCTACCGCCGGCTGCCCGACGTCCACGAGTGGCTGCCGCGGGCCACGAGGACCTTCGAGGCCTACGCGTCCGCTTTCCTCGAGCCGGTGCGTCTCGCGCGGACGCTCGTCGTCGAGCACGCAGGGACGACGGTGGGGGACCTCTACCTCCACCTGCACGACGCCTGGGCGCAGGCCGAGGTCGCCGACGAGGGTCGGCTCGCCACCGCCGAGGTCGGGTGGGTCATCGATCCGGCCCACGGCGGGCGCGGGCTGGCCACGGAGGCGGTCGCCGCGACCGTCACCGCCTGCTTCGACCAGCTCGCGGTCCACCGGGTCCGCGCGAGCTGCTTCCTCGACAACGAGCCCTCGTGGCGGCTGATGGAGCGCATCGGCATGCGACGGGAGGCGCACGGGGTGAAGGAGTCGCTGCACCGCTCGCGGGGGTGGCTGGACGGCTGCCACTACGCCGTCCTGGCCGAGGAGTGGGTCCGGTGACGGACCGAGGCGTCGCGCTCGTGACCGGGAGCACCTCCGGCATCGGCGAGAGCATCGCCCGCAGGTTCGCCGCCAGCGGCATGCACGTCATCGTGCACTCCGGCCGGAGCCCGGCAGTCGGCGAACGGCTCGCCGCTGAGCTGGGCGGCGCCTACGTCCAGGCTGACCTCGCCGATGCCGACGCGGCCGCCGAGGCGGTGGCGCGGGCGCTCGACGGGGCCGGCCGGCTCGACGTCCTGGTCAACAACGCCGGCACCAGCCGGCCCATCCCGCACGCCGACCTCGCGGCAGCCGGCGCTGACGAGTGGCGCCGCGTCCTGGAGGTCAACCTCGTCGCGCCGTGGACCATCGCCACCGTGGCGGCCCCGTACCTCGCTCGGTCCGGCGGCTGCATCGTCAACGTCACCAGCCACGCCGGCGTCCGGCCCAAGGGCGCCTCGATCCCGTACGCCGCCAGCAAGGCCGCGCTCAACCACGTGACCCGCCTGCTGGCGGCCGCCCTCGGGCCGGACGTCCGCGTCAACGCCGTCGCGCCCGGCCTGGTCGACACCCCGATGACCGCGTCGTGGACGCAGGCCCAGGCGCTGTGGCGCGAGCGGGCGCCGATGCAACGGGCCGCGACCCCGACCGACGTGGCGGACGCGGTTGCCTGGCTGGCGACCCAGGACTACGTGACCGGCGAGGTCGTCGTCCTCGACGGTGGGCTCAACCTCACCTGAGCCGTGCGGCCGGTCCGGTGATGTCGGCCTTCGACGCCAGGCCGGTGCGCGGCAGCACCGGACACCACAGTGCGAGCCCAGCAGGACCCCAGCCGGCGCGCGCACCATCTGCTGCATGACCCACAGCACACGAGTACGCGCCACCCTCTCGATCTCGGCCGCCTTGCTGACCACAGCCAGCCTGGCCGCCGTCGTGCCTGCCGAGGCCGGACCGGCTCGGCTGCCGGACACGGCTGTTCTCGCCGTCGCCTCACCGGGCATGGTCACCGCCGGTCAGACGCTGGCTGCCACTGCCCGTGTGGCCAACCGTGGCCGCGCTGCCGCCTCGCCGGCGCAGGTGCGCTTCCTGCTCTCCCGCGACGTACGGGCCGGCAACGACGTCGCCGTGTCCCCCCGCACCCGCGCCCAGGGCCTGCCCCCCGGTCGGCAGGTCACCGTCAAGGGACGGATCCGTGTGCCGAGGTCGGTAGCGGCAGGCACGTACTACGTGCTCGCGTGCGCCACCCCGGGCGGGCGGGACGCCAGCAGACCCAACAACTGCAAGCCCGGGAGGCGGATCAGCGTGCTGGAGGCGCCGTGGGAGGGCCGGCTGAGCGGCGAGCTCACCTTCACCCGAGCCCGCGAGGTGGTCAACGGCGGCTCGAAGGTGAACACGTCCGACCGGCTGCAGCTGGGTTTCGACGTCGAGGTCGATGAGAACATGGAGGGCTGGAGCGCCTTCCAGAGCATCGACAGTGCCTACACCTACGACGGCACCCGCACCGAGGTGGACGTCTCAGCAGACTGCCGCACCAACGAGCAAGGCACTTCTCACGGGGGCGGCGCCATCCGTCAGACTGGGCACCCCTACTACGACGTCTTCTACGGAAAGTTCGCCCGCACCGACCACACCGAGCTGCGCCTGATCACGCAGCTGCCCTACACGAGCACCAACAAGATCACCACCACACCACTGCGGGAGAACGGCTGTGCGGCCGGCACCAGGGTCGAGAGCTACGACGCCGACGCGATCGACTCCCTGCTGCTGAAGCAGATCAGGCGGAACCCGGACGAGGTCGTCTACGAGGTCGTGGAAGCCGAGCACGCCGAGAGCCAGCCCACCACCTGGCAGGACATCAGGGGCACACTGGTCTTCACGCACGCCGATTGACGCAGGCTCAGTGCCCACCCAGGGGCAGGTCGGGCTGCACGAGCGCGTTGACGACGTGGTAGGCGTCGGGCTTGCCCGACCAGGTGTGGCTGGACGGACCCAGGTCGGGGGCCAGCTCGTGGCGCCAGGACCCGCGGGGGTCGACGAACGCCCGGTCGGCGAGAGCCCACCAGGCGTCGGCGTGCCCGCGGTACCTGGCGTCACCCGTCCGGCGGGCGAGGACGTCGGCGGCGCTGATCGCCTCGCACAGGACCCAGTGGAAGCGTTCCTCGACTACCGGCCGGCCCGCCCAGTCGGTCGTGTAGACGAGGGCGTCGCCGTCGGAGGTGTCGGCGAGCGCCCGTGCGAACAACGCCTCGGCTGCCGGGAGGAGCCAGGACGGGGGTGCTGGGAGGACAGCCTCGGCCTGCACGGCGAGGCGCGCCCACTCGAGACCGTGCCCGGGGGTCGCGCCGTACGGGCGGAACGGGTCGCGTGGGCGATCGAGGTGGTACTCGAGGAGCGGGTTCCAGTCCCGGTCGAAGTGCTCGACGACCCGCCACCCGTTCGCCCGTGCCCGGTCGTCGATGACCTTGGTCAGGATGGACAGCGCACGTCGGCGCCACACGTCCTCGCCGGTGGCGGCCGCTGCGGCGAGGTAGGCCTCCACGGTGTGCATGTTGCTGTTGGCCCCGCGGTAGTCCTCACCGGTCGACCAGTCCGCCGTCCAGCTCTCGCGGCACGCCCCGGCGCCGTCGTCCCAGAAGTGGCGTTCGTGGACGGCGAGGGCCCGGCGCAACAGGTCATCGGCGCCGGCGATGCCCGCGGTCGTGGCCGTGCTGGCAGCCAGCACGACGAACGCGTGGTCGTAGCAGTTCTTGGTGTCGTCGATCGGCCCGCTCCCGTCGTAGGCGACCGTGTGGTACCAACCGCCGTGGGCCGGGTCGGAGAAGGAGTCCTCGAGCGCCCGGACGCCGTGCTCGGCGAGGTCCTCGTGCCCCCGGCCCAGCCGGGCCGCCAGCGCGAACACGTACGTCATCCGGGCGTTGATCCAGATCTGCAGGTGCTGCTCCGGCACGGGGCGACCCGCGTCGTCGAGCCAGGCGAAGCCGCCTGGCACCGCGGACCTCGCCGCGAACTCGAGCATGCGAGCCAGCTCGGCATCGCGGTGACGGGCAGATCCTGGTCGGCTCAACGGTCGGGTCCTCTCGTCGCGGTCCAGCGCGGTACGCGCTTCCCGCAGGCTCCCACCGACCGGCTCAGGACTTCTTCGACTTCTGCGACTTCTTGGGTCGTGGGCGTACGACGAGGACGGGGCACGGGGCGTAGTGCTGCACCCGCTGGGCGGTGCTGCCGATCAGCACGCCTTCGCTGATCCCCCGGGCTCCTGCGGCGACGACCACCAACCCGGCGTCGTGCTGCTTGGCCGCCTTGATGATCTCGTTGGCGGGCGAGCCGGAGCGCACGCGCCGGTGCACCGTGGGTCCCCAGCCCTCGAACTCGGCAGCGATGATCGCGACGGCGTTCTCGGCCGCGTCCCGGAAGGACAGCGTCTCCCAGGACGCCTTCCGGTCGCCGGCGGAGAGCTCGTCGGCGAAGGCCACGGCGGCCAGCGGACGGATGACGGCCATCACGGTGACGTCGGTGATGGCGGCCGGGTCGGCGAAGGACTTCAGGTGGCGTGCGGCAGCCAGGGACTGCTTGGAGCCGTCGGTGGCGACGATGACGTGCATCAGTGGTCTCCTGACCCGTCGGAGGTGGTGGCTGAGCCGGGGGTGCCGGCGGATCCGGACTTCCTGCTGCCGACGAGCTTCTCCGCGAGGTACAGCACCCCGCCGATGGCGAGCAGCGCGGCGCACCAGAGGAGGGACTTCGGGTCGTCGTACACCGCGTAGTAGAGGATCGCCAGGTTGCCCAGCAGCCCCAGGACGAGCAGGGGGGTGTTGGCGCGGAACGCACGGTCGTGCTCGTCGCGGCCGCGCAGCCTCAGGCACGTCCCGATCACGAGCGCGTAGATCGCGAGGAGGAAGACGACCGTCACCGTGGCGAGCCGCCCGACCAGGTCGAGGTTGCCGCCGGCCTCCAGCACCAGCGTCCCGGCGACGAGCAGGGCCCCCACCACCAGGCCGCCGAAGAGCAGGCCGACCCAGGGGCTTCGCCGGGTCGGGTGGATCTTGCCGAAGACCGCCGGGACGACGTCCTCGCGAGCCATGCCGTAGAGGATGCGCGGCTGGGTCACCATGGTGACCAGCGCCGTGTTGGTGATCGCCACCAGTGCGATGACGGTGAAGATGTTCAGCATCAGGTCCGTGGAGAACGGCAGGATGCCCTGCCGGACGACCTCGAGCAGGGCCGTGTCGGAGGAGGCGAGCTCGTCGGTGGGCACGGTGAGGGCCGCGGCCATGGACACCAGCACGTAGACGACACCCGCCACGACCATGCCCCCGACGAGCGAGCGCGGGAAGGCCTTGTAGGGGTCGATGGTCTCCTCGGCCACGTTGGCGGTGTTCTCGAAACCGGTCATGGCGAAGAAGGAGAGCGCCACGCCGGCCAGGACGGCCAGCGCCGGGTTGCCCGCGACGCTGATCTCGGTGAGCGTCCCGAAGTCGGCGTTGCCCTGGGCGATGTAGATGATCGCGATGATGACCACGATGACCAGGCCGCTGAGCTCGACGAAGGTCATGATCATGTTCGCGACCACCGACTCGGTGATGCCGATGTAGTTGATGAGCACCAGGACGGCGACGAAGACCAGCGAGACGAGCAGCGCGGGCGGCGCGTCCCACAGCTCCCCGAAGTAGGACGAGAAGCCGGCGGCCAGCGAGCCGGTGGCCGCGAAGCTGGCCGCGAGGAACGACACGGTGACCAGGAACGTCAGCGCCTTGTTGCCGAACGCCTTCTGGACGTAGAGCGAGGACCCGGCGGCCTGGGGGTACTTCGTCACCAGCTCGGCGTACGCCGATCCGGTGATGGCCGCGACCGCGACCCCGGCGCCGAACGCCAGCCAGAACGCCCCGCCCACGGCGGCGGCGACGAGGCCGATGAGCACGTAGATGCCCGAGCCCAGCACGTCGCCCAGCGTGTAGAAGAAGAGCTGCCGGCCGGTGATGGAGCGCTTGAGCTCGCCCTCGTCGGACCTGTCGTCAGCAACGGTTGAGGAACTGTCGGCCACGGCCGCACCTCGAATCGGGGGAAGTATGGCCCCCGACCCCACCGCGTCACAGGCCCGTTGTCAATCAGCTCGACCGATCCGGTCCCCCCGGTCTTGCGGCGCCGGAGAGGTCCGTGGCGCCACGTCCCGGGAAGGTGGCGACTGACGTGGGCGCGCCGTCAGGCCGGATGGCGTGTCGATCTGCGTCGGAATGACCGAAGCCCCTGACGGGCGTCTCCGCGCGTCAGGGGCTGTTCGGGTGCTGCGCGCCTGTAGGGATTCGAACCCCAAACCTTCTGATCCGTAGTCAGATGCTCTATCCGTTGAGCTACAGGCGCATGCCCCGCTAGCGGGACTGCACGAGGATAGCCGACCCCGCCGGGAGCGGCCGAATCGGTATTCGCGGAAGGCCGGCCGGTGTCGCGGGTCCCGCTACGGCGCCGGGACGTCCGCGGCCAGGATCGTCCGGACGGCGAGGTGCAGCGCCTGCTCGGCTGCGGCGGGGTCCAGGCCCAGGTCGCGGCGGAGCGTCGACCAGGCCGGGTACGTCGTCGCGGCGAGGAGGGCGTGGCGGCGCAGCGTCGCCGCCTCGTCCGGGGCGGCCATCTGGTCGGGGAAGGTGGCGACCAGCTCGGCGCGGGCCGCCTCGAAGAACCGCTCGCGGGACAGGCGCAGGGCGGGACTGAACGGTTCGCGGAGTGCCGCCGCGGCCGCGTGCGGGGCCAGCCGCTCGTGGTCGCCGGCCCGCTGGGCGCAGAAGAGGTCGATGCGCTCCGCGAGCGGCAGGTCGGGGGAGACGTCGACGTGGGTGGCGAGGTAGTCCTCCCACACCAGGTGCGCGACGGCGTCGTACAGCGCCTCGAGGTCGGGGAAGTGGGTCCAGAACGTCCGGGGCGAGATCCCGGCCGCCGCCGCCACCTGCTCGCCGGTGACGCGCAGCGCGCCGTCGCGGACGAGGCGGACGAACGAGGTGACGATCAGCGCGCGGGTGCGCTCGGTCCGGGCCGTGCGTCCGTCCACCGCCCCCACCTCGCCTCGACGACTCCGAGGCGACCCGTCGTGGGCCACGCCACGACCGGGCCGCCTCGGCGTCACGATGCCAGACGTCAGCCGATGCGGTAGGCCGACACCGGACCCAGGGCCGAGGGGCGCGGGCCGGGGGAGAGGAACTGCTCGTAGCGCACGTCGTCGTCGACGTAGCGCTTGAGCCAGGCCACGGAGTACTTCGCGATGGTCGTGTTGGAGGAGTTCGGCGCGAAGTGGCTGGCGCCCTCGAGCTCGAGGTAGGCGCGCCGCTCGGCGTTGGTGAGCGAGTTGTAGAACGGGATGGAGTGCGACGACACCGAGGCCACCGAGTCGTTCTCGGCACCGATCACCAGGGTGGCGGCCTCGACCTCGGGCCAGCTCTTGTCCGTGTTCCAGCCGGTGAGCGGGATCGCGGCCTCGAGCGTGCGGCGGTCGGCGGCGGCCTCGAGGGTGCCGCCGCCGCCCATGGAGTGGCCGATCACGGCCTGGCGGCTGGCGTCGATCCGGGAGCGCACCCGCGAGTCGGCGACCACGTGGTCGAGCGCGGCCAGCAGCTGGTCGCCCCGGGCGCCGGGCTGGTCGTAGCGCGACTGGGTGTTGAACGTGACGACCACGAAGCCGAAGGACGCCAGGCGCGGACCCAGCCAGGAGATGCTCGACTCCGAGGCGGTGTAGCCGGGCGCGACCGCGACGACGCCGAAGGTCCCCTCGGCCGTGGAGGTCGGGTAGGTGATCGTCCCCGACCCGAACCCGCGGCTGGACAGGTCGGAGATGCTCACCTGGGAGACGGCGAACGGGCCGCGTGCGGCCTCCAGGGCGGCGTCGGTGGGGTCCGGACCGCGGTCGTGGACGCCGAGGGCCTGCACCGGCGTGCCGGTGGGGGGTACGGCGTCGGCGGGTGGCCCGGTGAGCAGGGCGGCGCCGAGGGCTCCCGCGAGCAGTGCCGTGCGCCAGGGACGGTGGTGGGACATGGGGCTTCCTTCCGGTTGGCCCGGCCGGCCGGAACGAAGCCCGAGGTGGACCCTGGTTCCCGAGAAGTGACCAGGCAATGTATTTGCGGTCAGTGTGCAGTTTGTTTCGCAGGCGGGTCAAGGGGCTCGTCGAGGGGTGGGTCACGCCGGGTCGACCTCGAGGATGCCCATCATCCCGAGGTCCTCGTGGTTGACGATGTGGCAGTGGTAGACGGTGCGTCCGGTCCCGCCCACCCCGAACCGCACCAGCAGCCGGACGGTGGAGCCGCCCGGCACGTTGACGGTGTCGCGCCAGGCCCGGAACGGGTCGGGCCGGCCGTCGCGGTCGAGCACCTGCACCGGGTGGCTGTGCAGGTGGAAGGGGTGGTCGCTGGGGTGGTCGTTGACGACCTCCCAGACCTCCAGGGTCCCGTGCGTCGCCCGGGCGTCCACCCGGTCCATGTCGAAGGTCCGACCGTTGATGGTGAAGGCGTCCTCGGTCGCGCCGAGGACGACCCGACGGGTCCGGACCGCGGTCGTGGCGTCGAGCGCCTCGACCGGGAGCAGGCGCGGTGGGAGTGGCACGGCTGCGTGGCCGGCCGGGACGCGCACGGTCACGAGCGTGCGCTCGTCGGTGGCCTCGCCGCCCTCCCCGTAGACCGAGTACGCCCGCCGCTGGAGTCCGATCACGCCCTCGGTCGTGGTGTGGAGCAGCACCTCGGCGCGCTCGCCGGGCGCCAGCAGGACCTCGTCGAGCTCCTGCGGGCGCTCGACCAGGCCGCCGTCGGTGGCGACCAGGTGCAGCCGCTCGCGCGAGCCGTCCTCCCGGACGGCGGCCAGCAGCAGGTGGTCGCCGGCCGTCGCGTTGAGCAGCCGCAGCCGCACCAGGCCGCTGCCGGCGGTGAGGACCGGCTGGTCGGCACCGTTGGCGACCACCTCGGAGCCGAGCCGGGTGAACATGACCAGTCGGTCGTCGGCCTCGCGCAGTCCCGGGAGCCGGTCGAGCGGTCCCTCGACGACGACCGCCCCTGCGAGCCCGGCGAGCAGCTGTCGCTCGACGTCGCCGTGGGCGTGCGGGTGGTACCAGTACGTTCCCGCGCTGCCGGCGGGCAGCACGAGCTCCCGCACGTCCGAGCCACCCGGTGCGAGGTGCGTCAGGGGCCGGTCGACGGCCGCGGTCAGCGGGAGCCCGTGCAGGTGCAGGCTGCTGTCGACGTCCGTGTCGTTGCGGAACGCGAGCCGCACCCGCTGGCCCTCGCGCAGGCGCACGAGCGGCCCGGGTGCGGTCCCGTTGTAGGCCAGACCGGCGCCGGAGGCGGCGGCGACGAGCTCGCCGACAGAGGCGCCGTCGGCTCCCCGCGTGAGCGGAAGAGTGGGCAGGCTGGGCAGCTCCGGACCGTCGGTCGGCAGGTCGAGCCCGGTCAGCGCCCGGACCAGGGGCACGGCGGCGACCGCGGCCACCGCCGTACCTCCCAGCCCGAGCAGCACGCCGCGGCGCCCGAGGCGGACCCTGGGCTCAGTGGTGGGCATGACCGTCCTCGCCGCGCTCGCCGCCGGCGACGACCAGCTGGCCCTTCATGCCGTCCTCCTCGTGGCTGCCGACGGAGCAGTGGAACGGGTAGGTGCCGGGCCCGGCGTCGATCACGACCACGCGGGTGCGTCCGCTCGGCACCTGCACGTCGAGGTCGAAGGCGTCGATGGCGAAGCTGTGCGTGTCGTCGGTGTCGTTGGTGAACCGGAAGGCGACCGGCTGCCCCTCGGCCACCCGCAGCTGGCCGGGCTCGAACTTGAAGTCGACCATGTCGATGGTGGGCAGTGCGGCCACCTCCTGGTCGCTCAGACCGTCGGTGTCGTCGTGCTGGGGGAGGGCCAGCACGAGTCCGAGACCCAGCGCCGCGCCGGCCACCAGGCCGACCGGGACCGCCAGCCACGAGCGGCGTACGTCGCGACCACCCACGAGGCTCGCCGCCAGGCCGGCTCCGATCGTGGCGAGCATGGCGACCGCGAGCGCGAACGGGGCCAGGTCCCCGGGCCGGACCAGGTCGAAGGAGAGGGTGGTCGTGCGCAGTGCGACGACGGCCGCGACGGCGACCACGACGACGACCGGCGCCCACCGCCGTTCGCGCCAGGTCGCCCAGGCGGCGAGGAGGGGGAGCACGGCGACGGCCGCCATGCCGGGGTTGGGGGTCCCCTGGAGGACGGTGAAGCCAACGACGACCTCGGCCGCCAGCGCCAGCATGGCGACGGCGGCGATCTGCCGGGCGCTCATCGCGCACCGCCCTGGGACAGCGCGGCGGCGTACCAGGCGATGGTGGCCGCGAGGGCCTCGCGCAGCGGCGTCGGGACGACGCCGAAGGTGGTCTCGAAGTCGGTCGAGACCAGGTTCTGCGGGATCCGGTGCTGGTAGAACATCTCGGCGTACTCCGCCATGAACTGCTCGTCGAACGGACCGTGCGCGACCGGCTCGTCCATCACCTCCACGACCAGGGGTCGACCGGTGAGCTCCTCGACCAGGGCGTGGACGGCCGTGGTGGGGAGGGCCGGGTTGGTGGGCAGGTGCCAGACGCGGCCGTCGCCCCGCTCGTCGGTGCCGAGGGTGACGAGGCCGCGGGCGACGTCGCCGATGTAGGTGTAGCTGTGCGGCAGGGTGAGGTTGCCCAGGCCCAGCGCCGGGCCGCCGGTCAGGGCCCCGGGGAAGAACGCGCCGCCGAGGGTGGAGCTGATCACCCCGGGTCCGAAGAAGTCGGCAGAGCGGCCGAGGGACACCCGGACCTCCCCCCGCCGGTGGGCGTCGAGGTACCGCCGGTCGAGCTCGGCGCGGAGCAGGCCCTTGCGGGTCGTGGCCGCCCACGGGGTGCGCTCGGTGAGGGCGTCGCCGTCGGCCTCGCCGTAGGGGTAGAGGGTGTCGAGGACGACCAGGCGGGCGCCGTGGGTGCGGGCGGCCGACAGGATCGCCTCGGCGATGCCCGGCAGCACCGGGACCTGCAGGTGGTAGGCGACGTTGACGGCGTGGTAGATCACCGCGGCGCCGGCGGTGGCGGCGATGGCGGCGTCGGGCGTCGACAGGTCGGCCTGGACGGTCTCGACTGCCGGGTCGGCCGCCTCGATCGGCCCGCGGGCGACCTGTCGTACGGCGAGGCCGCGCGCCGCCAGCTCGCCGGCGATCGCGGTCCCGGCGGGGCCGGCCCCGAGGACGACGTGGAGGTTCGGGTGGACGGACATGAGGTGCTCCCTAGTGAGTGACTGATCACTCACTCGTGTGTCGAAAAAGAAGGGCCCGCAGGGGTGCGGGCCCGGGGTCGGTGCGTGCGGGTGGGGTCAGGTGCTCCTCCCCGAGGTCGGGACGGGGTCGGAGTGCCGGATGCCGGCGGTCAGGGTGGCCGCCCAGGCGGCGTCGACATCGAAGGCGTCGATCGTGGTGAGCAGGTGGCACAGCTGCCCGAACGCGACGAACCGCTGGACGGCGGGTCCGTCCGCGCGCGAGCGCCGGGAGGCGAGCTCGGTGACCCGGGCGATGCCGCGGCGCACGGCGGCGGCGATCTCGGGGTCGGCCGTGGCAGCCTGGGCGTGCACCTGCAGCATCAGCAGGTCGCGGTCGGCGACCAGGGCGGCGTACGCCGCACCCATCGCGTCCAGCACCTCGGTGGGTGCGGAGTCGGGCGCGACGGAGGCCGCGCCCTCCTCGAGGGCGTCGACGATCCGGGCGTAGCACTCGTCGAGGGCCGCGACGAAGAGGTGGGTCTTGCTGGTGAACAGCTTCGAGACGTACGCCGGGGAGATGGCCGCGTGGGCCGCGACGTCGGCGATCGGGGTGGCGCCGAAACCGCCGCGGGCGAACGTCGTCACCGCGCTGGCCACCACGGCCTCCCGGCGGGCCTCGGCGGTGGACAGGATGCGGGCGGCGGGCATGTGAGTGACCGTACACTCACTCTTGCGGCAACGCCAGTCCCGTTGGCGATCGGCTCAGCGCACCCCCCACGAGTACGTCTGCTTGCGCAGGGACAGGTACATGAACGTCTCGGTCGCCTCCACGCCCTCGATCGAGCGGATCTTGGCCGAGATCAGGTCGAGCAGGTGCTCGTCGCTCTCGCAGACGACCTCGACGAGCAGGTCGTAGCGGCCGGCGGTCACCACGACGTAGTCGACCTCGTCGAGCTCGGCGAGGGCGTCGCCGACCTCGATGAGGGGCCCGGAGGCGGTGACGCCGATCATCGCCTGCCGGGCGAAGCCGAGCTGGAGCGGGTCGGTCACCGCGACGACCTGCATCACCCCGCTCTCGACCAGGCGCTGCACCCGCTGGCGCACGGCCGCCTCGGAGAGGCCGACCACCTTGCCGATAGCGGCGTAGGAGCGCCGGCCGTCCTGCTGCAGCTGCTCGATGATCGCCTTGGCGACGTCGTCGAGGGGCGTGACCGCGCGGTCTGGCTTCCTGGTCATGGCACCGGATCCTTGCAGTCCCGTCGGCGGACGCCAATCAGAAGCATGGATTTCGTTGCGTTCTCGTTTCGGGTCAACGGTTTCCTTGTTCTCGGGGCCCGGCTCTGGAACTATCCAACGCCACAGACCGTCTCGCAGGAGGTACGTCGATGTCGGTGGATCCCGATCGTTTGCAGGACCTGCTCCGGCTCAGCCGCCGGGGGTTCGTCCGGGGCACCGGGCTCGCGGCAGCGGCGGTCGGTGCCGGGGGGCTGCTCTCCGCGTGCGGCACCGACGCCCAGACGCAGACCGAGGAGAGCTGCCGCAGCACGGACCGGTCCGCCGACGACCCGACCCTCAACTTCGCCAACTGGCCGGAGTACATCGACGTCGAGGGCAAGGCGATGCCGACCCTCGCGGCGTTCGAGGAGCAGTCGGGCATCACCGTCACCTACAACGCCGAGGTCAACGACAACAACGAGTTCTTCGGCAAGGTCAAGGACCAGCTCGGCGCCTGTGAGCCCACCGGGCGCGACATCATCACGCTCACCGACTGGATGGCCGCGCGGATGATTGCCTTCGGGTGGATCCAGGAGCTCGACAAGGCCAACATCCCCAACGTCGAGGCCAACCTCAAGACCGACCTGCGCTCGCCGACGTGGGACGAGGACCGCGCCCACAGCGTGCCGTGGCAGACCGGCCTCACCGGGATCGCCTACAACGCCAAGTACACCGACGAGATCGGCTCGTTCGAGGAGCTGATGACCCGCCCTGACCTCAAGGGCAAGATCAGCCTGCTCTCCGAGCTCAACGACACCATGCTCTTCATGCTGCTGCTCGAGGGCGCCGACCCGGCCGACTTCGACTCCGGGGAGTGGGACGCCGCCATCGGCCGGCTGGAGGACTACGTGTCGTCCGGCCACGTGCGCAAGTTCACCGGCAACAACTACATCCGCGACCTCAACGCCGGCAACCTCGTCGCCTGCGAGGCGTGGTCGGGCGACGTGATCGCCATGCAGGCCGACAACCCCGACATCAAGTGGGTGGTCCCCGAGGAGGGCCTGGGCATCTGGTCCGACAACATGCTCGTCCCCAACCGTGCCGAGCACAAGGCGAACGCCGAGAAGCTGATGGACCACTACTACGAGCCCGAGGTCGCCGCCACCCTGGCCGCCTGGGTCAACTACATCTGCCCCGTCGAGGGCGCCCGCGAGGCGATGGAGAAGATCGACCCCTCGCTGGTGGACAACCCGCTGATCTTCCCCGACGACGAGTTCCTGGCCAACGCCTACAACTTCATGGGGGTCGAGGACGCGACGCGTCAGCAGTACGACAAGGACTTCGCTCGAGTCATCGGCGCCTAGGGACGATGAGCGACGACCTGACCCTCACCTCGGTCACCAAGACCTTCGGCTCCTTCACCGCGGTCGACGACCTCGACCTCTCGGTCCCCGAGGGCTCGTTCTTCGCGCTGCTCGGCCCGTCGGGCTGCGGCAAGACGACGACGTTGCGGATGGTCGCGGGGCTCGAGGAACCGACGTCCGGCACGATCGGGCTGGGCGAGCAGGACATCACCCGGCTCAAGCCCTACCGCCGCCCGGTCAACACCGTCTTCCAGAGCTACGCGCTGTTCCCCCACCTCACGATCGAGCAGAACGTCGCCTTCGGGCTGCGGCGCCGCGGCCGGCGCAAGGTCGACGCCGAGGTGGCGCGGATGCTCGAGCTCGTCGAGCTCGGCGACATGGGACGCCGCCGCCCCGGGCAGCTCTCCGGTGGCCAGCAGCAGCGCGTCGCCCTGGCCCGGGCCCTGATCAACGAGCCGCGGGTGCTGCTGCTCGACGAGCCGCTCGGCGCGCTCGACCTCAAGCTGCGCCGACAGATGCAGATCGAGCTCAAGCGGATCCAGGTCGAGGTGGGCCTGACCTTCGTCCACGTCACCCACGACCAGGAGGAGGCCATGACGATGGCCGACACCGTGGCGGTGATGAACGGCGGCCGCATCGAGCAGCTCGGTGCGCCCGAGGACCTCTACGAGGCGCCGGCCACCACGTTCGTGGCCAACTTCCTCGGTCAGTCCAACCTGGTCGCCGGCAAGGTGCTGCGCCACGACGGCACGGTCCTCGAGCTCGACGTCGAGGGCGCGCGGCTCCTCGCGGGGGCCGAGCGGGCGCGGGTGACCGAGGGGCGGGTCTGGGTCGGCGTCCGGCCCGAGAAGGTGCACATCAGCGCCGCCGGTGAGGAGGAGGACGACGACGACACCAACTGCCTGCGCAAGGGCGTGGTGAGCGACGTCAGCTTCATCGGGGTCAGCACGCAGTACCTGGTGCGGATGCCGTGGGGCCAGGAGCTGACCGTCTTCGAGCAGAACACCGGCAGCCGCGAGCGGTTCCGCCGCGAGGACCCGGTCGACCTGCACTGGCGCGCCGACCACACGTTCCTCCTCGACGCCTCCCAGGACGCGACGGCCGGCGTCGACGTGGTCGGCGCGTGAGCGCCGCCGACGCCGAGGACCCGCGGCGGCGCGGGCCCCTCGGCTACCTGCTGATGCTGCCGGGCGCGCTGTGGCTCGTGCTGTTCTTCGTCGTCCCGACGGTGACGCTGGTCGGCACGAGCCTCTACGACCCGTCAGGGTCGCTCGCCACCGGCTACTCGATGACCGGGCACTGGCAGAACTACACCCAGGCGATCTCCGACTACTCCCCCCAGGTCGTGCGGTCCTTCGTCTACGCCCTGATCGCCACGGTGGCCTGCGTCGTGCTCGGCTTCCCGCTCGCCTACGCCATCGCCTTCAAGGCCGGCCGCTGGAAGAACCTGATGCTGGTGGCGGTGGTGGCGCCGTTCTTCACCAGCTTCCTGGTGCGCACGCTGTCGTGGCAGTACCTCCTGGGCGACAACGAGGCCCTCGTCTCGCTGCTGCGCACGCTGCACGTGCTGGGCCCCGACGGCTACCTGCTCGACACGCCGTTCGCGGTGGTGACCGGCCTGACCTACAACTTCCTGCCGTTCATGGTGCTGCCGCTCTACGCCTCGCTGGAGAAGCTCGACCCCCGGCTCCTCGAGGCCGGCGCCGACCTCTACGCCTCTCCGGTCTCGGTGTTCCGGCACGTGACGCTGCCGCTGGCGATGCCGGGCCTGGTCGCCGGGACGCTGCTCACCTTCATCCCGGCCTCGGGCGACTACATCAACAGCGAGCTGCTCGGCAACCCGCGCACCCGGATGGTCGGCAACGAGGTCCAGGACCTCTTCGCCGCTGGCGACTACCCCACGGCGGCGTCGCTGTCGATCACGCTGATGGCGGCCATCGTGGTGCTCGTCCTGATCTACGTACGCCGCGCCGGCACCGAGGAGCTCCTGTGACCGGCCGGCCCGGACGCTGGGTGGGCGACCACCTCGTGCTCGTCCTGGGGTTGCTGGTGCTGGTCTACCTGTGCGTGCCGGTCGCCGTCGTCGTGCTGATGTCGTTCAACGACCCCGCCAGCCGCAACAGCTACACCTTTGACGGGTTCACCCTCGACAACTGGCGCAACGTCTGCGAGCCCTACCAGATGTGCTCGTCGCTGGGCCTGAGCCTGCGGGTCGGCCTGACGGCCACCGTGGTCGCGACGCTGCTCGGCACGCTGATGGCCTTCGCCATGGCGCGGCACCGGTTCCGCGGCCGCGGCGCGGCCAGCCTGTTCATCTTCCTGCCGATGGCGACGCCGGAGATCGTGCTCGGCTCGTCGCTGCTCGCGCTCTTCGTCAGCAGCGGCTCGGCCGGGGTGCTCGGCTTCTGGACCATCTTCGTGGCCCACGTGCTGTTCTGCCTGTCCTTCGTCGTGGTGACGGTCAAGGCGCGGCTCGCCGGTCTCGACCCGCGGCTGGAGCAGGCGGCCATGGACCTCTACGCCAACGAGTGGCAGACCTTCTGGCGGATCACCTTCCCGCTGGTCTTCCCGGGCATCCTCGCCGCGGCCCTGCTGAGCTTCTCGCTGTCGTTCGACGACTTCATCATCACCAACCTCAACGCCGGCCAGGAGGTGACCTTCCCGATGTTCGTGTGGGGGGCGGCGCAGCGCGGCATCCCCCCGCAGATCAACGTGATCGGCACGATCATGTTCCTGGTGGCGCTGGCGATCGTCGCCTCCGGGCAGCTCGGTCGGCTCGGCCGCCGGTCCGCGGACGCATGAGCGCGACGGCGTCGCTGCGCGACGCCGAGCCCGCCGTCTTCTGGCTCGGCGACCCCGACCGACCCGAACCGCTCGCGCCCCTGACCGGCCGCGCCGAGGCCGACCTCGTGGTGGTGGGCGGGGGGTACGCCGGCCTGTGGACCGCCCTGCGCGCCGTCGAGCGCGACCCGCGCCGCTCGGTGGTGGTGCTCGAGGCCGGCCGGTGCGGCTTCGAGGCGAGCGGCCGCAACGGCGGCTTCGCCTCGGCCAGCCTGACCCACGGGTTCGCCAACGGGCTCGAGCGGTGGCCCGACGAGCTCGCCCGGCTCGACGAGCTGGGCGCGGCCAACCTCCGCGACATCGCCGCCACGGTCCGGCGCCACGACATCGACTGCCACTGGGAGGAGACCGGCGAGGTCGCCGTCGCCACGGCCCCGCACCAGCTCGCCGAGCTGCGCGACCTGGCCGGCGTGATGGAGCGCGCCGGCCACCGGGTCGAGCTGCTCGACGCCGACGCGGTGCGTGCCCGGCTCGACTCCCCGACGTACGTCGGGGGCCTCGCCGTCCCCGACGGCACGGCGCTTGTCGAGCCAGCCCGGCTGGCCTGGGGCCTGCGCCGCGCCTGCCTCGACCTCGGTGTCCGGATCCACGAGGGCTCGCCGGTCACCGGGCTCGCGCGCGACCGGTCGGCCGTGGTGGCCACCACCCACGGCGGCACGGTCCGGGCCTCGCGAGCGGTGCTCGCGACCAACGCCTTCCCGCCGCTGCTGCGCCGGCTGCGCCTGATGACGGTGCCGGTCTACGACCACGTGCTGATGACCGAGCCGTTGAGCGCCGCGCAACGCGCGTCGATCGGGTGGGCGGGCCGGGAGGGGGTGGGCGACAGCGCCCACCAGTTCCACTACTACCGGCTCACCCGCGACGGCCGCATCCTGTGGGGCGGGTACGACGCGATCTACCACTACGGCTCGCGCACCGGCCGTGGGCTCGAGCAGCGCGACCGCACCCACCGCCTGCTGGCCGAGCACTTCTTCGCGACCTTCCCCCAGCTGGAGGGACTGCGGTTCACCCACCGCTGGGGCGGGGTCATCGACACCTGCACCCGGTTCGTGGCGTTCTACGGCACCGCCCACGGCGGGCGGACGGCGTACGCCGCGGGCTACACGGGCCTCGGGTTGGCCGCGACCCGCTTCGGGGCCGACGTGGCGCTCGACCTGCTGGCCGGGCGCCCCACCGAGCGGACCACGTTGGAGATGGTGCGCCGGCGCCCGCTGCCGTTCCCGCCGGAGCCGGCCCGCTACGTCGGCATCCAAATGACGCGCTGGTCCCTGGCCCGCGCCGACCGCTCCGGTGGGCACCGCAACCTCTGGCTGCGCGCGCTCGACGCCGCCGGCCTCGGCTTCGACTCCTGAGCCGCCGGGCGTCAGAGCATCGAGTGGGCCTTGTCGAGGACCGCGCGCAGCGTCTGCTCGATCTCGTCGAAGTGCGACTGGTCGCAGATCAGCGGCGGGGCGAGCTGGATGACCGGGTCGCCCCGGTCGTCGGCGCGGCAGTAGAGCCCCTCGTCGTAGAGCGCCTTGGACAGGAAGCCGCGCAGCAGCTTCTCGGCCTCGGCCCCGTCGAACGACGTCTTGGCCGCCTTGTCCTTGACCAGCTCGATGCCGAAGAAGTAGCCGTCGCCGCGGACGTCGCCGACGATCGGCAGGTCGTTGAGCTGCTCGAGCGTCGCCCGGAACCGGCCCTCGTGGTCGCGCACGTGCTCGAGGACGCCCTCGCGCTCGAAGATGTCGAGGTTGGCCATCGCGACCGCCGTGGAGACCGGGTGACCGCCGAAGGTGTAGCCGTGGGCGAACGACTCGTGGCCCCGCAGGAACGGCTCCATCAGGCGGTCGGTGGCGATCATCGCGCCCAGCGGGGCGTAGCCCGAGGTGAGGCCCTTGGCGCAGGTGATGATGTCGGGCTGGTAGCCGTAGCGCTCGGCCCCGAAGAGGTAGCCGAGCCGGCCGAACGCGCAGATCACCTCGTCGGAGACCAGCAGCACGTCGTGCTGGTCGCAGATCTCGCGCACCCGCTGGAAGTAGCCGGGCGGGGGCGGGAAGCAGCCGCCGGCGTTCTGCACCGGCTCGAGGAACACCGCCGCGACCGTGTCGGGGCCCTCGTTCTCGATGGCGACCCCGATCTGGTCGGCCGCCCAGCGGCCGAAGGCCTCGAGGTCGGTGCCGTCGGCGCCGGCCGTGCCCGCAGGGGCGCGGTAGGAGTTGGTGTTGGGCACCCGGAACGTCGACGGCACCAGGGGCTCGAACTGCTGCTTGAGCGCCGGGAGGCCGGTGATCGACAGGGCGCCCTGGGTGGTGCCGTGGTAGGCGATGGCCCTGCTGATCACCTTGTGCTTCATCGGCTTGCCGGTGAGCTTGAAGTAGTTCTTGGCCAGCTTCCAGGCCGTCTCGACGGCCTCGCTGCCGCCGCTGGTGAAGAACACCCGGTTGAGGTCGCCGGGGGCGCGGTCGGCGAGCCGCTCGGCCAGCCGGATCGCGGTGGGGTGGGCGTAGGACCACAGCGGCATGAACGCCAGCTCCCGGGCCTGCGCCGCGGCCGCCTCGGCGAGCTCCGTGCGGCCGTGCCCGAGCTGGGAGACGAACAGCCCCGAGAGCGCGTCGAGGTAGCGCTTGCCCCGGGAGTCGTAGAGGTAGGCGCCCTCGCCGCGGACGATCACCGGCACGTCGGCGTGGTCGTAGGTCGAGTGGCGCGTGAAGTGCATCCACAGGTGGTCCTTGGCCGCGCGCTGCAGGTCGTCGTGGTCCGAGCTCATGCGTCCATCATGACGGCGGTGCGGGCGGGTAGCAAGCGGATCCGTTGAGCAGAGCCCGGTTCGGCTACGGAATCCGTTGCCCGCGGCCGCCGGCCCTGACTAGGCTCCGGCCATGACCGACCAGACCTTCTCCAACGTCATCGGTGGCGAGCTGGTCGCCGCGGCGTCCGGCGAGCACGACGAGATCATCGACCCGAGCACCGGCGAGGTGTACGCCACCGCGCCCCGCTCGGGCCCCGAGGACGTCGACCGTGCCTACGCCGCCGCCGCGAGCGCCTTCGAGACGTGGGGCGGGACCACGCCCCAGGAACGGGCCCGGGCGCTGCTGCGCATCGCCGACGCCATCGACGCCCGCGCCGAGGAGATCGTGGCGGTCGAGAGCAAGGACACGGGCAAGCCCCTCGGGCTGACCGCGTCGGAGGAGCTGCCGCCGAGCTCGGACCACTTCCGGTTCTTCGCCGGGGCGGCGCGGGTCCTGGAGGGCCGGTCGGCGGGGGAGTACCTCGCCGACCACACGTCGTTCGTGCGGCGCGAGCCCGTCGGCGTCGTCGGTCAGGTGACGCCGTGGAACTACCCGCTGATGATGATGATCTGGAAGATCGCGCCGGCGCTGGCCGCGGGCAACACCGTGGTCCTCAAGCCGAGCGACACCACCCCGGCCAGCTCGACGCTGCTCGCCGAGATCTGCCAGGAGTTCCTGCCGCCGGGGGTGCTGAACGTGATCTGCGGCGACCGCAGCACCGGCCGCCTGCTGGTCGACCACCGCACACCGCAGATGGTGTCGATCACCGGATCGGTGCGGGCGGGGATGGAGGTGGCCGGTGCCGCCGCCGCCGACGTCAAGCGCGTGCACCTCGAGCTCGGCGGCAAGGCGCCCGTGGTGGTCTTCGACGACGCCGACGTCGAGAAGGCGGCCACGACGATCGCCGAGGCCGGGCTGTTCAACGCCGGGCAGGACTGCACCGCCGCCACCCGCGTGCTCGCCCAGGCCGGCGTGGCCGCCGAGCTGACCGCCGCCCTCACCGAGGCCGTGCGCGGCCTGCACACCGGCCCCCCGAGCGACGAGGACGCGTTCTACGGCGCCCTCAACAACGCCGACCAGCTCGCCCGGGTGGCCGGGATGGTCGACCGGCTCCCCGACCACGCGACGCTGCAGACCGGCGGTGCCCGGGTCGGTGACGTGGGCTACTTCTACGAGCCCACCGTGGTCTCGGGCCTGCGCCAGGCCGACGAGCAGGTGCAGGACGAGATCTTCGGGCCGGTGATCACGGTGCAGGAGTTCGGCGACGAGGCCGAGGCGCTGCGGCTGGCCAACGACGTGCGCTACGGGCTGTCGTCGTCGGTGTGGACCCGCGACCACGGCACCGCGATGCGGGTCTCGGGGCGGCTCGACTTCGGCGTCGTGTGGATCAACACCCACATCCCGTTCGTCTCCGAGATGCCGCACGGCGGCTTCAAGCACTCGGGCTACGGCAAGGACCTGTCGATGTACGGACTGGAGGACTACACGCGCATCAAGCACGTGATGTCCTACACGGGGGGGTAGGCGTGCGGATCCTGCTGGTCGGGGCCGGCGGCGTCGGCGGTGCGTTCACCGCCATCGCGGCCCGGCGTGACTTCTACGAGACGGTCGTGGTCGCCGACCACGACCGCGCCCGGGCCGATCGGGCCGCCGCGGTCGACGACCGCTTCGTCGCCGCCCAGGTCGACGCGTCCGACCAGTCCGAGATCACCGCTCTGTGTCGAGAGCACCGCATCACCCACGTCATGAACGCCGTCGACCCCGTGTTCGACATGCCGGTCTTCGAGGGCGCTCTCGCCGCCGGGGCGGACTACCTCGACATGGCGATGTCGCTGTCGCGGCCGCACCCCGAGGCGCCGTACGAGCAGTGCGGGGTCAAGCTGGGCGACGAGCAGCTCGCCCGGGCGTCGGCGTGGGAGGACGCCGGCCGGCTCGCCCTGGTGGGGATCGGCGTCGAGCCAGGGCTCTCCGACGTCTTCGCCCGGCACGCCGCCGACGAGCTGTTCTCCGAGATCGACGAGCTCGGCACCCGCGACGGCGCCAACCTCGTCGTCACCGACGACGACGGCAACGAGGTCTTCGCACCGTCGTTCTCGATGTGGACCACGATCGAGGAGTGCCTCAACCCGCCGGTCATCTGGACTGTGGACGACTCGGGGCAGGGCGCGTGGCACACCACCGCACCCTTCAGCGAGCCGGAGGTCTTCGACTTTCCCGAGGGCATCGGACCGGTGGAGTGCGTCAACGTGGAGCACGAGGAGGTGCTCCTGATGCCGCGGTGGATCGACTGCCGGCGGGCGACGTTCAAGTACGGCCTCGGGAGCGAGCTGATCAACATCCTCCAGGTGCTCCATGCGCTCGGCCTCGACCGCACGGAGAAGGTCCGCGTGAAAGGAGTCGAGGTGAGCCCCCGCGACGTGGTGGCGGCGGTGCTGCCCGACCCGGCGACGATCGGGCCCCGGATGACCGGCAAGACCTGCGCCGGGCTGTGGGTCACGGGCACCGGCAAGGACGGCCGGCCGCGCTCGACCTACCTCTACCAGGTGGTCGACAACGAGTGGTCGATGCGCGAGTACGGCCACCAGTGCGTGGTGTGGCAGACGGCGGTCAACCCCGTCGTCGCGCTCGAGCTGCTGGCCTCCGGCGCCTGGTCCGGCACCGGCGTGCTCGGCCCGGAGGCGTTCCCGGCCCGGCCCTTCCTGGACCTGCTCACCGAGCACGGCGCGCCGTGGGGGATGCAGGAGGTCCGCTGACCGGCGGACCAGACCAGTGACATCCGCGGGGGCGTCCGCCGCGAACACCCTGCATGCAGACCAACGTTCTCGCGGGCCCCCGGCCCGCCCGGGCCACCGCCGAGGGACGGCTCGCCGACCACGTCGCGCGCCTCGCGGCCGACCATCCCCCGATCGACCTCGCGACCTGCGACTTCACCGTCCGCGACCGCGACACGGTGGTCGCCCGCTTCGCCCCCGTGCTCGACTACATGGCGCGCGCCGAGCTCGAGGTCGAGCGCAACGTGCTCGAGCTGGGAGTGCTGCTGCCGCACGCGCCCACAGTCGACGAGTACTTCTACCGCGAGGTGTGGCAGCCGCAGGAGGCGCGCCACGGCCTGGCGCTGGACGAGCTGCAGGTGCGGCTCGGTCTCCCGCCGGCCCAGACCGACCTGGACACCCTGTCGTCCAAGGTCCGCACCGCCGGTGCCCTGGCGCACCTGCCGGCGCTGCACGACGTCGTCCGGATGCTCTACTACCTCACCGGGATGACCACCGAGCGGTCGGCGCTGCTGGCCTACCGCCGGCTCGAGGAGGGCCTGACCGACCTCGGCGAGACCGCCGTCGTCGAGACCATCGTGGTCCCCATCCGGCGCCAGGAGCCCGGCCACTACGCGTTTTACCAGATGTCGGCGCGCGCGCTCTGGGACCAGCTGGCGGGGTGGCAGCGGTGGCTGGTGCGCCGGCTGCGGGCGGTGTCGTTCGCGCCGGTCGCCGCCACCGACGACCGGCGCAAGGCCGACGTCGGCGACATGATGGTCGCGCTGGGCATCAGCACGCCCGACGCCAGCGACGACTTCTCCACGACGGTCGCCCGCACCGAGGCCGAGCTGCTCGGCGCCGAGGCCGACGGGCTGAAGGTGCCGGCCTACGTGGCGCGGGCGTTCCGCGACTGTCTCGAGCTGTCCCGGACCCGGGCCTCCCCGACCGCCGCCTGAGAGGTGCTCAGGCGGTGGCCTCGGCGCGCTCGCGGCGGCCGCGGGGCACCTTGGTGAGGAACGTGAGGGCCACCGCCGCCAGGGCGATCACGCCGATGGTCGAGTACGCCGTGACGTAGTCCTCGTCGTCGCCGATCAGCACCGAGGCGATGATCGGGCCCAGGACGCCGCCGAGGCTCCAGCCGACCAGCATCAGCCCGTAGATAGCGCCGGCGTTGCGGACGCCGAAGAAGTCGCCTGCGGTGGCCGGCATCGTGCCGAAGGCGCCGCCGTAGCAGAGGTAGATGATCGCGGCGAGCACGAAGAACAGCACGGTGCTGTCGGCGTGCGGGATCAGCAGCAACGAGATCCCCGACAGGGTCAGCATCCCGGCGAACGCCCTCATCCGGCCGATGTGGTCGGACGCCGCCGCCCACACGATGCGACCGGCGCCGTTGAAGATCGCCAGCGCGCCGACCACGGTGGCCGCGCCGCCCGCGCTGAACCCGGCGATGTCGGAGGCGCTGTCCTTGGCCACCGAGATCAGCGCGATGCCGGCGGTGACGTTGAGGGCGAGGATCGCGGTGAGGAGGTACCACTGCGGGGTGCGCAGCGCCTCGCCCTGGGTGTAGTCGTGGCTGGCGGCGCCGGCGGTCGCGTCGCGCTCGCCCTCGTGGCCCGGGACGACGTAGTCGGCGGGCGGGTTGCGGAACAGCGACGCGCCCGCCAGCGACATCACCAGGTAGGCGATGCCGAGCGGGAGGAACGCCGTCGCCGGCTGGTCCTCGTTGCGGCCGATCAGCCACTGGGCCACCGGCGAGGTCGCCACGGCGCCGAAGCCGAAGCCGCCCACGGCGAGGCCGGTGATCAGGCCGGGCTTGTCGGGGAACCACTTCTGCAGCATCGCGATCGGCACGATGTAGGCGACGCCGAGACCGAAGCCGCTGATCACGCCGTAGCCGAGGATCACCAGCCACAGCTGGTCCCCGTCGCGCGCGAACGACGCCAGGATGATGCCGAGGGCGTAGATGACGCCGCCGACCAGGGCGACGACGCGGGGGCCCTTCTTGTCCTGGACGCGGCCGCCGACGTAGGTACCGATGAAGATCATCGCGATGGTGACGGTGAACGGCAGCGAGGCCTGCACCTTGGACAGCTCCCAGGCTGGCGCGTCCTGGAAGGCGCTGGCGAACACGCTCCAGGCGTAGACGGCGCCGATCGAGAACTGCAGCAGCAGCGCCGCGACGACGAGCAGCCAGCGGTTGGTCATGAGGGGCTCCCTGGCTGGTAGCGGACCGGACCCTCGCGCTCGAGCCGCTCGCGCTGGGGGACGACGACGTACTTGGGGTCCTTGGCAGAGGCCTGGCCGGCCTCGAAGACGCCGAAGCGGGTGCAGGCCGAGCCCGCGAGCAGCGCGAGCCCGGACAGCCCGGCGAGCGCGCGGCTCCGCCCGCCGACCAGTGCGCCGACGGCGCCGGCGGCGGTGAGCGCCTTGGACGCGCGCATCAGGCGGCCGGCCTGGCCCTCGTGGAGCGGCTCGGCGGTGATCCCCATCGACCGCTCCATGACCTGCTCGGCGACCAGCTCGAGGACCGCGCCCCCGACCGCCAGCCGGCGGGCGGGGCCGTTCTCGGCGACCGGCGCGCCCAGGAGCCCGAGGCCGGCCGAGGCCGCGGCCGCCGAACCGACGAAGACGAACGGCAGCTCGCGGTAGGCCTCGTGCCACGACGGCGTCGCGGTGTCGGAGAGCAGCACGGCCGTGTAGGCGGCCACCGGCGGCGCGAACAGCGCGGCGAGCAGCCCGGCCGGCCGGTCGACGTGGCGCGCCAGGCGCAGCGGCCCGACGCGGCGGTCCTCCGGCAGCATCGCGACCAGCTCGGTGGCGGCGGCGCCGGCGGCGAACGGCCCGTAGATCGAGAGGATCCAGGTGCCGACCGACATCGGCGAGGTCAGCTTGGCCACGCGCAGCATGTTGAGGAACCGCGACGGCTTGCCGAGGTCGTGCACCAGGGCGCCCATCGAGAAGGTCAGGGCGGCGATCGCGCCGAGCCGTCCGGTACGCCGCAGGGCAGGGCGTCCGGTCAGGTCGGCCCCCGCGGCGAGCAACGACGAGCCGGCCGCGAGCCCGCCGGCGAACAGGTAGGCCGGGATGTCGGCCTCCCACGGCGACGGCTTGACGATCGGCCGGCCGTAGTAGGAGGTGAACTCGGCGTCGGGCACCATCGACCGGTCGCCGCGACCGCCCTTGCGGCCCCCCTTCCGCCCCTGACGGCGCCGTCCACCCTGGGAGCCGATGACCGCGGTCGTCTGCCGCTCCTGGTCGGCGTCCTGGGGGACGTCGGGGACGTCAGGACTCATCGGCGTCGCCCGACGAACGCGAGGGCGGCGCCGACCAGCAAGGTGGCGGCGGCGGCGCTGGCCCGGTGGAACATCTGCGGCAGGTCCCTGGTCGTGACGACGGGGTCGGGCGGGAAGCCGTAGACCTCGGGCTCGTCGAGGAGGAGGAAGAAGGCCCCGGTACCCCCGACGCCGTCGTTCGGGTCGTTTCCGTACAGCTTGGCGTCCATGATGCCGGCGTCGTGCAGCTGCGCCACCCGGCGGTCGGCGCGCTCGCGCAGCTCGTCGACGTCGCCGAACTGGATCGACTGCGTGGGGCACGCCTGGGAGCACGCCGGGGACTGCCCGGCGTCGAGGCGGTCGTAGCAGAGCGTGCACTTCTGGGCGATGCCGACGTTCTTGTGACCCTCGGGGCTCTTGCGGCGCTCGATCACGCCGTAGGGACAGGCCGGCACGCAGTAGCCGCAGCCGTTGCAGATGTCGTCCTGGACGACCACGGTGCCGAACTCGCTGCGGAACAGCGAGCCGGTGGGGCAGACGTCGAGGCAGGCTGCGTGGGTGCAGTGCTTGCACACGTCGGAGGACATCAGCCACCGGAAGTCGGGCTTCTCCTCCTGCTCGGCGCTGTTCACCGGCGGGCCCATCGTGGGCATGCCGAGGTCGGCGCCCTGCGGCGCCGGTGGCGCGGGCTGCACCGGGCGCAGGCCGGGATCCTGGGCGCCGAGCCGCTTGGGCTGCTCGATGAACGCGACGTGGCGCCACTGGTTGGCGTTGAGGGAGTGGCTGTTGTCGTAGGAGGTGGCCGTCATGTCGAAGTGGTCGGCCGGGACGTCGTTCCACTCCTTGCAGGCGACCTCGCAGGCCTTGCAGCCGATGCAGATGCTGGTGTCGGTGAAGAAGCCCTTGCGGCTCGGGTGGTCGTCGCCGTACCCGGCGTTGCGGGCCGGGTCGAGGGGACCCCAGAGGCTGTTCTCTCCGCCGATCATCGGTCTCCTCCGGACGGGTCGCTGGACGGGGTGGTGTCGGTCGACTCGTCGGGCGACGGCGTCTCGTCGCCGGCGTCGTCGGTGAACCGGCCGGGGCCGGCGGTCACGATGGGTCGCAGGTGGTCGTCGTAGACGCCCGCGCGACGCTGGTAGCCCTCGACGTAGGCGGTGAGCCCGGGGCCGGTGGGCCGGCGGCCGGGCTGCACGTCGCAGGTGCCGGCCTTGGTCTCCTGGATCAGCACGTTGGGGTCGAGCGCGATGCCGAACAGGTCGTTGGCGGCGTCGCCGCTGACGATGCCGGCGCCCTGCCCCCAGTGGTAGGGCAGCCAGACCTGGTGCACGACCCGGTCGTCGACCCGCAGCGGTGACAGCCGCTCGGTGACCAGCACCCGGGCCTCGATGGCCGAGCGTGCCGTGACGATGGTGGCCCAGCCGCCGTTGTCGAGCCCGCGGATGGCCGCCAGCTCGGGGGAGACCTCCACGAACATCTCCGGCTGGAGCTCGGCGAGCCGGTGCACGAAGCGGCTCATGCCGCCGGCGGTGTGGTGCTCGGTGAGCCGGCTGGTGGTGAACACGAACGGGAAGACCTCGCCGTGCTCCTCGGGCGGGCTGGGGTTCATCCGGTTCTCGTGCCGCGTGTACTCCTTGCGCGTCGGGTTGCCCTGCTGGGCGTAGACCGGGTTGGAGAACGGCGACTCGACGGGCTCGTAGTGCGACGGCAGCGGGCCGTCGAGGAGGCCCTTGGGCACGTAGAGCGCGCCCTTCCCGTCGCCCTGCATGATGAACGGGTCGTCGCCGGCGATGCCGGCCACGCCGTCGTCGTCGGGTCCGGGGCGGTAGGACGGGGGCTTGGTCCTCTCGAAGTCGGGCACGTCGTGGCCGGTCCACTCGCCGGCCTCGCCGAGCTCGGGGTCCCACCACACGTAGGCCTTGCGCTCGCTCCACGGCCGGCCCTCGGGGTCGGCGGAGGCGCGGTTGTAGAGCGTGCGGCGGTTGGCCGGCCAGGCCCAGCCCCACTCGGGCGCCACCCAGGACTGGTCGCGGCCCGGCGTACGGCGCGCCGCCTGGTTGACGCCGTCCTTGAACACGCCGGTGTAGATCCAGCAGCCGCCGACGGTGGAGCCGTCGTCCTTCATCTCGGTGAAGATCGACAGCGGGCGTCGGGTCTCGACCTCGTAGCCGTTGATCTCCATCAGCACGGCCTCGGCGCTGGGCTCGTCGCGGTCGCCGTGCGTGGGGTAGTCCCACGCGAGGTCGAGCACCGGCCGGTCGCGCTCGTCGGTGGAGCCGGCCAGGCGCTCCCGGACCATCCGGCCGAGGTGGTAGAAGAACCACAGCTCCGAGCGGCAGTCGCCGGGCGACTCGACGGCCTTGTCGCGCCACTGCAGCATCCGCTGGGTCTGGGTGAAGGTGCCCTCCTTCTCCACGTGGGAGGCCGCGGGCATCAGGAACACCTCGGTGCGGCACTCCTCGGGCACGATCTCGCCGGTGGCGACCTCCGGCGAGTCCTTCCAGAACGTCGCGCTCTCGATCTCGAACAGGTCGCGCACGACCACCCAGTCGAGGTTGGCCATGCCGAGGCGCTGGGCGCGCCCGTGGGCGGAGCCGACGGCGGGGTTCTGCCCGAGCAGGAAGTAGCCCTTGACCTTGCCGTCGATCATGTCGAGCACGGTGCGGTAGGTGCCGTGGTCGCCGGTGATCTTGGGGACGTAGTCGAAGCAGAAGTCGTTCTCGGGCGTCGCGGCGTCGCCCCAGTAGGCCTTGAGCAGGCTCACGGCGTACGCCGGTGCCTTGGACCAGAAGCCCTTCGCGCCGGGCTGGCGGACGGCGTCGACCCACTGCTCGAGGCTCTGGTGCTCCTCGGCGTTCGGCATCGGCAGGTAGCCCGGCAGCAGGTTGAACAGGGTCGGGATGTCGGTCGAGCCCTGGATGCTGGCGTGCCCGCGCAGCGCCATGATGCCCCCGCCGGGGCGGCCCATGTTGCCGAGCAGCAGCTGGAGGATGGCGCCGGTGCGGATGTACTGGACGCCGACGCTGTGCTGGGTCCAGCCCACGCTGTAGACCAGCGCGGTGGTGCGGTCGCGACCGGAGTTCTCGGTCCAGGCCCGGCAGACCTCGAGGAACGCCTCCTCCGAGACGCCGCAGGTGCGGGCGACCATCTCGGGGGTGTAACGGGCGTAGTGGCGCTTGAGGACCTGGTAGACGCAGCGGGGGTGCTGCAGCGTCTCGTCGCGCTCGGGGTCGCCGTCGACCTGGGTGCCGTGGGTCTCGTGCTGCATCCCGCTGGCGGTCTCGCGCTGCATGGCCTGGTTCTGGTCCTCGGCCTCGTCCTCCTGGCCGGCGTACTGCCACGACGTCGGGTCGTAGGTGCGGGTCTCGGGGTCGAACCCGGAGAACAGGCCCTCGAGGTCCTCGGTGTCGCGGAAGTCCTCGCTCACGATGGTCGCGGCGTTGGTGTAGGCCACGACGTAGTCGCGGAAGTCGAGCTCGTGGGTCAGGACGTGGTTGATGATCCCGCCGAGGAACGCGATGTCGCTGCCGACGCGCAGCGGCACGAACGTGTCGGCCAGCGCGCTGGTGCGCGTGAACCGGGGGTCGACGTGGATGACCTTGGCCCCCCGCGCCTTGGCCTCGACCACCCACTGGAAGCCCACCGGGTGGGCCTCGGCCATGTTGGAGCCCTGGATGATGATGCAGTCAGCGTTGGCCAGGTCCTGGAGGAACCCGGTGGCGCCGCCGCGCCCGAACGAGGTCCCCAGACCGGGGACCGTGGCGGAGTGTCAAATACGCGCCTGGTTCTCGATCTGGATGGCGCCCATCGCGGTGAAGAGCTTCTTGATCAGGTAGTTCTCCTCGTTGTCGAGGGTCGCCCCTCCGAGGCTCGCGATGCCCATCGTGCGGCGGACCCTGCGGTCCTTCTCGTCGAGGTCCTGCCACCCGTCGTTGCGCGCCTTGACGACGCGGTCGGCAATCATCTCCATCGCCGTGTCGAGCTCGAGGTCGGTCCACTCGGTGGCGTAGGGAGCGCGGTACTTGATCTTCGTCTGCCGCAGCGAGCTGGTGACCAGGTTCTTGCTGGCGGCGCCCTTGGGGCAGAGCCGGCCGCGGTTGACGGGGCTGTCGGGGTTGCCCTCGATCTGGACGACCTTCTCGTCCTTGACGTAGACGTCCTGGGCGCAGCCGACGGCGCAGTAGGGGCACACGCTCTTGGCCACCCGGTCGGCGGTCGTGTTGCGTGAGGTCATCTCCTCGGTGCCGCGGGACCGGGCGGCGGTGCCGCGGCCGAGCACGTCACCCCCGCGCAGCTGTCGCAGCACGGGCCATGACAGGAACGTCCTCGCCATCGGTGCACCTCCTGGTCGCGGGCCGGTACCCCCACCCCCCGGACTCATGCGCGCACGACCACCGGGAATTCGCCGGCCTCGACCAGCTCGCCCACGACGGGGTGGCCGGGCAGCTCGCCGGCGACCAGGAGCCCGCCCGAGGTCTGGGCGTCGGCGAGCAGCACCAGCTCGTCCTCGCCGACGTCGGAGGCCAGGTGCGGGCGCACCCAGTCGAGGTTGCGCCGGCTGCCGCCGGGCACGAAGCCCTCGTCGTACGACGACCGGGTGCCGTCGAGGTAGGGCACGGCGGCGCTGTGCACCACCGCGGTCACCCCGCTGGCCCGGGCCATCTTGTAGAGGTGGCCGAGCAATCCGAAGCCGGTGACGTCGGTGGCGGCGGTGTGGCCCGCGGCCAGGGCCGCCCGGGAGGCGTCGCGGTTGAGTCGGGTCATGGTCGCGATCGCCTCCTCGAAGCGCTCGCCGGTGGCCTTGTGCCGGTTGTTGAGCACGCCGAGGCCCAGCGGCTTGGTCAGCGTCAGCGGGATGCCCGGCCGGGCGGCGTCGTTGCGCAGCAGCCGGTCGGGGTCGCCGAGCCCGCTCACGGCCAGGCCGTACTTCGGCTCGGGGTCGTCGATGCTGTGCCCGCCGGCGAGGTGGCAGCCGGCCTCGACGCAGACGTCGGCGCCACCGCGCAGCACCTCGGCGGCCAGCTCGAAGGGGATGCGGTCGCGGGGCCAGGCCAGCAGGTTGACCGCCAGCACGGGCTCGCCGCCCATCGCGTAGACGTCGGACAGGGCGTTGGCCGCGGCGATCCGGCCCCAGTCGTAGGGGTCGTCGACGACCGGGGTGAAGAAGTCGGCGGTGGCGATCAGGGCCTGTCCGCCCGCGATCCTCACCGCTGCCCCGTCGTCGCCGTGCTCGAGCCCGACGATGAGGTCGCCGTCGCCGTCGCCGCCACCGCTCGCGCGGCCACCCGGGAGCCCGGCGAGCACCCGCTCGAGCTCGCCGGGCGGCACCTTGCAGGCGCACCCGCCGCCGGCGGCGTACTGGGTGAGGCGGACGGTGGGGGTGGCGGTCATGAGCCGACCCTACGAGCGACCTCTACAGTGGCGGGGACGTTGCGGGGAGGCGTTCCTCGTCTGGTGACGGGCACGGTCCTCAAAACCGTTGTGGCCGAGTACCTCGGTCAGGCGGGTTCGATTCCCGTCCGCCTCCGCCAACGTCGACCGTGGCCGGCTCGAGCTCGGAGGACTCGCGTGCAGGATCCTCGCCGGGCCACCCCGCGCACCGACGCCGTGCTGGCCGACCCGCGGCTGTGCGCCGCCGCCGACCGGCTCGGCCCCGCCCTGGTCAAGCAGGCCGTCGTCGACGCGCTCGCTCGCTGCCGGTCCGGCGAGGTCGCACCGGACGACGTGGCGGCGACGGCGCTCGGCGCCCTGCCGGCCACCGCCACCGCGCTGCGGCGGGTCGTCAACGCCACCGGCGTGGTCGTGCACACCAACCTCGGTCGCGCGCCGCTCTCGGGCGCTGCGGTCGAGGCGCTGACCGTCGCGGCGGGGGCCACCGACGTCGAGCTCGACCTCGCGACCGGACGCCGGGGCCGCCGCGGCCGCTCGGTGCTGGCCGCGCTCGCCGACGCGGTGCCCGCGGCCGGCGGCGTCCACGTGGTCAACAACGGTGCGGCCGCCCTGGCGCTGGTCACCTGCGCCCTGGCCGCCGGCCGCGAGGTGGTGATCGCCCGCGGCGAGATGGTCGAGATCGGCGACGGGTTCCGGATCCCCGAGCTGCTGGAGTCGGTGGGTGCCCGGCTGCGCGAGGTCGGCACCACCAACCGGGTGCGGCTCGCCGACTACGAGGCCGCGATCAGCGACCGGACGGCGTTCGTGCTCAAGGTGCACCCGTCCAACTTTCAGGTCACCGGCTTCACCAGCGCGGTCGGCGTGCGCGAGCTGGCCGCGCTGCCGGTGCCGGTGGTCGTCGACATCGGGTCGGGGCTGCTCACGCCGCACCCGCGGCTCCCCGACGAGCCCGCGGCCTCGACCGCCCTCGCCCAGGGCGCCGACCTGGTGACCGCGTCGGGCGACAAGCTGCTCGGCGGGCCGCAGTGCGGGCTGCTGCTCGGCACCGCCGAGCTGGTCGAGAGGCTGCGGCGCCACCCGTTCGCCCGCGCCCTGCGGGTCGACAAGCTCACCCTGGCCGCGCTCGAGGCCACCCTCACCGGGCCCCCGACCCCGGTCGCGCTCGCGCTCGCCACCACCCCCGAGGCCCTGATGGCCCGCGCCGAGCACGTCGCGGCGCAGGTCGACGGCACCGCGGTCGCGTCCACGGCCGCGGTCGGCGGCGGCGGGGCGCCGGGGGTGTCGCTGCCGAGCGCCGCGGTCGCCCTGCCGGCAGCGCTCGCGACGCCGTTGCGGCTCGACCCCGAGCTGCCGGTGGTCGGGCACGTCGAGCGAGGGCGGCTGCTGCTCGACCTCGCGACCGTCCCGCCGGCCGACGACGACGCCCTGGTCGCCGCCGTACGCCGTGCCGCCGCCGCGGCCGACTGACGTGCACGTCGTCGCCACGGCCGGGCACGTCGACCACGGCAAGTCGACCCTCGTCGACGCGCTGACCGGCATGCGGTCCGACCGGCTGGCCGAGGAGCAACGGCGCGGCCTGTCGATCGAGCTCGGCTACACCTGGACGACGATCGGGGACGCCGGCGAGGTCGCCTTCGTCGACGTGCCCGGGCACGAGAAGTTCCTGGCCACCATGCTCGCCGGGGTGGGCCCGGTGCCGGCGGTGCTGTTCGTCGTCGCGGCCGACGACCCCTGGATGCCCCAGGCGGCCGAGCACCTGGCCGCGCTCGACGCCTTCGGGGTGCGGCACGGCGTCGTCGCCGTGACCCGCTCCGACCTCGCCGACCCCGGCGCCGCGGTCGCCCGGGTGACCAGCGAGGTCGCGCGCACGTCGCTGCGCGGCGCTCCGGTCGTGCCGGTCTCGGGCCACACCGGTGCCGGTCTCGACGAGCTGCGCGCCGGCCTCGCGGCGATGGTCCGGCAGCTGCCGGCACCGGACCCGGCCGCCGACGTGCGTCTCTGGGTCGACCGGCGGTTCACGGTGCGCGGTGCCGGCACGGTCGTCACCGGCACGCTGCCGGCCGGCCGGGTCGCCCGCGGCGACGCGCTGCTGCTCGGCCCGGCCGAGGGCGGCGGCGTACCGGTGCGGGTGCGTGGGGTGCAGTCGCTGGGCGAGCCGGTCGAGGCCGCCACCGGCGTCGCCCGCGTCGCGCTCAACCTCACCGGCGACGACCTCGACGTGCTGGAGCGGGGGAGCGTGCTGGTCACCCCCGACCGCTGGCGCCTCACCGACACCGTCGACGTGCGGGTGGCCGGCGACGCCGCCGACCTGCCGGCCCAGCCGCACCTGCACATCGGTGCCGCCGCCGTGCCGGTGCGCAGCCGCCCGCTCGGCGGCGACCTGGTCCGGCTGTCGCTGCCCCGGGCGCTGCCGCTGCGGGTCGGCGACCGCGCGCTGCTGCGCGACGCCGGCAGCCGCCGGGTGTGGGGGCTCGTGGTGCTCGACCCGGCGCCGCCCGGGCTGCGCCGCCGGGGCGCCGCGGCCGAGCGCGCCGCGACGCTGGCGCCGCTGACCGGCACCCCCGACCTGGCCTCGGAGGTCGAGCGGCGCCAGGTCGTCGCCCTCCCTGCGCTCGCGCTGATCGGCGTACCGACGTCGCCGGTGCCGGAGGGGGTCGTGGCGGCCGGGCCGTGGCTGGTCAGCGGGGCCCGCGCCGAGCGGGCCGCCGCCGAGGCCGCCCGGCTGGTGGCCGAGCACGACCGGCGGCAGCCGCTCGACCCCGGCGTCCCGCTCACCGCGCTGGCCGAGCAGCTCGCCCTGCCCGGGCCCGGGGTGGCGGCCGCCGTGGTCCGCCCGCCGCTGCGCGTCGAGGGCGGGCGGGTGCTCGCCACCCCGTCGGCACCACCGCTGCCGCCCGACCTCGAGCGTGCGGTCGCCACGCTCGAGGCCGACCTGGCCGACGCCCCCTTCGCCGCACCGACCGCGGGCCGGCTCGCCGAGCTCGGTCTCGACGTACGCCGGGTGGCCGCCGCCGCCCGCGCCGGCCGCCTGCTCCGGCTGGCCGACGGCGTGGTGCTGCTCGCCGGCGCCGACCGGCGCGCGGTGGAGTGGCTGGGCGGGCTGCCGCAGCCGTTCACGGTCAGCGAGGCACGGGTGCGCCTGGCCAGCTCGCGCCGGGTGGTGCTGCCGCTGCTCGACCACCTCGACCGCGCCGGCCTGACCCGGCGGCTGCCCGACGACCGGCGCACCGTGGCGCCCCGCACCTGATCGACCAGCGCCCGCGGTGTCCGCGACGCCTGCCAGGGTGTCGGGGTGTCCCGCATCTCGCTGTCGCGCCTGGCCGGCGACCGCGTGCTGGTCGTCGAGGGTGAGGCGCGACGCGAGCTGGACCAGGCCGACCTGGCGGCCTACGTCGCCGCGCGCGAGGTCGACGCGCCGCGCTGGGTGTGGGACGACACGGCGCGCTGGTACCCACCGCTGCTGGCGGCCGGGGTGCGGGTCGGGCGGTGCCACGACCTGCGCCTCGGCCACCACCTGCTGCGCGGCGCGCCCGCGGCCGACCAGGGGCTGCTGGACGGCGAGGAGCGCGAGCGCTGGGACCTGCTCGGCCCGGCCGCCGCCCCGACCGGGGTGCCGGCGGCGCCCGCGCTGTTCTCCCTCGACGAGACCACCGAGCACCTGCGCGCCGACCTGGAGGACGCGCGGCAGCTCGCCACCGTCGCCGCCTCGGCCGAGGCCGGTCGGCTCGCGCTGCTGCTCGCCGCGGAGTCCTCGGGCGCGCTCGTCGCTGCCGAGATGACCGCTGCCGGGGTGCCGTGGCGCACCGGCGTCCACGAGCGGTTGCTCGCCGAGGCGCTCGGGCCGCGACCGCCCCGGGGAGCGCGGCCGCAGCGGCTCGAGGCCCTGGTGGCCGACGTGCGCGAGGCGCTCGACGCGCCGGGCCTCAACCCCGACTCCCAGCCCGAGCTGCTCGCCGCTCTCCGTCGGGCCGGGCTGCAGGTCGACAGCACCCGCGCCTCGGCGCTGCGCGCGCTCGACCACCCGGCCATCGCGCCGCTGCTGCGCTACCGCCAGCTGGCGCACCTGTTCACGACCAACGGGTGGGCCTGGATCGACCAGTGGGTGCGCGACGGGCGGTTCCGGCCGACGTACCAGCCGGCCGGGTCGGCGACCGGCCGGTGGTCCTCGCACGGGGGCGGGGCGCTGTCGATCCCGGTGCAGGTCCGGCCCGCGGTCGTGGCCGACGACGGGTGGGTCCTCGTCGTCGCCGACGTCGCGCAGCTCGAGCCGCGGGTGCTGGCCGGCATGAGCGGCGACCGCGCGCTCGCCCGGTCGGCGCGCGGCGCCGACCTCTACCAGGGGATGGTCGACGACGGCGCCGTCGCGACCCGCAACGACGCCAAGCTGGGGCTGCTCGGGGCGATGTACGGCGCCACCAGCGGCGAGAGCGGACGGATGCTGGCCGGCCTGGCGCGGCGCTACCCCGACGCCTTCGGGCTGGTGGAGGAGGCGGCCCGGGCGGGGGAGCGGGGCCAGGTGGTGCGCACGCTCCTGGGCCGCGGATCACCCCACCTGGGCCAGGCGTGGGACCCCGAGCCGGAGGGCCCGGTGGTCGACCTCGACAGCCTCGACCGGCGTCGGCGCGCGATCGGCCGCTTCACCCGCAACTTCGTCGTCCAGGGCACGGGCGCGGAGTGGGCGCTGTGCTGGATCGCCGACCTGCGCCACCGGCTGTGGCGCCTCGGCGAGGGCGACCTCGCCGACCGGCCCCACCTGGTCCTCTTCCTCCACGACGAGGTCGTCGTGCACGTCCCCGCCGCGCTCGCCGACGCCGCGGCGGCGCAGGTGGTCGAGGCCGCCACCACCGCCGGGAACCTGCTGTTCCGCGACCTCGCCATCGACTTCCCGCTCACCGTCTCCGTCGTGCGGTCCTACGCCGACGGCGGCAAGCCCGGCCCCCCGGCTCCGGCCGTGTGAGACGTTGGCGGGTGTGATGCAGGGACTCGACACCGCGGTGCTCAGGATGCTGCGCGACGCGGGTCCGCTGACCAAGTCCCAGCTCGCCGAGGCGCTGGGGGTGTCGCGGACCACGCTCTCCGCCACCGTGCGCGGACTGGCCGCGGCGGGCGTCGTCGAGGACGGCGCCCTCGCACCGAGCTCCGGCGGCCGGCGCTCGGTCACCCTCCGCTACACCGCCGACCGGGTGTTCGTGGCCGTGTCGCTCGGTGACCGCCGGGTGCGGGTCGCCGTCCTGGGCGGCCACCTGACGATCGCCTCGGGGGTGAGCATCGAGCGCCACGAGCACGACGGCGACGCCACCGTCGCCGAGCGCGTCCTGGCCGCCGTGCGCCAGGTGCTCGACGGGCGCACGCCCTCGGCGATCGGCGTGGCCGCGGTCGACGTCGACTCCGACCTGGTCGCCGAGCTGACCCGGGGGCTCACCGAGGAGCACCCCGGCACCGTGCACACCACGCTGCCCGCCGTCCGGGCGATGGCCCTGGGGGAGCGCCACTCCGGTGCCGCCCGGGACGTGGCCGACCTGGTCGCCGTACGGCTGGGCAACGGCGTCACCACCGCCACGATCACGGGTGGACACCTCGGCGAGGGCGCGACCGGTCGGGCGGGGGAGGTCGGGCACCTGCGCGTGGAGGAGTTCGGCCCGGCCTGCGCCTGCGGGCGCACCGGGTGCCTCGACTCCTACGCGAGCGCGGTCGCCCTGGTGACCCAGGCCACCGACCTGGCCCGGCGCGGGCGCTCCACCGGCCTCGCGGCCGTGCTCGACGAGGCCGAGGCGCTCGACCTCGCCGACGTCGTCGCCGCCGCCGAGGCCGGCGACCCCGCGGTCGTCCAGCTGGTGCGCGACGCCGGACAGCGGCTCGGCCAGGTGGTCGCGGGTCTGGTGGCGCACGCCAACCCGCGCTGCGTCGTCCTCGGGGGACCGGTGGCGGCGCTCGGCGCGCACCTCCTCGGCGACGTGCGCGCCGCCGTCTACCGGCTCGCACCGGTCCACTCGGCCGAGACCCTCGACATCGTGCTCAGCGAGCTGGGCGAGCGCGCCGTCCTGGTCGGCACCGGGTCCGACGCCGTGGCGGCGTGGAGCGCCAGCCGATCTTCCGACTGATCTGGTCATAACTGCGGGTGCATTCGTCGCAATGGACAAAGTCGATTCGACCCGCTGACCGAGAGGGCTTGCACCGCGCTCGCGGCGGACTTAGTTTGGGCGACGCCCCAACAAAGCGTGACGACACTCACACCCTCGCCGACCGGCTCAGCCGGGAGCCGGGTGTGTCTCGGACCGGTCGTCGCCGCCCCGGCGACCGACCAGGCGTTCCTGCACGCCGCTGAGCCCGAGAGGAGTGACCCGTGTCGACCTTCGACCAGGCCCCGCACGACCACAGCCTCGCCAACCTCGACCTGCGGCGCTCCAACCTCGGGCTCGCCCTCCGCTTCCTGCGCGACCACGGTCCGCGCTCGCGCGCCGGGCTCGCCTCCGACCTCGGCGTGACCCGGTCGACCGTCTCGACGCTGGTCGCCGAGCTGATCGAGCGCGGCCTGGTCAGCGACGGCCAGCAGGTGCAGCGCGCCGTCGGCCGGCCCAGCACCACGGTCGAGCTCGACGGCCGGGGCGTGTGCGGCATCGGGGCCGAGATCAACGTCAACCACGTCTCGACCATGGCGCTCGACCTGCGCGGCGAGGTCGTCGAGGAGCGCAAGCTCGCCCTCGACGCCCGCTCCCTCGACGCCGGCACCGTCCTGGCGCACCTGGTCGACCTGGTGCGCGAGACGGTGCAGTGCCTCGAGCGTCGTGACGTCCTGACCGTCGGGCTCACCGTCGGCGTCGCCGGTCTCTACGACCGCACCCGCGACCTGCTCACCCACGGCCCCAACCTCGGTTGGTACGACGTGCCCGTCGGGTCGATCCTGCGCCGCGACCTCGGGGCGTCGTACCCGGTCGTCGTCGACAACGAGGGCAACCTCGCCGCCGCGGCCGAGGCCACGCCGGGCGACCCCCACCGACAGGACATCCTCGTCATCCACGGTGAGATCGGCGTCGGTGGCGGCATCGTCGCCGGCGGCCGGCTGCTGCGCGGGAGCCACGGCTACGCCGGCGAGTTCGGCCACATGATCGTCGAGCCCCGCGGCCGCCGGTGCGGGTGCGGGCGCCAGGGGTGCTGGGAGACCGTGAGCGGGCTGCGCGCCCTGCTCGAGCGGGCCGCCGACCCCGACGACCCGATCCGCAACCCCAGCATGGCCCTCGACGAGCGGCTGGCCGAGATCAACCGCCGCGCGGGCCTCGGCGACGCACGGACCCTGGACGCGCTCGAGGAGGTCGGAGCCTGGGTGGGCGTCGGTGCGGCGATCCTCAGCAACGCCCTCAACCCGGCCACCGTCGTGCTGACCGGCTACTACGCCGCGGTTGGCCACCACATGCGACCCGCCATCGAGCGCGAGCTGCACGGCGGGGTGCTGGCGCCCGACTCGGGCGGCACCCGCGTCGAGCTGTCGACGCTGGGCTTCAGCGCCGCCGTGCGCGGCGGCGCCACCGCGTCCCTCGAGTCCGTCTTCGCCGACCCCACCCGCGTCCCACGGCGTACCGCCGTGTCAGGAGAGACCGCATGAGCACCCCCGAGGCGCACCCCACCCAGGACGACGCCACGTCGGGTGGTGAGCTGCTCCAGATGACGGGCATCGTGAAGGAGTTCTCCTCGGTGCGTGCGTTGGGTGGGGTGGACCTGGATGTGCGTCGTGGTGAGGTGCATTGTCTGTTGGGTCAGAACGGTGCGGGTAAGTCGACGATGATCAAGATCCTTTCGGCGTCGTATGTGCCGGATGAGGGTGCGATCACGTGGAAGGGCAAGGCGGTGCGGTTCACGCATCCGCAGGCGGCGATCGATGCGGGGATCGCGACGATCTACCAGGAGCTGGATCTGGTGGATGGTCTGACGGTGGCGGAGAACATCTTCTTGGGTCATGAGATGTCGGCGGGTGGGTTCTCCCGTCGGGGTGCGACGAACAGGCGTGCGGAGGAGATCCTGGCCCGGTTGGGTCATGGTGAGATCAAGCCGACGCGGTTGGTGGGTGAGTTGTCCCCGGCGGGGCAGCAGGTGGTCTCGATGGCGCGGGCGCTCTCGCACGAGGTGGATCTGTTGATCTTGGACGAGCCGTCGGCGGTGTTGGACCACGGTGAGGTGGAGAACCTGTTCCGGGTGGTGCGTGGGTTGACTGCGCAGGGGGTGGCGGTGGTCTACATCTCTCACCGGTTGGAGGAGATCCGGCAGATCGGGGACCGGATCACGGTGTTGAAGGATGGCAAGACGGTGGCGACGGGGTTGCCGGCGAAGACGACGGCGACCTCGGAGCTGATCAAGCTGATGACGGGTCGTTCGATCGAGTACGTGTTCCCGCAGCGTGACAAGGACGCCGCTGCTGCTACCGCTGTTGAGCGGGATGTGGTGTTGCAGGTTGATGACTTGGCGTTGGCGGGGGTGTTCTCGGGGGTGGACCTGACGGTCCGTGCTGGGGAGATCGTGGGTCTGGCTGGTTTGGTGGGGTCGGGTCGTACGGAGATCTTGGAGACGATCTACGGTGCGCGGCGGGCGACGTCGGGCACGGTGGTCGTTGATGGCAAGCGGTTGCGTCGTGGTGCGGTGGACGTGGCGGTGCGTGCGGGGGTGGGTCTGGCTCCGGAGGAGCGCAAGTCGCAGGGTTTGTTGTTGGACCAGGCGGTGTACGCGAACATCAGTGTGTCCTCGATGGGGCGTTTCCAGCGGGCTGGGTTCATCCAGCGTGGGCGGGAGAAGGCCAAGGCGCGTGAGCTGGTCGATTCTCTTGATGTGCGTCCGCGCAACATCTCTCGGCACGTGCGGACGATGTCGGGTGGTAACCAGCAGAAGGTGGTGCTGGCGCGGTGGTTGCTGCGTGGGTGCCGGGTGTTGTTGTTGGACGAGCCGACCCGGGGCGTGGATGTCGGCGCTCGGGCGGAGATCTACAAGCTGGTGCGGAACCTGGCTGATTCGGGGGTCGCGGTGGTCGTGGTCTCCAGTGAGGTCGAGGAGGTGCTCGGGTTGGCGGACCGGGTGCTGGTGGTCCGTGAAGGTCGTGTCGTGCACGAAGCTGCCGCTGCCCATATCGATGAGTCCCGGGTCCTGGACCTGGTGATGGAAGGAACCCCCGCATGACCGACTCCACC